>MEOG01000126.1 GCA_001769125.1 Bacteroidetes bacterium GWF2_35_48 | reverse complement strand
GAATTTAACACAGATACAAGTGAGGCGATGATTCAATTAGCTATGACAAAATTAATGCTTAACAGATTAAAATAAAAAATTCAAAACAGTTTCTCAATACATCGTTTACCCAACAGTCGTCATTGCCTGCGCTTTCACGTTCTGTAAGTGCAATAATGTAGGCAATTTCTTCCATTGTCGCACCAGCCAGCGTTGCTCCGATAAAATGTTTCTTCACACAAGGAGCAGAGCGACCTTTAATAGCTAATGCCAAGCAGATAAATTGATGCGTTTTTTCGTCAATGTGTCGCTTTTCTGCATACATTTTGTCTATTTCAACAAACTTCTGAGCAAATTCCGGAAAGTATTCTGATATAAATCCCATTTTGTAAAATTTTAAAAGTTAAGATTTGAATTTACTATTTCATGTTGACACAAATTTCACTAATTTACACATATTACGAGTACATTTTTTCGTGTAAATTCGTGTAACCCGCCTGCTTCGGGCAGGTTCGTGTCTTAAAACATTTCCCCATAAATCAACCCTGAAACAGTAGCCATAACCACAACCAATGCAACATAGATAATCGTTTTTTGAGTTCCAAGAACACCACGAATTACCAACATATTTGGCAATGATAACGAGGGACCTGCAAGTAATAAAGCCAATGCCGGTCCTTTACCCATTCCAGAAGTTATTAATCCCTGTAAAATTGGGACTTCGGTTAATGTTGCAAAATACATGAATGCTCCAACTAAAGATGCAAAAAAGTTTGAGAAAATAGAATTTCCTCCCACCAGCCATTGTATCCATTCGTTTGGAATAACGCCGGCAATAGTTTGTCCATCGTGTGTAGAACCTAAAAGAAAACCGGCAGTAACAACTCCGACCGCAAGCAAGGGCAAGATTTGTTTTGCAAAGCCCCAAGATGAAATTGTCCATTCTTTGTTTTCATCATCGCGCTTATCTTTTAATGTAATAAAACTTAAAGCGGCTATACCAACAATCATTGGAACGAGAGGACTTAGTTTTGCATTTTCAATAAATACGGTTGAAAGCACAGCAGATGCAATTATTGCAATTGCAGAAAGCAAAACCCATTGCCATTTTATTTTTAAAATATAGATTAATGAATAAGCTAAAAATAAAGAAAATGCTCCGGTAATATACCATTTGAAATGCCATAAATAATACCATAAGCTAGATGTATCGTCAGCAGCAGGACTTCCCCAATTTGCAAAAACAAGAATTAAAACCAATGTGAAAAAATGAAATGATGTTTGCCACATGGGTCTTTTTTCTGGTGGAGGAGTAATATTCATCTGCTCTTTCTTTTTCTTTTTTTCTTCTTTACGATAAATAAAAGACATCATCAGTCCAATTAATATGCTAAAAACAATTGCTCCAATCGTACGCGCAAGTCCCATTTCAAAGCCTAGAATACGGGCTGTTAAAATTATAGCGAGAATATTAATAGCAGGACCTGAATATAAAAAAGTAATTGCGGGACCCAAGCCTGCTCCACGTTTGTGAATGCTTGAAAATAAAGGCAGAATCGTACATGAACAAACAGCCAGTATGGTTCCTGAAACTGCGGCAACAGTATAGGCAAGCCACTTTTTAGCATTAGCTCCAAAGTAGCGCAATACTGCTCCCTGACTTACAAAAACTGAAATTACTCCTGCAATAAAAAAAGCGGGCAACAAACATAGTACAACATGTTCTCTTGCATACCATTTCGCTAAATCAAGTGTTGCTGTTATAGCTGTATTGAAGCGTACACTATCTATCGGCAGAAAAAAGGCGACTCCAAAAATTGCGATAATCCAAATTAAAATTTTTACTTCTTTTTTTGTTTCCATAATATTATATTATTGTATTTCGTGAAATAACGAAATGAATTCATAAAAAATATATTATTAAGTTTTCTGATAAACGTATATTTTTCGCCACGAAAACTCAAACCTGTCTGCCTGACAGCTACCGTGTGGACCCATCTTTTTTATTAAGTCAACTCCAAAAAGTATTTTTGACACGAATGGCTTTAGCCCTCATGAACACCTTAGAAAACAATTAATTTGTGAATAATTACTCGAATTATTAAAAAACAACTAATCATCAGCATATTAAATTTGTGAAATTCGTGTCATATATTAGGTTTAATTAATTTTCAGAGTAGGCATAATATTTAAAAAATATCAAACCCTCAATAAAAATACTTCGCATATTTGTGTCCACACGGTAGCTGCCTGACAGGCAGGAACACTAAATATCACTAAGGATAATAATTTGTGTATTTTTGAGCTTTCGTGTTTTCGTGGCATAACTGTTTTTTTATTCTTTTCCCAAAAGTATTCAATTATTGTATCAATTTTTGAATGTAAAATATCCAGATATAATAAATACCAACTATAATAAAAATCACTGCAACCACTTTACGGAACCATTTTTCAAAGGTTTTTATTTTGTTGTAAAGAGATCCCACTCCTGATAAAGTGAAAGCAATTAGATATGCAAAAATAATTACCGGCAAACCAGTTGCCAATGCAAAAACCGGGGGCAAAAATAATCCTGAAGCACTTGAAACCGTCATTGGTATAAGCATACCGAAATAAAGAACACCACTATAGGGACAGAAAGCAAGTGCAAATACTACTCCCATTAGAAAAGCACTCCATCCGCTCCCCTGCTTGTCGCTATTCTGAAATTTATCGGTTATTTTTCCAAGTCCGGGAAATTTTATTTTGATAAAATCAAGCATAAAAATACCAATAATAAGTAGCAATGGACCTAAAAATTTTTCTCCATTACTTTGGAAAAACGATGCTACATGAAATTTACTGGCACCAAAGAAAAGAATCACACCAAGCACAGTATAGCTGAATGCGCGACCTAATGTGTAAATTATTCCATTCACAAAAACCTTTTTCTTGCTTTCAATATTTTTTCCGATGAATGCAACAGCCGTAATATTGGTGGCTAAAGGACAGGGACTGATAGCGGTCATTAAACCCAGTAAAAAAGCAGACAACAAGGGCATATTGCTGCCATCTAATAAATTCTGTAAAAATTCCATATTATTTCTTTTTTACTTCCTCAACTTTTGCAAGGAATTGTTTTTGCAATGCTTCTTTGTCTTGTGTTTGCAAATAATTTTTCATTAACTCAGAAACATCTACAGCAGTTTCTTTTTTCTTTTTCTTTTTAACAATCACAACCGTTTGTGACTGTGCCTTGTATTTCTCAACAAGTTCTTTATTGGCTTCGTCCGCTAATTTAACTTCTTTAAAGACTACACTACCATCTTTAAAATTTTCTGATACAATTTTCTGAACATCGGCTTCAAGAGCATTGCATGATTTTGCTTTGCAACAAGCCAGATTTGCTTTAAAATACAATACTTCAATTGCATTGCCCTTCTGAGCAGAAGCGAAAAAATTTACAGAAAATAAAACAACTGCGATTATTACTATTTTTTTCATTTTATTTATAGATTTAATGTTTCAAATTTAACCGCTGACTGAGCGCCTGCCTGTCCGGTAGGCAGGGAGTCGAAGTCAGCCTGTAATTATCACTTCAAAAAATATTGTATTGTATCTTTCATTCCTTTAAGGAAAACTTCGGGTTGTGGTCGCGAAAATGTAAAAGCATAATCTGTAAGGTCATTATCCTTTTCTTGTCCTTTTTCTATTTTCACAAGATGCAAAGATGCACCGTAAGCCTGATATTTTTCAGCTAAAGCTTTATTCTCCTGTTCGTCAACATTTAGCGATTTAAAATTTATTTCCCCACTTCTCATTTCCTTTGCATAATTCGTTTCTAATACTTTTCTAACATTAGCTTCGATTCCATTACAAGTTGCGCAACGGTTTGTTACATGAAAATAAAATACCTGTAATTTCAAATTTTCAGATACTGTTTGATTTGCTGTTTTATTACTATCTTCTTCTTTTTTTGCATTTTGGTTGCAAGCTGTTATTAAAGCAAAGCTACTAAAACAAACAAGATAAAATAATGTTTTCATAATTCTGATTTTTTTTTATTATTTAATTCCGAATAACTTACTGCACAATGATTTTGCTTTGTCCCAATTTTCCCTGTTAATACAATATTTAATGTAGGGGGGCTCAATTTCTCCTTGAACAAGTCCTGAAAATTTAAGTTCTTTTAAATGCTGTGATAAAGTTGATCGCCCCACTTTAATTTCTTCAAAAATATCGCCGCTGTAGCAACAGGAATTCATTTCTGAAAGCTTTTGCAAAATGTACACACGCACAGGATGGCTCATAGCTTTGGCATAAATAGCCATTTGCCTGACATCTTCAGGTATTTCTTTTTTCTTAGCCATTAATATGTTTTTCTATTAATTTTTTTATTTCGTCTTTAGAAGGTACTCTTCCGCTAAGTGCTACTTTTTCATTAATAACAATACCAGGTGTTGACATAACGCCATAATTCATAATCTGAACTATATCTTCAACTTTACTCACATCTGCTTCAAAATTATTTTCACTAATTACTTCTTTAGTTAGCACCTCAAGTGTCTTACATTTAGGACAACCTGTTCCGAGAATTTTAATATTTATTGCCATAGTTTAATGATTTTAATGATTTTTTCATTTAAGTATTTCGTAAAATAACGAAATGAATTTTGTTCAAACAAATTTTTAACATGAATTTAACATGATTGATTCGGTATCTTATTTTAAAAATTTCTCTATCTTTTCTATAAGCCCTTTTGTAAACTTTTCGGGATTGTTTTTTGAATATTGAAAAGCAAAATTAGTAATATCCTCCATACTCAATTTTCCTGTATTGCTCTGTAAAATCAAGGATGATCCATAAGCGCTATACTTTTTCACTAAATCTTTATTATTTGCATCTTCGCAATCATAAGAATACATTTTTATAGTAGATGCATCAATTTCTTTCTTGAAAAATTCATCCAATACTTTTTTTGTATTGTCTTCTATAGAAATACAAGTAGAACAACGGTGCGTGGCATGAAAATAATAAATTTCAAGTTTCGGTTTTGCATTCTGTTTAGGTTGCGCTGTAGCAATTCCGGCTACAAATAAAACAATAATAGAAATAAATAGCTGTTTCATATTTTTCACATTTAAGTATTTCGCAAAATAACGAAATGAATTTTATGAAAACAATTTTTTTTGCAAAAAAAAATTTATTCGCTGATACGTTTAATATGTTTTTTTAATGACTCAGCCCTGTACTGATACTCTTCGCTCTTACTCTGTTCTCCCGACAAGGCATTTTCAATTGTATTTATTTCATTAAGTATGTATTTTAATGTTTCATCTTTGCTAAAATCGGTTAACTTATTTATTTTTTCAGAAATGTCAGATGTTAGCCGTTGCATGTTCTTTTCAGTTTCATAGGAAATTTGTTTATAAAAATGATTTTTAAAAATCTTTCTGAAAATAAACATAGGGAACAGAAACCAGAGCAGTTCTATATGGCTGTCAAAAATTCTATATACGGAAATGTCAGGTTGTTTTAAGGGTTGAAATTCAGGATTCCATTCTTCTACTGCCAGCTTCATTCCTAATACCCTGAAAATATTTTCACTTAATCTTTCTTTTAGATGTCTTGTGTAAAAACTGAAATGACTATTAATATTTTCTGTAATTTTTTCAAATTGATGCTTTTCTTTTTCTAATATTTTCTTTAATCTTTCCGTTAAAACTGATTTTAGCCAATCTTCAAATATTTTAGTTAAATCGTTCAGATTTCCTTTCCATTCAGAGAAATTTAAAATAAAATCTTTTTGCATTTCCTTAATAAGGTCTTGTTGATATAGCTCTAAAATTTTATATATTTTGTCTCGAACATTCGCTTTGAAATCAGTTGTTATAAGACGCAGTTCATATTGAATATAGCTTGTATTCAACTTCTCGTCAAGAATTTTTTTCTTCAATAGAATTTTTTCATCATCGGTTTTTAACGAAGAAGTATAAGTGATTTCAATATAACTCAGCAATTTCGTTGTTATTGTTATTACTTTATGTTTTAATATTTTTTCTATTTCATTGTCAAACTGTACGGTTAGGGGAAGGCATATTTCATTGTTTATTTTCTGCTTATATGTTTCTGAATTTTTATAAATTGAATAGTAAAAAACGGCAATTTTTTTTCCGATTTCTCTGAACAAAGAAGTCTGAATAAAATTTGTTATTTCGTTTATTTGCTCTGTTGTAAACAAATCGGTTTTCGTAAGCAGACAAAGCGTTTTATACGAATTCCGGTCTAATTCTCTTATTAAATTCAGATCAAATTCAGATAAAGGTCTTTCAGCACTTATGCAAACAAGCGCAATGCTTGCATTATCTGACCATATCTTTGTTGTTTCTGTGTTATGCAGAAAAATACTACCCACTCCCGGAGTATCAGTAAAACACAAGCCTGGGAATGCTTTCATTTCAGGGATTTCAATGTTTGCAATTGCTACATCTTTAGTATTATTGGGATTTTTTGATTCCGTTACATAATTTTCTAAATCATTTATTGAAATTATTTCTGTTCGCTTATCATTATAAATAATAGTTACTCTTTCGGTATCTCCATAAAAAATTCTTGTAATAACAGATGTTGCTGGAACAACAGCTGTTGGCAATATATTTTTTTCGAGAAAATTATTTATAAATGAACTTTTACCTGTCTTAAATTGCCCGAATACAGCTATATCAATATATTTGTTTGAAAATAAATTTTCTACAGAAATTATTAATTGTTGCAAAGACAATAATTGATATTCAGAACAAATTTGTTTTATTTCTTTTAAAAGTATTTCCATTTTAGATGCTTTCAGTAAGTTTTAAAAGTGCTTCAATATCTTCATCAAATTCATTTTGATATTGCATTGGGAATTGCCCATAAACATTCAGTTTTGAAGCTTTTGAATCACATAAAACTTCCCACATTTTAGTTTTACGTGAATTTATTATTTGAGCCTTACTTAATAGTCCTGGGCTGAGATTGTATTTTTCAAAAACATATTTTATGTTCATTCTGATGCGTTCAATCTTTTCCTTATAAGACTCTAAATCGGTTATCTGCTCTGTCTGTGTTATCACTTTTTTATTTGCAAATTCTAAATCATGAATAAGCTCATCGCCTAATTTTTCTATGACAAACAAGGCAGAAGTCAATGCTCTTTTATGATTGTCCGGTAATATGATTTTATCCATTGATATATTTCATTAAAAAAAGAATTCGATTTTCTTATTCCTATTCCTACTCTACCACACTGAGCTTGCCTGTGGTGCTATGCGACATCGAAGTGTTACTCCTATGTGCAATATCTTATTCTCAAATTATACAACTAATAATAATAAATTCCATAAAATCAGAAAACGATAATGCACATCAAAAAAACAGATAAAATTGCAGGAGTTATCAGCACAATTGCAGTTTATGGCGAACTCCATCACCAGAATGGAAATAACAAAATTAAGAAATCAAATAATTTTCACAAAAATAATTAAATTAATGAAACTTATTAGCTGAATGTGCGTATAGAAAGATAAATCAGGTTCATTAAACAAAAATTTTACCCGCCCGTTTAAACCTGTTACGAAGAACCAAAAAAAAAAGCGGTTCACTGTAACAAAAAAATCACTGTGTCTTAAAATTTCTAACTACTGTAAACCGCAATTTCAAAGGTTTAACTTAATAAATATAGTCCTATGAAAACATTAAAAAACGGTTTAATAAAAAGTATAGTATTATTAAGCCTATGGACACTCTGCCTGAATCAAACCTACGCTCAAAAAAGCAATGAGCAAGTATTTTCAAAAGAATTTCCTACCAGTAATTTTTCCAGTCTTTGCCTCAATAACAATTACGATGTTTTTATTGTAGATGGAGAGACTCCTTTGGTTATTATTGAATCTACAAATGAAACACATGAAAAAACCAAGGCAGAGTTATTGGATAATTGCATGATGATTTACAGCACGGCAAAAACAAAGAAAAATAAAATTTTCAATGTGTTTGTTACGATAAAAAAACTTAATGATATATATGTAAAAGGTAAGCATCTGATAACCTTTATGCCATCTATAAATAATTTGAATATACATCTTGAAAAAAATGCAGAAATAACTTTAAACACGAACTCAAAAAGTATAGAAATAAATGTATTCGGTCAAGGAAAACTCTTTTTAAAAGGTGATTATAAATTATTGAAATTAAATATATATGATGAGGCGAAAATATTTGTAGATGCCAATGTTGACAATTTCTTAACGAATCTTGAAGACGAAAGTTATCTGAAAGCAAATGGGGTATGTGATGAACTGGTTATTTCGGTAAATGGGGAATCAGCAGTTGAAGCGCAAAATTTACTTACCAGATATTGCACCATAAATGCCAAAGATGATTCAGAAGCCTATGTAAATGTTATTAAAAATTTGAAGATTAATGCGTCTGATGATACTTACATAGAATTTAGGGGCGAGCCCTTTATTTTAAACAGTTTTGCAAATTATATTAATCTCATAAAAGTATCAGAATCGAAAGAAGCAAGCGATATGAAATAGTGTTTATAAAAAAACAGCAACCGGGAATGATTAAAAATGAAAAATAAATAAATGATTACTATTTTTGTTTTCTATTAACTAATGTTCTGATATTTACAAAAACAGATGCAATAAAAGCAACTGTAAAGAAAGATCCTGTGCAATAATCTACCAAAACAATATCAAAATTAAAACCGGTAATTCTGTCTGCAAGATATTTAATGTAAGAAGACGGGATATTTTCCTCTCCGAGATGTCTTAACACCTTCCAGTGCCAATCTGTTAAAGGGCAATAACCAAATCCGTAAAAAATACCGAGTACTAACCATGAAAACAATGTAAGCAAAAGGCTTACAAGATTTGCTATTCTAACAGGTTTCCATATCCAACCGAATAGATTGAAAAATATCAATATTGTGTGGAAAATAAGAAAAAATATGTCGAGAATTTGATACAAAGATGTTGTTGAAGGTTTTGTGTTAATTTAGTCGGTTGTCTTTCAATCTGTCTGTTTGTACCGTTTCTGCCTTACTGGACAGGAGAAGTACTCTGAAAAAAAACAGGCAGCTTAAGCTGCCTATTTTTGATAAATATAAAACTTACTGATTCGTAGTTGCCCCTGTAGTGCGTAGAGACATAATGTCTTTATCAAACAAATATAAATTATTTTTTTCCTTACCGAGCAAATTTAATTTATCTATAATTTGCCTTACAGAGCTTTCCTCCTCTATCTGTTCCGTAACAAAAAATTGAACCCAGTTGTGCGTACTAAAATCTTTTTCCTTAAAACACTCAGCAACTATTTCATTGATTGAAGCAGTAATATATTCTTCGTGCTTCAAAACTTCATCAAACAGATTATATACATCTTTAAACTCCATTGGTGGTTGTTTGATAGCCGGAACAATCGCCTTTCCACCGCGTTCGTTGATAAACTTTAAAAATTTAAGCATGTGCATGCGCTCTTCTTCTACCTGCGCGTATAGCCAATTGGCAACTCCTTCAAGACCTTTATTCTCTGCCCATGATGCCATTGATAAATATAAATTTGATGAATAATATTCTTTATTGACCTGGTCATTAAGAATTTTTTGAATTTTTTGTTTTAACATAGTTTTGTATTTTATTTAATTAATATTTGAGTCTTTTCTTTGTTTAAGGTTTAAGGTTGTGAGATCGTAACTTCAAACCTGCAACATTAAACCTGCAACATATTTTTTGATTACGTCCGTAAAAATAAGAATGTTATTAATACAATAACTTTTTTGTGTATTGATTTTTATCAGTTAAAAAATAAATTTTGTCTGTTTTTTTATTTTTTGTAGATTTGTAAAAACATCTTCTAAAATGAAAAACGTTCAATATACTGATCATAAAATTATTGATGGGATTATAAACGAAGTTAAAACCTGCCATGTTGGAATGGTAGATGGAGATAAGCCCTATGTCGTCCCTTTTAATTTCGGGTATGAAAATAAAACACTTTATCTTCATTGTGCTCCAAGCGGTAGAAAATTGGATATATTAAAGAAAAATCCGAATGTTTGTGTTTCCTTTGAAACAGAAGCAGAGCTTTATATGGTAGATGAGCCTGTTGCTTGCAGTTATTCAATGACATTCAAAAGTGTAATTCTGATGGGAAAAGTTGAATTCATTACTGATTTCGATGAAAAAATTAAAATTATGAATATTATTATGAAACATTACACGGGGAAAGACGATTTCAAGTATAATACCCCTTCTATTAATAATGTTGTTGTTATGAAAATTGTTCCGGAACAGGTTACGGCAAGAGTGAGAGGGTGAGTTGAATTAAGAATTGAAATTGAAATTGGAATTGTGGAATCGCTCCATGGAGCGATTATTATACAATGACAATGATAATGATAAAATTCAAATTAAATAATAAATAAAACGATAAACAATAAAGCATGGAAGAAAAAACCATAAATTGTCCCTCCTGCGGAGCGCAATTAAAGCTAAAATACCGTTTTTCCAAAATGGTTGGCTGTCCTTATTGCGGGCAGAATATTTATCTGACAAACGATGGGCTTACTCCGGTTGGAGATAAAGTTGTACTTGCTGATTATGGCTCTGTCCTTGGAGTTGGAAAAACAGGAAAAATAAAAGATCAGACCTTTGAGGTTCTCGGGCGTATGCGCTTTGATTATGAAGATGGTTTTTGGGATGAATGGCTTCTGGTGCTTAATGGAAACTGGGACAAAGAGTACTGGCTTCAAGAAGATGAAGGCGATTATGTTTTATTTAGTAAAGAAAATATAAAAGGCGAAATTCCTGCGTTTTCAGAATCTGCAGTAGGCGTAGTTGTTTCTATTAATACGCGCCAGATTTTTATTGCTGAAAAAAATACAGCCAAAGTAAATGGTGGCGAAGGTGAACTTCCATTTCAGGTGCAACCCGGAGAACAGGCAGACTTTATTGACGGGATTTCTTATGGCGAGGGTCTTCCGGTAAGCATCGAATACATGCCCGGCGAAACAGCGCTCAATATTGGTAAAGTAATTGAATTATCTGATATAAAAATTTCAAATTAAAATGAGTAAAATCAGAGAAGAATTCCGCAAAAAAACCGTCAAACAATTGAAATGTACTAATTGTGGCGGAGAAATTACTGTAATGGCAAAACGCACAAATTATGTAGGTTGTAATTTTTGCGGTGCAGTACTTGACACAAACACTGATGAATATCGGGTAATAAACCAATTACAACCACCTAATGATTTTCCTCCTAAATCATTTTTGCGTATTGGAATGATTGGAAATTTTTTCGGTAAGCATTACATGATTATCGGGCGTACCCGTTGGCAAAGTAATTACATGGAGTACTGGGCTGAAGATGGTGAAACAGGATGGGATGCCGAAACTTGGGAATACGATGAATGGGTTTTAATTAGCGAAGATAGTCAGTATTTTTACGTTATTGAAGACGCTTCCGGTTATGCTATATCCAGATCTTATACTCCCAAATTTCCAAACATTAATCAGGGTTCGAATATAAAAGATTTTGACATCGGTAAGAACAGACAATTGCTTGAATATGGAGGCTCGAATGTTCTCTTTTTTGAGGGAGAAAGTACTTATCAAATCAAGCCCGGCGATGCTGTACACTTCGGAATGTACGAAAAAAGCAAAAAAGCTTATGTCGTAGAAAGCAGGCTAAATACAGAAGGAAAAATAAAAGAAATTGAGTTCTTTTCTGAAACACCGGTCATTTATGCAGATATGCTAAAGGCATTTGAAGATGATGATACTGTAAAATCAAGAAAAGAAGAAATAAAGGGAAAGCTTAATGAATTAGAAATTAAAAAGAAAAAAAGAAAGACCACTGCAAACTTATTCTTTATAGCTTGCATAGCAGTGCTACTGTGTTTTTTTTATACCCTGTATAATTCTGGTGATGATTTTTTAACACAACAATTTCCCTGTTCCGATTGCGGTAAATTCAAAATAGTTTCAGATAAACAGCCGGAAGCCGTTGTGCAAAAACAGTCTGTAGGAAAAACTCAAAAACAAACTTCCTTAAAAAAAATGCAGCCCGCTCCTGTAAAAACACAAAGCCCTGCAATACATCCTGATTCTGCCCGAACAATTTTAACTTACGAATCAGGTGAATTAATTTCTGTTGACACAAAAGACCGGATATTCACAATCAAATTAAGCGCAAAATTTGCCGGAGAAACAGAATGTTTTGTAGTTCTTGAGGTTCTCAATGATAGCAATGAAGTTGTTCAGCAAATTGCTCAGGAATTTCATTATTATGTAGAGGAAGGATCAGAAGACGATTACGTTGATTCCAATGAGTCTGAATCAAAAGATTTCCAGATTGACAAAAATGCAGCTTATAAAATCAGATTAATAACTGATATGCCCGAAAAAAATAAAGACCAAATAACTTTTAAACTTACATTAAACAAAGCATCTGTCATGAGCAGTTATTTTCTCATTCTTTTATTTCTTTTTATTTTTATCTGGGTAGCTTTATATTTAAGATATAAAATGACCAAGACAGGCAAAAAATTATAAAAGATGGTCGCTATTAAAATGCAGTGGCAGTAAATCTTTCATGCTATTCACCACCAATATTTTTTCTGCTCCGGCAAGTATTATTTTTATGGGAGAATTAAAACGCGTTTCTGTTTCCAATAAAGACTGTCTGCAAGAACCACAGGGAGGAATAGGAAATTTAATAAACGCTCCGTTTGTATAAGCGCATATAGCAATTGCTTTGACAGCTACATCCGGATATTTTGAATTTGCATAATAAACAGCAACACGCTCTGCGCATATTCCCGAAGGATATGCAGCATTTTCCTGATTATTCCCATTCACAATTTTATTATTCGCAAGCAAGACAGAAACTCCTACCTGAAATTTTGAATAAGGCGCATAGGCTGACATGGCTGCTTCTTTTGCTTTTTCTATGAGATAGGCTTCCTCCTTTGTCATCTCTGAAACAGAATCGTATTCATATACAACTGTTAAAATTTCGTTCCTTTTCATGCGAATCTTTATATAATATTTAATTTGATAAATCGTGTCATGGTACGATTTATCAATACCATAAACAATAAGGCAAAATTACTATTTTATTTTTTTTAAACAAACTACGTATTTATATCAACATCCTGTCATGCTTCCGTTCATATTTTATACTTTTATAAAATTTTATTTTTCCGATGAAAAAAAATAGAATCCATACATATTTACCATTTCTAATGCTGATTTTTTCAGCAATGCCATTTTTTGCACAAAAACACACTGCCGAGGATTATATTAAAATATACAGTGAAACAGCAGTACAGAAAATGATAAAATTCGGTATACCTGCCAGTATAACTCTTGCTCAGGGAATTCATGAATCGAATTGCGGGAACAGTTTTCTGGCAAAAGAAGGAAACAATCACTTTGGAATAAAATGCCACACTTCATGGACAGGTGAAAAAATTTACAGGGACGATGACACAAAAAACGAATGTTTCCGAAAATACAAAAATGCAAATGAATCTTTTCAAGACCATTCCGTATTTCTTAGAAACAATAAACGGTATGCTTTTCTTTTTAATATTGATGTGAAAGACTATAAAGCATGGGCTGAAGGACTGAAAACTGCCGGATACGCTACGAATCCTAAATATTCCCAACTTATAATTGAAACCATAGAAAAATATAAATTAAATATTTATGATGAAGGAATTGTTCCCGAAAAACATATTGCCAAAAAAGAAAAAGATGATGATGAAATACCTTCAGAAATAAACATTATTAAAATAAAAAGAGAAATTTTATCAAACAACAGAACAGATTATGTCATTATAAAAAAAGACGATACTTTTTATAAATTAGCTGAAGAATTAGACCTTACAATCCATTATCTTCATAAATGCAACGACATGAAAGACGGTGAAGCGCTTAAAGAAGGTCAGATATTTTATATTGAAAAAAAACGAAACAGGGCAGAAAGAGAAAAGAAAACTCATATTGTTAAAAAGGGAGAAACCTTGCACTCTATTTCTCAACTTTATGCTGTTAAGCTAAAAAAGTTATTTCTCCGAAACCGCATGAAATATGGAGAATCGGTTCAACCCGGCGATACATTATGGCTGAAATCAAAGAAAACATTATAAGCTTTAAAAATAATTGTAATTCGACATTTTTAGTGGAAAATAATACAAGTTGCAACCTGCAACTTGCGTATCTGTATTTAATCTTCCCTTTTAAAAATTCCACTAATTTTAGCGAATAACCAAAATAATATATGAATATATGAAAGTATTCCTCACAAAGCAAACTGCAGAGATAGATGCATACACGATAGCGCATGAACCCATACGATCTATTGACCTTATGGAACGCGCTTCTATAGCTTTTACTGAAGTCTTTTGCAAATATTTTTCCAATGAAAAAAAAGTGATAATCTTTATTGGTCCCGGAAATAATGGAGGAGATGGACTTGCTGTTGCGCGTTTGCTTGCAGATAAAGGCTTTCAAAGCTTTGTTTCTATTCTCAAAATTACAGATAAACTTTCACCTGATGCTGAAATTAATCTTGACAGACTTGAAAAAAAGAAAAATGTTCCGGCTAAAATTATTAAAGATATTTCTGATTTTCCTGAAATATCAAATGATGCAATAATTATTGATGCGCTGTTTGGCTCTGGATTAATGCGCCCATTATCAGGAATAGCAGCTCAATTGGTTCAATATATTAATAAATTTGCAACAACTGTTGTTTCTATTGACATTCCATCAGGATTAATGGGAGAAGATAATACCAAAAATAACCCGGAGCATATTATACACGCTGAATATACATTCAGTTTTGAGTTTCCGAAGCTTTCTTTTTTCTTCTCAGAAAATAATAAGTATACAGGAAAATGGGAAATCCTCCCTATAGGGCTGCATCTGGCTGCTATACAAAAAACAGAAACGCCCTACTATTATATCGAAGATCTTTTTATTTCATCATTTTTAAAAAAACGCGAAAAATTTTCACATAAAGGAAATTACGGGCATGCATTGCTCATTGCGGGAAGTTATGGGAAAAACGGTGCTGCTGTTCTGGCTTCTCTCGCATGTTTGCGTTCGGGAGCAGGTTTGCTTACTACGCATATACCAAAATCAGGATATTCTATATTGCAAACATCTGTACCGGAAGCAATGGTCTCTGTTGATGAAGAAGAAAAATATGTAACAAGACTTCCCGATTTAGATACATTTTCAGCAATCGGTGCTGGTCCGGGTTTAGGAAAAGAAAAAGCAACACAGAATGTTTTAAAAATGTTGATTGAAACCAGCCATGTGCCTTTAGTTCTGGATGCGGATGCGCTTAATATCGTAAGTGAAAATAAAAATTGGATTACTACGCTTCCTGAAAATACAATCCTTACTCCTCATCCACGTGAATTTGAGCGTTTGTTTGGGGAAAGTGAATCCTCTTACAACAGACATTTAAAACAAATTGAATTTTCCCAAAAACACAAATTAATAATAGTTTTAAAAGGTGCGCACACGTCTATTTCCCTACCGGATGGAACCTGCTATTTTAATTCCACAGGAAACCCGGGTATGGCAACAGGAGGAAGTGGCGATGTCCTTACAGGAATAATTCTTTCTTTTTTAGCACAAGGCTATTTACCTTCTCAGGCTGCATTACTAGGAGTTTTTCTTCATGGATTAGCCGGAGATTTAGCCCTCGCTGAAAATTCGCCTGAAAGCCTTTTAGCCAGCGATATTATGCGCTTTATGGGAAAAGCATTTGCGAAAATTCAGAAAAAATATTAAATTTGAAATTTATTTTTATATTGAACAGAATTGAAAAATCATACACTAATTTTAAATTCTTAATTCGTAATTCGTAATTCTTAATTAAATAGTATATCATACATGAAAAACCTATTATACTTTCTAATTATTTTAGCACTTATAACGGCCTGTTCTTCAGTTACTGTAGTCCCTTACAAAAATGTTCAGGAAATAAAAAATTCAACGTTGATTTACACCCTGCCCAAACAAAAAATACAGGTGCATACGCAGCTTGTACGCACTTCCTATCAATGCGGTCCCTATAACCGTTTTGCGAAAAAATATCTGGGTATTGACAATCAATTTACCGAGCACACTGTTTTATGGCGGATTTCAGATTTGAATTTTGAAACGATTTCTATTCCAGACACGACACAGTCTTATGCAATTCTTAATGCCCGAAAAGCATTACAAGGACAATTAAATTTTTCACGTGATGGAAGATTATTGTCTGTTAATAAAATATCTGAAGGAAAAATTAAAGGAGGAAAGTCTACCATTGTAAATCTGAAGCATGAGGACAAAGAAAAAAATATGTTTACAGATTTATCCGTGAAAAAAATATTAGTCACTAAAATTGATACTATATATAAGAGAGTCAGAAGTGATTCGGGTTTCGTGAAAGTGCCTCAGATAAATGATATTATTGTAAATAAAAATCTTGAAGAAAAAGCAGAGGAAATAGCAAACCAGATTTTTGATATCCGTGATGAAAAAATAGCTATTTTATCCGGCGACTATAAATCCACTATTACTGGAGACGCCGTAAGAGCTTTTGTTGAAGAATTAAATAAACTGGAGGAAAAATACATATCACTTTTCACTACCGTTGTTAAAAGAGATACATTTGCGTATACCTTCGAGTATGAGCCCAACCCCGATCTTTCAAAAACATCCGTTTTATGTTATTTTTCTGAAAGAAAGGGAATTTCTTTTATTCAGGATTCTATAAATATTCCAATTTCTATTGAATCCGGCAGAACAGGTAATTCATGGGAAATAACTCAATTAATAAAAAACAACACGAAAAAACCTGTAAAATATAATGGCTATTTTTTCAGGATACCTGAATATGGCGAAGTGCGGCTTTATTTCGGGAAAGAACTTCTGGGCAAACGTGTAATGCTCATATCGCAGTTTGGCGCAGTAATGGCTCTTCCAGTGGAATTCATGAAAGAAAAAAACCTGCAGATTGAATTTGACGCCGAAACAGGAGCCCTGCTGAATCTTAGCAAAATGAGCGGAGGGAAATTCAGGAAATAATTTTTATCTATGTGTCCGCAAAGAAAACTATGTGTTTGAGAAACATAAGTAGGAGTAAAGATAAACTCATACTTTCTTCACATTTCTTTAGCATCTGATATTTTTATCATTTTGCCATTCTTTACGGCAATCGGAAAAGCATCCGGGAAATAATTTTTTACTTCGTGGTGTAGTTTCAAAACATCTTCTATACTGCCTTCGCTGCCAACACAGTATTTATACCAGCCGTTTACCTGATATTCTTCAATATTCTGCAAACCTTTAAATTCAGGGGAATGCAGAGGAATTTTATTTGTAGCAGATTTTATCTGTATTTTAAAAAATAAATTCATAGAAAGCGTGTCTCCTGATTTTTCTTTTTCTTTTTGTTCTTTCTCAAGATTTTTAAGGCGTTCTTTTTCCTCTTTTTGTTTACGCTTTTCGTCTTTACGTTTTACTTTATCCCATTCTTTTTCATCAAGAACATTAATGGTTCGACCAAAATCAAATAAGGAATAACGCACATATTTTTTCGGGTTTTCCTTAATATCTGTCAGCAATTTATTAAGATTTTTTGAAGAACTCTGAAGATTAAGATACAATGAATCGTTTTTTAATAATTGCCCGATTGTTCCCTGACCATTATTAATCCTTTCAAATATAACTGTTACCTGATCAAGGGTTTTATTAACATTTGATATGGTATTGGCAAACTGCGACTTCGTTAAGGAATCCGTAATAGCAGACATATTCGTAAGAATATTTGTTATCAAATCATTGTGATTTTTTAAATTTTGTGTAATGGATTCCACATTGTTGAAAATATTTGACAGCTTGTATGATTGAGACGTAACAAGTGTATCAAGACTTCCTGATGAATGTTGCAGATTTGCAACTGTTTGTTTTATACTTTCAAAACTACGGCTTAAATTATCGCGGGTCTGCGCATTAAAAATATATTTTATTATTTCAAGTGCTTCCTGCATTTCAAGCATTAGATTTTCTGCCTGTTTTTTTACGGGAAGCATCTGAACGCTGACCTGCTCTTTCAAACTTAATTCTACTGCTGATGCAATGGTATCCCCGTCCTTATGAAATGTTCTGTAATGGCTGAAAAGCAGTTCAATTGCTTTATTGCCCATCAAATCAATACTTGTAATGCGGGCAATAGTGCTGTCCGGAATTTCTACATCCCTTTGCGAATTAAAAACAACAACCAATCTCCCTGTTTTATCCGGATGAAAATAAATATTAAGAACCTGACCAACTTTGAAGCCATTTATCATTACAGGGCTGGAAATGCTCAATCCCTCTACTTTTTCATAAATGGCATAAAAATTATTTTCTTTATGAAAGATATCCCGACCCTTTAGGAAGTATATACCCCAAATAAAAGAAGCAACTGCTGTTGTTACAACAATTCCCACTACTGCATATTTGTATTTTTTAAAACTCATTATTGATACAACACCCTCTTTTTCGGGAAAAACAAAACTATAAAATTAATTTTTTATTTCTTTTAATGCGTCATTAATGGATATTTTTTTTCCATTTTTTAATGCAATGATAAATGAATCAGGAAAATCCAATCTGATTAATTTTTGCAGATTCACAATTTCATCATAACTTTTACTTGAACATACAAGATACTTATAAGTTCCATCTATTTCAAACTCCTCTACTTTCAAGCCTTTGAACTTTTCAGAATTTACAGGAATTTTTGTTTTGGAAGAAGTAATCTGAATTTTAAAAACTATATCATTGAATTTAAAAAGATGTCTGTCCTCTTTTTTTGTATTATCTTTTTTGTTGTTATTTTCGTTCTTTTTTGTTGTCTCATTTTCCTTTTTAGAATCTGTTGTATCTTTTAGCTGTACTGTTTCTTTTACTTCAACGCTGTCCTCTTTTTCTTTATTGTCCGGCTCATTTTTCTCTTTCACGTTTTCTTTTACAGTAACAGTATCCACAGTCTCAAATCCGGGAATTACTTCAGATTTATATTCCGGTTTTTCTATTACGATGCCATCATCCTTAATACCTTCTATTTCTTTTTTATAATTTCTTATCGCATTAAAAATGCTGTATGATATTTGTTGCTGCCCGCTTTCAGATAAAATATATTTTGCTTCTTCCTTGTTGCTGATAAACCCTACTTCTGTAAGTATACTGGGCATAACCGTCTTCCATAATACAAAAAACACGGCCTGTTTTACTCCCCTGTCAAATCGGAGCAGTTGATTTTTGTATTCATTCTGAATTTTAGAGGCAAGGTTCAGACTCTGTTCAATATTTGTATTTTGAAGCATATTGAAAATAATATATGCTTCCGGAGAGTTCGGGTCAATACCTTCATATTCCTGATTATAATTTTTTTCTTTTAAAACAACGGAATTTTCAGTCATTGCAACTTCTAAGTTTCCTTGATTTTTATGAATCCCCATAACAAAAGTTTCGGAACCAAAAGGTTCTTTTTTCTTACTCGAATTTGCATGAATGGAAACAAACAAATCTGCTTTATTTTTATTAGCAATGGCAGCCCTCTTGTGCAATTCTATAAATTCGTCCTTATCGCGGGTATAAATAACTTTTATGTCCTTAAAATGCGTTTTAATATAATTTCCAAGCTTCAGAGCAATGCTTAAGGTTATATCTTTTTCTTTGCCAAGTACTTTTTTCTTTTCTTTATAAACAGCTCCGGGGTCTTTTCCGCCATGACCTGCATCAATAACAATAGTATTGAGGTTGAAGTTGTTCTGAGCTTGAGATAATGAAGAATATGAGAAAAATAAAATAAAAATTACAATGCAAACAATAAAATTAACGCGTGAAAAAATACTAAATAAAATACCTGATAAGTTTCTATTCATTAAAATGTCACATTAAATTTATAGTTTTGGAGCTTCATTTGAAAAATTCATTTTTGCAAAAATAAAATAAAAAATTGTTTTTAAAATTACTTCTTAATGTTTTTACAGGGCTGTTGCTCATTCAGGTTGCTTTTGGTATGAATGGCACACGTGATGCTTTTGCTTTGCATGAATGTGATTCTCATAACCATTTTAATGATTTTCTTCAGATAAATCCTGATACAGTTATTATTGACACACTAAAATCAAATAAAGACAGCCTGAGTCTTTCCATACCTTTTTCAAATGATTCAACAAAAGAAAACAATAGTACAGAAAAGAAAAAGAATACGGATAAAATTGACGACCCGATAAAATACAACGCACGCGATTCGATACGCTTCGATATTGAAAGCCAGAAAGTATTCCTTTATGGGGACGCATTCATCAAATACAAAGATATTGAACTGAAAGCCGCGTATATAGAGATGAGTCTTGGTGAAGATCTTGTTTATGCTAAAGGAGTAATTGATACGAGCGGAAAAGAAATTGGCAAACCCGTCTTCAAGCAGGGTGATCAGGAATTTGATGCTGTGGAGATGACCTACAATTTTAAAACAAAAAAAGGGCTGATTAAAGGTGTCATAACAAAGCAGGAAGGCAGTTTTCTGCATAGCGAAAAAACAAAAAAACAAGCAAATGATATTGTTTGCCTTGAGCATGGAAAATTTACAACCTGCGATTTACACGATCCGCATTTTTATATTGCTCTTACAAAAGCTAAAGTTATTCCCGATGATAAAATTATTTCTGGTCCTGCCTATCTTGTAATTGCAGATATCCCAATGCCCATTGGAATTCCGTTTGGATTTTTTCCTAATAAAAAAGGCAACACTTCGGGAGTTTTAATTCCTGAATACGGAGATGAAGAAAACAGAGGTTTTTTCCTGAGAAACGGAGGTTGGTATTTTGCAATAAATGATTATGTGGATTTATCGCTGACCGGAGATATTTACTCCAATATGTCGTGGGGCGCAAGCATGAATTCCAATTACAAAAAACGCTATAAATTTGGCGGGCATTTTAATTTAAAATATAATGAGAATATTCTGGGTGAAGAAACAGATTCGGAGTATCAACAAAACAAATTATTTGCAGTAACCTGGTCGCATGCACAAGACCCAAAAGCCCGCCCGAACAGTACTTTTTCTGCAAATGTAAATGTCAGTTCCAGTTCGTTCGACAGGTATAATTCTACAAATTATACCGGAAACATGTTTACAAACCAAAAACAATCAAATATAAGTTACAGCAGAATATTTCCAAACTCACCTTTTTCTTTTTCCTCTAATTTCAGACACTCGCAAAATAGCATGGATAGTACTATCACAATCACATTGCCTGATATTAACTTTGGTATGTCGAGAATATTTCCTTTCAGAAAAAAGAACAAAACAGGAGAATTAAAATGGTTTGACAATATTGGCGTCAGCTATACTACAACGGCGCAAAACAAAATAACAACCAAAGAGAGTAAGTTATTCGAGGAAGAGTCTTTATCGCAATTCAAAAACGGAATGCAGCATTCAATACCTCTAAGCACATCGTTTAAAGTTCTTCGCTATTTTAATTTATCTCCTTCTGCAAATTACACAGAGCGCTGGTATCTTAATTCCATAAATCGGTATTGGGATGATTCTGTAAAAATAAATGAAACGACTTTTGGAAATATAAAAACAGACACGATTCCCGGCTTTAACAGGGCTTATGATTATAATTTCACACTTTCTCTTTCCACAACATTATATGGAATGTATCAGCTCAAAGTCGGTCCGCTTAAAGCTGTGCGTCATGTTATGACACCCTCGGTAAGTTTAAGTTACAGACCCGATTTTGGCGAAGAAAAATTCGGTGTTTATAAAAAACACATGGAGGTTTTTAGGCGCACGAATGCTCCCAATGATACCATTTACCGCCAGTATTCACGATTTGAAAACGGTATTTTTGGCACGCCTCAAAACGGCAAAGCAGGAATGGTAAATTTTAGTTTGGGAAATAATCTTGAAATGAAAGTACGCAGCAAAGCCGATACAGTTGAAGGATTAAAAAAAATAAAAATTTTCGATGCGCTCAATTTTTCAACATCCTATAATATTGCTGCCGATTCTTTGAAATGGATGCCTCTGAACATTTCAGGAAGCACAAATTTTTTAAGACTTTTGAATTTGCGTTTTAGCGGAATTGTTGATCCGTATTCTTTTGACTCATTGCTTACAGGCTACACAAGGGTAAATCGTTTTATGCTGGATGAAAACGGCGACTTTGGTCGTATTACATCTGCAAACCTGTCTATCGGCGCAAACATTAATGCGAAAACATTTCAAAACGCACGTAAAGAAAAAGAATTAAATGAAAATAAAAATAAACGTTTCGACAAAAACGGATACCATATTTTCAGAATACCCTGGAACCTGAGTCTTTCTTATAATCTACGGTACGACAAACCTGATGTGGAAGATAAAACAACGCAAACCTTACAGGTTTCAGGCGATTTTTTTCTAACTCCGAAATGGCAGATACGTTTTCGTACAGATTACGATTTTGAAGTAAAAAAGCTTGTCAATGCATCCATAGACATACACCGCGACCTGCATTGCTGGGAAATGAGTTTCAACTGGATACCTTTTGGTTTTTACAAAAGCTTTCATTTCAAAATCAACGTGAAATCTTCAATTCTTCAGGATTTAAAAATGGAACGTAAGAAAAACTGGCTCGACAATATTGGAGATCAGCAAGAGTAAAACAACAAGATGTTCCACATCTTGCATACCAAAAGAAACATTGCTCCCTGCAAAAATGTGGATCATCTTGAGTAGTATTATGGAGATTATTCAAACATTAACATTAAACATACTTTTTACCTAAGCCGTCGCTATGCATTAGGCTTTTTTCCTCTTTTTTTCCTTTTTTTATCAAAGGATATTTTAGTGAAATAATAATGTTTTGATTCTTTCTGATGAATCCAAGAATCAAACCGCTTGTAATCATTAATGGCCAGATGCACCAAATAAGCCCTGAATACCAATACCCCATGAAAGTAAAAATATACGCATCCTGCGGTTGTTCTGAATTAAAAATAACAGGAACCGTTTCTCCTTCTTTATATTTTAAATATTGCGTTCCTTCAAATTTTACCAATGTATTAGCATGCGCAAAGGCTATAACAGGAGAGCCAATATTTGAATTGTTCCAATCCGGCAATTCATAGAAAGGAACAACCATTCCTGTTGTAAATTCTGCTTTGTTTATATAAGATATGCGATTTATAAAATAATAAATTAAAATAATCAATGCAGATAACAACAACAGCTTTGATCTGGAAAGTTTTAGCATTTTTTAATATTATTTTTCATTATTGTCCGATAAAAAACAGGGCGCTCCTATCGGAGCTTTAATTGTTGGATTTTGTTCGTTTTATAAACAGTTCACTCCTACGGAGTTTCTTTATTATTTAGTCACGCCTGCCTGCCTCAATGGCTTGAGTACGGCTGGCAGGTAGTGACGTACTGTTTATAAAAACAATCATATATATAAATTTTGAAACTCCGATAGGAGCGCTCTGTTTATAAAATGAGTCCTAATAATAGGTTTAAGCTATCTAGTGTTAGCAAGAAAACCCTTGTTTTTTGCTTAACAGTGTGAGTGCTTGATAAGAAAAGGTCAAGTTCAAGCCTGCCTGTCCGGTAGGCAGGGCTTTCGAAGACCTGAAAATCAGGAGTGTACTAATGTACATGACTGTTTTTCAGGTTGAGAGTAACGCAGAAATTGACGTTTTCTTGCAAGCACTATCTATCAAATTTTTATCGGATAACAATGATTATTTTTAATAATTGTTTGGAATATACTTCGACAGTTCGATAAACTCATTACGACATGAGGTTCGTGAGTTTATCGAACTACTCAACACATCGCACTGCTACGCAACACATTTCAGTGCATCGCAAAACTCAATATAAGAATAGGTAAATACTCAAAATTTATATGAAAGAGAGATATTATTAATACCAATTTGTAAACTTAACTCTGTTTTGTTTATGCTATAATCACATAATAGCTTATTAGTCTTGCGTTGGTGCTTTATTCCAATTATTGAAAATATAAATCCTGTAGCAACAATTCCTGTACCCACTAATAAAGCTCCGCTTCTTTCTACACCTTTATATTCATTTACGCTATATAAAATAAATAGTGAACCGGCCGCCATAGTTGCAGTACCAAAAATAATTTTGCTTGATGCTTTTTTTAATTCCTCTTGTGCTTTCTGAAGTCTGATATTATCCAAAATCGAATTGTTTGCTACATAACTATCTTCTTTTGCTTCATAAACAAATTTTTCCGATTTCTTTTTAACTTTTTTTGCTGTTTTTCTATCACATTCATAAATTAAATCCCTAACAGATTTGTCCATATCTAATAAGCAATGCCATTTATCCATATACTCTTTTTTTGAAAGAATATCTTCAGCATTAATGGTTTCTTTACTTTCATTGTCAATATAATAAATTTGATCTGTTCTTATATTAAATTTTAGATCTTCAATTATTATAGTTGTCTTATATTTTATTAACCCAACATAGGTCAACCCACCGTACTCTGTTGAATATCCGGGAATTTCTCTTGAAAATTGAATTGTGTCTGATAAAATTAAGGGAGATTGTATTTTTAAATCACTTTTTATCCAACTTATAACGACATTAAACAATTCTGATTTGGTCAAATGGGCTTTTAAAAATGTGGAATTATATACAATTTTTTTTGTAGAGTCTATAGGTAAATCTAGTTTTTGAGCATAAGAATTAATTACAAAAAAAACTCCAAATAGTAACAGTAGCCGATATTTCACAATGAAAATCATTTTAGAAATTTCATGAATTATTTTCATAAAAATTTACTCCAGAATTATCGTCTGTGTTTTCGGATATTTCACAGCATACTGCATTTTAAATTTCTTTGTTTCTGTAGGAGCTAAATCAAATTGCCATGATAAAAATCCGGTGCTTTCATCGAATTTTGCGCCCGACATTTCTATATGCTCCACTTCAATTTCTTTATTGGTTGATAATGGAAACTGATCATGAATACTAATTTGTACCTGCTGTTTTTTCTTATTGCGTACCTCAATCTCAAATCCGCGTGTTTCTTTTTTTGTAGAACCCACAAAGCTTTTCTTGCTGAAATCTTTTAACTTCGTACGAGATACAACAATATTTTTATCTCTACCCAGCGAAATGTCAAGTGTATCATTGGTAGAAGCAACATCAAGATACGATTTCCCAACATAAGTGCCTTCAAAAAATAAATTCATTTCTCCCGATAAAAGGTTGTACGATTCCCATCCTGTAACATGAGCAATAAGAAATGCATCTTTATCTAATTTAGGTGCACAGTAATATTCGTAGGTTGCGGGAATCGTGTATTTTTGCACCTCAACCATGTGATGCTTTCCATCAGAAGGAACATTGTACGGAACTTCTATCTTAAACTCAACACTGGTCTGACCTTCTGCCACAGTAGTGTAATTCGCGGAAGTTAAAGCATCTGAAACCATGTCTTCTTCCAATTGAGCCTTATCTGATTTTTTTGATTCTTCTTTTGCCATTACTATTGATTGACTTGCAAAGCCCGCGGTTTCATTGCGCTTACCTCTCTTTTTTTGTGGATAATAAATGTATAAATACCACGCTGCAAGATTCGGTTTGGAACCGCTTAAAGTAGGGTTTCCTGTATTTAAAGAAAGCGAAACCTTTTCCCAGTCTTCACCGGTAAGCTGCCAGATATTTGCTTTATAAGCAAGGTCAACAGGACTGTTGCTGTCTTTTGCCCTCAAATCGTACAGAGGAACCCAACCTGCATCCTGCACAAAATAGCTAAGAGTAAGCGCTGCCAGTGTTGGTGTTTTTGATGTTACTGTTACAATTATCTCTCCGCTTGGCTTATTCTCACGTGAATTCAACACATTCAACTGATTTTTAATAAGTGTAATTTCTTTATTTAATTTTACAATTTTTTTCTGATGCGCCTGCCATTTGGTCTTTATATCTGTAAGCCGGGTTCTGAAATAATCAGCACCCTCTTTTAAATCAATAATTTTTACACCCACATTCTGCCCTCCAATTGCTTTGTTCGATTTAATCATTGCCTCTTCTTCCTGATATACGACCTGCATGTCTTTTTCATATATAAGCTGATCATTAAGAAAATCAAGGCTATCTTTTAAACTTTGAATATTTTTTACAAGCTTTGCTTCTTTCAGGTAATTCAACTGATAATTTACAGATAAAATTGTAAAATCTCCTTTCCCTGTAACCTGAATACTTTGTTCATTAATATTCGAAGGAAGATTTTCAAAAATTAACTCAGATGTTCCGGCATTTATGTTCGTATTTCCAGCCCGGGTAACCTGAGCCCCGCTTAAAAACACAGATACTTCTTTAATTTCAGATTTTACACTTTTAGGTTTTTCGGCTGTAAACGCTTGTATTTGTAATACAATAAGCAAGCTTGTCAATAATTTTTTCATAATTGGGTTTTTAAATGTTATTTTTTCTAAAATATGAATCGAGCAACATTTTTGCAGCAACAAAAGAAGTTAGATTATTTGCGCAAACTTGTTTTTCAATATCATTAATTTGTTTTTTTATTTCCGTATTTGAATAAAAATTATTTTTCAATGTTTCAGCAATTGTTTCGTGCATCCAATATGCAGCCTGATCGAAACGCTTATTGTCAAAAAAGTTGTTGGTTTTTGTTGCTTGTATGTATTCCAGAATCATTTCCCAAATTTCAATAATTCCTGTCTTGTTTAAGGCAGAGCATGTAAGAACACGCGGAGTCCAACGTGATTTGCTTAATGGAAAAAGATGCAGGGCGCTTTGGTATTGCGTTTGCGCGAGCTTCGTTTTGGTATGATTTGTTCCATCTGCTTTTGTAATAACAATTGCATCGGCCATTTCCATGATGCCTCTTTTTATTCCCTGCAATTCATCGCCGGCACCGGCAAGCATGAGTAAAAGAAAAAAATCAACCATGGAATGAACGGCAGTTTCTGATTGCCCCACTCCTACTGTTTCAATAAAAATTGTATCAAACCCTGCTGCTTCGCAAAGAATCATTGATTCCCTTGTTTTTCGGGCAACGCCGCCTAAACTTCCGCTTGATGGAGAGGGTCGAATATAAGCATTTTTGTCTATAGATAATTCCTCCATGCGGGTTTTATCTCCCAAAATACTGCCCTTTGAACGCTCGCTGCTGGGGTCAATAGCGAGAACAGCAAGTTTCCTTCCTGAGCCTGTTATTTGTGTGCCCAGAGTCTCTATAAAAGAGCTTTTCCCAACCCCGGGAACGCCGGTAATTCCAATTCTTATTGAATTTCCTGAATATGGAAGGCATTTTTCTATTACTTCCTGAGCTATTAATTGATGCTCCGTTAGCGCACTTTCAACTAATGTTATAGCTTGACTTAAAACAATACGATTGCCGACAAGAATACCCTGTATGAATTCCGATGCTGTATATTGTTTTCGTTTTTTCTTTTTGAATGCTTCAATGGCGTCTTCACTGACAGGGGGAGGTTGCGGTATTCCCTTGCTGACAGATAAACCTTTGTATATTTCATCATTTTCGATGTGCTCCATTGAATTTTATTTCAAAAAATTGATGAAGTAAAAATATAAAAAAAAAGTAAAGAACATTGTTCTTTACTTTTTTACATGTATAAAATAAAACTATTAAGATTTATTTGTGTGTTTTTTCGTCAGAAACAGTCAATTTTTTTCTACCTTTTGCTCTTCTTGCAGCTATTATTCTGCGACCATTAGGCGTTGACATTCTTTCTCTGAAACCATGTTTGTTTTTTCTTTTTCTGGTTGATGGCTGATATGTACGTTTCATAACCGAATATTTTTCTGTTTATAAAAATGGACTGCAAAATTAAATATTATTTTTAAATAATCAAATATTTTTTAAGATTTTTTTTTATACCCTTATTCCTATTACCAGCACATCATCTACCTGCTCTAAATTCCCTCTCCATTCTTCAATAGTTTTGTTCAAAAAAAAGACCCAAATGGATTCATAAAAACAAAATTATAATTTCAAAACAGCTTTTTATAGGTTATTCGACATTTTTAGTGGATGCTATATTTTGTTGCAAGTTTAAGGTTCGATTCAATCTGAAACATTAAAAATTAAACATGAAACATGAAACATGAAACTATTTTTAATCTACCCATTTAACAAATCTCACTATTTTTGTCGAATTACCTTTATATAGGTTACTCTCCATTTTTTCTGCTCATTACTCTGCTTTCTATAGCAATAAATATTTTATTAATCTCTTCTTGTGAACATTGAACAGAATTAAAACAACATAAATAATTAGAATCTACATTGAAATATTTATCAATTGCTTTAAATAATGAACAAATTAGTTTTTTTTGATTATTACTTTCAACATTTTTATTGATATTATCTTTTAGTAAATTATAGAAAACCGGAACATAGGATTCATTGTAATAGAAATTATCGAGACTTTGAACGCATGCTCTTGCAATATTAATATTTGATGAGTTTATGCTGTTCAAAAAAATATCTTTAAATGGTTTTAGAAGGTGTTTTTGATATTTTTTGAATGCTAATGCAGATCCGGCCATTTCAATCTCTTTTGATTCGATTATTAAACCACATAGTTTCTTTAAACTATTTTTTGTTTCATGTTTTTCTATAAAAATAAGAAATTCTTGTTTTGCCAGTGTAGAATAGCTTTTTGTTTTAGCAAAAAAATAATTTAAAAGCTCATATAATGCAGTATCTTTATTAAATTGAAAAGACCAAATATTATACACGTTTTCTTTAATATCAAAAGGAATCCCGGGATTAACAAAAATTTTAACAACGCTCTCCTTATCTAGTGATTTGATATTTATATAATCATAATTCTTTATATAATTGCTTATTAATTCTAAATGTTCAAAATTTTTATTATTTAAAGCTAAATTTTCCAGATATTGCTTAAGACCGTTTTCATCATAAAATTCTTTAATATTTGGTATTTTGGAATATTTTATTGCTAATGAAATTATATTATTATAAAAATTTTCAAATCTCTCGTTTTCATAATTTGCAAAATATACTATTTCATTTTTATATGGAGTTTTATCAGTATTCAATTTACGTATAAATAGCTTCCCTTCTGCTGAATCTAAACAAGAAGTGCCTAACGTGCGATATTCATCATTCAAATATTCATTTAATTCAAAATAAATATCCCGGGCAGTCTGAATATTAAAAAAACCTAAGCGAAAAGGAGATAAAAAATGATTCAAACAAAGTTTGCCATATAGGAAAATAATTCCCTCGCCATTTTTGAATTGAATACTTAATTTTCCTTCTGGATTATAATTTACATTTTCACTTATAAATATTGAAAACTCTAAGTCATTTGTATCATTTGGAGTATCAGCAGAATCTTGTGCCAGAATCTTAAAGTTAAGACTTAAACAAATAAAAAAAATACATATTTTATTGAAAAATATCATTCTATTGAAAAATATTGTTGTGAATAAATATGGTTAAGTTTGATTAACCAGCAATTAGACCATGCGTTTATTTTGCTTAACTTATGTTCTAATTTTATTAGTGTTTTAATTTAACTCAAGCTTAAAAATACTTATTTATTTTTACCACGAATAAGTAAAATTCATGACTATTTTAACTCCATTTTTCGTTGAACTTATTGATGTTGGAAATCCACCAGTGCTTGAATATTTATGAGAAAGATCACCCATTAAGTCATGATCAAAATCTATATCATCATCAAATAGCTTTACCGTATAATTGGCGGACATATCCTTTATTTCTATTACGGGATTTGGATAAAAATAATAATCTCTGGTATTCGTTGCATTATTATTAACTAAAGATTGATATATTAAAAGGGAGTCTTTATAAATTGATATAAAAAGATCGGGACCATCTGAAACATCCCAGGTATGCCCGTTTATAAATGTCGGAAAACTATCAATTTTAATATAATCAATTTTAATTTTTGAAGGAGTTACTTGAGTTTGGCATGATTCTCCCGTATAACCAAGTGAACAAATTTTAGAACTCTTTTGACAGAAATTAAATATTAAAACGAGAATTGATAAAACACAAAAAAATATAATAAATTCTAAAATTTTAGCTCTCATAAATATTTATTAAAAATTTCAGAAAACTCTCACTCCTATTACCAGGACATCATCTACCTGCTCTAAATTCCCTCTCCATTCTTCAATGGTTTTGTTCAAAAGAATTTTCTGATCGCTCATGGAAAGGCTTTGGTTGTTCAACAATAATTCTTTCAGTTTTGAATATTTGAATTTTTTTCCGTCAGGATGTTTATCGGAGGCTCCTCCAAACTGATCGGCAAAACCATCAGAAAAAATATAATACGTGTCGCCTTCTTCAACCGGAAAGGAATAATTTAAAAATTTCCTGCGATTATCTGTAGCGCCAATAGGCTGTTTGTCTCCTTTTATTTCAAAAAGATTGAATTCATCATTCCCTCCCGAAGGTGGAACGAGCGCATTTTGTAATATAAATTCCTTTTGCTTGGGACGGATGATATAAATCGGATTATTCGCACCGGAAAATTCAAACATTTTTGTTGTAAAATCATAAGCGCACAAAGCAATGTCCATACCGTCCTTGATGTCGGTTTTATTGGTTTGCCGTAGTGTTTCCACCACAAAATCATCAAGCTCGTCTAAAATCTCTGAAGGATGAATTTTATGCGACTCTCTTACAGCACGACCTAATCCGTTATTACCCACAATGCTCATAAATGCACCAGGCACACCATGCCCGGTACAGTCTACGGCTGCAAATAAAATTCGTGAATCAATATACTCAATCCAATAGAAGTCGCCACTGACAATATCTTTTGGTTTATACAGAATAAAATAATTTTTCAGATATTTCTGAATAAAATCATCAGGAGGTAAAATCGCCATCTGAATACGCCGGGCATAATGAATACTGTCCATTATTTCCTTCTTCTGATGATTCACAATGACCATCTGCTCCTTAATTTTCTGATGCTGCACAGCTACTTTATCGCCCATTTTCATTAAAAATTTACTCTGGGTTTCAAGCTCATCGCGCTGCGTTTTTATCTCCTCGTTTTGCTGATTCAATATTGAATTTTTCTCTTCAATCTCTTTTTTTTGAGCAGTAAGCAAATCATTCGCCTTCTTTTTATTTCTGTAGTTTTTGTATATCATCACAAAAAGAAAAATCATAAGCAAAAATCCTACACCAGCCGCTATTCCGATAAGCTTAAACCTGAATAATTCTTCTGCTTTCAGCGCATCTATTTTCTGTTGCTCCAGCTCCGCTTTTTGTTTTTCTTTTTCAAACTCAAATTTCATTTCGAGTTGTGTCTGGTTTTTCAAAGTTTCTTTATTGAAAAGCGAATCGCTCATTGCCTTGTAAAATACATGATTTTCGTATGCTTTGGTATAATCTTTTTGCTTCGCATACAAAGAAGCCAGCGAAGCATAATTTCGTTGTAAAAGGTCAAGAGATTTGATTTCAGAAGCAACTTCAAGCGAACGATTAAAATATTCCAAAGCTTTTTTTGCATCATTTTTATCGGCAAACATTCCGCCAAGGCTTGAAAGTATGATTGCGATCCCCTTTTTGTCTCCGATTTTTTCTTTAATTTTCAGCCCGCGCATCTGATAATCCAATGCAAGCTGAGGCTCATTCGTGTTCATGTAAATCACACCCAGATTGGAGTAACAGGTGCTCATATTTTTCATGTCATTAATTTCCTGATATAATTGCAGGGCTTTTGAATAATTTTCCTTTGCGGAAGAATAATTTTTATCTGCCATATATGTATTCGCTATCCCACGCAGGCAATTCGCAATGCCCTTTTTATCCTGAAGTTTTTCATACATGGAAAGCCCCTTTTCGTAATATTCTAAAGCCTTCGGATATTGCTTCTGGTTTAAATAAACATTTCCGATATTTCTCTGGCAATCGGCAATACCTTTTTCATCTTTCAGTTCTTCATATACTTTCAATCCCAGAATGTCCCATTCAAGTGCTTTCACAAAATTATCCTGATAATAATATACCCTTCCGATGTTAATGTATGCTCTTGCAAAACCAATTTTATATTTCAGTAATTTTGCAAGCTCCATAGCCTGCTCTGCATATTTCAGCGAAGAATCTGTAGAAATTACACAATAAGCATAACTGTATTCATTTAAAAGATTTACCTTTGTGGAATCGTCTGAAAAAACCTTAATTTTATTAAGACTGTCAATTCGGGCAATCTGAGATGAGCCTGTAATTGCAATTAACAATAATGTGATGAAAAATATAAAACGCATTTTCGTTTAGATTTTAAAATGTTAAAAATAGAAATAAAGTTTGTGAATGAAAAATATTTTTCTGGATTGTAAATTCGTTAGTGGCAGAAATATTTTTATATTAATTGCCACTATATTATTATTTTTCTGTATTATATTAGCAACGAATGCAGGAATATCAGCGGATGAACAATTACATTATGGACAAGCTGAAAATGTTTATAAATACTATTTCTCATCAGGTGAGGATAAATCGGCACTTAATTCAAAAGGGTATTTGCATTTTTATGGTCAATCATTTGAAAACTTATCTTATTTACTAATACAAATATTTAACATTGAAAATATTTTTGAATTCAGACATATTTTGAGTGTAATTATTGGTTGGTTAATAATACTAATTACAGGAATATTTACAGTACGCCTCAGAAATTGGCAAGCGGGCATCTTTGCAATGATTTTATTATTTATTTCTCCCCATTTCCTCGGTCATTGTTATAATAATCTAACGGATATACCTTTTGCATTTAGCTATATTTTCTTTTTGTATCATTGCTATAGAATGCTTGGTGAATTACCACATATAAGCCGCTTTCGGTTTATTATGTTATCTATAGGATTATTTTTTTCAATAAGCAATCGCGTTGGCGGAATGATTAACATTCCTCTTATGTTTCTATTTACTGCTGTGTATATATTTATTTATAGGAAAACAAAACTTATCAAATTAAAAATAATTGTTATAATATTCCTAAAGCTTCTTTTAATTTCAATTATAGGAGTTTTTATTTCAATCCTGATATGGCCTTATGCAATTGAAAACGGAATGGATGGACTCATTTCATCCATAGATTTTATGGGTCATGTTCCAACTGGAATTTATCAACTTTTTGAGGGTCAAAATATTTTATCTGCATACTTACCCGGTTATTTTTTAATAAAAAGTATCTTAATTACTACACCTATAATTATTTTTTTGGGTTTTGCTTTATATACATATTTTGGAATTATACGAAAAAAAGAATTGTTTTTTATTGCTTTTTTTATTCTGTTTTCATTTATCTTTCCTGTAGTTTACATAATTCTAAAAAAATCCAATGTTTATTCAAGTTGGCGTCATATATTATTTATTTACCCATTTATTATTATTTCATCTGCAATTGGCTTAGAAATGGTTATTTCTTATTTCAAAAATAAAATTTTCAGAATTATATATATAACAAGTATAGGACTTCTTTTAGTTTTTCCTTTAAAACACATTGCTTCATCACATCCTTATGAATATATTTATTATAATGAATTGTTTGGAGGATTAAAAAAGGCGTATGGCTTCTATGAATTGGATTATTTTTACAATAGTACAGAAGAAGCATCTGAATGGTTGATTAAATATTTAAACGCTAACCAAAAAAAAACAGAAGAGAAAATAAATATTGTAACAAATCGATTAGATATTACACAGTATTGCTTTAGAAAACATACATCTCAAACTAATATTTTATATAGTTCCTACCGTAATATTTGGGAAAAAAACTGGGATTATGGAATTATTATTAATACTCAAATTGATGCCTATTTATTACAAAATAAACTTTGGCCACCAAAAGGGACAATTCATACGATCGAAGTAGAAGGTTTCCCTATATGTGCTGTTATTAAAAGAGAAAATAAATATGAATATCTTGGTTATAAAGCTCAAAAAGAAAATAAAATTGACTCCGCATTAATCTATTATAACAAACTAAAACAAAATAGTTCCACTACAGAGTCATCTTATAAAAACTTAGGCTATTTATACCATAGGTCTGGGAATATTGATTCTGCCTATTATTACTACCAAAAAGCATTAAAAAAATATCCAGAAGATTTCGATATGCTTGCACAAATAGGTTTAATATTGACAAGAAAACATAAAACAAATGAAGCCTTAAGCTATTTACAAAAATCATTGCAAATAAGACCTGATAATATAACAGCCTTGTCCACTCTAGTCCAATTATATTATCAGAATAAAGATTATGACAATGCAATAAAAGTATTAAACAGAATTATATACTATAAACCTAACGATAAGAATGTTTATAATACACTAAAACATATTGAATCAGAGGCAAAAAAAAATAGAAAAATGTAACAGAAATATTTCGTCAAGTACATACGTTGCATGCTTCGACAGACTCAGCACAGGTGCAACATATATACATGCCTAATACCAACATTATTTTCGTCAAGTAAATACGTTGCATGCAACGTATCAACATGACAAAAAAACGACGTATCTACATTTCGGTATATATCCAATAAATCAAAATGAAAACAATAATAAATTCTGAAAAAATCCCCATTAAAGGAAATAAAGACAGCTTTATGAGTTGCTCACATGGCACTGGCAGAAAAATGGGAAGAAATGAAGCGATACGCAAACTCAATTTTGAAGAAGAAAAAAAGAAATTAGACGAGCAGGGAATCATTCACGCAATCCGCAACCAGTGCGACCTTGAAGAAGCATCCGGTGCTTATAAAGAGATTTATGTTGTTATGAAAAATCAATCCGACCTTGTCGAGATTCTTATAGAATTGCAATCATTAGCTGTTATTAAGGGGTAATTATTTGGGTCTTCGACTCCGCTCAGACACCAAATAATTGTTTGCTCAGACACCAAATAATTGTTTGCTCAGACACCAGCAATTATTTGATGAACATCAATTTTTCACTCAACAAGTTTATCAAATTCGGCAGACAAAGTGGATTTTTTCTCAAAATCAAAAAGTGTGATGCGGCGAATATTGAAGTAATAATTCCAATAATTTCTAAGCGAAGAAATATAGCTGCGTTTTGCAATATCTTTATCCGTTAAAGCAATATTCAGGGCTGTAACATCAATCTTTCCAATGTAATATCTTTGCTTTGCAACATCGTACCTTAACTGTGAAATTGTATCAGCTTTCAAAGCAATAGCAACTTGTTTATTCTGCATATTAAACTGCATTACTTTCAGATATAGATCCTGTTCAAAATCAATCTTAGCCTGATTAATAGTAACCTTTGTAACTTCTTGTGTTGATTGCGCCATTTTGTATTTTCCTTTTGATAAGCCCCAGTCAATAAGTGGAATTTGTATGCCCACCAAAATTTGTTCCTGTGTTTTCGGACTTTTATACACACCTTCAAAATTATCTGCACTTTGAGATAAGCCAAAACTGGCATACAAATTTGCGTTAAAACGACTTTCTGCTTTTGCTTTAGCAACATCTCTTGCTGATTCTATCAATTGAAGATCATATTGCATAATTTCCGGATTGTTTTTATTCGCTTCCTCAATGGCTTTTGCTACTTCCACCTGTAATGCGGGAATTTGAGATGGAATGTCAAGAATAAAATTCATCTTTTCATTAAATCCAAGAAAAGAACGAAGTTTGAATTTTTTTACTTCGAGATCGAGCTTCGATTGGTTTAATTCTGCATCAGAGCTAAGCAGGCTGTATTCCATTTGCAGCAAATCGTTTTCTGCAATTTTTCCAAGCTCATAGCGACCTTTGGAGATTTTATGTAATGTGTCGTTATTTGAATAATTCACTGTTGCTACCTGCAGATTCATTTGCGCTAAAGCAAGATCAAAAAATAAATTCACAGCACGCAACGAAACATCTTCCATAGAAGCAATATATTTTTTCTTTGCTTCTTCATAACGCAAAGGTTCTATTTTCTTTTCCCATTTAAAACTGTTAAACGTAATAAGTGGTTGCGAATACCCTATGCTTACAGGCGATGAAAGAAATGATGTTTGAATGCTGTCATTTAATAAATCTATTCGTTGCAAACCTGATTTTATAAAAAAACTTCCACCTGTAAAAGAAACATTTTGTGTAAGAGAAAGATCAAGCGAAGAATTCATTAGCTTCCTATCCACAAAAGCATCGCTGCCATCGGGCATTGTTATTTTGGAAAACGAACGATTCAAATTCGGCAAAGTTGAGCTAAGAGTTAGAGATGGAAGGTAATTTGCCTTGTAGGTTCGAAATTGCCAGTAGCTGGCCCTGAAACGATGCTTTGCAAGCAATGCCTCCGGTGATTGCTCTCTGGCGAGTTGCAGGACTTCTTCAAATGTTAATTTTTGTGTAATTTCCTGTGCTTTTCCATACGAAAAAACAAAACAAAAATATAAGAAAAAAAATATTGTTTTTTTTAATAATATCATTTTGTAAATTTATTTAAACCTCAATTATATTACGAATTGTACTTTAATGTGCAATCGTCCCATGAGGCGATTCTACATTAAAACAATTCAATATTATTCATACCGTAACGATTCCACAGGATCTTTCTCTGCAGCGCGTTTTGCGGGCATGTATCCAAAAATTATTCCAACAGCAACAGAAATTCCAAAGGCTATAATAACCGAAAAAACCGAGACGATTGTTAAAATTCCAGAAAATTTAGTAATCAAAACCGAAAGAATAATTCCCAGAAAAACACCAATAATACCACCTGTAACGCTGATCAATGTTGATTCAGATAAAAACTGTACGATAATATCTTTTTTTGTTGCGCCAATGGCAAGTCTGGTCCCAATTTCTCTGATTCGCTCCATCACCGAAGCAAGCATAATGTTCATTATTCCAATTCCTCCAACAATGAGAGAAATACTCGCTATTGCGCCAAGTACAAGATTAAAAATATCTTTCGTGCGTTGCTGTTGTTTCAATAATAATTCAGGAACAGTAATTTCAAAATCCTCTACTCCGGAATGTCTTCGCAATATCATTCTCTGTAAAATATCTTTTGTCGAATTCACAAATTCCGTTTCATTTACCTGCACAATAATTTTATCTAACTGATTATAATTTACAGCCTTTTTCTCCGTTGTATTTTCTTCATCAAAATCATTCTTCTGAAACATTCGGGATGTTATCATTGAACGATTTTTATAGCGCATCAGCATGGTTTTAATTGGAATATAAATGCTTTCATTAGAACTTGCAATGCCCATGCTTTCATTTGTCGAAGCAGAGAATGACCTCTTTTCCATTATGCCGATAATTTTCAGCCAAACATTTCCACATTTTATATACTGATTTATCGGACTTCCGGTGCTGAACAACTTTGATTTTAGACCCTCTCCGATAATGCAAACCTCTATTCCATGTTCGCTTTGGTAATTATTGAAAATTTCTCCTGTCTCCAGCTTTAGATTAAATAAATTAAAATATTCAGCAGTAATTCCAAGCAATTTGCACGATTTTCTTTTTCCGCTTTGAATAACATACGTATCAATAGAAACTTCAGGACTCACTTTTTTTACAGTAGGAATAAATTCGGTAATAGCCCTGACATCTGCCATAGAAAGCCCTCTTGAATATTTTTGCGGTGCTTTGCTCGCGTCTTCACTTTTATCAAGATTCTCACTAAGTATCGGTTTAATAATAATATTATTTACACCAACCTGTTTCATTTGTTCGAGTATCTCCTGCTGCGCTCCATTACCAATAGCAAGCATACTTATCACTGCAGCAACACCAAAAATTATCCCCAAAGCAGTCAACACCGATTTCAGCTTATTCGTCAGAATAGCCTCCAGTGCAATTGTTATATCGTGGTAGTATCTTTTCAATGTTTGTTTTTTAGAAGCCGGTACTTCGACTACGCTCAGTAACCGGGAGTTGGGAGTTGGAAGTCCGGAGTTGGGAGTTGGAAGTCCGAAGTCGGAAGCTTAATTTCTAAGTCTACAGTCTACAGTTTACAGTCTGTTTGACTGCCGACTGCCGACTGCCGACTACTGACTTTTAAATTTCCTTCATTCCCTAAATTACCTCATCTTCAAATCTTCAAATTAATTAATTCTTAATTCTCCCCCCATTTCCTTTCTTCAGCTCCATTTTCTCTTGATGTTTTTTATGATTATCTTCTGCTTCTTTCTTTTTTTGTGCTTTTTTCTGCTTTGTAATTTCATACAATTCTATTCCCTCATAACTTAAATCAGTTGCATTTTCAGGAATAGAAAGCATCAACGTTTCTCCTTCATTCAAGCCCTTTTCAATGATAATTTCATTTTCGTTTGACTCACCCACTACAACAACCTGTTTTGAAACAGAGAAACCATTTTTTTTGTATACAAAAGTTAAGGAATCGTTGTTATGAATTGCTTCAAGAGGTATGTGCAATACATCGTTGTATGAATTTATAGAAATGACATTACTTGTAGTCATAGATGGCCTTAAAACAGTATCTGTCTGAAATAATTTTATCAGTACCTCAAAAACTTTGGCATCACTATTAGGGAGCTGTTCTCCGACATTTGCAATTTCTTTAACTTCTCCTGCAAATTCCTTTTCAGGAAAAGCGTCTACGCCAATTTTAACTCTTTGCCCCACCTTCACTTTGCTGATATCAATTTCATTCACATACGTTTTCGACATCATGGAAGATAAATCGGGAAGTGTTGCTACAGTTGGATCCCAGGGACTCAACTCAGAACCCACTTTTCTTTTAGCTCCATTCCATTCCTTCATGTATATTACCATTCCCGGCTTTGGCGCTTTTATTATAAACTCATCCATTACCTTTAAAATATCATCGCGCTTTCTTGTAGCAGTTTCAAGATTCAGCGAAACCTCCTGCATTTTCGACTGATTCTGCTTTACCTTAAGCTTGTAATTCTCTACAGCCTGCTTGTATGCGCGTTCAGCTTTTTCTTTATCTATCTTTGCCTGTCGCAGCGTTGCCGGAGGTTCGTACTTCGATTGTTCCATGATGATTTCTTTTTCTTCCATGGAATATTTCAGATTGATAAGCTCATCGCGGGCATTTCTGAGTTCAAGTGTAGTATCGAGTTTTGTTTTATCGTATTGGGTTTGCGATTTCTGAACATCGCTTTCCACATCTTTTAATTTCGTTGTGGCTTCTGTTCTGTCAAGCGTGGCAACATAAGCGCCGGAATCAACCACAGTGCCTTCTGGTACAAGGTCAGAAATTTTCACTCTCCATATTCCAATAGTGCGCAGTCCGGTTGGACCAATAATTTTCTCAGAATTCTCGGATTGTAATTCACCGGTCGTAACAACCGTAACATCCATTTTCCCCTTCTTCACAACTACTTCTATAGAAGCTGTTGTGTCTTTCTTCCCTGCGCGGTAAATGATAATAGAAAGAATTATTAATACAAGAGCAATTGCCCCTATTACAATTTTCTTTTTTTTCATGGTTTAAAATGTATGATGATACAAATCCAAGTACCCATTCTCAGATTCAATACAAAAAAACGAAATCTATTTTAATAAATTGTAAAAGAAGGAAAAAAAGTAGAAGTCGCAATATAAAAAGATAGTTTTAGCTGTAGAGATAAAAAAAAATCAAATATTTGTTCTTGTTCAAAATACTGACTAATAGCTTCGTTGACTATAACAAGATTGCTAATATAAAAAAAAAGAAACAGCACAAAAAAAGTACAGGAAAATCAATGCTGAATAAAATTTCATAATGGTACGGGTGTTGTTAACTTAATGCAAATATAAAGGAAAAAGGCAAAAGGAAAAAGGCAATTCGCAACAAAAAACACTTTTTTATAAAAGTAATATCATAAAATATTAAATTTGCCGCAAAACATTATAAAAAGAAACAGAAATGAAACTTTTAGAAGGAAAAACAGCTATTGTAACCGGAGCTGCCCGCGGCATCGGAAAAGCAATTGCATTGAAACTTGCGGAAGCGGGTGCTAACATTGCATTTACAGATATTGCTCTGGATGAAAACATGAATCAGGTTCAGGAACAACTTATGAGTTTTGGTGTAAAAGCAAAAGGATACGCATCCAATGCTGCAAATTATGCTGATTCTGAAAAATTAGCCGATGAAGTATTGAAAGATTTCGGATCTATTGATATTCTTATTAATAATGCCGGAATCACAAGGGACAACCTGCTCATGCGCATGACTGAAGAGCAGTGGGATTTGGTTATCAATGTAAACCTGAAATCGGTTTTCAATATGACGAAAGCCTGCCAGAAACAAATGCTCAAACAGAAAAATGGTTCCATAATTAATATTAGCTCTGTTGTAGGCGTAGGAGGCAATGCAGGGCAATCTAATTATGCAGCATCGAAAGCCGGAATTATTGGTTTTACTAAATCCATTGCAAAAGAATTAGGATCACGAAACGTAAGGTGTAATGCGATTGCTCCGGGTTTTATTGTTACTGAAATGACAGCGAAACTTCCCGAAGATATTGTTAAGGGCTGGTATGAAAAAATACCTTTAAAAAGAGGCGGCGCACCCGAAGAAGTGGCGAGCGTATGTGTATTCCTTGCATCAGATATGGCTTCGTATGTGAGTGGGCAAACTATCAGTGTTTGTGGTGCAATGCAGACGTAATTAGTGCCTGCAAGAAAAGTCCACTTTCATCGTTGCTCTTGCCTGAAAAATGCTCATTTACATCAGTAAACTTCGCTTTTTCAGGCTGCGAAAGCCTTGAAATTGAACTTTTCTTATCAGGCACTAATCTGTTAGGTAAAAAAATTGTGTTTTCATGCAAGCATTAATTAATTCGGATTAAAATAAAATTTGAGAAAGAGAGTTATTACAAGTTACAACCTGCAACCTGCAACCTTATTATAAAAATAACCTCCCTTAAAATATTGTATATCCAAAACAAATTATACATTTTAAAAAAATGGGCATTGTAACAGAATATCCCTTATGGTTTCTTATTTTCTGTATAGGAATAGCTTTCATGTATGCCTTTTTGCTTTATAGAAAGGATTCACAGTTCAAAGAAACAGCACCGTGGATTATAAAACTATTAGCAGGATTCCGCTTTATTGTTGTGCTCGTGTTATCTTTTCTGCTTTTATCTCCCTTTATAAAATATCTTACAACATATATTGAAAAACCAATAATTCTGATTGCCCAGGATAACTCCGGCTCAATACTTTTTGGGAAAGACTCTGCTTATTATAAAACAAAATATAAAAATGATCTGAATAATGTCATTTCTAAATTACAATCAAATTATGAAGTGAAAACATTTTCTTTCGGAGATAAAGTACAGCAGGGAATTTCTTATGATTTTTCTGAAAAACAAACCGATATTTCTGAATTACTCAGTCAACTTCATGATAAATTCAACAACCGCAATGTTGGTGCTTTGATTATTGCTACAGACGGAATTTACAATAAAGGCGCCAATCCTGTTTTTCAGGCAAAAAATCTGAATTATCCGGTTTATACTGTAGCACTAGGCGACTCAACACCTCAGGCTGATATTATTCTCTCTAAAATTTATTACAATAAAATTGCATTTCTTGGAAATAAATTCCCTGTTCAGATTTCTGTGGAAGCAAGAAAAATGAAAAACCAGAATTCAGTTGTGAATGTTTACAGTAACGGACAAAAAATATTTACTCAAGCCTTTTTAATAAGTTCAGATTCGTATTTGCAAACTTTTGATTTTAATGCAGAAGCTGTTAAAACAGGACTACAGCAATTTAAAATAGAAGTGATTCCGCTTGCTAATGAAATAAGCACAGTTAATAATTACAGGCAAATAATGATTGATGTTATTGACAGCAAACAAAAAGTTCTGCTCATTTACAATTCCCCTCACCCTGATATTGCTGCAATAAGCAGAGCAATGGAGTCGAACCAGAACATTCAGTTAGATATATCTTCGCATGAAAAATTCAATGGTATTTTATCGCAGTATAATTTGATTATTCTGCACCAGTTGCCATCGAAAACAAATGCATTCACTCAAAAACTTAATGAAATAGTTACAAAAAATATTCCTGCATTATTCATTATCGGGGGACAAAGCTCACTCGAACATCTTAACAATCTGAAACAGGGTTTTTCCATTCGCCAGTCAAAAAGCGCATGGGATGAAGCACAGGGAATGTTCAACAAACAATTTTCTATTTTTCAGCTCAGTGATGAAATTTCAGAAATGGTTTCCAAATCGCCTCCCTTGATTGCTCCCTTTGGCGATTATAAATTTAACGACCAGCAATCAGTTTTGTTTTTTCAAAAAATTAATACCATTTCCACAAACCGCCCTTTGATTCTGTTTAACATCAATGGAGAAACAAAATCTGGCTTTATTTGCGGCGAAGGTATCTGGAAATGGAGAATATCAAATTTTGTGTTGAACTCCAATCATCAGGCCTTTGATGAATTAATGAACAAAATTGTAAATTTTCTTGCACTTAAAATTGAAAAAGAAAATTTCATTGTAAATGTAAAAAAAGTAATTAATGAAATTGATCCCGTTGTGTTTGATGCGGAACTTTATAATGATGCGTTCGAGCTCTACAATAAGCCCGATGTCAATCTTGAAATCATCAATGCTGATGGAAAAAAATTCTCTTATGTTTTCGAGAAAAACACAAATGCTTATACTTTAAATACAGGCAATCTACCTGTTGGTTCGTACAAATATTCGGCAAAAGTAAAAGCCGGAAAAAAAGAATATGTAAAATCCGGATTATTTTATGTTGAAGCGATGAATCTTGAAGGCGAAAAAACAATGGCTAATCATAATTTGTTGTTCCAGCTATCAGAACAAAGCAATGGAAAAATGATTTATCCCGGAAAACTATCGAATTTATTATCAACATTACAGCAAAACAAAGACATAGTCTCTGTCTCGTATTCAGAAAAAAGTCTGCTTGAAATTATTCACTTCAAATGGATATTCTTTGTCCTTTTGATTTTACTTTCTACAGAATGGTTTTTGAGAAAATATTTTGGCGGATACTAGTTTTTTGGTGATTGGTATTTGGTGTCTGAGCGGAGTCGAAGACACCACTTACCGAATCATAGTAACATACCCCGACTTCACATGTTTTTTTCCGGTAAAATCATTAAAGGAAACCATCCATACATAAGAACCAACTTTGCCTTTTTCCTTTCCTTTGACTCCTCCATCCCATCCTTTATTGATATCTTTGGTATTATAAATAGTTTCTCCCCAGCGGTCGTAAATCCACATTTCAAATGTTGCTTCATCAATACCATGACCAACAATTTTGAAAATATCATTAATACCATCAAGATCAGGAGAAAAAGCTGAAGGCGCATAGAATGTAACTTCATCTTTAATTACAACCTGATAACTGACTGTATCTTTACAATTATGAATAGTAGAAACAATTAAAAGCGGATTATAAATACCAGGCGCATGATAGGTATGAATAGGATCAATAGCCGAAGACGAATCCCCATCGCCGAAAGACCACGTATTCGTTGTGTTTGGAGTTGACAAATTTGTAAAATAAATAATAGGTTTTAACATACTGGCAACAGAAGGATCGAAATTAAACCGCGCATCGGGTTTTGGATAAACAGTAATAAACTGAGAAAGCATTGTGTAAACCGAACATCCGGCTTCTGATGTTGCAATTACAGACACATCATATACTCCCGAAGAAGTATACGTATGCTGCGGATTCTGGCTGTAGGACAAAGAACTGGATTCTCCAAAATTCCATAAAAATGTTTCGCAAACCTGATCGGTTGTTGCAAAGAAATTAACAGTAAACGGTTGACAGCCCTTGTATTTATCGGCAGTTATAAGCACTGAAGGAATTGGAATTGTTCGAATTAAAACAGTATCTCTGGCTGAAATACCACACATTAAATCTCCGGCATAAAATACATAAGAATGGTCTGTTATTGGTATAACTGAGTACGGAAAATTTATTATTTCCATGCTTTCATCATAAACAACATAGGGACCTCCATTTCCGCCAGAAACATCACCGTAAATTAAAGTGGATGAACCTGAGCAAACAGAATCCTGCTGTGCAAAAGCATTAAAAACCACATTCGGATAAATTGCTATGTTGGTAGCAGCAGTATCACTGAAGCACCCATTTACATCCATCGCGTATACCTGATATGTTACCGGATCTGCAGTATTCACGGTTATTGTGGACATTCCCTGTGTGCCATTCCACATATAAATATACGGACTCGTTCCACCTGTTGCCTGTGCATGAATAACAGCCTGCGTATTTCTGCAAATAACTGTATCACTTGATGTCGTAATATACATCGGTTGTGGTTGAGAAATAATTACCGTATCGGATATACTGCAATTATTGGCATCTGTTACAGAAACAAAATAAATACCTGATGCAACATCAGAAACAGTGTAGCTTGTCGCCCCATTGCTCCAGAAAAGATTGTATGGTACAACTCCCCCATTTACAGTAACAGCGAGCGTTCCATCATTCCCTCCATTACATTTTACATCCGTACTTGTTGCATCAATAATTAAAACTGTGGGTTGCGAGAGCGTAAAATGAGCGCTATCGCGGCAACCATTATTATCTGTTACTGTTACAACATAATTGCCGGGAGCAAGATTTGAAAAAGTATTGCTTGTCTGATACGCAGCAGGAATTATATTGTATTGATAGGGTGGCGTTCCTCCGGTAGGGGTAACAGCAAGCATTCCGTTCTGCGCATTAAAACAAGAAATATCTGAATACGAACTGTCAAGAATAAACATTAGAGTAGGTTCATTTATGTTGAACGTATTGCTGTTAATACTGCATCCGTTTCCATCCGTTACTGTAACCGTATAAGTCCCTCCATGCAAACCGATGAAATAACCGTTTGCCTGAGGAGCGCCACCAATCGAATACGTTAAAGGCGAAGTTCCCCCTGCTGCAACTACCGCCACTGAAGCAGTATACCCAAAACATGAAATATTGGTTGCATTTTGAGAAGTAATTAAAAGCTGTGGGGGCTGAGAAATAAAAATAGGTCCTGACTGAATGGTGCATCCATTATAATCAGATATTGCTACATTATATGTTCCTGCGGGAAGATTCGAATATACTCCTGTAGACTGGGAAATTCCGCCCGAGGTAAAAGTATATGGAGGGATTCCTCCTGATACATAAATTGCCCCGGTACCATTATTTGCCAGATAACAATTAAGATTTGTGGTTCTGATTGAGTCAATAACCATAAGTGAAGGCTGTGTGATTGTAAATGTAGTACCTACATCATTGCAGCCATTTGCATCCATAACAGTAACCGTGTAAGAGCCGGGATAAAGTCCATTGAAATCTCCGATAGCCTGAGTAGCGCCACCAATTGAATACGCTAAAGCACCTGTACCTCCTGTAGCAGTAACAGATATCGTTCCATTATGTAACCCATAACAGGGAATATTACCGGATGTTTCTGTCAATATTGTTACAGCAGAAGGCTCCGCTATCGTAAAGGACGTAGAAGTATTGCATGTGTTCGCATCAACAACCGTTACATTATAGTTTCCTGCATTCAGACTTGAAAAAGTGCCTGATAACTGTAAGGGTTCACCTATTGTGAAATTAAGCGGGGGCGTACCTCCTGTACCTAATGCTGTGATATTTCCATTTTCGCCACCATTGCAACTCACATTGTTTAAAGCAGGAATACTTATGAGAAGTTCTGCAGGTTGTTGAATTGTTAATGTTTGATTTATAACACAACCATTACCATCTGTAATTGTTACAATAAATAATCCGGCTTGAAGATTATTCTGTGTTGCAGTGCTGTTCGGTAAACCCGGCCAGTCAAAAATATAAGGTGTCTGTCCGCCTGTAACACTAACAGTAGCTATTCCTGATGCATTGTTAAAGCAAGTCAGATTTGTATGCGTTTCTGTCGTAACAATTGCAGTGGGCTCATTTATTTCAAAGGGTTGAATTACGGTACACCCTTGCGCATCTGTAACAGTAACCGTATAACTTCCTGCGACAGTCGGGGGAGTTGCTCCATTAGACCACAGGTAATTATAATTTTGAGTTCCACCTGTTACATCTATAGAAACAGATCCATTATTACCCGAAGCGCATTGCACAGACTGAACATTAACATTTGCCTGAAGTAAAGAAGGACTTGTAACATTGTTGGTCGTAGTATTTGAAATGCATCCATCATCATCAACATACAGAGAAACATTAAAAGTACCCTGATTGCCATATTCAACATAGTAACATTCCTGTCCCGGAGCAGTTACGGCAGTACCTCCTCCGAAATTCCATGTATAAATAGCACTGGCAGGCGCATTACCTGTATATGTAACCACTGTGCTATCACTAAAACACATAATAGGAGTTATTGTAAATGTTGATGTAGGAACAGGAGCAAAAATTATGTTTACAGTATCAGAACAAGAAATGTTTGCTACATTGGTAACATTCCATACAAAAGAATAAGTTCCAAACGCAGGAACAGTTACACTTGTTGTAGGAGAAGAAGATGTTGAAAAAGTTGCGCCGGGAGAAACAGATGTCCAATAGGTATTATAATCACCGGGTTGTGTTATTGCCTGCAAATCGAACGTTAAACCGCATATTTTCGCATCATGTCCGGCATTTGCAGAACAGGGCGTGCAATCATCAACAAAAATATCCACTGCGTCTGAAACCTGCGTAAAACAGGCATCAGTAGCAGTAACCGAATAATTAACCGTAATATCATTTCCTACCGGATAAACCGTATTCGCAGCAGTAGCTGTACCATTGCTCCACAAATAAGAATACGGACTTAACCCACCTGTTACAGTAGCATTCAGATTTACCTGATCGCCGCTGCAAATAGTCATATCAGGATTAACAGTAACAGCCATTTCCGGATTATCCTGAATGGTTACAACTACTGTATCATAGCCGCATGGGGGTGTTGAAACAATTAGCTGAACCGTTTCATCTCCTTCAGTAAGCGCATCCTGAACAGGATGAATTGTAAGAGTTGTAGAAGTAGCACCTGCTGGAATCGTAACACTTGTGGGTATTGTTGTATAATCAACCCCATTGGTTGCAGAGCCTCCAATTGTAAAGGTTATTGTAGTAGGATTAGATTGAGGAGCATCCATATTAAAAGTTACAATACCATCGCTGCAATTTTCTATTGCATTATTTGAAAGAGTAGGATTAGAAGATGCAGAGCTGACCGAAAAAGAATTACCACCGGAAAAACTACCTGCTTCAAGAAAAATCCCGGAATCTAAAACATGATCTCCTGCGTCGCCAATAGCAATTTTAATATGATATGTCATACAGGGTGTAACCTGCGCTGTTGCTGTTAATACTGTAGTAAATCCATCGTAAACAATTGTTACTCCCGAGTTGCTTACATAATATTGCGAATATGAGCCTGCATTTACATTATTAATTGTTACAGGTAACGTTGTTCCGGGAATTTTTGCTAAATTTACATTTGTGTAATTTCCACCACCCGGATTCGGACCGGAAAGAAAAAAACCAAAAGCATCATTATAACTGGAACCCACATATTCAGGGTACTCTTCGGATCCAAACACGTACCGAAATGTTACCTGTGGAGAATTGGGGATAAAGTCAAATTCTAAAACGGTTGCGTCATAAATAGTATATCCCGGAACAAGTGACGCCAGTTGAGGATCGCTCCCACCCCCATTATCTATAGAAGCATTAGCGCTTGCGGCATTAGGAATATCAAATATACTTCCAGCACACATGACTACGCCTGCTGATAAACCAAGATTTGTTGTATTGCCGTTAGAAAAATTTCCTATACAATCTCCGGAGCTTGTACTGGACGTTACACAACCGGTTGCCGTAACATTATAAGCATCAATTCCCGGTCCGAGTAAAATATCCTGAACCAATTGTGTTGGAGAAAGCGTATTATTAACAACAAGCTGCGCCCTTGATATAGCGCATATAACAAGCATCATTAAGCTTATTAAAATTATTGATTGTCTCATATTCGTTTAGTTTTAAAGCAGGCTTACATTATAGACTGTTTTTCACATTGTTGGTTGCCTGTTTTAGGAATTGTTTATTTGCCCTCTTACAATAATAATCATAAAATATATATAATCAAAGTTTTAAGTGAAAATAATAAAATCGTTTCAGGAAAATTAAGTAAAAAATAAATTTATTTGATTTTTGTAAAATGAATCAAAACAAATGCGTATTTTAGCATACTGAATTAACAAACCAATTATGGAAAATCATATTGAAACATTTTTTATCGGATTAACCGGTATACTGGGCTTTTCGATCGTTCTTGAAATGGGAAAGCTTCTCCGCTTCCTGCATTTATTAGCATTATTCATCATAAGTTTTATCGGCTTTATTTTTGAAATATATCCCCCTGCAATAATCAGCACTTGTTTATTAGCAGGAGATATTTACATGTTTTCGAAACTTTTTGTTGCCAAAAATGCTTACAACATTCTTCAGGTTCGCTCAAACAATGAATATCTGAATACCTTTATCGAATACTATAAACGAGAAATATACCACTACTCTCCTTTCTACAAACGCAACATTGAAAGTTCCTGCTTTCTTATTCTTAATAATATTGATGTTATCGGGGTTTTTATTGTTTCGGTGCAGAATAAAAAAACACTTTATATTAATCTTGATTTTGTGATACCGCAATACCGGGATTTTAGCGTTGGCAAATACATATACATTGAAAATGTCCAGTACTTCTACAATCTGGGCTATGAGAAAATTCTAACCGTGTGCCTGAATGAAACTCATAAAAATTACCTGATACAAATGGGCTTTTCTGAGCAGGAAATAAATGGAGAAAAAATGTTTGTAAAAAATCTTGTTTAGTCCATAAAGTCCGGCTTTCGCACGTCTTGAACTCGAACTTTCTGAATCAGACACTGACATTATAGCCAAAAAAGTAAAAAAATATGAGTTTTTTGGCTGAAACTAATTCGTGTCAGCAAGAAAACACTGTGTTTGATAAAGAAAACGTCAAATACAAGGCTTTCGAAGCCATGAAAACCAAGAAGCCTGTCTATCGACAGGTAGATTTACTTTTGTAAATGACTGTTTTCATAACAAGAGTAAAGCAGTAGTTGGCGTTTTCTTGCAAACACTAATTCAGAACATATCCGGAAATTGTTTTTCCCCAGATTTCATAACCCTTATCATTCAAATGCAAGCCATCTGTAGTTAATCCGGGGTTGATTGTTTTTTCTTTTTCAAACAAATCATAGAGGTTAATGTAAGTACAGAATTTCTTTTGGCAAATATCTTTCAGTTCTGAATTGAATTGAAGGATTTTTTTGTTGACAGATTTATTATCGGTAGGAAAAATACTTTGTATAAAAATCTTTGTATCGGGACAATTTTTGCGGATATTCGCTATTATCTTGTTATAATTTGAAACAATCCTGTTTAAGGGGACTTTTATAAAAATATCATTTACCCCTATTTCAATAAAAATTTTCTTTGGATTAAAACGATAAATCTCAGGAAGCCTTTTCAACACTCCCTCTGTAACATCACCTGAAATACCCCGATTCACTATCAGCGTATCAACAAAACAGGATAAATCAAAAATCTCTGTATGGCTGTTTCCAAGAAAAATAGTTGCGCCTGATTTCACAGATTCATTGATGAATATTTTATACCGTACTGCCCAGTTGCCTTCTCCAATATTTTTTTTAATTTCTTTGTCTGCTTTGTATTCATAATAAATTAATGAACTTGTGCGGATAATAAAGTAACAGAGCGCAAAGAAGAGTACGATAAAAATAATGCGTTTTAAACTCATCGAATAGGTTCTCCATTTTTTTGAAGATAAATTAATTTTAAAAGACTTTCTTCACTTTTTGTAATCTCAACCTCTTCCTTCTCTGATTGCTTTTCACGTATCAGCTTTTTAGTGTATGGAATAATGCCCGAAAAATTAATCATTTTATCAGGAGGAATCATATACTTGTACTCTACATTTTGCTCATACTGCCGCAGCATGCTTTTCTGATTTGATAATGCATCCATTTCATTTCCCTGAGCTGTCTTTGCCTGATAACTTGCAATTTTTAAATTATTTTTCGCATTCATTTGTTCCTTTGACTCCTGAGTTTCTGTCATTGAATTTCGCAAATCCCTACTGTCTAATCTCGGTAAAATAAAGAAATCAGGCAGGCTTAAAGAATCTTTTGTAAGAAATATTCCTATAAGATTTTTTTCGATGTAATGCGTATCAGGAATCACAATCCCAATTTCGCTGAAACCATCTTTCGAAATGATAATAGTATCATTCGGCTCTGCTGAAAAATAAAAATGCCCCTTATCTTTAGTAACAATCTTTTTTTCTTTATTAACCTGTATTGTTACACCCTGAATACCTGTGAGGCTGTCCTTCTCAAAGACCACTCCTGAAAATTTCATTTTTTTTTCTTTCACAACCTGGCTGTAGCTTGTAGTAAAAGAAAAGATTAAACAAAACAATATTAATTGACTCAATTTTCGCATACAAAAATTATTAAATTCAGCAAACCTGAAAAATATATTGCGGTGTTCTGCACCTTCGTTTTACGATACGTTATAAGTTATTTTACAAATATTTCGCAACTCTGCTGCTACAGATATTGATTGTATATTTTCAACCATTATTTTTTCATAACATTTTGTCCATTAATAAAGGTTTCCAAGGGCTGAAATTGCCAGACATTTTTTTCGGCTTCCTTCATTATATCCCGGTCAAAAATTACAAAATCAGCAGCCATTCCCTTTTTGATACTTCCGATTTCGTTCTCCATGAAACAGGCTCTGGCAGCCCAAACCGTCATTGCCTTTAAAGCCTGTTCGCGGGTAAGTGCATTGTCGGGTAAAAAACCATTTTCAGGATTTCCCTCATGATCTTTTCGTGCAATTGCAGCGTGAAACCCATATATAGGATTGATACTTTCTATCGGAAAATCGCTCCCATTGCTTAACCAATTATTTTGTATCAGTAAATTCTGATAAGCATAAGCAGTATGGATTCTTTCAGCGCCAAGCCTGTTTTCAGCCCAACCCATATCAGAAGTCGCATGCGTAGTATTGACTGCCGGAATTATAGAAAACGTTCCGTATTTATGAATATCATTGGAATGCACAACCTGAGAATGTTCTATTCGCCAACGCTTGTCGTTTTTCTCTTTCAATATCTCACCATAAAGTTTCAGAATAAGACGAACGGCAGAATCCCCTATTGCATGTGTGCAAACCTGATAACCCGCTTTATCAGCCCGCTGCATGGTTTCCCTTAATGCTTCAGTAGATTCAACAAGAATACCAGAATTTTTAATATCATCAGAGTAAGGAGCAAGTAATAGCGCGCCTCTTGAGCCTAAAGCTCCGTCTGCATATAATTTCACAGATGCAATTTTCAGCAGAGGTGTTGCATATATTCCTTTATCCATGTATTTCGTATAATTTTCTTTTGTAGGATTCAGCATGGCGTAGATTTTCATCTTTAATGCACCTGATTTTTGAAGCGAATCTATCAAATGTATTTCAGAAGCATCCAGTCCGGCGTCTGCCAACATGGTTAAACCAACGGCAAAACATTGTTTTTCGGCTTCCTTCAAAAGTAAAGCCATTCCTGTGTTTGTGGGATTTGGAATATATGAACGGATGTGGTCGCAAGCCTTGTCTAATAAAATTCCTGTTATATTTCCATTCTTTTTTTGTATTTCTCCTCCCTGTATTTTTGTTGAAGAATTTATTCCGGTAATAGATAAAGCCTTTTGATTTGCAAGGGCTGCATGTCCGTCTATTCTAATAAGAACAACCGGAATATCGGGAAATATTTTATTCAGTTCAGCATTGTCAGGAAATACTTTTTCGCTCCATTTATTCTGATCCCAACCTCTTCCTACAAGCCACTCAGAAGGATATTTTTTTCTGTGTTCTGATATAATTTCCAATACATCCTGAAAAGAAGCAGCCTTTTTCAAATCTGCATATTGCAAGCTTTTTGCATAACCAATAAAATGACAATGCGCATCTATCAAACCGGGATAAATAAATTTTCCGGAAAAATCTTTAATATTATCAGAATTGAATGCAGACAAAATTTCTTCATTTGTACCAACACACACAAACTTGCCCTTATCAACTGCTATACTTTGCGCTTTAGGCAAACTATCATCAGAGGTATAAATTTCTGCATTTGTAATAATGAAATCAACCTGCTGCTTTTGGGCACAGGAAAATAACAGGAAACTTATCAGGATTATAAATAAAATTCGCATAATGAGATTGATTAATTCGGATTATTTTAGAAGCGAAAAGACCGAACACTGTTTATTCCTCTGTAGATATAATTATTCGCTTTTGGATTTCTATTAATAATTTTTCGGTAGGATTAATTAATGGAGATACCTGTTCTTCAGTAAAGTCAAATAAATCGCCATAATCTCCTTTTTGTCTCCAGTCAAATAATTTTGAATACAACTTCCCAAACTCCTTGTCAATTTTACCGTCTTTGATATATTTTAAATTAAATTGACTTCTTGTTCCATCATGAGTTAAACCATCGTAATTATCAGTAAGGAGTAAGGCTATTACAGAATAAAAAGCAGCATAATATAGTCTATTTACACAAGAATTCCATCGTTTATTTTGAGCTAATAATTTTGCATCATTAAGACTTTCATAAGCTTTTTCAAAACGATATTTTATATAATCCATTCTGGTTTGTTCGTTCATAAACGAATCCCCTCCTTATTTACGTTATTATAAAGTGGAGAATATTTTAATATGTTTGACCAATAATTTTTTGAATAAACAATTGTTGATATTATTTGTCCTGTTTCTAATTCTATTTCATAAAGATTATTTCTAAATTTATCCTCTAATTCATTTGTATTGTTATTATCAATTAAAACAAGGATATCCCAGTCTGAAATATTCGTATTATCTCCTCTGGCTCTTGAGCCAAATAAAATTATTTCAGCTTCTGAATCCTCTTTAGTAATGGATTTCTTTATTTTTATTAATATTTTATCTTTTTTATCCATAATTATCTACAAATATACAAAATTTATTTTGTTTCATAATTTCTCTTGTCAGTTTGTGCTGAACATCTAAAATCCTATTATTAACGCTCGTCTCAAGGCAGGCAAAGAGGTAAGCGAACCAACAAAGCGCACTCTATTTCGTACAAAAGTCAATCATATCTTTTAAGGCTTTCTGGCAAACAGGGCAAAATCCCGAATACAAACTTTTCATTTCGCAATTTATGTAAGGCCGGTACATTCCTTTCGGCATATAGCCACCACCTTCAAAAGCACCGACTTTATCTTTATAATTATCTGTATTGGGAGTAGGAATCGGAGTCTCTTTATCAAGCATGTTTTTCCACTTTTTATCGAAATTAACCAATGTCGTAAGATTTGGCTCCCATGGCTCCACTTCTTTTTTATAATAATCCTGCACGGCTACATCCGAATCATAATATTCATCTCCTAACCCGCCAAAAGCATGACCGAATTCATGAATAAAAACAACTTCTGCATGTTCATTATCGCTCGAACACATGCTGAAAGCATTGTAAACCCCTCCCCCTCCGTATTTCGTAGAATTTACCATAATAAAAATCTGATCATAGGGAACAAGACCTGCAAGATCCCGCACCGATTTTATATCAGAAGTAGTAAGATAACGGTCGCTGTCAAATGTGTAAAAATTTGAATTCACAATTGTATTTTTCCATACATGCTGACCGGCTATATCCGTACCGCTTTCCTGAGAAAATGCTTCAACAAGCCAGATATTAAACTTCTCTTTGTTTTCCTTAAAAGGGGCATGATTAAACAAATATCCGGCAAAACGTTTTGCATCTTTTTTTAGTTTTTCAAGATCTTCTTTTGCATACCCGTCAGGAATAATAACAACATCCACTTTTACAGAAGGGTCTCCTGAATCAAAAATCTTGTAGGATGCGTAACGAAGAGGGTTTTCCTTTTTAATAAAATAATTATTCGGGTTTATATACATCTCAAATATTTTAGTAAGCTTCATGTATTTATCCTTACTGAAAATTTCCAGTTTCACTGTTTTTTTTGGAAAGGGAAAAACCACACATTCATAAAAACTCCTGTTTATTTTTTTTGCTTCATCCGTATTCTGCCATTCCTGAAACAGTGAGCAAAATCCTCGGGAATAAATTTCCTTATTACTGGATGAATCACAAACTGAAAATTTATAATTCCCGTAATCAAAAATATCAACAAGGTTTTTCTTTGAGCCTCCCCAGAAAGCTTCCTGCTTCATTTGCTCGAAACAAATCATGTCTGTAATCAAGTTTCCCGAGTGAAAATAATCCACTCGTAAGGTCTTTGAAATAAAAAAATCATCGAATTTTACCTGCGCCGATAAATGCAAAGAATAAAATAAAAAAACTAAAAATGAAAATCTTTTCATGGTATTGTTATTTTTGTAACATCAAATTTAAAATCTTAAAAATATAAAACATGAATTTATTTAAAATTATTTCATTTTACTTGCAGGAATTACCAAAAATAAATCCACCTGTTGAAATAAAACTTTCTTTGCTGGAAATATTCCGCAACTGGCTTCTTGAAATTGGAGTCCCGGCAAAAATAGTGCATTTTGCTGAATTTGGAATTCTTATCGGAGTTCTAATTGTTTTAAGCATAATAGCAAATTTCCTTGCAAAAAAAATTATTCTTTCTGTTGTCCGTGCGCTTGTCAAAAAGAGTAAAAATAAATGGGATGATATTTTATTAGAACGTAAAGTTTTTCACAGATTATCTCATTTTGCGCCTGCATTAATTATTTACACCTTTTCATATATTCTTAGTGATTACCCAATGTGGATGGCTCTCGTGCAGAAAGGTTCTTATCTATACATGATAATTATTTCGATGCTTATTATTACATCCTTTATTAATGGCATGCACGATATTTATCAAACGCACGAAATATCTAAAAACAGATCTATAAAAGGATATTTACAAGTTGTAAAAATAATAATTTATGTGATTACCGCCATTGTTATAATTGCAACACTTATGGGTCGCTCTCCTTTTTATATGCTGAGCGGACTTGGTGCTTTTACTGCTATTTTGATGTTAATTTTTCAAGATTCGATTAAGGGGCTGATCGGAGGCATACAATTATCGGCAAACGACATGGTGCGACTCGGCGACTGGATTACAGCTCCCAAACATGATATTGACGGTTCTGTAGTGGAAATTAACCTTAACACAATTCGAATTCAAAATCCTGACATGACCTTTTCTTCTATTCCAACCTACGCTCTTGTGAACGATACATTCAGTAATTTCAGAGGCGTTACAGAAGCAGATGGTAGAAGGATTAAACGTTCTATCAATATAGATGTGAATTCGATAAAGCTTTGCAATTCTGAAATGCTTCAGAAATTTGAAAAAATTAATATTTTAAAAGATTTTATTGCGCTTGTAATAAAAGATATTGATGCTTATTCCAATGTATCTGCTGATGCTAAAGAAAGCCTCTTAAACGGAAAAAATATTTCAAACCTCAGGGTATTCAGAAAATATGTAGAAGTTTATCTGAAAAATCACAATCTCATAAACCCTGAAATGATGTTTCTTGTAAGATATCTTGAACCAACCCCAAATGGTCTGCCTCTTGACATTTGGGTATTCTGTGTCAACAAAGATCTTGTGAATTTTGAAGCAGTACAATCAGAAATATTTGAACATATATTATCTGTAATCAGAGAATTTGACCTGAAGGTTTTCCAGGCTCCGACAGGCAATGATATCATGGAAGCAAAGAAAAGGATTTAACTGTGGAATCGTTCCATGGAACGATTCCACAGTTAAATCCTTGCCTACATCAAAAAAACTGAACCACAAAAAAAAACACAATGAAACCACAAAAGAAAAAAATACACGACAGCAAAATAAAAAAAGAAGAAGTAAAAATAGCTCCTTCTGCTCCTGCTCAGGTGTCAATAAATATAACCGGAATTCCTTCAAATAAATGGATGATTTATGGAATTATTGCATTGTTTACATTTGCTTTATATTTCAACACGCTTAACCACGACTACGCATTAGACGATGCAATTGTTATCACTCAAAACCAGTTTACAAAAAAAGGCTTTGACGGCATAAAAGAAATATTGGAAAACGATGGATTTACCGGTTTTTTTGGCGTTAAGAAAAATCTTGTTGCCGGAGGAAGATACAGACCACTTTCCCTTATCACCTTTGCTATTGAATGGCAATTTTCTCCAAACAACCCTGCTCTCAGCCATTTTATTAATATCTTATTATACGCGCTGACAGGAATACTGCTCTACATTGTTTTATGCCGATTACTTATTAAATATGAAACGAAGCACTGGTATTTTTCACTCCCCTTTTTAACGACTCTTTTGTTTATCGCGCATCCCATACATACAGAAGTTATTGCTAACATTAAGGGTCGTGATGAAATTATGACTTTTATGGGAGCGCTTGCAGCATTGTTATTCACTTTGCGTTATCTTGACAGTAATAAAATTCTGTATCTTATTTTCAGCGCAATTTGTTTTTTTCTTGGACTCATGTCTAAAGAAAATGCCATTACGTTTCTTGCTGTGATACCAATCGCTGTCTATATCTTCACTGATTATAAAATCGGAAAAAATTTAAAATCATTATTCCCTCTTATTTTCGCAACAATCATTTTCCTTATTATCCGCCAGAAAGTTTTGGGCACTTTTTCTGTTGAAGTTGCGAAAGAACTAATGAACAATCCTTTTTTATATATGACAGGCAGTGAAAAATTTGCAACTATTTTCTACACCCTCGGCGTATATATAAAACTTATAATTTTCCCACATCCGCTTACATTTGATTACTATCCTTATCATATTCCGAAAATGTCGTGGGACGATATTTCTCCGGTTATTGCAGCAGTTGCATATCTGTTACTGGGAGTTTATGCACTCATAGGACTGAAAAGAAAATCTATCGTAGCATTTGGCGTTATTCTTTTTTTAAGTACAATCTCTATTGTTTCAAACATTTTCTTCCCAGTCGGAACATTCATGAATGAACGCTTTGTTTACATTTCATCCCTGGGCTTTTGCCTTATTCTCTCCTATTATCTTGTTTCACGTGTTTCAAAATTCTTACCCGGCAATGTGTCTGCGGGGGTATTAGGATTTATGATTATTGCAATTCTCGGATTATATTCTTTTAAAACAATAAGCAGGAATCCTGTTTGGAAAGATGATTTAACTCTTTTTACACATGATGTAACTGTTTCTGAAAACAGCGCAAAGAGTAATTGTTCGGCAGGTGGAAAACTTATTGAAACCGCTACAAAGCCCGGTAATGAAGCAAACAGAGATGCGTTTCTGAAAAAAGCGCTTGTATATTTACGAAAATCGGTTGCCATTCATCCGACATACACGGATGCGCTGCTACTTCTTGGAAATGCGCATTATGAGTACAACAAAGATTATGACAGCACTGTTATTGCTTACAAAAAAATATTAAAGCAAAATCCGAATTATGAAAGAGTTTTTACGAATATGGATATTATTCTTGCGCGCTACGATAATTTCGAACATAAATTCCGTATCTGGAACGATTTATATAAAATAAATCAGAATAGATTTGAGGTAAACTATGGCCTGGGAAATCTATATGGAAGATATAAAAATAATCTCGATTCATCCATCTTTTTTCTTGAAAAAGCTGTAAAAATAAAAGCCAGCAGCGCAACAGCCTTTCGCGATTTAGGCGTTGCTTATGGTATGAAAAAACAATTCGAAAAATCAATTGAAAACTTCGAAAAAGCAATGCAATTAGACCCGAACGATGACCAGGTTTATTACAACCTTGGCGTTACTTACGGTTATTTGAACAATAAAGAAAAGGCAGATTTATATATCAGCAAAGCAATGGAGGTTAAGGCAAAAAGGGAAAAGAAGAATTAAGAATTATTGATTGTGAATTGTAGAATCGTTCCATGGAACGATTATTTACAAACACAATTCAAATTAAATCAAATAAACAAGAAAATGGAAAATTTCATCGTATACAACCCAACCTGTGTGTTCTTTGGAAAAAATGTAATTCAGGGAATGCAAAAAACAGTAAGTCCGTTAGGGAACAAAGCATTGCTCATATATGGCAAAGGCTCTGTAAAATCAAACGGAATTTATGATGCAGTAGTAAAACAATTGAATGATTGTGGAATTACAATTGCAGAGTATAGTGGAATAAAAGCCAATCCCATTATTGATGATGCAAGAAAGGCTGCTGAAAAAGGAAAAGAAAGCCAGGCAGATTTTATCGTGGCTGTTGGCGGAGGAAGTGTTATAGATACAGCAAAACTGGTCTCTGTTTGCATAAAAGAACCTCTCGATCCGTGGGATGTGATGAAGTCAAAAATAAAGCCGCGAACCAACATTCCCGTTATAGCGGTTCTCACACTTGCTGCAACAGGCACAGAAATGAATCCCTATGCTGTTTTACAAAACCACGAAACAAAAGAAAAAATCGGTTTCGGAATGAATCTCATGTATCCCAAATATTCATTTCTTGATCCGCAATACACCTATTCAGTCCCCAAAGACCAGACTGCTTATGGAATCGTTGACCTGATTGCTCATACACTTGAAGCCTACTTTGCTTATGGTGATGCAAGCCTTTCAGATCGTTTTGCAGAATCTATAATTAAAGAAGCTATAGAAATTGCGCCCTTGCTTTTAGCGAACCCTGAAAATTATCACTACCGTTCGAGAGTCATGTGGGCGGCTACCTGTGCGCTTAATGGCTCTACAAGCTATGGTCGGGCAACATCCGGCGACTGGGGCGTTCACGATATTGGTCATACCTTATCTATGCTCTATGATTTTCCTCACGGCGCAACATTATCTGTAGCATATCCTGCTTGGTTGAAATTACAAAAAGAAAAAATTAAAGATCGGATTTCTTTGCTTGGAAAAAATGTATTCGGAGTTAACAATGCCAATGAAACTATATCTGAAATTGAAAAATTTTTCGCATCACTGAACTGCCCTGTTTCTCTTAAAGAACTAGGATTAAATGATTCACATAAAACAGAAATCTTTGAGCTTCTTTCAAAAAATAAAATTACCGGATATCATCATAAATTAGAGGAAGAGGATTATAAGAGGATTGTGGAGTTGATGTTTGGTGTATAGTGTTGCAAAAAAACTCTTATTCTCAGTATATAATACTTATCGTAAAAAAAGAAAGCTCTTCATCGGCTTCAACAAAATCGTAGCTAATTTTAACCTGGGTATTACGTGCTATATCAATAAGACCGAAACCATAAAAATCAGTCTCTATCTGATCCCAATTTTTTAAATGCTTGTAATAGGTTAGATTTAACTCATCTTTATTCGTTGCATTCAGCTTATCAAGATATAATTTCAATGCCGGAACCTGTGTATTTAAAATATAATTTCCTGTAGAAATGATATGCTTTCCTTCTTCTTCTGCGATAGATAAAATTCCATGCGCCCTTTTATTTTTACTGTAAGAATGTTTTGCTACATTTCGCAATAATTCAGACAGGAAATGATGCATAATTTTTTTCAGATTGTATAGCTCATCAGATGTATCAATATTACGTTCAATAATATTTAAAACTGGCTGTATTGAATCGGAGCTAAGATCGCCCTTGAATATCATCTGTAAATGGTTTTCAGCCATTAATGAGTGCAGCAGAATTGAATCGGAGAGCGATAAGGTAACACAGGAACTCGCGGCATTCTGTTTCCCCCCTTTTGATAGCTTTAACTGAAAATAAAACAGATAAAATTCTTCAGATATTTTTTCAAAATGAAAATCCAGCTTTTGTCCGGTTTTACGCGCCATTTCTATCATTCCAAGCCCTGCACCCCCTTTTTCAGAAAAGCTCTGATTGCTTAATATATCAAGATATAAAGCTTTAAGCTCTTCCTGTGATAAATTATTGATACCTGTAAGTTTTTTTGAAATAACGTCTTTAGTCTTTTTGTCAATGATATTTGCAGAAATTACGAAATAAAAATTTCCAGATTCGCGCAGAAGAAAAATACTTTTTTTCTGGGTAAGATTAACAGATTCTTTTGGGGGATCGGCATACCTAACTATATTCTGAAAACTCTCTGCAACAAGAAAGGCTAATCTTTTTCTGATAACCGTATCTTCTTTCTCGTTTGAAAGATTCTGCGATGTCATACTCATAATCTTTTCCGTAAACTCATCATTTATCACTCCCTGATAAACAAAGCTGAGTGTATCTTTTTTAAGTTCTCTGAAAAAGCGGTAATTCGTACGGATATCCATATTATAATTTTTTTAGTGGTCGTTTTTTTATCATCCCCCCTTTTGTATCTTTAATACTATTGATTACAATAAATGCATTTTCGTCAATTTTTTCAATTTCTGTTTGCAGCTTGTTTATTTCAAGTCGTGTAATAACAGTGTAAACAATATTAATTTCAACATTCTGCCGCTTATTCTCAAAACCTCTTTCTCCTTTAAAAATTGTTACACCCCTGCCCATTTTATTTATAATCATTTCCCTTATTTTATCAGAATGTTTTGAGATAATTGTTACTCCTGAAAATTCTTCAATACCTTCTGTAATATAATCAACCATTTTTGAAGCTGAAATATACGTTAAAATCGAATACAATGCAGCCTCAACAGATAATAAATAAGCAGCGAATGAAAAAATCACTATATTAATAATTAAAATAATATCGCCAATTGTAAATTTAATTTTTTTACTCAGATAAATAGCAAGAACTTCTGTACCATCAATAACAGCACCCCCTCTGATAGACAAGCCAATTCCGGAACCTAAGAAAAAACCGCCAAACACTGCTACAAGAAGTTTATCATTTGTAATTTCCGGATAAGGAAAAACGGCAACACATATAGCCAGAGAGGTTATAGCAAGAGCTGTTTTTAATGAAAATAATTTCCCTATTACTTTGTATCCGAGAAAAATAAAAGGAATATTTATCGTTATAAGCAAAAAAGCAAGCTCCAGACCTGTCATTTGAGATATAAGCAGAGAAACCCCTGTAGCACCTCCATCAACAAATTTATTGGGCAGCAAAAAACCACGCAAGCCAAAGCCCGCGCTTAAAACTCCCATAGAAATAAACATTGTATCGAGCAGCGAGCGTTTTAAATTAATCCTGAAATTTCTTAAAATCTGTAAGCGCTCTCTTTTTGTTAAATACCCGGCGCGTTCATGCGCTTTCTTTCCAAGGAACGTAAGATTTATAATTAATTTTTGAAGAAAAAGATTCATTATGACAAATGATTGTTTGATTGTAAAGCAAAATAATTACTTTATTTTCTAATAAAAAACTTTATTAGAGATTATTATTAAGATGCTCCACTATCAAGATGTTCCACATCCTGTGATATTGGACAATGTGCACAAACACCTTAAGATGTGGAACATCTTGATTAGCCAAGAAAAAAGGCTGTCTTTCGAACAGCCTTTTTTCTAATTCGTTATTCTTAAAACTTTGGGTTTCATTATTTCCCGATCACTATCAGAACCGGAAACATAAATAGCGTTAGGCAGACAATAAACGGAAGTAGCACCGTTTACAGATTTCGTTGGAATATTTGTCCATTTATTACCATTAAATTCAGCAATGCCGTTTGATCGTTTCAATTTGGAAAGATGTTCAAAATTACCGACAATAAACAATCTGTCTCCCGCAACAGCCATATCACTGATGTAATTATCAATGTCAAGACCTTCCACTGCTGACCATTTTTCTCCATTCCACGAAGCAATACAAACAGAAACAGAATCTCCGGCATGTGTAAAATAACCGCTCACATAGAGCTGTTCTTTAAATACAGCAAGGCTTTTTACCATTCCGTCCACACCTTTTTCGCAAGCTTGAAAATCGGAACCGTTCCATTTTGCGAGATATTTTACATCGGCTTCTCCTGCTTTGGTAAATGCCCCGCCAACATATAATTCGTTGTTATAAACTTTGAGTGTAAAAACATGTTTATTCATGCCACCGCCTGCTTCTGTCCAGTCTTTACCGTTCCATTTTGCCAGATATTTTGTAGAATTTTCAGCATTTTGTGTAAAATAACCTCCAGCAAATAATTGATTATTAAATACACCTAAAGTCCAAACCATTTTATTAAAAGCTTTCCCTACAGGTTTCCATTTTTTCCCGTCCCAGCATGCAACAGAAGCAATTTCTCGGGAATGGGCAAGCTTAAAACTTCCGCCGGCATAAAGTTTCCCATTAAATTCCGCAAAACACTGAATGTTTCCTTCAGTAATGCCATCGCCCACACAGTTCCATTTTTTGTTTTCCCACAAGGCTATTCCTTTTCCCAGCTTGCCATTTATCTCAAATGAACCACCGGCGTAAATCTTTCCATTATATTCTATAAAACAATTTACTGCTCCATCCAGATCATGAGTTAAATCATTTACATTTCCTGCATTGATTTGGAAAAACATCATTACAGAAATTAATGCTAAATATATTTTCTTTGCCATAATCATTATTTTTAAAAATTTCTTATTTTCTTTTTTGCAAATATATTATTTTAAACCAATAAATCTAAATCAATTTAGATGATTTTTATCAGAAAAAAATTAACAAATAAATCATAAAAAAATCGTCATCCTGAAATTCAGAATGACGATTTTTGCTATAATAAAAAACAAATTTAATAATGAAAAAAAACTACTAACTATTTTTCAATTCTTTCACAGCAGCAATCATTTCCGGAAGTACTTTCAGTACATCGCCAACAATACCGTAATCTGCAGCTTCAAAAATCGGAGCATCAGGATCTTTATTTATTGCAACAATACATTTTGAACCGCTGACACCTCCAAGATGCTGAATAGCTCCTGAAATACCTGCTGCAATGTACAGATTCGGCGCAATAACTTTACCGGTTTGACCAGTATGTTCATCATGCGGTCTCCAACCTTCATCTGAAACAGGTCTGGAACATGCTGTGGCTGCACCCAGTAAAGAAGCCAATTCTTCAATTACGCCCCAATTTTCAGGACCTTTCATACCACGACCACCAGAAACAACAATCTCTGCATCGGTTAATAAAATCTTACCCGTTACTTTTGAAACTTCTTTTATATCTGTAGTGAATTCTGCATCCTGAATCTGTGGATGAAATGCTTCAACCACAACAGGAGTAGCCGTTTCAATTATTCCATAAGTATTTTGCAAAAGAGTAACAATTTGCACCGGAGTATTCACAACAACTGTAGACAAAGCTTTTGATGTAAAAACTTTTTTCACAACTGTAAAAGGTTTAAAAGAAGCAGGAACAGCAGTAACTCCGGCTACCAATCCGGCTTTTAGGCGCACTGACAGACGAGGAGCAATAGCTTTTCCTGTATTATTATGTGCGAATACGACAACTGTTGATTTTTCTTTCTCTACAGCCTGCGCTATAATAGAAGTAAAAACCTGATTGTCGAGTCCTTTTATTTTATCATGAACAACAGACAAAACTTTTGTAGCGCCATAATTGCCGAGAAGTTTTAATTCATCCTCAGCAACATTTCCAATAGATAGCGCAACTACTGTTGAATTCAGTTTTTTTGCAATTTCATTTGCATAAGAAATTAATTCAAAGGACAGTTTCTTAAACTTTCCATCCCAATTTTCTGTATATACTAGTACTGACATTTTTTCGGTTTTTTTAATTAATATTTTACCTTAATGTAACATCGTCCCTTTACCTATTGTAGCATCGTCCCATGGGACGATGTTACAATAGGGTTAAATTACTTTTGCTTCATTATGTAATAAATTCACGAGTTCTTTAACATTTTCAGGATCAATTTTCTTACAGGCAGCTTTGGATTTTGGGAGTTCAAAACTGTTGTAACTTAAAAAAGGTTCTCCTGCTACGGCTTCAACAACCTGAAGGGGTTTTGTTTTAGCGGTCATAATCCCTCTCATTGATGGAATACGGGGTTCTTTAGCAATACCTTTTTGCACAATTGCAATGAAAGGAAGCTTTGTCCCAAGCAATTCCTGACCACCGTCAATTTCGCGTTTAACAATTATCTGTCCGTTTTGAATGTCGAGAAAAGAAGCAGATGAAACAGAGGGATAAGCCAGCATTTCAGCCAACATGCCGCCAACAGTGCTTCCATTGTAATCACAGGACTCAATACCACATAAAATAATATCGAAAGCTTCTTTTTTAATAACCTCTGCCAATTGTGTTGCAATAAAATATGCATCTTTAGGTTCTGCATTGATACGAATTGCGTTATCTGCACCAATGGCAAGCGCTTTACGTATTGTCGGGTCAGCATCTGCAAGACCTACATTTACAACGGTAATTTTTTCTATAGCTCCGGCATTCGCATCTTTCAAATCGAGAGCACGGGTAAGGGCGAGTTCGTCCCATGGATTGATAATCCATTGTACACCGGCATTGTCGAAAGCGGTATTGTTGTTAACAAATTTAATTTTTGTTGTAGTGTCCGGGACATTACTTATACAAATACAAATTTTCATATCTTAACAATATTTATTATTAATTAATCTTTTAATAACGAACGTGAAATTACAATTTTCTGAACCTCTGAAGTTCCTTCATATATCTGGGTAAGCTTCGCTTCACGCATCAGGCGTTCAACGTGATATTCTTTAACATATCCGTACCCGCCATGAATCTGAACAGCTTCTGTAGTAACTTCCATTGCTATATCCGCACAATACTGTTTTGCCATAGCACTCATAATTCCATAGGGTTGGTGCTGGTCCTTCAACCATGCAGATTTAAGACAAAGATTGCGTGCATTTTCAATTTTCACGGCCATATCTGCCAGTTTAAAAGCAACAGACTGATGATTGCAAATTTCTGTTCCAAAAGCTTTTCTTTCTTTAGAATATTTCAATGCTCTTTCAAAAGCACCCTGCGCAATTCCTAATGCCTGTGATGCAATGCCAATACGACCGCCATCAAGGGTTTTCATTGCAAAAGTAAATCCAAAGCCATCTTCGCCGATACGATTTTCCTTAGGAACTTTAACATCATTAAACATTACAGAATGTGTATCACTGCTGCGCATTCCCATTTTATTTTCATGAGGGCCAAGTGTGATTCCAGGAGTATTTTTATCTATGATCAGCGCATTGATTCCTTTATGTTTTTTATCGGGGTGTGTCTGACATATCACTATATAGGTAGATGCTGAATTTGCATTGGTAATCCAGTTTTTTGTTCCATTCACAAGATAATAATCACCCTTATCTTCTGCAGTAGTTCTCTGTGATGTTGCATCAGAGCCGGCTTCGGGTTCAGAAAGAAGGAATGCTCCGATTTTCTGTCCGCTTGCAAGAGGTTTCAGGTATTTTTCTTTCTGAGCTTCGTTTGCGTAGGTTTCAAGACCCCAGTTTACAAGAGAGTTGCAAACAGACATCACTACAGCAACTGAAGAATCAATTTTTGAGATTTCTTCCATTGCCAGAACATACGAAATTGTATCCATTCCACCGCCATCATACTTAGGATGGGTCATCATACCCAGAAAACCAAGTTCTGATAATTTTTTAATATGATTTGTTGGAAATAAAGATTTTTCATCTCTTTCAATTACATCCTGCAGTAATTCTCTTTCTGCAAAATCTTTTGCAGCCTGCTGGATCATTTTTTGTTCTTCAGTAAATTCAAAATTCATAATAGTAGATATTAAAGTTAATGATAATAGGATTTTCTTAAAAAGCTATAAAACTAAAACGAAAAATTGAATTTACAAAATTCCGGATATAAAATCTATTGTTTTTTGCAGAACTCTTTCCCTTTCCTGATGATGCGGATGATGCCCGCAATTTGGGAGATAAAGTATTTCGACCCTGCCGCTGATATTTTTAAGTTTAGATATTAACTGTAATTCTGATCCATAATTATCATTCTTTCCCTGAATTGCAAGCACAGGAGCATTAATGCCCGGCAAAAGGGACTCAATATTCCACTTCAATCCGTCTTCAGATAACCATGTCCCACTCCAAGAGCGAAACATTGATTCAGTTTTTCCCTCATGATATTTTTCAAGCGATGATTTAAGCTTTCCTTTGTCATACGAAGCTACAGCGCTACGTATTCCCTTAGCAGAAAGAGGTTCGATAAAAACATGATCCGCCTCGGTAATCAGACCAGAAATTTTTTCAGAAAATTTAGATGCATACAGCAGTGCTATTGTGCCCCCGTCGCTATGTCCAAAAAAAATAAGAGGCTCCGTAATATTTAACTTCAAAATTAAATCGGGAAGAAAAACAAATGCTTCTTGTTGTAAAAAATCTGTAGTTCTATTCTCCCCTATTTCCTGCGATTTTCCATATCCATAGCGGTCATACACCAATCCAGACACATTGAAATTATTGCAAATTAATTCAGGAAAATCTTTCCACTGCTCGGAGCAACCAAGTCCTTCGTGTAAAAAAATAATTAATGGCTTTTTGCCGTCTCTTCGTTTGGGAGAAATAAAATTATACCAGATTTTTTTTCCTTGAATTTGGATGAGGTTATTCATTTAAAAAGAATTTAAATCAAACATTTTACTAACAACTTTTTAATTCCTTCAAAGCTTTGTTGTATTCAAATATAATCTCCTGTACAATTTCAGCAGCAGGTTTAATTTCTTTGAGAAGTCCTGAAATCTGACCTATTTCTAATTCTCCCTCGTCGAGATTGCCATCGAACATACCTTTTTTAGCGCGACCTCTTCCTAATAATGAAGATAAAACATCAAGTGGAGCGCCTGTAATTTCGAGCTTTTCCACTTCTTCAAAAAATTTATTTTTTATTAGTCGGACAGGAACAAGTCTTTTTAATATAAGATGCGTATCTCCGTCTTTTGATTCAAGAATTTTATTTTTAAAATTTTCATGTGCTGAGCTTTCTACAGATGTAACAAAGCGGGTACCAATCTGTACGCCCTCTGCTCCAAGAGAAAATGCAGCTAACATTCCTCTACCAGTAGCAATACCACCAGCAGCAATAACAGGAATTTTCACGGCATCGCGAACCATGGGAATCAAAGTCATTGTTGTTGTTTCTTCTTTACCGTTGTGACCACCTGCTTCAAACCCTTCTGCAACTATTGCATCGCAGCCCGCATCCTCACATTTTTTTGCAAATTTTGTATTGGCAATAACATGTACTACTGTTATGCCTGCTTCTTTTAAAAACTTTGTCCATTTAGCAGGATTGCCGGCAGATGTGAAAACAACAGGAACATTTTCTTCCATAACCATTTTTATAAATTCATCTGCGCTGGGAAATAAGAGTGGGATATTAACACCAAAGGGTTTGGCTGTTGCTGCTTTGCATTTTTGAATATGCTCCCTGAGAATTTCAGGTGTCATAGAGCCGGAGCCAATAAGACCAAGCCCTCCTGCGTTGCTGACTGCTGAAGCAAGCTCCCATCCGCTGCACCAGATCATTCCTGCCTGAATAATGGGATATTGGATTTTTAAAAGTTGTGTTATTCTATTCATTGTTTTTTTTGTTTTAATATTTTATTTATTTTCCGCAAACCTGTGAGGATAGCCATCGCACAAGCCTTCTCGCAATACCTCACAGGATTGCGAGAATCCTATAATATAATTTATATCACACGAACGGGCATTGAAAATTCAAGCGATGCTCCTATGTCATTAATAATATTTAAAATAATTTTTTTATTGTCTGAATTATCAAACCAAACAATCTTGATTTCTTCTCCATTAGGACTGATTGAAACAATTTTTCCACCTTCTGCTTTCCAAAAATATTTATAAGATGGATGATAATAAAATCTGTATGAAGGAGGAAAATCACTATGAGAAATTTCCTGAATACCGATAATTTTTTCTTCCGTTTGAGTAATCACGCTGTAATTAAAATCTTTTGTTTTTGATTTTATTATATCAAATTTTTCATTGAATTGATTGTTCTCATCCAAATGTGGCTCGTGGCTTGCTTTTGGGAATGTTACAAGTTCATTTTTTAAATTTAATTTTGATGCCTTTTCATGTATTATTTTTGAACCGTATATCTTTTTCACAAAGAATGCTGTTATTTCAGGTCTGATATTTTTAAAAGGTAAATCAAATCCATAAGGTACAATGTTATCATCATCTCCATGAAAACTCAACAAAGGAATATTTTCATAATCATCCATCAATTCAATATCTGTTAAAGCTCCCCACATATTGATAACGCCCTTAACTGAAAATTTATCTTTATAATTATTTGAACTGCAATCGAGGCATCCTAAATCTTTCTGCAATTTCAGTAAGCTCCCTTTAATGCTTGGGTAAACTTCTGACTCATCCATAAAAGCAACATTCAGAGCTGTAAATCCTCCTGCGCTGTTTCCTCCTACAATTATTCGATTTCTATCAATTTTATAAATCCCTGAATTATGCATTAGATAACGAATAGCAGCCCTTGCATCCTGAACCGCGCGATGAATCTCTCTTTCCAAATAATCGTATTGTCCGGGCAATAACAAATATCCCAGACGATAATTAACAGAAGCAACCACATAGCCAAGCCGCGCATAATATTCAGAAAGAGCAAGCATTGTTTCCGATTTTTTATCGCCAATAATAAATGCGCCTCCATGAATCAGCACGATTAAAGGGCGTTTTTTCAATGTATCGCCAACAGGTTCATAAATATCCAGATCAAGATCGTGTTCTTTTAATAAAACATTTTTCGCTATGCTTTTCGCTACATCAACCAATATAGTTCCATAATTTGACTCGCTTACATTTTCATATAATTTAGAAGAATAATATCCTTCAGCATTACCAAAAATTTTCGTTGTTTTTTTGACTTTTGAAAAAACTTCAGACTTATAACGATTGCCTGATTTAAAAACAGCTTGCGGTTTCTCTCTTACCAAAATCAGCGTTTGTGGCTCTTTACTATTTTTTAAAAAAAAATTACAGGAAATAGTATCTTCAGAAATTACAGGTTCGGTAAAAAGTTGCAGCGAATCGTTTTTTACAAAACCTGTAACCGAAAGCATTCCGTTCTTAATAAATCCCCGAAAAGAATTTACTTCTGTTATTGCCTTGTCTGTTACAAAAAAGTACTCCCCTGCAATTTTTTCATTGCATTCTTTGATTGTTACATATAATGTTTTTCCGGAAATTTCTCCTTTGTAATAGCTGTTGATTGTTATTTTGTTCAAATCAGAAGAATTGAATTTTCCGGTTTTACAAGAATTAAAAAAAAACAAAATAGTCAGTAAAATAAAGGCTGACAGAGTTAAGATATTATTTTTTCCGGTACGGTTCATTGCTTCTTCTTTTATTATTATCTGACCGGGAAAATTTATTTTTATTGCCAATAAAATGACCTCTTCTTTTTTCTGCCCTTTGTTTTTCGGGCGCATAAACAGGCGTTTCTCCATATTTTTCGGGAACAATCGCTTTGTGTACCGTTTTCTCTAGAAGATTTTCAATTGCTAAAAATGACCTTTGCTCTTTTTCATTAATAAACGTAATAGCTACTCCATCTGTTTCAGCGCGAGCGGTTCTTCCAATTCTGTGAATGTAATCTTCACCATCATTCGGAACATCAAAATTAATAACGAGGTCAATATCTTCCACGTCAATTCCTCGTGAAAGAATATCTGTTGCTACAAGAATCGTAAGCCTTTTACTTTTAAATTGGGATAATACTTTTTCGCGTGTGGGCTGATCAAGGTCTGAATGCATATCTTCAGCATTAAGTCTAGCCCTTTTCAGTTCCCTGCTTAGTTGTTTGGTATTTGATTTTGTTGAACAAAAAATCAGAATACTTTTTAAAGGTTTTTCCCTTAAAAGATCCAGTATTAGCGGTATTTTCTGATTCTCGTAAACAACATAAGCAATCTGTAGGATTTTATCAGGTGGCTTTGAAACTGCAAGATTTATTTCAACAGGTTTAACAAGAATTTTTCTGGCAAGAGTGCGTATTTTATCGGGCATGGTAGCAGAAAAAAGCAGATTCTGTCTTTGTGCCGGAAGGAAAGATATTATTTTTATTATATCATCGTAAAATCCCATATCGAGCATACGGTCTGCTTCATCGAGTATAAGATATTTCAAACCTGAAAGATTTATGTACCCCATATTCAGATGGGAAATCATGGTACCGGGAGTGCAAATGATAATATCCACGCCATCGGTCAGGGCTTTTTTTGTACGTTCAAAAACAATACCATCGCCTCCGCCATATACAGCAATGGAGCTAATCGGAGTAAAATAAGAAAGCCCGTCTAAATGCTGGTCTATCTGCACCGCAAGTTCGCGTGTCGGTACAATAACCAAAGCTTTTATACAATCGCCATGAGGAGCTGTAATTATTTTATTAATTATTGGAAGCAAAAAAGCTGCAGTTTTTCCTGTTCCGGTTTGCGCTGAAGCAATCATATCTTTGCCTTCTAATATTGCGGGAATCGCATGCTCTTGTATCGCGGTAGCTTTATCAAAGCCCAAGCTGGCTATTCCTTCCTGGAGTCTGAGGTCTAATTTGAATTCTGTGAAGTTCATTATGATGATGAATGTTAGTTAAATATTATGACATTATATAACCGTTGCATGTAACGGTTTTACAATGCCGAATGCAACAGTTTTACGATGCCTATACCAGCTCGCTCAATTCGAGCCAGCGCATTGATTTTTGATCTAATTCTTCTGTAAGGATATTAAAACGCTCTACAATTTTAATAATTTCTTCGTGATTGCTAGAAGGCATATTCATTTTGTCCGTTAAATCTGTCTTTTCAGCCTCAAGATTTGCAATTTCAATTTCTAATTTTTCAAATTCCATTTTTTCCTTAAAGCCCATTTTCTTCTTCTCACTCATTGTAATAACAGGAGATTCGGGAGCTTTACTATTTTCTTTTGCATCTAATCGTTTTTGTATGGCAATTTGATTTTTTTGTTCCTGCTCTATTTTCTCTCTGTATTGCGTGTAATTTCCGGGAAAATCTCTAATAAGACCACTACCCTCAAAAGCAAAAATATGATCAACCATTTTATCCATAAAATAGCGGTCGTGCGTAACGATTAAAATACATCCCTGAAAAGAAAAAAGAAAATCTTCAAGGCTTCCCAATGTAGCTATATCCAAATCATTCGTAGGTTCATCGAGAATTAAAAAATTCGGATTTTTCATTAAAACCGTTAGGAGATACAATTTTTGTTTTTCTCCTCCACTAAGTTTTGAAACATAGCTGTGCTGCACATCCGCAGGAAACTGAAACTGAAATAACATTTGCGATGCTGAAAGATGGCTCCCGTTCGATAAAGGAATAAATTCAGCAATTTCTTTTACTACTTCAATAACTTTTTTATCTTCATTTAATTTAATACCACCCTGTGAGTAATATCCGTAAACAACCGTATCGCCGGTATCAATACTACCAGCATCAGGCATAACTTGCTTCATAATAATATTCAGCAAAGTAGTTTTTCCTATACCGTTTTTTCCAATAACTCCAATTTTCTCGCCCTTTTTAAATATGTATGAAAACTCTTTTACGCAACAAATCTCATCATAGGATTTTGAAACATTTTTCAATTCAAGAATTTTGCTGCCTATGCGGGTCATTTTTACATTAAATTCCAACCTTTGCTCCGTTTGTTTTGAAAATGCTTTTTCTTCAATTCCGGTAAAAGCATCTACCCTGTATTTTGCTTTTGTAGTGCGCGCTTTTGGCATTCTGCGAACCCATTCCAATTCACGGCGATAAAGATTTCGGGCTTTATCTATTTCTGCATTTTCAACTTGTTCGCGGGCTGCTTTTTTCTCAATAAAGTACTGAAAATTTCCTTTATAAGGGAATAATTTTCCTTGTTCCAATTCAATAATTTCGGTGCAGACAGTATCTAAAAAATACCTGTCATGCGTAACAAGCAATAATGTAATTTTTCGAGAAATTAATAATTCTTCGAGCCACTCGGTCATTTCAAGATCAAGATGATTGGTCGGTTCATCGAGAATAAGCATGTCGGGCTCATGAATGAGAATTTTTGCAAGCGCCACTCTTTTTTTCTGTCCGCCGGAAAGTTCTCTAATTTTTTTTTCAGGAGATGGAATGTCAAGCCTGTAAAGAATTTCTTTAATTTTAGATTCATAATCCCAGGCAGTAAGCTGATCCATGAGAGAAGAGGCATCCTGAAGATTTTTTGAATTAATTTCAGAGTCATTTTTTTCAAATTGCAATAGCGCGTTTTCATAAGCTCGAACTGCGTTCAAAACCGGATTATCTGATTGATAAACTGCTTCAGCAATGCTTAAATTCTCGTCAAGAATGGGATCTTGTTCAAGATAAGCATACTTGATATCTTTTCGCCACGCGATAACACCACTATCTGCAATTTCAGCGCCTGTAAGAATTCGGAGAAGGCTTGTTTTTCCTGCTCCGTTTCTTGCAACAAGAGCCACCCGCTGATGCTGATTTACACCAAATGTAATTTTGTCGAACAAAAGCTTTGTTCCGTAACTCTTTGATAATTCTTCAACTGATAGAAAATTCATGCGGCAAATGTAGTAATAATTCTGAAAGGATTTTCAGGAAATATTACTAAGAAAAGGGGAACACAAGAGACAGACTCGGAATAACAATATTGATAAGCAACGCAGCATCTACTATGTTTATTAATGCTCTTTCTTCAAATGTTATTGCTAATCAGCCACAATAAATGTTACGGTGCGCTGCACCTTGATTTTTTATTACTCATTTTATTGAATTGCCACCGATTTCACGAATTAACACAGATTTAATTCACTGATTAATAGAATTAATAATCTGTGAAAATTGGCGTAATCTGTGGCAATAGGGTTTTCGGAGTGGACTCATTATTTTTTAGTGATAATTTAGTATCAAAATATCACTGTGGCTTTCATTATTTATTTACTTGTTTTTTTAACTCTTCAATAAGTTTATCCTTATCTTCTAATTGTTTTTTGTTTTCTTCAATTGTTTTTTTGTTTTCTTCAATTGTTTTTTTGCTTTCTTCCAGAGCAATGTCTTTCTCTGTTATAGCTTCTTTCATTTTTTCAATCTGCCTTTCAGTTTGTCTGTAATCTTCGATATAAATATCTTCTACCCCCATTTGTTGTCGCACTTCAGAGTCTGAATTAGCCTGCTGTAATCTGCGAATAATATCCCGGTATTTTTCAGGAAATTCTTTTTCGTCCACATTTAATATATGAAAGTCTTGCTCGCGATTGCTTTGATCAAAAATGCTTAGCACTTGTAATAAATCAGTTTTACGATTGTCTTTTAAAAAGGGTATTTGTATGATAAAACTGTCATGGGTAAGACTTTCAATAAAATATTCTTTCTCATAGATGGTTGTTCCGGTTGTCAAATCGATATAATCTCGTTGTACTTTTATCACAGGTACTTTTATGTGGTCAAGTTTATGTCCGAGAAAATATATACTTATAATAGGAATGACTTTTTTATAGCTTGTTACGGAATCATTTACTTCTTGTATATTTTCAGGGTTACTATATTGTGCTCCCAGATATTTGCGAAACCGCATGATGTCGGTAGCCAGTTTAGCTTTTTGAATTTCAATGATTACAAGTTTTTCTGTGCCATCGGCAGAACGAATTTTAGCACTGAAATCAATATGATAAACAGTTACAGATTTAGCAGTTAAATCTGTTTTCATTTCTGTTGGACGGTATTCAAGCCTAATTATATCTTCGCCGATAATAGCTGAAAGCAATAGTTTAGCAACTTTGTTATCGTCCATCAGGTATTTGAAAACTACATCGTATATGGGGTTGGCTATTTGCAGCATTGCAATTAAATCTTTTTTACAAATATAATTTATTTGGAGGAAATTGCAAAAACAGTCAAGAATTCAGAAGCCGGATTTTTTTGCCTTATAACCGTTAGAAAGTAATATCTGAAGTATTTTATCACGAAAGTCGCCCTGAATAATAATATCTCCCTCTTTAACTGTTCCACCAACTCCACACTTTGTTTTCAGCATTTTTCCAAGTGCCACTAAATCGTCTTCTGTACCAATAAAATTAGTAATAAGCGTAACAGCTTTACCAGCCCTGTTTTTTTTATCAAGCATTACCCTAAGGTTTTGCTGTTGCGGCGGAAGTGTTGTTGCAGATTCGGTTTCACCGGAAACATATTTGAAATCAGGATTTGTTGAATACACAATTCCTTCCGGATTATTTTTTTTCTTGCTCATTCTGCTGTATTTTTGCGCAAGATACACAGAATACTTATACGAATAATACACTAAAATTATAAAAAATGAAAAATGGTCTTACAGTGATTGCTATTATTTTTGCTATGCACTTATCATTGGCAAACGAGCCTGATTTGAGTACTGTAACAGAAAAAATAAAAAATATTTTATTTGCTCAGGCTGATGCATGGAATAAAGGAGACTTGTCCGGGTATATGAATACGTATTGGAAAAGTGATTCTCTGCGTTTTATTGGAAAAAATGGGATTCAGTATGGATGGAAAACAACCTTTGAAAACTATCAGAAAAGTTATCCGGATAAAGCAACCATGGGGACTTTGACTTTCGATATTTTATCTGCTGAAATGCTTTGTATCTCTCATGTTTTTGTAATTGGGAAATGGAATATAACCAGAGAAAAAGGAAGTATCGGTGGCTATTTCACTTTGATTTTTGAGAAAAAAGAAGGAAAATGGGTAATAACCTTCGATCACTCCTCTTAATCCTATATTTTATCTTATTTCCCTCAAACCTGTGAGGATAGCCTACGCCTAAGCTTTCCCTCAATACCTGAACTTTTCCTCAAACCTGTGAGGATAGCCTACGCCTAAGCTTTCCCTCAATACCTGAACTTTTCCTCAAACCTGTGAGGATAGCCTACGCACAAGCTTTCCCTCAATACCTCACAGGATTGCCACTCCTACTCCCTGCCTGCTTGACGCAGTCTGGCAGGCTACTCCTACTCCTTACTCCTACTCCTTACTCCTTAATCCATTTTTAGATTTAGGATTTAGGATTAAGATTAAAAGGCAGCCATAAGTAACTCTATATCTTTTGATGGTATGTCGAACATATTTCCAATATAAGGATTTGTTAAAATTCCATTATACATATAAACTCCTTTTCTAACGCCGGCATCTTCTTTAAGCAATTGTTTTATATCGCCTGCTTCGCCAACTTTTAAAAGAATGGGACCAAAAATATTACTCAAGGCATAAGAAGCAGTTCTTGCCACGCGCGAAGCAATGTTTGGAACACAATAATGCACAACACCATGTTCAATAAAAACGGGATTACTGTGAGATGTTAATCTGGAAGTTTCAACACAACCGCCTTCATCAATACTTATATCAACAATAACAGAGCCTTTTTTCATACTACGTACCATTTCTTCTGTAACGACAAAACGCCTGTGCATATTTGTTGACCTAAGGGCACCAATTACAACATCAGCATTTTTGATATTATTTTTCAGAACCAAAGGTTGTAATAAAGAAGTGAACACATTTCTTCCAAGATTTTCCTGCAAGCGTCTAAGATTTTCAACAGAATCATCAAAAACTTTAACAAAAGCGCCCAGTCCTATTGCGGTTCGAGCAGCAAATTCGCCAGCAGTACCAGCACCGATAATTACAACTTCAGAAGGAGTGATTCCTGTTATTCCTCCAAGCATTTCACCTTTTCCATCGTGTACGGTATTCAAATACTCTGCAGCAATCAAAATCGAAGAACTACCTGCAATCTGACTCATATAGCGCACTACAGGGTAATGTCCGCTTTGATCTTTCATATATTCAAAAGCCAAAGCAGTAACTCTTTTCTGAATTAATTTTCTGATATATTCTTCTGTTTGAAATGCAGCATGCAACGAAGAAATCACTATATGATTTGACTCAAGCATGTCAATCTCTTCAAGAGACAAAGGAGCGACTTTAAGGATAACTTCACATTTAAAAACCTCGTTTCTGCTTAACGCTATTTCAGCTCCGTGTTCGGAGTAAACATTATCATAAAAATTAGCTGCTTTTCCAGAATTGGATTCAACAACAACGTGATGCCCATTATTTACTAGCAATTCAACATTAAGAGGAGTCAATGCTACGCGGTTTTCGTCTTTCAATATTTCTTTAGGAATGCCAATTGAAATATTTTTTTTTCTTCTTCCGACCTCCAGCATTTCTTCTTGAGGGAGAAGATTTCCTTTTGTAAGATAATTTGGGTTGGCTTGCATGAGTTGTTTTGATTTTTTTTAACAAAGATAATAAATAAAAAATAAAAAAAAGCCCCTCAAAATCAGAAGGGCTTTTAACATTTTTTTCAGTTTACCTTTTCCACGATTTCTAAGCCCCTTGAAATGGCTTTTTCGTTTTCGGGAATCAGGTTGTGATGACGCGCCGGAAGCGACTTCTGCAAACCCTTGATAACATTTTCAAGTTTTACAAGAGGTTTCACTTTCAGATATGCTCCCAAAACAATCATGTTGAAAATTTTCGTATTTCCCATTTTTGTAGCTTCTTCTGTAGCACTAACCTTAAAAATTTGAATATCCATTCTTGTCGGGGGTTTCGTAATACCATTCGGATCGTATAACAACAAACCTCCTTCTTTAACAGCACACTCAAATTTATCCATAGATTGCTGATTCAGAATAATAGCTGTATCGTATTTTGACAACACAGGGGAACTGATTCTTTCATCGCTGAGAATAACCGTTACGTTGGCAGTACCGCCACGCATTTCGGGACCATAAGCAGGCATCCAGCTTACTTCCTGATCCTGCATCATTCCTGAATAGGCAAGAATTTTACCCATGGAAAGAACTCCCTGTCCACCAAATCCTGCAATAATAATTTCTTCAGTCATATTATATAATTTTTTAAATTAACAAATTTGAATTTTCGTTCCGATAAAATTATTTTTTTTCAGGAACTTTGATATCACCCAAAGGATAAAATGGGAACATATTCTCTTCCATCCATTTGTTTGCTTGTACAGGAGTCATTTTCCAGCCGGAATTGCAATTTGAAACAATTTCAACGAAATTAACACCGTTTTCAGCATTTTCAAAAGCAAAGCGAATTGCTTTTTTTGTTTTTCTTACAGCTACAGGAGTGTGTACAGCCTGACGTGTTACAAAATATGTACCCGGCAAATGCGCAACAAGTTCGGTCATTCTTAAAGGATTCCCCATAAGTTCTGTATCCCTTCCAAAAGGACAAGTGGAAGCTTTCATTCCGGGTAGGGTTGTAGGAGCCATCTGACCGCCGGTCATTCCATAAATACCATTATTTATAAAAACAATAACTATTTTTTCTCCTCTGTTGCAAGCGTGAATGGTTTCAGCAGTGCCAATAGCAGCTAAATCACCATCGCCCTGATACGTAAATACATGTTTTTCCGGATTAAGCCTTTTAATTGCTGTTGCCAAAGCAGGAGCCCTACCGTGCGCAGCCTGTTGCATATCAATATCTAAAAATTCATACGCTAACACAGAACAACCAACAGGAGCGACCCCAATCGTAGAAGACTGAATTCCCATTTCTTCAATCACTTCCATAATAATCCTGTGCGCAGTTCCATGACCACAACCAGGACAATACGACATAGCTTTATCTGTTAAAAGAGATGTTCTTTTATAGACAATATTTTTTTCCTGAATTATATCTTTAATTTCCATGAATTATCCTCCTATTAATTGATTTTTTAAAGCGCGAACTATTTCTTCCGGAGAAGGTATCATCCCTCCCATTCTACCATAAAATTCTACAGGAATTTTACCATTAACGGCAAGTTTTACATCTTCCACCATTTGACCAGCACTCATTTCAACGGACATCATGCCCTTTACCTTCGTGGCTAATTCAGCAACTTTTTTGCTGGGGAACGGGAAAAGAGTAATAGGTCGCAGAAGTCCTACTTTAATGCCTTTTGAACGAGCTATGTCAATTGCTTTTTGACAAATACGTGCAACAGAACCATAAGCGATAAAAATATATTCAGCATCATCGCAATTAAAAGTTTCGAAACGGACATCTTCTTCCATTTTTTCATACTTTTCCTGCAGCACTTTATTATGTAATTCCTGCTTTGAAGCTTCGAGATCAAGAGACGTAATGATATTTCTCTCTCTGTCGGGAGTTTTACCAGTTGTTGCCCATGGACATTTTTTTACTACTTCTGCCTGTGTCAGTCTGGGTTGTTGTTCTTCAAGCTCCACTTTTTCCATCATCTGACCAATGATGCCGTCGCTCAAAATCATAACAGGATTGCGGTATTTGAATGCCAAATCAAAGCCCTGTTTTACAAAATCGGCCATTTCCTGAACCGAAGCAGGTGCAAGGACAAATAAGCGATAATCGCCGTGCCCACCACCTTTTGTTGCCTGAAAATAATCGCTTTGAGAAGGTTGAATGGTACCAAGACCCGGACCTCCGCGAACTACATTAACTATAAGGCAAGGCAACTGCGCACCTGCCATGTATGATATTCCTTCCATTTTAAGGCTGATGCCCGGACTGGAGGAAGAGGTCATAACTTTTTTACCTGTTGCAGCGCCACCATAAACCATGTTGATTGCCGCAACTTCGCTTTCTGCCTGAAGAACAACCATCCCTGTTCTTTCATGGGGTTTTTGACTCATCAGATATTCTAAAACTTCTGACTGAGGCGTAATGGGGTAACCGAAATATCCGTCTGCCCCGGCACGAATAGCAGCTTCTGCTATCGCTTCATTTCCTTTCATTAATTTTACTTCTTTCATGTCGTGTCGTTTTTTTTAAGACATACGAATTATTCCTTAACCCTGTAAACGGTTATTACTCCATCGGGACAAACTACTGCGCAGTTTGTGCAGCCTGTGCATTCGTCCGGTTTTTCCATAAATGCAAAGTGATAGCCTTTCCCATTCACTTCTTTGTTCAACGCGATAACCTGCGAAGGACAAACAGGGACGCAAACACCGCAACCTTTACATCTTTCAATGTATACTACAATTGCTCCTTTAACTTTTGCCATTTCTCTATTATTTAATATTGTAAATATTTATACGAGTGTGAATTTTCAAAGATATATATCTTTTTTTCAAAAATCCTAAAGTTTTTTTATGCTTAATACCATATTTTTGTGGATGAGGGGGAAATGATTGGGATATTAGAGTTTAAAACAAGTTATATCCAAAGATTTTGTCACAAAATTTGCAGAGTATTGTTTTTGGATAAACTTTTAAATTTTGTTGAGGCAAATTTTCCGCCAAAATCTTTTAATTATCATTTGTTTATACCCCGAACTAAAGCTCAGGGTTATAAACCCGCCTGACCGGCAAGGCAGGCATTCGACTCCTCTGGAGTCGTTTTTCCAACTTTTGATTTTACGAAAAAACACAATCCTTCGCATATTTGTGTCCACACGGTAGTTGCCGACAAAGCAGGTTAAATCATTTTCAAACCTGTCTGCCGTTAGCGTCAGCCAGGCAGGTCTTCAAATTCAAATTCGTAATTCGTAATTCGTAATTCCTAATTCGTAATTTCTCAATTTTACCTAACAACCGGATTATGCGCAGCATTACCACTCCATGTTGGCCAGTCTGTGAGCGAGGGGTCTTTTGTGTTGATTGAAATTATTTTGCCTTTTTTTGTACCTGTGTAAATCCAGCCATTGTATGCTATTGCATCGGCAAACAGCTCTGCATTGACAGGAAATTCTTTTATCAGTTTGCCTTGAGCCGGGTCGTAAATTTGCACTTTCGTACCATTGTTCACTATTATTTTTCCTCCGGCAATTACAGGAGTTGAAGATCGTGGCAGCATTTCAATACTTTTTGAATTATTGATTACTGTTTGCCAGGCAATTTTTCCTGAATTATCAAAGCAAAATAATTTACCTCCTACAATCGTGAAATTTTTTCCTTTAAAATGCGTAACTCTTCCAACGCCGTAATTCATCCTGTCAATCGCATCCATTCCAAATTGTGAAAATTGATTTTGCCCATTAATTTGCTTAACACGGGAAATAAGTTTCATGTCTTTTGCATTGTATATTGCTAATTCCTGAACTTTAGAATCTTTCTCCCCAGCCATTGAAACAAAAACAAGATCATCAATAATAGTCGGGGGTGTAACTGCTTTTGACCTTATCAGATGAAGCTGCTTGCCTGTTTCCATGTCGAACTGATATAAGCTGCCTGCCATAGAAGTCATATAAACCTTATTATTGCTTGCAACCGGAGCTGCTAATACTTCTTCATCCACCCATGCCTGCCATTTTATTTCTCCGGTTTTAATATCAAATGCGGCTAATACAAAATGATTGCTTGTCGTCAGATTTTTATTTATTATCAAATAGCGCGCATCTAAAGTATTTGGATAAACAGCAAAAACTTTTCTATTCGATACTGTTGGTGTGGAATAAATATTCGGTCCAAGCCATTTAGACCAGAGCATATTTCCGTTTTTTGCATCAAGTGCGTACAAAGTACATGATTCCGTGTTTGCAAGAATTACATCATCTACATAAATTGAAGCTGAAATACCATTTTCTGCAAGACGTGCTCCCCAGTTTGACCTCCCTGTTGTCTTATCCAAGCTATAAAACTCTGGTGAATAATATCCGGAATTAAGATATAAATTATTTCCATGAGCAGTTGGAGGCGAAGTAGCAGACTGTGAAGGAAAATTAACATTGTATCCATCTTTTGTTTTTTCAATCCAGTTAGGATCGAACTTGCAAGGCTGCACCTTTGGACTCATAAAATCTGTTAAAAATCCTTCTTTTGTGCGGGTTGTAGTTTTATAAAAATTTTCTATTTTTTCTGATCCCATATAATTAAATTCGATATTAATCCTGTGCAAATTAGCTCCTACAGGGTGTTCTATAATATCAACATCTCTTTCATATTTTAAATTAATTGAAAACTTTTTACCTTTTGGTAAGAGGAAATCTACAACACCACGCGCATCAGTTCTTGCTTTATAAACGGTTTTGCTATTTGCTAAATCCATGAAAATATCCTCATTTGGAATTGGTCTCATAGACATATCCCAAAGCTTGATGTTTACAAAAACATGCGAAGTTGTTGGTCCCTGATCTTTTTTTAATTGCTGTACAATCGTATCATTGGAAACAATTTCTTTTATATCAGTTGGCTGATAAAAAACTTTTGCTTCACTCATCGCGCCGCCTCTATTTGGAACGCTGATAACTCCCGCGCTGTCTTGTTCTTCCACACCTATTATGTAATTAAACCCAGGATAAATAATAAAAGAAGCTACTCCCCCACTCTCTGTTTTACTAATAAAAACTTTATTAAGTTCTTTGCATACCAGCCTTACATCTTTTCCGGGCATCATTCTGAGATTATTTGCAGCAACAATAACTTTCATGATAACCTCATCATCAGTTGGCAAACGAAATTTAAACATTTTGAAAATGGTGGTGTCTAAAGCTGCACTTTCAGGTTTTTCAAAAACAAAATTTTCAATCACAGGTTTTGTGCCTTCCGTAGGAATGGTTATTTCTTTAAAAGCTTTCTGATTACTTACATCAAGAATATATTTTTTACCGCGTTTTGTTTTAAATTTTGCTCCCCCATTTATATTCGTAAGGGCGTAATAGGTTGTTCCCTTTACTTCATGAAGTTTAATTTCCACTTGTTTTTGAGGAATTTGTTTTTCATTTTTCAGGTTGATGTATAAATCAGCAGGATATCCGACTTGTCCCAATAGCTTTGTAGTAACAAAAATCAATATTGGAATTAAAAATAAAGGTTTCATAGTTTGTATTTTTTTAATAACGAAAATTTAATTTTGTTAGTGTAGCCTTTTTTAATTTAATAAAACAATTAAGTTCCCTTTTATTGTGCAATCAGTGAAACCAAAGCGTTTTTTGATGAATTCAAAAGTCTCTTTCTGATAGAAAAAAACATGCGTGAAATCATTTTTATAGTACCATTTTTTAAAATCAATATTTTCATGAAAAATACTTGTCTGGCAAAAAAGTTTTCCATTCGGGTTAAGCATTTTCCTTAATAATTCAAATTCTTTTTCCGGATAATGAAAGTGTTCTGCAACTTCACAACAAATAATGAAATCATAAGTATTCTCAAGCAATTCGGGATTATTATAAAAAAAAGGGTCAAACAATTCAATTTTATAATTGCTGTCGCTAAGCATTTTTGCAACGACAGGACCTGTTCCTGCTCCATAATCAAGACCCGAAGCTGATGATGAAAAACATTCGCTTATCGCTTTAACAACAGGTGTTACAAAATTCTGATATCCCGAATCTGATATATTGTTATTATGCTCCAAATATCTTTCTTTTTCTTTAGTTTGATTAGGTAAATATTGCCTTCCAACAAAAATTGCCTTACAAAACGGACATAAAAAATATTCTCGCTTTTCACTATTGAAAAAAGGTGCTTGACTTTTACACAGGCGGCAGTCTTCAGATTGCATTATTTTGCGCAATTAACACAATACAAACTTTCAGGTCGAAAAATTATTCTCCCTATAGGAATTATGGCTTTACATTTGAGATATCTGCCAAAATCGGGAGTTCCGTACATGGATAAAACCCGTTTCAAACTCTGTAATTTTTGTTCAGCCTGCCTTAATGAAGCCTCTGTTACGCTTTTATTATTAATCGCATCCATTCTTGATATTCGTCCGATAGCGACATCAGGAGCAACAGGTAGTGTAAGCTCTTTGTATTCGATTATTAAATTTTCTGTTTTTAAAATTTCTCCGATAATTTTTTGTTTGATTTCTTCTGTATTCATCTTTCAAACTTAAAAAAAATCTGATGAAAACGAAAAAACGAAGTAACAAGAATTACATTAAAAGCATGAATATTTTACCCGATATTACAAAAATTAAAATTATCAATGAGTATGCTACAAAACACATGTCATGTAAACTCCTTTAAATCTTAATGTAAACAAAAAAAAACCTAATTGTTAATAATAAGCAGAATTAATAAGCAACCAATTTTTATTGTAAGAAGTCTATACTTAAAATATGTCTAATTCGATTTAGTATTAAATGTTTTATATCGAATATGTAAAATTATAATTTGAAAATTATGAGAAAATTTATGAAATTATTTGTTATCCTGTCCTTACTGGTTCTTACACTTCCTGCGTGGGTAATGTCGCAGAATTATAACATCAACCTTGGAACGAATGAAAATGGTTTAAGTATTTTGAGTAAATCCAATACAGGACTTACATTAAAAAATAGTATCTCTGCTTTGCAGCTTCAGACAAAGCAAAAGAACAGCAACAGTTATAGTTTGTTGTTAATTGAAGGTTACAATTCCAATAAGCAAAATATTGGAAAAGCAGATCTGCCGATGTATAACAAATTAATTGAAATTCCTCACGGAGCAAGTGTTAACGTGAATGTAATCAGTTTCGATGAAGAAATTATATATTTATTGGATGAAGGAGTAAGCAATCAGTTATATCCTGTGCAGCCGTCCTATTCCAAAAGCACGGATCCTGCTGATATTATTTTTCAATACGATGAAACTTATTATTCAACGGATCAATTTTCAACAGAGCCAATGGCGAAAATAGCAGAACTTGGCTATATGAGAGAAACACGAATTGGTAGATTAAGCATTAATCCTTTCAGTTACAATCCGGTTAAAAGGGAATTAAAAGTTTATAATAATATGATTGTTGAAATAAGCTTTACTGATGCTGATTTAGCTTTATCAAATGAGAAAAAAAGTAAAGCATATTCTCCATTTTTTGAAAAATTTAACAGCAATTTTTTAAATTATTCTCCGAATCCGGCAAAAGATCAGATTACGACCTACCCTATTAAATACATCATTGTTGCTAACAGAATGTTTGAAACACAATTGCAATCATTCATTCAATGGAAAACAAGAAAAGGATTTAATGTAATTACAGGGTATACCGATCAAGCAAGTGTTGGTACTACGACTACTACAATAAAAGCCTATATAAAAAGTTTTTACGACAATGCAACGGCATCGGATCCTGCTCCTACGTTTGTTTTATTAGTGGGCGATGTAGCGCAAATCCCAACATTTAGCGGGACTACTGCAACTCATAAAACCGACTTGTATTATTGTGAATACACAGGGGACTTTCTTCCAGAAATTTATTACGGGCGCTGGTCGGCAACATCCACAGCGCAATTACAGCCACAAATAGATAAAACTCTTATGTATGAACAATACACAATGCCTGATCCTTCTTATTTGAAAAATATTTTGCTCGTTGCCGGAGTTGATCAGGAAGGTGGAGACCCCAGTGGATTTTCTACTATACATGGGAATGGACAATTACTATACGGCATTAATAATTATTTTAATTCTGCGCATGGCATTACAAATTATGAATATTTATATCCTGAATCAGATTTACCGGCAAGCGTTGCAGCAATTAAGGCAGATTTCAACACGGGTGTTGCGTTTGCAAATTACACAGCGCATTGCAGCTCCGAAGGATGGGCTAATCCCAGTTTTATTACTTCTGATGTACCCAATATGACCAATGCGAACAAATATGGTCTTATGGTTGGAAATTGTTGCCAATCTAATACATTTAACGATCCAGCCTGCTTTGGTGAAGCAGTTTTAAGAAAAGCAAATGGTGGTGCTGTGGGTTATATTGGAGGATCAAATTACTCTTACTGGGATGAAGATTATCACTGGGGAGTTGGTGCCAAGGCTATTTCCAATCCTCCTCCTGCTCATACCCTAAGCCTATATGGAGCTTATGACAGAGCCTTCCACGATCTTGGAGAACCTTTCAGCGAATGGTATATTACCAACGCTCAAATGATGATGGCAGGAAACCTTGCCGTTACTGAAGCTGGAGACGGTATGGCGAACTATTACTGGGAAATATACCACCTGATGGGAGATCCTTCTATTATGAATTATTTTGGTGTTCCTCCTGCTCTCACGGCTAATTATAATGATATTCAACTTGGACAAACGACACTGTCTGTAACTACTGAACAGTATGCATACGTTGCCATTTCTCAAAATAATGTATTGCTGAATTCAATATACACCGGAACAAATACAAATGTAACGCTTACATTTCCTGCATTTACAACAGCAGGTACAGCAGACATTGTTATTACAAAACAAAACAGGTCTCCATATATTGGAACTGTTGATATTGTTGCTGCCGATGTTGCTCCTACAGCGAATTTTGCAGCAGATCAGACAATTGTTACAGCAGGCACTACTATTAATTTCACAGACCTTTCAACAGATAATCCTGCTGCTTGGTTGTGGACTTTACCGGGAGGAACTCCATCTTCAAGTACAGCACAAAATCCTTCAATTGTGTATAATACTGCCGGAGTTTACGATGTTACATTATATGTATCAAACAGTGCGGGTAATGACACAGAAACAAAATACGGATATATTACAGTAAACCCCGTTACAACACCTCCTGTTGCTGATTTTATTGCAAGTGAAACAAATATCACAGTTGGAGGGAACATTAATTTTACAGACCTCTCAACAAATGTACCGACATCCTGGCAATGGACTTTTGAAGGAGGAAATCCAGCAGTCAGTACGGATCAGAATCCAAGCGGCATCTCCTATTTAACAGAAGGAACATATATGGTTACTCTGAAAGCTACAAATGCATTTGGCTTCGATTCTGTTGCTAAAATTGATTACATAACGGTTGCACCGATTCAATTTTGTGATGCAGGATCATCGGCAACAAATGGTGAGTATATTTCCAATGTTACTGTGGGCTCAATTAATAATACCACAGCCAGTTTGGGTTATGCCGACTACACGAATCTTTCAACGAGTATGACAATTGATGCGCCTCATTCTATTACAGTAACAGCAGGAAGCCCCTATCAGGCGGATCAGGTATTAATATGGATTGACTGGAACAATGACAGCGATTTCGACGATGCAGATGAAAATGTGTTCACTTCTACAATCGGACTTGGTCCTTTCACTGCAAACATTACTCCACCTGCAAATGCAACATCCGGAAATGTTATTATGAGAATCCGTCTGCACGATACTGAAAACGGTCCGAATGCTACTCCCTGCGATACATCCAGTTGGGGAGAAGTGGAAGATTATACTATTACAGTCATTGGCAATACAGAAGCACCTATTCCTGAATTTACACAAAACGAAACAAGTAACTGTATTGGCATCATTAATTTTACAGATATGTCAGCAGGCAATCCTACGGAATGGTTATGGGACTTTGGTGACGGAACAACATCAACAGAACAAAGCCCGGTTCATACATATACAATAAGCGGGACATTTACTGTAACACTTACTGCATCCAATCAATATGGAAGCAATCAGATTGTGCATACCGACCTTATTACTATAGACCTTCCGGCTGCTCCTTTAGCTAATGATGCTACAAGATGCGGTCCAGGCACTGTTACTATTACAGCAACAGGATCCGGAACATTATACTGGTACGATGTTGCCACAGGAGGCACTTCTCTCGTAAGCGGCACTTCATTTACCACTCCTGCATTAAGTATTACAACGCCCTTTTATGTAGAGAATCATGAAGAACAGGCTTCACAAAATGTTGGAAACACTCAAAGCAACACAAATGGTCAATTATTCAATAATACAGCAGAAGGGTTTCTTACCTTCGATGCATTAACCACATTCAAATTAGTATCGGTTGAAATAAATGCAGGAACTACAACCGCGACCAGAAAAATATCTCTCAGAAACAGCGCAGGTCTAACGCTTGACTCCGTAATATTTACAGCGGCCAACGGCGTAAGTCGTGTAACACTTGATTTTGAAGTTCCTCCCGGAACAGGTCATAAACTTGTAGGATCCGGCAACATAAATTTATACAGAAATGATGCAGGAGTTACTTTTCCTTACACGCTGACAGACATTGTAAGCATTACAAGTGCCGGGACTTCACAATATCCTAATCTTACCAACAGGTATTATTATTTTTATGACTGGGAAGTAAAACTTCCGGATTGTATAAGTGAAAGAGTTACGGCAAATGCTATTATTACAAACGGCGTTGTTGCAGGAACAGCAAGCGCATCTCCAACAGCTATATGCAGTGGAAACACGAGCACATTAACACTTACAGGCTCAAACGGAGATATTCAATGGCAACAATCAGCAGATGGAACAACAGGCTGGACAGATATAACAGGAGCAACTACTGCATCTTACACGATATCTGCTCTTGCAGCTACAAGTTATTTCAGAGCACATCTTACAGCAAGCGGTTGCCCTGAAGAATATTCTAATGTAATAAGTGTTACTGTAACACCCGGACCAGTTGGAGGAACTGCAACTGCAACACCTGCTTCCTTATGTTCAGGAGAAACAAGTAATTTGGTACTTACCGGATATACAGGATCAATTCAATGGGAACAATCCGCGGACGGAATAAATGCCTGGATTAATGTTATCGGTGGCTCTGGTGCTACAACTGCAAGCTATACTTCATCCACGTTATCTAATACAATTTATTATCGGGCAAAACTTTCTGAAGGCACATGTGATGATGTTTACTCAAATATTATACAAATAAATGTTTTTCCTTTATCTGTTGCAGGTACAGCTTCGGCTAATCCGACAGCATTATGTTCAGGAAATTCAACTGAATTAACATTAACCGGAAATACCGGAATTATACAATGGCAGCAATCAGCAGACGGAACAACAGGTTGGACGGATATCAGCGGCGCAACTTTTGATTCATATACAACAAATGCTTTAAGCAGCAATATCTTTTTCAGAGCTGTAGTAACAAACGGTGCTTGCTCATCCGAAAATTCAAATTCTGTTGAAATTATTGTGCTTGATTCTCCAATATCAGGGACTGCCTCTGCAAACCCAACATCTGTTTGTACAGGTTTAACATCAACCATTTTGCTAACTGGTTATACAGGCACTATTCAATGGCAAGATTCTATAACAGGAGGAGTATGGAATAATGTTACAACAGGAACAGGAGCTACCAGTGATGCATATACAACAGATGCATTATCTGCAAATACATTTTACAGAGCAATCGTATCAAGCGGAACTTGTGGTACTGTTATTTCAAATACAGTCAGCATCACAATAAATCCTGCTGCTGTTGGAGGAACTGTTACTGCTAATAATAATCCTGTTTGCTCCGGTTCAAATGTAACTTTAACTGTAAGTGGTCATACTGGAACTATACGCTGGCAACGTTCTACAGACGGTTCAATATGGACAGATATCACAGGCTTTCAAGGAACACTTGCAACATACTATGCTTTTAATCTTACACAAACAACATGGTTCAGAACAAAGCTCACATTGAGTCCCTGTCCTGATGCATTTTCAAATGAACTGATGATTGTTGTAAACCCCGAACCTGTTAGTGGAACGGCATCTGCATCGTCTACAGATCTTTGTACCGGAGAATTTTCTGTTCTTTCTTTAACGGGTTCTACAGGAAATATACAATGGCAGGAATCTGCAAACGGAATTACAGGTTGGACTGATATTACCGGAGCAAATTCAGATCAATATACAACAAATCCTTTAACTGTAACAAGCTATTACCGCGCTGTTCTTTCTTCAGAAGGTTGTACAAGTTTAAATTCAAATACAATAACTATTAATGTAACAGCAGGGCCGATAGCCGGAATCGCAGTATCTGATGCAAATGAACTTTGTGAAGGTTCTGTTACCAACATTAATTTGTCAGGAAATACAGGAACAATTCAGTGGGAAGAATCATCCGATGGTATTACGTGGATAAATGTAACGGGAGGAAGTGGCGCAAACACTTCAAGCTATACTACTCCTACCCTTTCTGCAAATATTTCTTACAGAGCCAAATTATCTTTAGGTACTTGTCCTGATGTTTATTCCAACGTAATAGAAATAATTGTTTCAGGCACTGCTATTGCAGGGACTGCCACTGCTTCTTCAAATTCTGTTTGTACACTTGGAGAAGTAGCTATTAATTTAAGCGGATACGCAGGTTTTATTCAATGGCAGGTTTCTTCTGATGGAGTAACAGGTTGGTTTGATATTCCCGGCGCAACAATGGATTCCTACACTACAGAACCTTTAAGCGTAACCGAATATTACAGGGCAGTTGTAAGTTCAGGCGTTTGCACTCCCGCAAATTCAAATGTTGTGATGATAAGCGTTACGCCAGGTCCTGTTGGAGGCACAGCAACGACTGATGCAACATCCTTATGCAATGGATCGAATGCAATTATCACTCTTGATAATTACACGGGAACTATTCAATGGGAAGAGTCATCTGATGGAATTACGTGGATAAATGTAACAGGCGGTAGCGGAGAAAATACTGCAACTTATACTACAGCTAATTTATCTGCACCTGTTTATTTCAGAGCAAAATTGGCTTATGGCGTATGTCCCGATGTATATTCCAATGAAATTTACATTACAATAGACCAGCCCGCGGTTGCAGGTACAGCAAGTGGGAATCCACTAAGTATTTGTGGAGGCAATACAACAACATTGAATTTATCTGGACATTCCGGTTTGGTACAGTGGCAATCATCAGAAGATGGAAATACATGGACAAGCATTACCGGAGCAACCAGTGTTCCTTTTACTACTGCTGCGCTAACTTCTACAAATTATTTCAGAGCAGAAATCTCATCCGGCATTTGTACTGTTGTATATTCAAATTCTGTAATGGTGGAAATTATGCCTACAGCTTTAGCTGGTGTAGCAGAAGCTGTTGCCAATCCAATATGCAGTAGTACTTCTGCAACCTTGAATCTTGCAGGTTATACAGGAAATATACAATGGCAATTTTCTCCAAACGGATCAACAAGCTGGGTAAATTTATCAGGCGCAACAAGCAGCACATATAATACACCTAACCTTATTAATGCTATTTTTTATAGAGCTGTTGTTTCTTTGGGAACCTGTCCGAGTCACAGTTCCAATGTAGTACAAATAACTGTAGATCCCGCTCCTGTTGCCGGAACTATTACATCTTCTGAAACTATTTTTTGCGGAAGCGGATCAACAAATCTGAACATTACGGGTCAAAGTGGCGCAATACAGTGGCAGGATTCACCTGATGGAATAATATGGAATGATATTTCCGGTGCGACAAATGCAACATTCGCAAGTGATGTACTTACTTCAAGCACTTACTTCCGCGCAGTAATATCTTCAGGAACTTGTAATGATGCTGTTTCAAATACAGTTGTTGTTACAGTAGATGCAGAACCTGTTGCAGGAACAGCAAGTACTCCTTATGAAATAATATGTCTGGGTGATGTTGGCACGATAAGTCTTTCAGGTTATACAGGAACTATTCAATGGCAGGCATCTGATGATGGTTCAAATTGGAATGATATTCCGGGAGCCACAATGGATATAATAACTGGTGCGCCAACAGCAACAACTTATTTCAGAGCAGAAATCAGTAACGGTTCTTGCCCTGTTGTTTACTCAAATACTTTGCTGATTACAGTAAATCCTGCAATCACTGCAAGTACAACCAGCACTGATGCCGCAATCGGTAACAATGACGGAACAGCATCTGTGAATGCAACCGGAGGTAATGGAACATACACATATTTATGGGACAGTAATGCCGGAAATCAAATAACAGCAACAGCTACAGATCTTTATCCCGGCACTTATTCTGTTACAATTAATGACGGTTATTGCGAAAATATTACAAGCATAACCGTAAACGGATATCAGGCTGTACCAGTTGCAAACTTTACTGCAAGCACCATCTCAACGTGTCAGGGTACACAAATAGCATTTACTGATTTAAGCACAATGACGCCAACATCATGGTACTGGATTTTTGAAGGAGGAACTCCGGCAACAAGTACAGATCAGAATCCTGTTGTAAATTACGATGCAAACGGAATTTTTTCGGTAACGCTGATTGTATCCAATGCAGGAGGTTCTGACACTTTAATCAATGATGATTTGATTACAATATCCTCGCCATCTGCTATCGTAACATCAACAGACGAAACAGCCCCCGGAATGAATGATGGAACCGCTTCTGTTACTGCAAGCGGTGGAACACCACCTTATACGTATTACTGGAGTAACGGCGCGACAACTCCTGATATTTCAGGTCTTACAGGAGGAGAATATTCTGTAATTGTTTTTGATGCTAACGGTTGCATGACTACACAACCCGTTACGATTGGCGTTGGAACATCTGTGAGCAATATTGTTTCATTTATTTATGCAATTTATCCGAACCCAAGTAAAGGAAATTTATTTGTTGAAATGAATTCATTAATAGATAAAATTGAAATTTCTGATGTTGTGGGAAAAATAATTTACACAAATCAAACTGTTTCTTTATCTAACAAAATTGACATGCACAACGCTGAACCCGGAGTTTATTTTATCAGACTTTATACCGGAGAAAAAATTAAAACAGAAAAGATACTACTTGTAAAATAATGCTAAAAAAAGAGGCTGCTGATTGCAGCCTCTTTTTTTAGCATTTATAAAACACTGATTTTACTTTTTATTATTAATGCGAATTAAGAGTTAAAGATTAAATAAATAAACGCGGCGGCTATCCTACCGAAGGCATGAACCATTAAGCCTTTTGTAGAACGAACGCGTG
>MEOG01000125.1 GCA_001769125.1 Bacteroidetes bacterium GWF2_35_48 | reverse complement strand
CTTTTTTAGTGTCATATCTTTTTTTTGCAAAGATAGAGCTGAAAAATTTTTCGCAGTAGATGCAGTTCGCCGAAGGCTTACTTCTAATTTCTCTTGAGAACATTTAACATTTATACTATCAATTTTTCTTATATCTGCATCAAGATTTGATTTATTCGGATCATTTGAATTGTTAACTTCAGCGACATTTAAACTAACTTTATTTGAATCAATTAACAAGTTTTGTGTAGTATTTTTTTTGGTACTCTTATTATAAGATTTTTTAATATCTATAATTAAATTTATTAAGGATTGTATGTATTGTTCATTTATTTGAGCAATATTAAATAATTCTTTTTTTAGTTTTTCATTCCTAATACTTTTAAATGAATTTAAACAATTATTTGCTGTTTTCAATGCTGTATTTAAAGATGTAAAGATTCCAGCAGTATCTATTTCATTTGAGATAAAATCACGTTCTTTTTGATACAATAATAAATTACGCTCATATTGTAACAAATGAAATATAACATAATAATCAGACTTTCTAAAAGTTTTTGAATTCCAAAAAAAAGTTTTAAACCTAACCTTTCTTTGAATTTTAACTGATTCAGAACCTTTAATTAAATTCGAATCAACCTTTAGTCTAAAGTCTCTAATTTCATTATATATGTTAATAAGTTTTGTCTCTTTCTTCTTTGAAGTTTGACAAAAAAGAAGATTACAAGACAATAAAAAAACAAAAAGTAAAATAAATTTCATATTAGTATTTATTGAAAAAGTACATCATAAAGGTCTTTTACAAGTGGGGCATACATCACCAGATAAACCTATTGGTCCGGTAAAGATTCCTTTAATAAGATTAGGAATTGGACCAGAAAAATAACCCTCATTTAAAGATTTTATCTTATTATTAAAAATGTGATCCAATAATTCTTTTTGTTGGACTTCACTTAAATTGTTAAACCAATCATCAAAAATTTTTTTCATATTTTTTTATTTTTTAGTATTACCACAAAGTTGACAATCTCCTTTTTTATATTTCCATGGTGATGAATCGCAAAGTGGACATGTAATTGAATAATCACCAGGAGAAAATTCCTTTAATGCTTCTCTATACATTTTTCGTCTGGTCTTTTCACAAATACGAGCAAATGTATCATTATCCTGTTGGTCAATTTCGGTGACATATCTAAAAAACCATTGTAATTCAGTTTCACTTAGACTTAAAAGGTTGTCGCATTCGTTTGAAACATATAAATTATTTTTAATGCCAACTTTATGAGTTGTTATTTTATCATTTACTTTTAACATTAAAGATAATGCAGCTATACAGATTAAAAAAATTGATAAAATAAAACTGATAATATTAATTATGTTTTCAATATTTGTTCCTTTGGAAATATATTGAGCAATAATAAAAAGTAGAGGAACAATAATTGTTAAAAACAAAATTGAACCATTCAAAAAATCATATTTCCATTTACCTTTTCGATGCAAATTTTTTGCAGAAAGAGCATTTAATTTTGTTTGTTGAATTTTACTGAACATAAATGAGTTTTTATTTTAAAACAGTGAATAAAAAAATTTATTGAAGATACTTATTTTATCAAGTGTTATTTCTGCGTTTACGGTGATTTCCTCCAATGGTATTATTTGATTGCTGAGAAAAACAGTATCTATTTGTGAAAGTTCTGCAATATAATAGGCTTCATCGGATTTTAACATAAGGTTATTTGAAATTGACTTTATACGGTCCTGGAACATGAAATTTCCAAGGTTTGGTATATTATTTATATTAATTGATACCTGAGACCCTATTTTAATTTTATTGAGATTATTTGCAGGGATTTTTAACAAGGCAATATTTTTACCATTTTCGTTTTTAATGATTGCTGTAGTTTTCAAAATTGGTGTGTACTCCCAAAAATAACTAAACAGGAAAAAAGAAATTATTATTAATAAAAAAACTGTTATTCCAAGTCGGACTATAAAAGGAGGAATCTGACCGATAATATTCCTTGCCTTTTCGCTACGCAGTTCTATTATATTTTCTTGATTGTGCAATGACATTAATTCCCTAATTCTAATTGGTTTTTTACTAAATTATAATATGCTCCTTTTTTTTGTGTTAAAACCTCATGTGTTCCTGTTTCGACTATTTCGCCATCGCTTAAAACAATAATCTGGTCGGCATGTTTTACAGTGCTTAAACGATGTGCAACTATGATAACCGTTTTACCTGAATAAAACTGTTGCAAGTTCTCAACTATTACTTTTTCGTTGTTTGCATCTAAAGCGTTTGTGGCTTCATCGAAAAACAGGAAATCGGGATTTTTATAAACTGCACGGGCGATTAAAATTCGTTGTTTTTGTCCCTGACTTAAATTTTGTCCTTCCTGACCAATTATTGTATTATATTTTAAAGGCAATTCTTCAATAAAATCTTTAATGTTAGCAATTTCAGCAGCTTTTAATAATTTATTAGTATCAATATCATCATTTGAAGTTGCAATATTCCTAGCAATGGTTTCTGAAAATATAAAACCATCCTGCATAACAGCACCGCATTGATTACGCCATAAAGTTGTATTAATTTCATTCAAGTTAAAATTATCAACAAACAGGTTTCCTGAAACAGGTGTATAATATTGCAAAAGTAATTTTATAAGTGTAGTTTTACCGCTTCCACTTGCCCCAACAATAGCCGTAACTTTTGAGGATGGTATATGAACAGTAATGTTATTCAATACTTTTTTTGAATGAGGTCCTTCATATTGAAATACTAAATTTTTAACTTCAAGTCTCTTTTCCTGAATATTTACAGGTTTAAAATCTGAAATACTATTTTCATCATTTTTTCTGTGTATTTCATTTATCCTGTCAAGACTAATTTTTGTGTCCTGCAAATCGTAAATCATGGCTACAAGTTGTTCAACAGGGTGTGTTACCTGACCAATAATATATTGAGTTGCCAACATCATTCCTAAAGTCATTTCGTTGTTAATAACCGAAGTTGCAGCGACAATCGTTATTAAAATATTTTTTGATTCATTTATAAATACATTTCCTAATTCACGGATTTGCTCTAATTTCATAGAAGAAATGTTTACCTGAAAAAGGTCAGCCTGTATATCCTCCCACTCCCATCGTTTACGTTTTTCACAATTTTGCAGTTTAATTTCCTGCATTCCGTAAATTAACTGGTAAATTTTATTCTGATTATTCGCTTTAACTTCAAAGAATTTATAATCTAATACTTTTCTTTTTTTCAGAAAAGCAAGAACCCAAAACGTATAAATGGCACTACCTACAAGAAATATTAAAAATATCTTTTTGCTATAAAACAAAAGGACAATACCGAAAACAATAAAATTTAAAGCTGAAAACAGTATTGTAAGGATATTTCTTGTAATGAACTTTTCGACTCGGCTATGGTCTTCTATTCGCTGCAATAAATCACCGATTAATTTTGTGTCGAAAAATTTAATCGGCAATTTCATAAGCTTTATAAAAAAATCAGAAATCAGGGACAGATTTATCCTGACGCTGATATGTAAAACAATCCAGCTTTCAATGAGATTAACTATTACCCTGCTAATGGTTAAAGCAATCTGGGCTAATAGGACTAAGTAAATGAAATTGATGTTTTTTGTATTTATACCAATATCAACTATTGACTGAGTAAAGAAAGGCAGTATTAACTGAAAAGCACTTCCAAGTAATAAACCGATTAACAGTTGAATGAAATATTTTTTATAGCGAACAAAATAAGAAAATAAGAATTTGAAATTGTTTTTAACCTCGTTGTCGCTGTCGGTTTTATAAAAAACATGCGTTGGTTCAAATGAAAGAATAATGCCTTGATTTTCGCCTTCATTTCTTGTACTTATCCAATGTTCGCAAAATTCTTCTTCGGTTAATGTAATAATACCATAGGCAGGATCAGCAATAATAATTGTATTTTCTTTTTGAAAAATACCTTTTTTACTTATCTTATAAATAACAACAAAGTGTTCCTGATTCCAATGAGCAATACATGGAAACTTAACTGTTGATTTTAATTTTTTAAAGGAAATTTTTAGACCTGTTGTTTTAAAGCCGATATTTTCAGCAGCATCGCTGATACTAAGCAATGAAACACCATCTTTGGACGTAAAACATAAATCACGCAACTTGTCTAAGGATAAGTTTTTTCCATAATGTGCGGCTATCATTTTAATGCAAGCCGGACCGCAGTCCATTGAATCGGGTTGTTTAAAAAAGGAGTACATCACTTTAAGTCTTTTTCAGTCTGGCGGTCAATTTTTTTCATATTCAGTTCAATGCCCTTAGCAAAATTGTAAGTGAAGCTTATAAAAAAACATGATGAATAAATTTTTTCGTAGTAATTCTGATTAAAATTATAATCTTCAACAACTGATTTTGTTTTTTCAATAAAAAAGGGATTCATCACTCCGATTGCAAATGCACCGGCACCTTTAAAAATTACCCGTTGAATATAAATATCTTCTATTGATGGTTCAGTGTAATCGTAGCCCTGTACCAATAATTGTTTGCCGTTTGCAACTATATCAAAACCAACAATAGTTTTTTCTTTATGAGTGTAACTAAAGCTTAAAGAAGCATTAAAAGAATAGTTAACCCTGCTGTCGGATTTATTGCTGAACCATTCACGGAAAAATTTAACTGTGGGCTTAATATTTAAGATTTCATTATAGATAAAATTATATGAAATATCTGTTCCAACTGTTGATTTCCCATCAATATTTTCAATTTTTCTGATACTGATATTTTGATTGTTTACCGTGCGAACAGATGTAATCATATTTGTTAAATGAGAATAAAAAAAAGAAGTTGTTAAAGAATTTGACTTATTTCTAAAAGTATGCGACATTTCAACTTTATCCTGATTTACGGGTTTTAAATCGGGATTCCCCTGAGTTGCATTATAATAATCATAATAAACAAGGTTTGGCATATACTGCCATGCTGAGGGATAAAAAGCAGTTTTTCTATAACCCAGACGTAAAGAATTTTCCTTATTAAGCTGAGTGAATATAGTAAGGGAAGGGAGAAACTGAAACTGAGTTTTTAAAGAATTATTGCTTAAATCGGATATATTGTTTTCGACTTTAGAACCAGCACGAATATTAATTTTTTTTATCTTTAGGGATAAATCAAGATAGTAATGCCATTTTAAATTTTTCAAGACATCAGAGTTTTTCTGATTATTTGATAAAAAAGTATATGTGAAAGACTGGAAGTAAAGTAATACACCAGTAGATAATTTAAGGATGTCATTTAAAGGGTGCAGATAGTCTAATTTCAAATTATTTGCAATTTTCTCTCCTGTTTCGTCAATTTCTCTATTTTCATTTTTTTTGAGTTTGTCAAGCGATGAACTTATTGTATCAGAAAATAAGTTTTTATAATCAGCGATTAAATAATTAAAATTATTGTTAATTGTAAATTCCTGCCCCTGCTTGTCGAAATTCTTTTTATAATAAAGAGTAGCATTATTCACATTATAAAATGTTTTTGATGTACTCAATGAATTTATATATACTGAATCTAAACCTAAACTATGAGATTCCAACTTGTTTTTATAATCTGAATTTGTAAGATTAGTTTCAATATAAAGATTCAAAAAGTTTTTTTCATTAATATAAAAATCCAAGGAACCCTGCAACCTATTTGTTAGTTCAAATCTGTCATTGCTATTGTATTTTGAGCCATATTTATAAGAAAGGGTGTCAGATATTTTAGTGACCCTGCTTAGTTCTGTTTCAACCGGAATACTTTTGAAACTAGGATAATAATTTACAGAAAAACGTGTTCTTTTTGTTCCGTATTGATAAACAAATGCGGGTTCAGCTGCTCTATAAATAGTCCTATAAGATAAATCAAATTCACCACTACTGCCAGAAGTCGGATTATTTTTTAAAATAATATTAATAACTCCGTCAACTTCACTTTCATATTCCGAGGAGGGATTATAAATAAGTTCAACCTTTTCAATATCTGCCGGATTAATTGAAAGTAAATTAATAGCACCGCCTCTATTAACGCCATTGATAAGGATTAATGATGAACCTTTGCCTTTGATACTAATAGATTTATTTATATCAGAAACATCTAGGTCGGGTATCTTTCTCATCACATCTAATGAGGTTACAGCTTTTGCCAAATCGGCACTGTCAACTGTAAAAACAAACCTGTCAACAAGGCTTTTATTTTTTTGAGAAGCATTGACCTGAATTTCATTTAACTGTTTTGATTTTGGTTGTATTTGAATTGCTCCTAAATCAGTTTTTTTTGATTTAACACTTACATTAATTTTTTTTTCAGAATAGCCAATGTAATTTAATACGCAGACATATTCACCTTTAGAACTTGCGGATAACTGAAAATTCCCCAGAGAATCAGATATTGTACCACCAAGTAAAGAATTATTATCAGATATCAACCTGACGGCACACATGATTAGTGGAGAACCTGTGATTTCGTCAGTAACTTTTCCGGTTATATTGAATTTCTGAGAATAACTTAAAAACGGGTATTGAATTAGGATGAATAAAATTACCCGTAAAGAATACAAATAATACTTAGATAACATGAACTAATTTTCAATTTCCATTAAAACCCGAAAACCAACAGTACTGGAAGGACCAGAATATATTTGAAATTTATTTATTTCACAATTAGTAATATAATCGCCCCAACTACCACCCTTTGCTTTTCCTTTTTCTGTAGTCATTTCAGCAACATTGCCAATTAAATTATACAACCCTAATAAGTTTGGTTTATAAGAATTAACGTCAATAGCAAAATGTGGATCGTAATTTGGTTTTAAATTTAGAGAAATATTTGACATTCTGTTTGTGTAAAATAAATTTGTATCTACAAATCTATTATTTTTATCAATCAATTCTTTGTCAACAGAAATTTTCCATTCCTCAGGTGAAGGCAGCCTGAATTTTACATTCTTAAATTTTGCTTTCGGATTTTTACTGTACTGAATCGTCAACCAATCACAATAAGCTAATGCACTTTCATACGAAACACATATAATTGGACAATTTGCGTAGGCAGGATGATTAAAATATTTTTCAAATTGAGGCACAGCAGATTTTTTTAACAAAGAAGAATCATACAAAAATTTTGAATACTTATTTCTTTCACTGTTTAAGAAATTGTGATATTCCTTAACAGTTGCCTCAAATTTTGAAATGTAAATGTTAGTGCCAATTTTAACAAATCCGTTGTTAACAAATTCTGTTTGCTTAATAATTGCTTCATCATTTTTCCCGATGAAAAAACTTGTGATAACGGTAAAGAAACAGAAAATAATTGTCTTCATTTTTTAAAATTTTTCAATTATGAATTCATTTACTTAAAATGCCTGATAAAATTAGTAATGATTTTTCCTTAATCAAAAAGAGGGCTACCCTCAAATTGAGAGTTAGCCCTTTAAGATTGAAGTTGCGTTTACAGAATTTATTGACAGGGAGCAAAACCACCAGTTTGACAACCACCTATGCAACCATCCTTGCAACCTTTGTATTCACAACTAAATAAACACAATGCTGCTGCCCCGCTTGAAACTGGCGTAAACAAAGGGTCAATAGATTTGCCACCTCTAATTTTATCAAGAACATCTTTTGATAATAATTTTTTATTTTTCATCTTTATATAATTTAAATTAATAATTTTTTTATTATGTAGTAGGTGAACGTTCAGTACCAATGCATCCTGCATCACAACCTGGTTTACAACCATTTTTACAAGCTGATGCAAACAAACAAGCAATACCTAATACCTTAGCATCATTACAAGTATTGAATAAATCTTTACTTGAGATACCTCCCTGGATTTTCATTAAATCCTTTTTTGATAGTTTATTCTTCATAATTATTTATTTATTATTATAATTTATAATATAATACAACTGCCGCCTGATATGCATCCCGGTTCACAACCTGGTTTACAACCTGGTTTGCACCCTAAAAGACAAACAGCAGGCGCAGCAACAAGATTTTGACTTGTTTGAAAAACTACAGAAGTATTTTTAATACCTCCTTTGATTGCTTCTAAATCTACTTTTTTTAATTTACCTTTCATAATATTAAATTTTAAATTATTATTGAATTAAAATCTGATTAATTTCTTTAGGAGCTAATGGACACCTTGGATCAGGGAAGTCCCAATTATTATTACCATAAGCGTACATGACCTGTTTCCAACAAACGCCGGGTAAATTTCTGCATTTGTCAAATTCATGACATGTTTTACAAGGGCTTTTATCACTAATCATTTTCTGATCTAATCTATATAGAGATTGAGCCTCTGGAGAGTTCCAACATTCCATAATTGATTGCTTGGTAACATCACCTATGATAAACTTTGGATGCCAATATAATTCTTCACAAATTGTAACTTTACCATCAGGAAGGATATAGAAATTTTCAACATTCCCTGTACACAATGCTCTTTTATCAAATGTTTCTTTAGGTTGATTGAAATCATTCTGAGATAAATAACCACCAAAAAACAGGTTGAGGGTTTGTTTTGCCTTTTTATTATTGATTAATTCCTCAATTTTTTTAATTGAATCTAAAGTTGGTCTATATTTTAGGAAATCATTTTCTGTTTTATATAACGAATAACCCGCTGCACTGACACCAACTCTTTTAATATTTTTCAGACTAAAAAGGAAATCTAACAGTTCATCAACATAGCTAACATTAGAATTATAATTCGTAATAATTGAGTTTACATATATTTTAAAGTCATACCTATCCAGTGTTAATAAAGTATTCTTCATTTTTTCCGCATAGGCAGAGTTGACCTTTAGTATCTGTTGTAATTCGTTTCCCTGAATTGAATCAATAGAAATCTGAATAGAATCAACACCGATATTTTTAAGTCTTTGAATTGTATTTTCGGTTATAGGTATCTTGGTTGATACATATGGGAAAAATCCATTATTATACAATGTAGACAGAAGTTCTTCCCAATGTTTATACAAAAATAGTTCACCACCACATAAATCAAAATTTCGCATTTCAAGGCTTTTCGCTTCAGCTATTAATTCCTTTATTCGTTCAATTGAAATTTGACAATTAATATTTTTCTTTCTGTCAGCATAACAATAAATACAGTCTGTTTCACACAATGTATTTATCATAAAAATTGTGTCAAGAGGCTTATTCAGTCTGACATTATCATAAACAGCATTTTCTGCCGGAATAATAAAATCATTAATATTAAATTCCCGAACTAAAATATCATTTGATTTTGGGATTAAGACATTCTTTGGAAAACTGAAAGGGATTTGTTCATGTATAACAGTTAATGTGTTTGGATTTTCAATAAACTGCGCAACTATTTCTCTGGTTTTTTCTAAAGGCATCTCAAATGATTCAGAAACCTCATTGATAATTTCTTCAATTTTATTCAGCCCATCAAAATAAGAAAATAATATTGCGTGAAGTGGATGAACAAAGTTAACAAAACCATCTGTAATTTCACCCGGCTTATCTAAAAATTTACCAGCCGTATTCGTAATTAAAATTCTGTTAACGTCATTTTTTAAAATATATGCAGGGTTAAAAATATAAACGACATTGGGGTTAATTTCTGTATTTGTTACCATAGAAAATTATTAAAGCTTTTTTTTTACGTTTATAATTAGTGTCTGTCCATACAGTCAGCCAAATTTTTTATTTGGCGTAAAAATTTTTTCTTATCAGAATTTTTTTTTGAATTTTCAAG
>MEOG01000124.1 GCA_001769125.1 Bacteroidetes bacterium GWF2_35_48 | reverse complement strand
ATTTTTATTTTTATCATATCTCTGTTTTTGTACAAAGATAATTATTTATTTTATTTACGCAAATTATGACCGTGATTAGTATAGTGTGAAACGTATTAATCTTAATGTAATTTTCAAGGGCTTCAATCCATAAAATATCATCATATTTTATTCTGAAAAGATTGCTTCTTTTTTTGATAAATATTTCGTTTTCTTTTTTATCAGGAACAGTAGAAATTTTTGTTCCCAACGAACGCAGCCGATCAGAAACTTTTGTTACAGCTTTATAAAATCGGGTATAAGAAATTGGCTTCAGAAGGTAATCAGTAACATCAAATTCAAAAGCATCAAGAGCATAGGATTCTTTTGCAGATACAATAACAATTTGAGGTGGATTTTTTATTGTGCGAAGAAAATCCAATCCCGACATTTCCGGCATTTCAATATCTAAAAAAATAAGATGAATTTTATGCCCGTCTTTGAATGCATTAATAGCATCTATTGCGCTGGGATAGGAGTTTATCAGTTTCAGACCATTGGTTTTTGCAATGTATTCCTCAATAATGCGACGAGAGGGCTTATCGTCATCAATAATTATACAATTCATATTCACTATTTTCCAACAAAAATAGAGTTTTTTATCACACAACAAAATTTTTTAAATTTTTGTTTATCTCATCCTGAATTTTTAATGTTGTCTGGCATCCTCCATTTTTTATATGGGTTTTTGTTTTATTCTATTTGTTTCAACAGAGCTCTGTAGTAGGTTAGTTCTAATGGAAAACGTAAGTTTATTTGTAAGAAAAATTATAAAAAGAATCACTGTTGTCCGACAAAAGTTTATCATTTTGGTTAAACTTGTTACTGCAAGACGTTTTGATGACAAAGCGCTCCTATCTATGGAGCTTCCGTATTTATTAATATTATTTTTGGTATAAACAGTACGACACTACCTGCCAGCCGTACTCAAGCCATTGAGGCAGGCAGGCGTGTCTAAAAATAAAGAAACTCCGTAGAGCCTGTCCCGCTTGCGGGAAGTGAATTGTTTATAAAACGAATAAAATCCAACAATTTAAGCTCCATAGGTGCGCCCTGTTTGTTGTCGGACAATAATGAAAAATATTAAAAAAATAACGCAATTACTCCTAAGTTTTTTTTAATTTTGTAAAAAATAGAATATGGCTCTTATTAAATCTGTCAGAGGTTTTTTACCGCAATTTGGTGAAAATTGTTTTTTTGCAGATAATGCAAGTATAATCGGAGACGTTATTATGGGTAACGATTGTTCTGTTTGGTTTAATGCTGTTGTTCGCGGAGATGTTCATTTTATCCGGATAGGAAATAAAGTGAATATTCAGGATGGCGCAGTTATTCATTGTACCTATCAGAAAGCCCCGACTACAATAGGAAATAATGTGTCCATTGCTCATAATGCAATAGTTCATGGATGTACTGTTAATGATAATGTCCTTATCGGAATGGGAGCAATTATTATGGATCATGCTGTAATAGGAAGCAATACGATTGTTGCAGCGGGCGCATTGATTCTTGAAAATTCTGTGCTTGAGTCAGAAAGTATTTATGCAGGTATGCCTGCAAAAAAAATTAAATCCATTAGCAAAGAACTTGTACAGGGACAGATCGAACGTATTGCAAACAGCTATATCACTTATGCAGGCTGGTACAAACAGGATTATTGAAAAACCCTTGAGGTCTCCACTGGATAGACGTGATGGGATATCAAGGTTATAAGTGATTAAGAAAATATAACCATAAAAATATAAATAGTAAACAAATTAATTTATAAAATATTAAACCACATGAAACGCAATTATTTTTTTCTGTTAAGTTTTTTGTTTTTAATATCTGTTCTTAATGCTCAGAATAATGAAACTGAAATCAAAGTAACTCTTAATGGTTTTGAATTTGAACTCAGCAATATTCAGACTGCGAAGAATTCAGAAATTTTAAAAGAGGGATTATTAAAATCAAGCGCAACAATTAAAATTGGAGAAAACGAGATTAAATTACGCACCGGAAAAACGCTGGCTTATACATTTGAAAACAGTCAGATTTCTTATGCCTATCTTGATGAAGATACAAAGCTAAAGATGGGAGATCAGGAATTTGTTTTTTTAGGAGGATCAAAAATATCTTTTGCAACCTCATATAAGGGAGTGCTTTTCATTGTTTCGGCATGTCTTGCACAAAATGCAACTATTAAATCAGGGGATGTTCAAATTGCAGCAAAAGCTTTAAAATCAGAAAATGATTTTGATATTATTTTCAATAAAAATGGAGAGGTTACCGCACTTTTTTTAGAAAAAGAAGCAAAATTTAAAATTGGGAATAAGGATTTTTCCTTTGCTCCAAATTCAAAATTATCTGTGGATAATGGCTCTGTAAGAAGCGGAATACTGGCAAAAACACAGCTCGTAAATGTTAATGATCTTTATAAAATAAATGTTAAAGGTGAAAAAAACTTTGCATCAACAATTGAATTTGATTATTCAGGAAGAATTTCGATGGTGTATTGCACAGGTCTTAATACAATAAAAGTGGGTGGACAAAATATTTCTTTGAAACAAGACAATTATGTAAGCTTCGACTCTGCCACAGGTAAAATAAAATTTGCATATTTAGGCATGAAATCACAACTCAAAGTTGATGGAAAAATGAAAACAGTAGATGCTGGCAAACAATTGGAATTTGATTCGAATGGGAATATTATTGTTGCAAAATAATTACTAACTCACATTACGTGAAAAATATGAAGGACACGCATTGCACAAATTTAAAACTACCTGCGGTAGTTTTAAATTTGTGCAATGCGCATATCAGAAGGAAAGATAAATGGCTAAAAGGCAATATCAGAAATATGAGTTACTATATAATTTGTGTCAATTTGTGCAATTCGTGTCAAAAAGAACATTGTGCGTAACATCAGTTACTAATTCGTAATTCCTAATTCGTATTTTATTTCTTCTCTCATTTTTTCTTAAACTGTAACGGAGCAGGAATCGTTATTTCTTTAATTGTTTCCAGCGCATAGAAATCTGTCATCCCGGCAATGTAATCTGTTACAATTCTTAACACGTCGGCATTTTCTGATTTGTAAAACTCATACAGCGATTCTACATAATGCCCGAAAGCCCTGTCTGACTTTAAGTCCAAAGATTTATATTTATTAAAATCAACACCATTTATTTCAAACATGTTTGTATAATGTTCAAACAGTGTTGTAATTATTTTAGAGCAAAATTTATTGTATCGAAGTAATTCCGGGTTATTGTAAATATACTGATAATTGAACTTTTTTAACTTGGTCATAATTTCATATTTTTCATCGGAAAAGGCAATATGATCCTTATCGGATGAAAAAACAATTACATCTGCAACTAATGTATTAATTATTTCTCCGTTGGTACTTCCAAGCTCTTTACGGATGTCTTCAGGAATATCTTCTTTTTTAATAAAACCCGCTATCAGCGCATCTTCTATGTCTCTTCCAAGATATGCTATTTTATCGGAAAACCGCATAATACATCCTTCATAAGAAGAGGGCATATTGTTTCTGTTGTTAATTGCATCAAGGTCATTTGGAACAGAAGCAGGTTTTAATTTGTTGTCATCGCGTTCTCCATTATGACAGATAATCCCATCCTTAACTCCAAATGTAAGATTCAGCCCTTTGCCATGATTGGATAAATATTCAACAACACGATAACTATTTAATTCGTGCATAAAATTTAATTTTAATCCCAGTATTTTTCTGAGTGCATCCTCTCCTGCATGTCCAAAAGGAGTGTGCCCAAGATCGTGCCCGAGTCCCATTGCATAGGCCATATCAATATCAAGGTTCCAGTCAAAGGCATTGAGTCCTTTGCAAATTGTTGCCGCAATAGTTGCCACATGCAGCACATGCTCAATTCTTGTACACACATGGTCGTTTGCAGGAGCGAAAAATACTTGTGTTTTATGTTTTAGCCTTCTGAAAGGCATTGAATGAATTATTGCAGTCTGGTCGCGGAAAAAATCGCCACGAACACCAGAATCTTTTGAATGCCGCCTTGCCAGATAAATTTCTTTTGGAAAAGGATTTTTCATATTGTGTTTTTTATCGCTCATAAAATTAAATAGAATTTTCAAGAAAAGAAAATTTGTTTATTTTTATACCCTAATCTCCTTGTTGAACCAATAATAATAATAATGAAAGTTATATTTTTTTTAATTTGTTTTTTTCTTCTTTTTTCATTTGCTTCCATTGCTCAATACACATCAAGCGATAAAGAAGCAGTCAAGTTATACGAACGCGCCGAACGTGCAATGCAGGCAGAAAGCTATTATGCGGTAAAGGTGGATGCAATGAACGCAATTAAGATTGACTCCATGTTTGTGGAAGCATACATGATTTTGGGACAGGTTTTCGCGCAGGAAAGAAATTTCGAGGAAGCCCTTCGTGTATATGAAAGAGCGACGCACCTTAACGGAGATGCTTACCCGAAAAGTTACCTGTTGCTTGGTTCTATACAATTTTTTATTGGCAAACTGGAAGATGCTGCAAAGAGCTATATGTATTATCTTTCTTTTGATAATGAGAAAAAAGAAACCCGTGAAATAGCAGAGTATGAGCTACAGAAGTGTGAGTTCAGAATTAATGCAAAAAAAAATCCTGTACCTTTTGTCCCGAAAAATTTAGGTCCGGATATTAATTCGGAATTTGATGAATACCTCCCCGCGCTTACAGCAGATGAGCAAACTCTTGTAATTACTGTTCGGCTTCCAAGAGAAAACGTACCTCCAAATTCGAAAAATAAATTTAATGAAGATTTTTTTATTAGTGAGAAACTTGATAAGATATGGCAGAAAAGAAAAACCATCGGCGATGAGATAAATACTCCAAATAACGAAGGAGCGCAATCCATTTCAGCAGATGGACAATTATTATTTTTTACTGCTTGTGAAAAATCGGGTGGTTATGGGGGCTGTGATATTTATTGCTCCCGTAAAATTGGCGATAAATGGGGAAAGCCGGTTAATTTAGGGCCGCCGATTAATACCGATTATTGGGAGTCGCAGCCTTCGATATCTTCAGATGGTAAAACTTTGTATTTCGCAAGCGATCGTTTTGGCGGTTATGGTGAATTGGATATCTGGAAAACAACACTTGACACGTCCGGAAAGTGGACAAAGCCTGTGAATCTCGGAAAAGTGATCAACTCTTCTGCTTCTGAAATGTCTCCGTTTATTCATCCCGATAATACTTCTTTGTATTTTGCTTCTGACGGCTGGATCGGAATGGGCGGACTGGATCTTTTTATGAGTCGCTGTGATGAAAAAGACGAATGGACAGAACCTAAAAATCTTGGATATCCCATCAATACTCACGGTGAAGAAACAAGCCTTATTGTTAATGCGCTCGGAAATAAAGCCTATTTTTCATCAAGGCGTGATGATACATTCGGTGGCATGGATTTGTACGAATTTGAACTCTATGAAGAAGTTCGCCCGATTCCTGTTACTTATGTAAAAGGAAAGGTATTTGATGCTGCAACAAAAAACAGTCTTGAAGCCAAATTTGAACTTGTGGATATTGAAACAGCTGAAATTATAATTGAAGCAACATCCAACAGCGGTAACGGCGAATTCCTCGTTTCAATTCCCGTGAATAGAAATTATGCTTTAAGTGTTTCAAAAAAAGGATATTTGTTTTATTCCGAAAATTTTACATTGAAAGATGTGAAAGATGCTTCAGAACCTTTTAAAATTGATATACCTCTTTCTTCTATTAAAGTGGGGCAGAAAATTGTTTTGAAAAATATTTTCTTTGAAACAAATTCTTTTGTTCTAAAAACAGAATCTAAAGTTGAGTTGAATAAACTCGTTGCTTTTATGAAAGAAAACAGCAGCATTAAAATTGAAATCAGCGGTCATACGGATAATGTAGGAAAAAAGGATCTGAACATCAAATTATCTGAAAAACGTGCAAAAGCAGTATACGACTATCTTTTACAGAGTAATGCAATCAGTGAATTCAGACTGAAATTTAAAGGATATGCCGATAATCAGCCCATTGAAAGCAATGCAACTCCTGAAGGAAAAGCCAAAAACAGAAGAACCGAGATTAAAATTATTGAATAAATTTGAATTAATTCTGATAACATTCAAAATATTTTTGTCGATATTATTAATTTGATTATTTTTACAAAGGATATTTTTAAAACCTGTTTTATTCGTGAAAATTTTTAGAAAATGCAAAGTGCAACCAGCAACTTGGACTTCGACTCAATTCGACTTCGCTCACTGCAAGCCGCTCAGTCCACGGATTAACTTGCAATCTGGGTTTCGACTCCCTGCCTACCGGACAGGCAGGCGCTCAACCTGCGGTTAACTTGCAACATCTTGTGAATATTCATGAACAAATTAGGTTTATTGAACTCAGGCAACCCAACGCGTTTAAAATGTGTCTTAATGCTAGTAACTTTAAATATTTAAATTATGAAGACGTTAAAATTGATTCCATTTTTATTTTTTCTCGTTTCTATTTCTTTCGCTGGAAATGATACAGACTGGCAGTTGTCTAAATCTGAAAAAGGTGTTCAGGTTTATTTTAAGAAAATTCAATGTGATTTAAAATCTGATCCTGCTTATATGGATCCTCATCAGGAGCTTGTTGTTTTTAAATTAGTAAATACCGGTAACAAAAAAGTTACTGTTAGCTGGACTTTTGAAATATGGTTTGGCGCAAATTGCCGTTCATGTAACCTTAAAAATGAACAGGGGAATCCTTATTCCCACTCTTTTGAACTTAACCCCGGTCAGACAATTGAGGGAAATTGTGAGAGCCCTCAGAAATCAGGATTGATGCTGTTCTCAAGTTTTTATAAAAAAGATCCTTCCAAGAACAACCCTATGACTAAATTTGAGTTGAAAGGTTTTTCAGTGAAGTAATATCTCATTCTCAAAGCTATTTTGGGCTAACCCGTTAACTTTTTTGAGTGTTCCTTTTTAATAATTAAAATTCAACACATGAAGAAATTATTGCTTCTGGTAATACTTTTAGGAAGTGTTTATGTTCAGGCTCAAACAGCACTTTCTATTCAGGGAGGTGGAATTGATAATGTTGCTGCTGCTACTCTTGTAGATAATTTAGTAGGTCAGGGCGTTACTTTTTTAAACGCACATTTTACCGGAACGACAGGTCATGCTGCCGGAACTGTAATGAATAATGGGTATTTCGGCAATGGCAATGCAACAGTCGGAATTTCTACAGGAATTATTTTATCAACAGGGAATATTTTTCGCGCTGAAGAAACCAATACGGTTGACAGTGCTACTTATTTCTGGCTGAATTGCGAGGGAGATGCCAATATTGAAAGTATTATGGGGCAAACTACCTATGATGCCTGTGGATTAGAGTTCGATTTTATTCCGCAATCAGATGTAATATCATTTCGTTATGTTTTTGCTTCTGAAGAGTATCCCGAATTTGTGGGCGATGTTTTTAATGATGCTTTCGCTTTTTTCGTTTCAGGACCAAACCCTTCCGGTGGTCTATATACAAATCTGAATATAGCATTAATTCCGGGTACATCTACTCCTGTTGCTATTAATAACGTAAATAGCGGCACGAATTTTTCATATTACAGGAATAATTCCACAGGTGCTTATCATATTCAGTATGATGGCTTCACTACAGTTCTCACTGCAACAGTTAATGTTGTACCCTGCCAGCAATATCACATGAAATTAGTTATTTCTGATGTCTACGACCCATTTTATGACTCCGCTGTTTTTCTCGAAGCGGGTAGTTTTACCAGTCCCAGTATTGACAGTATAGGTGTTGCTTACAGCCAACCTGCAGCCGGCGGAAATAGTGCTGCTGTTGAAGGTTGCAGCAATGCTATTATATCTATCGGAATGTCTGCCCCTTCAGGGCAACCTAGAAAAGTTCCTTTCTATCTGAGCGGGGCAGCAACTTTTAATACTGATTTTACAACAATCCCGGATATCACCTCAACGTATAATAATCCATTTCCTAATCAATTTTATATAACCATTCCTGCAGGTCAGACCTCAACCAATTTAACAATTGTTCCTGTTGCTGATACAGATATTGAAGTAGCTGAAAATGTTTTAATTTCTGTTCAAATGAATTTCTGTGATGGAGCAAGTTATCAGGATGGAAGTATTCTGATTATTGATAATTCTGTTCCTTTGAGCTTGTCTGTTTCTTCAGATACAACAATTTGTCAAGGTCAAAATACTTCTATAACTGCAAGTCCTGCAAACGGGCAACAACCTCTGTCTTATTTATGGGTGCCGGGTAATATGAATACGTCCAATATTAATGTTTCTCCCCTTGATACTACTGTTTATCATGTAACTATTACAGATGCCTGCGGTATTGAGATTGAGGATTCCTCAAAAGTTAATGTATTTCCTGTTCCTACTGCAACTATTTCCGGAGATACAAGCTTGTGTAATACCGGTGTTGATACAGCATTTCTTTCGGTTCATTTAACAGGAATGTCTCCATGGATCATTTCTTATTCAGATGGAACAAATACTTTTACGGAGGACAGTATTTACTCAAGTCCTTTTATTATTTCGCTCAGTCCAGCTTCAACTACTACTTATGCCTTATCTTCTGTTTCAGATATTAATTGCTCATATCCCGTTATCGGGCAATCTGCTACTGTTACGATGATACCCTTACCAACGGCGACATTAACCGGTTCAGCAGATTTATGCAATACAGGAACTCAAAATACGCAGTTATCAGTTAATTTCACAGGTACTCCTGACTGGTCGTTTGTTTATTCCGATGGTGTAAATACAGAAATAATAAACGGAATTACTACATCTCCCTATACATTTACTGTCTATCCGGGGAGTACAACAACTTATACATTGCTTGAAGTTTCTGACGCTGATTGTTATGGCATCGTTTCAGGCAACGCAATTGTTTCTGTTCATGATTTACCTTTGGTTTCTCTTGGATCTGATACAAATTTATGTGATGGTGCTAACATAACCCTTGATGCTGGAAATCCGGGATTATCTTACTTGTGGAGTACAAATGAAACAACCCAAACAATAAATGTTACCACAAGCGGTACGTATTCGGTTGTTGTTACATCGCCTTACGCTTGCACTGGTAGTGATACAATAAATTTATCCATCAATCCGATGCCTCCTTCGGTTATTACAGGGGACACCCTTGTTTGTCGTAGCGAACAGAATGTTTCTTACTCCGTTCCAGCAGATACAGGTCATGTATACAACTGGAGTGTTGTAGGAGGGAATATTGTAACAGGTCAGGGAACCAATGAAATATTTGTAAACTGGGGTGCAGGACCAACAGGAAGTGTTGCTTTGTTTGAAAGTGTTCCTGCAACGGGTTGTTATTCCAGTGCTACAATAAATATAAGCGTGGGAGATTATCCTGTTGCAGATGTTGTGCAGGCAAATCCAATAACTTGTTATGAGGGTGCAGATGGAGCTTTGTTTGCTTCCGCTACAGGTGGAAATCCTCCTTATTCTTATTTCTGGAGTAACTCCGGAATTAATGATACAATTTACTGGCTGGCTGCTAATGCTATTTATTCTGTTACAGTTACTGATTCTTACGGTTGCGCCGCTACAGATTCCATGTCTCTTTCTCAACCCGACCAGCTTGGGCTTGCTTTATCCATTATTAATGTTTCATGCTTTGGATATAATGACGGCACTGTTACTGCAACGTTGTTAGGCGGAACTCCACCTTATTCTTATACATGGTCAACAGGAATTGCAAATGAAACTATTTCTGATTTATCCGGTGGTGAATATATTGTTACTGCAAGCGACGTAAATAATTGTTTTGTTTCAGATACTGCTGTTATTAATGCTTCTTCTACAGCCCTTGTTGCCAGTGTTACACACAATGATGCAAGCTGCTTTAACGGAAACAATGGAAGTATTTCTGTTTCAATGATTGGAGGGACTGCCCCTTATTCTTACAATTGGTCAACACTTGAAACTACTTCTTCAATTGCATCGCTTACTGCCGGAGCTTATACGGTTACAGTTTCAGATGCTTATTTTTGCGCTGATACAATATCTGTAGTAGTATTTCAGGGAATCGAAATTATTGGAACCCACACAGCATTTCCTACTTCCTGCAATGGAAATAATGATGGAAAAATTGACCTGACAATTTCTGGTGGTCATGTTCCCTATTCATATCTTTGGTCAAACGGAGCAGTAGCAGAGGATATAACAGAATTAAGGTCAGGAAATTATACGGTAACAGTTAAAGATTCGCTTTTATGTAGTGTAAGTTTTGATATTGTTGTTCTTTCAGGAGCAGGAGAATGCCTCGAAATTCCTTCTGCATTTTCTCCGAACAGCGATGGGAAAAATGATAAATGGATAATCAAATATCTTGAATTGTATCCACCGGTAACAGTAGAGATTTATTCACGCTGGGGTACATTGATATATAAAAGCGATAATTACGCGCAGAATCCATGGGATGGAACTTTTAAAGGAACAGAAACAGCAACAGGTTCGTATGTGTATATCATTAATCTGAATGATGGTTCAGAACCATTTAGCGGAACAATTACAATAATTCGATAATTATTTTTATATTTGCAATTCCAATTTTAAGTAATATGAAAAAATTTCTACTCGCATTTTGCCTGACATTAGTTGTCGGTTTTGCATTCAGCCAGCAATTACCATTATATACACAGTATATGATGAACGGATTTCTTTTAAATCCTGCTATCGCAGGCAGTAAAGATTATATCCCAATAGCCTTAACCGTGCGCCAGCAATGGGTCGGGATAACAAATGCTCCCAGTACTTACGCTTTAAGCGGTCATGCAGCTCCATTCCTTAATAAAAATATGGGCGTTGGAGGATACATTTATAACGATCGGTTTGGTCCGATTATGCGTACCGGCTTGTTAGCTTCTTATGCGTATCATTTGAAACTTGACCAAAAACATAAACTTGCGTTTGGCGTTTCCCTTTCAGGATTTCAGTATAAAATTGACGGAGAACAGTTGACAACAGCCGATCCCAATGATGATGCCATTACGTATCAGGATGAAAGTAAATTTATTCCTGATGCAAATTTTGGCGCTTATTTTTACAGCGACCGCTATTGGGCAGGTTTGTCTGTTGCACAGCTTTTTCAGTGGAAAGCAGACATCGGACAAAGTGTGAATGATAATAAAATGGTTCGACATTATTTTTTAACTGCCGGGTATAGAATTGACTTGACTAAATCAGTTAAAGATTTTGAATTAGAACCATCTTTATTAGTAAAAGCAACTGAAATGAGATCACCCATGCAGTTAGATATTAATCTGAAAGGTTATTACAAGAAAAATTACTGGCTGGGCTTTTCTTATCGTACACAAGATGCTGTAATGGTATTGCTCGGAGTGAAATATCAGCAATATTATATTGGTTATGCTTTTGATTATACGCTTAGCAATATTTCAAATTATGCGAAAGGTGGCTCCCACGAAATTATGATTGGTATTAATATTGGAGAAGGTAAAGGTACTGGCTCCAGCTTACTTTAAAATATTCTTTTCTAATTTAAAAAAACCCCGAATAATAAACGGGGTTTTTTTATCGGATTTTTTTTTAATATTTTTGCTTTTTACAACCCCAAAATTTATTGTATGAAATTTTTTGCTTTATTAATTCTTGCAGGTATTTGCTTTTTACCTGTTTTTTCTCAAACAACTGAAAAATATTATTCCATTGATTATTCGTATACTTTTTCAGGAATGAAGTCGCAGGACGAAACTGAGAAAATTAATGAAGAGGCAATGAAATTGAAAAATGTTGTTACAAGCCGTGTGATTTTCAAATCTCCGGAACATAAATATGCACAGCTTAAGCTTACTGTTCGTGCTGTTAATTCAACAGAAGAAAAAAATGTTTCTACACCACCTGCAGGGCCGAGAGAATTAAAGAGAATGCTGATATCATTAGGATATGAGCCGCATGAATTAAAACAAGTACTCAAAGAAGAATAAAACTTTACAATATGAAATATTTACTTTTTTTTCTGTTTATATTTTTTTTCTCATTTTATGGTTTTTCTCAAAATGACAATTGCACAGGTGCTACTACGTTATCGGTTTATACCTCTTGTACGAACACGCATAGCACCACAATAGGTGCTACAGAATCTTCAACAGGCTGTACCGGTTATGCAGATGATGATGTGTGGTTCAAGTTTGTTGCAACAAATAGCTACCATGTTATTACCGTAACGCCTGACGATAATTCCTTTGATCCTGTTTTGGAAATGTTCTCGGGTACTTGCACCGGGCTTGCATCTTTATATTGTCAGGATGATGGTTTTGATGGAGATGCAGAAACAATTTCTGCGCTTGGTCTCACTGTTGGTTCAACCTATTATGTGCGGGTTTATGATTGGTATCCCGGATCTGGTTCCGGTGGGTTTAATATTTGTGTTACAGGATCGCTCTCTTCTGCTCCGGCAAACGATGAACCATGTAGCGCAATTCCTTTACCGGAAGTTACATCTGCATGCGATTATCTGAATTTCTCAAATACAGGAGCGACAGCTTCTGCCGGAGCTCCTACTCCTTCAAATTGTACAGGTGGATCTGCTCCCATGATTGGTGGTTGGAGTTCATCAAGTAAAGATGTTTGGTTTAAATGTGTCGTCCCGTCAAGTGGAATGCTGGTTGTCAGCGCAAAGCCTCATGGTGTTACTTTAACAGATGGTGTTGTTGCAATTTACAGAGGTGCTTGCAACAGTCTTACGCAAATAGAATGTTACGACGACTACGATTGGGCATATCCTACAATTACAAGCCTACAGCCCATGATTATCCGTAAAACAGGATTAACGCCCGGTGAAACAATTTACATCCGTTTTTGGGGCTATGGAACAGGAAGCGGTACTTTTGGTATTTGTGTTTCTTCTCCGGATAATGATAATTGCTACCAGCCTCTTGAAATTTGCGACCTTAATGGATATAAAGGCACAACAAGCGGTGCTTACACAATTGATAAGCCCGGCAACATGGATGGCACGTATGCAGGCTCATGGTATCAGGGCGCAACACTTTATTCAAGTACAGGTTCGGGCCCGTTTGGCTGGGGACATACTGTTAACGATGTTCAGATTAATAATAATTCCTGGATTGTTTTTACTGCAGCAAATTATACTGCGCAACTTACAATTACGGTGTCTGATTGCTGGAAGTCTCCCGCATTGGGAGTGCAAATGCAGGTTTTTTCCGGAGATAATTGCGCAAGTTTTGATACGGTTTCTAATTTCAGTGAATCGTCAACAACACTAACAATTACTGCACGAAATTTAACACTGGGAAATCAATATTATCTGATGATAGATGGTTTTGCAGGTGATATTTGCAATTATTCCATTCAGGCAAGCGGAGGTGTTCAGTTTTCGTCTATTCAAGCTACTTCCAATCAGGTTTGTTCCAATAATAATATGGTAACGCTAACAGGTCCCGCTGATGCTGTTGGTGGTTACTACTGGATGCACAACGGCGCTACATCACAATCTGTAACTGTTTATCCGGCTACCACAACAACTTATACGCTTTGGGCTTTCGGCGCCTGTGATGATAATCAGATTCTGCAAACTACAGTAACGGTAAATTCTGCTCCAACTGTCGGTACTGCAAGCGCATCGGTTTATAATATCTGCCAAAGTGCAAACACTACACTTTCGCTTACCAGTTATTCAGGGAGTATACAATGGGAAAAATCATCAACAGGCACAAGTGGTTGGTCTAATGTAACGGGCGCTACAACTTCTCCTTATACAACAGCCGCTTTAACTGCAACAACTTATTACAGGGCAAAAATATCCAGTGGCGTTTGTACTCCTGTTTATTCAAATGTAGTTACTATTACCGTTAATCCTACCAGTGTGGGCGGAACGGCTGCTACATCCACAACTATTTGCAGCGGAAGTCAGGCTTCGCTTACTTTAAGCGGATATACAGGAAGCATTCAATGGCAGAGCTCTCTCAATGGTTCAATATGGTCGAATATTTCCAGCGCAACATCTGCAACATACACTACTCCCACACTTACATCAACGACTTATTACAGAGCTGTTGTTACCAGTGGGAGCTGCGCTTCTGCAAATTCTAATACAGTTACAATTACTGTAAATGCTGCAAGTGTTGCCGGTACTGCCAGTGGCACTACTCCCGTGTGTTATGGAGCTACATCTGCCTTGTCTTTGTCGGGTTACACAGGAACAATTCAATGGCAAAGCTCGCCCAATGGAACAACATGGACCAATATTTCCGGTGCTACGTCTTCTTCATATACAACACCAGCACTGACAGCAACGACTTATTACCGTGCAGTAGTAACAAGCGGTGTATGTTCTCCTGCGTATTCGGGAACAGTTACGGTTACGGTTTCGCCACAAAGTGTTGGCGGTACTGCATCAGCAAATCCTTCTTCCCTTTGTTCCGGAAATACAAGTGTATTGAGCGTTTCGGGTTTTACCGGAAGTATTCAATGGCAGCAATCGCCAACGGGAACAGGTAGCTGGACGAATATCAGCGGGGCAACATCTTCTTCTTATACAACTCCTGTTCTTACTACAACAACGTATTACAGAGCTGTTCTGACAAGCGGTTCCGGATGCACTGCTTCAAATTCTACAACTGCAAGTGTTACTGTTACCGCGCAAAGTGTGGGAGGTACTGCTTCTGTTTCTCCTGCTTCTGTATGTTATAATACAAATACAACCGTATCTCTCAGCGGATATTCGGGAAGTATTCAATGGCAGCAATCAACAAACGGAACAACATGGAATGATATTTCCGGCGCAACAAGTTCTTCGTACACAACAGCCAATCTTACTTCTACTCTTTATATACGCGCTTTGGTTTCCAATTCTGGCTGTACTGCTTCTTATTCAAATACAATTACTATAACAGTTTTCCCTTCTTTGAATCCCGGAACAATTGCATCAAATCAAACAATTTGTTCAGGTTTAACACCGACAGCAATTACACAAACTGTTTCTGCATCGGGTGGAACAGGTTCATTTTCGTATCAGTGGCAATCTTCTTCAGATAATATAAACTGGTTTAATATTTCTGCAGCTACAAATACATCATACTATCCGCCTGCGTTAACTTCAACAATATATTACAGACTGGTTGTTACTTCCGGTTCTTGCGGAAGCGCAAATACAAATACGGTTACAATTACTGTTAATCCAAATCCTATTGCGGAGGCGGGCACAAATCAGAATATTTTTAATGGCACATCTGCATCCTTGACGGGTAGTGCCTCCGGTGGATCGGGCAATTATTCGTATTCATGGACTCCTTCTGCTTTGGTCAATAACCCGAACAGCGCTGCTACGCAAACTGTAAACCTGAGCGCTACAACGGTTTTCACGCTTACTGTAACAGATGCAAGTACTAGTTGTACGGGAACAGATCAGGTTACAATTTATATTATTGGCGGACCGCTTTCTGTTATCGGAACTGCCACGAATTATACTATTTGCAGAGGTTCTGCTGTTGAATTGCATGCTGTTGGAAGTGGAGGAAATCCGGGTTCTTACACTTATAACTGGACGTGCAATCTATCCGGATTTACATCTACATCGCTGAATCCTGTTGATTATCCCAATGTAAGTTCTATTTATACTGTTTCATTATTTGATGGAGCAAATACTGTTACAGATACAGTAACAGTTACTGTTTTAAATCTTCCTACTGCCAATGCAGGAATGGATGCAAGCATTTGTAATGGCGCATCAACACTGATAAGTGGCTCAGGGAGTACTGGTGTTGTTCCTTTAAGTTATTCCTGGAGCAATGGAGTAGGTGCAGGAATGAATCAGACCGTATCTCCATCTGCATCTACAACGTATACTTTAACAGTAACAGACGGCAATGGCTGTCAGCAAACCGATAATGTAAGCGTAAATGTAAATCTTTTGCCACAGCAATATTCTGTTGGCGGGGGCGGAGCTTATTGCACAGGAGGAAATGGTACTTCTGTAACACTATCGGGTTCTCAAACAGGAGTGAATTACCAATTACAATATAATGGCTCAAATTATGGTTCTCCTGTTTCAGGAACCGGAAATATTCTTACATGGAATAATCTTACATCAGCAGGTTCGTATACGGTTATTGCAACCAATGTTGCTACTTCATGCCAGAATACAATGTTGTCGAGCGCTTCTATAAGTATAAACCCATTGCCAAATCCTGTTATTTCAGGAGATATTGATGTATGCGCAGGAGAAATCGTTCCTTACAGTGCCGTAAATAATAATGGTCATACGTATCTTTGGAATATAACCGGAGGCACACCTGCTTCTTCTGCCGGGAGCTCTGTTGATGTTACATGGGGCAGCGTAAGCCCGGGAATACTTACTCTTGCAGAAACGATTACTGCTACGGGTTGCTCCAGCACTACAAACAGCTATGCTGTAGTGATTCATTCGTTGCCAAATGCGAACGCAGGTCAGGATGATACGATGTGTTACGGTGGCAGTATTCAGATTTCAGCATCAGCCAGTACGGGAGCAAATCCTTTATCTTATTCATGGGATAATAATATTGGAGCCGGTCCTACACATTCAGTTTCTCCAAATATTACAACAACTTATATCGTAATTGTAACCGATAATTATTATTGCTCTGCAAGCGATCATATTACGATTACAGTATTGCCTCTTCCTGTTGTTGATGCAGGTTTGAATGATACTATTTGTCAGGGACAAAGTGCGGTGTTGACAGCGAGCCCAATTAGCGGAACGCTGCCTTTTACCTACGCGTGGGACAATGGACTTGCTCCAGACATCACACATACTGTTTCACCTGCTGCTTCTGTATTTTTTCATGTAACGGCAACAGACGCAAATTCATGTATGGGCATAGATTCTGTTTGGGTTATTGTGAATATGCTCCCATCAGCGATTGCAGGAAACGACGATACGCTTTGTTTTGGCGACACTTTGGATATAAATGCGTCTTTGAGTTACGGTATCAATCCTCTTATTTTTGCCTGGAATAATGGTTTGCCAAACAGTCCGACTCACACGCTTGTTCCTACGCAAACTTTGGAATATATATTGACTCTTACAGATGCCAATGCCTGCACTGCTACTGATACGCTGAAAATTATTGTAAATCCCTTGCCTGTTGCAAATGCAGGACTGGATGCAGGTGTTTGCCTGGGTGATTCTGTTACCATTTCTGCTGCAACAAGTACTGGTACGGAACCTTTGAATTTTATCTGGAATAATAATGCAGGAACAAATTCAGAAATCTCTATTCTGCCTTATAGCTCCGCATATTATGCCGTTACGGTTTCTGATATTAACGGATGTGAAAGTTCAGACAGTGCTCTAGTTACTGTGTATACGCGTCCTTATGCCATTGCAGGAGAAGATGTAACTGTTTGCAAAGGCGATACAATTATTTTGGATGCTTCTTTAAGCTCCGGCAACGGTACTTTAAGCTACATTTGGAACAATGGACTGGGAACAGGTTTTACACACCAGATTACAGCAGATACCGCACAAATATTTTATGTGAGCGTTAAAGATGTTAATAATTGTATTGCTGTTGATAGTATTTCTGTTACAGTTCTTTCCTTGCCGGATTATTTTGTGGAAACAGTAAATACAAGCTGTGTAGGCAATGCAGACGGACAGGCTTCCGTGTTTTTAATTGTTACAGAAACCGTAACCTGCTTATGGCACGATGGCTCAACCTTACCCACTATAAGCGGTTTGTCGGCAGGAAATTATTATGTAGTATTGACGAATCAAAATACTTGCAGCAAAACAACTGCATTTGAAATCAAAGAAGGTGGCGATTTACAATGTCTTGATATTCCTTCTGCTTTTACACCAAATGGCGATGGGAAAAACGATAAATGGGAAATCAGGCACATTAATATGTATCCTAATGCAACGCTCGAAATATACAGTCGTTGGGGACAAATAATATTTTCAGCAGATAAATTGTATGATCAGGAAAATTGGTGGGACGGAACATACAATGGCAAAGAAGCATCAACCGGTTCGTATGTGTATATTCTTAAACTAAATAATGGCACAGATCCTATAACCGGAGTTGTAACATTGATTCGATAATATTTCAAAAAAAAATAAGATTATGTTGCAAATTGCTAATCCGATATACGACGTTGTTTTCAATCGGTTTAATTGAGTGTGATTGAAATAACATAGCCCGTTTTCACAAAATTAAAAATGAAAAAAAATAAAGGGAAAGCCCGGATAAAGTCCGTTGAAAAAACGCAAGACAAGGGGAATGCTTTCTGGCGTTTTGCTACAAAATTTCCCATTCCTTATGTATTGATGTTTATATTTTCTTTAATCATCTACAGCAAATCTTTTCACTATCCTTTGGATAAGCTTGATGAGGCTCCCATTATTTTAAGCAACATGCCACTGCTCCTTGATGGTTCTGCTGCCGATATTCTTCAACGCGATGCTCTTTTTAGTAAAGAAGGCACTGAGTTTTACAGACCCCTGCAAAATCTGAGCTTTATGATTGACGCTCATCTTTCAGATGGAAAAGCTTTAGCATTTCATCTTACAAACTTTTTACTTCATTTATTTATCTGTTTTCTGCTTTTCTCAATTTTGTTGTTTTTTGATACAAAAAAGACCCATGCGCTTTTGCTTTCTCTGTTCTTTTGTGTCAGCCCCCTGCTCGTGCATGCTGTAGCATGGATTCCTGCGCGTGGCGATTTACTTCTTGCTTTTTTCGGCTTGCTTTCGTTTCGTTTTTTTCTTTCGTTTTCAAAAAACAGAAAAATCGGATATTTTGTATTATCCGTTCTTGCATTTTCTTTTGCTGCATTTTCTAAAGAGACAGCCATTGTAATCCCTTTTGCATTTCTTGTTTATTTGTTTTTTTACAGGGAGCAGGGAAGAAGTTTCATAAAAGAAATTGCGCTGATTGTACCTTATCTTTTTGTGTATGGATTGTATTTTTTTGCACGTTCAAAAGTGATTGTTTTACCCATGCAGGATAAGTTTGGGTTGATGGAATTTTTCAATAATATTTTTACGATTCCTGAGCTAACCGGGAAGTTTTTCGTACCTGTCAATCTTAGCCCTGCGCCTGTATATTCAATGATTTCTTCTATAATAGGGCTTGTCGTTTTGACCGGTTTTGTTTTTCTCATTTATCGTTTCAGAAAAGAAAAAGATTTTAAATTGACGATTTTTGGTATCGTCTGGTTTTTATTTTTACTTGTTCCCGGAATGTTTCACAGTCTGGCTATCGGGAGTCATGGTTATCATTATTTAGAACATCGCGCTTATTTACCTGTCATAGGCATTCTTTTTTCTGTATCTGTTTTTTTGCGTATGATATCTTATCAAAAACTTTATTTTTTATATGCAGTAATGTTGGTGTATTTTTTAATCAGTGTTATTCATGTTGAAGATTACAAAGATGCGAAAAGCTTTTACACGCTTGCCATTGAAAAGAATCCAGAGGGCGCAATGTCTTATTATAATCGCGGCATGGCTTACATGTTAAGTAATGAACTGCAAGCAGCGCTGGATGATTTAAGCGTAAGTACAAAGCTAAAGAGCGATAATGCAGACGCATGGTATGCCCGTGGATTTATTCAATATCGCATGCGGCAGCCTGAAAAAGCCATTGCAGATTATGAAAAAGCTTTGTCTGTAAATGAAAAACATTTTGATGCCTGTATTAATCTGGGAGGTGTAAAAAATGAAATGAAAGATTATAAAACAGCAATAGAAATTTTCAACAAAGCAATAAAAATACGACCTTCCAGCGGGGATGCCTATTTTAACAGGGGGATTTCAAAAATTAATTCCGGAGATGTATCAGGCGCATGTGCAGACTGGCAGCAGGCAAAGAAATCAGGAAACAATTATGCCTCAAGCTTTATAAATAAACATTGTCGGTAAGGTTTAACAGTGCAATTCTTTTCTTTTTTTGTTTTTTCATACACCAGTTAGCGCAGATTTGCAATCCGTGCGAAATATCTCAACCTAACATCTGCCCAACAACATTTTTTCTTTTCAAATTTTTGTTTTGCATTAGCAAACCAAACCAATGTGCATGAAGACAGAACAATCTATACAATTACAAACCTGTTTATTCATTCCTAAGCCACATCTTACACTATGCCTGTTTACCTTGTGCAGGAGTACTGATATATATAAACACTACGTTCCAGCACATTTGCACGAAAAAATATTTTACCCTGTTCAACCTTTTTCCGAAAATAATGGTCTTATGAACAGGTGGAGTTTTCGGAATTGGAATATATTTGAAAAATTAGGGTCTTCGTAAGGGAATAGCAAGGTACCACTTATAATTTCATTAAGTTATTCACAATTTAAAAAATAACATAAAAAGTAGTGGTCACTTTTTTATTTTTCCGACACATATAAATAGAGGGGTTAATGTAATGAAATATTCAGACGATAAAATTTTAATAGGAATAAAGTGTAATAATAAACAGGTATTAGATTATTGTTATGCTACTTTTTTCAAGACCATTAAGCGATACGTAATAAAAAATAAAGGAACAGTACATGATGCAAAAGATATTTTTCAGGAAACAATTGAGTATTTTTATATAAAGCCGAATATAAATGTAAAAAAGAAATTTGCAGCATTATTCTGTACTGTTTGTTTTAATAAATGGAAAAGGAAAATACTTGAAATGAAAAATACTGAACGAATGGAAACTATCTCTGAAAATTCTTTAATTACAGAACCCTTTGAGGAACTTGAATTTGTTGAAACATATAATTTAAAGTATGAAATATTTTTCAGGCATTTTGAAAGATTAGATAATTTATGCAAGAATTTATTGATAATGTTTTATTCAAAAACTTCTAAAGAAAAAATATCAAAAGAATTAGGAATAAGTGTTGGTTATATTAACCGAAGGAAAACGATGTGTAAAACAAGATTAAAAGAAAATATAAGAATGGACATTCAGAATTTAAATACAAATACAGGAACTTACATATTATGAAAGAATACGATTACTTTGCAGCAGCAGATTTATACTTAGATGGTAAGCTACAAGGTGAGGAACTTGCTATGTTTGAAAATAAATTAAAGTCAAACAAAGCTTTAGTAGAAGAGGTAAAATTACATGAAGAAATAAATAAATTTATTGCGTTTTATTTATTTAAGCAAACTCTAAATAAAGCATCCAAAGAATATTTTGAACGACAAAAAAAGTATGATAAAAAGATATATGGGCTTTTCAGAAATACATACACAATAGCTGCTGCATGTGTAGTTACATTCCTGATTAGTTCAATAGTGTTTTGGAATTTCTTTATTAAAAAAACACCTGATTTATATAGTCAATATTATACTAGAATAGAAACATACGGTATTACAAGAGGACCGGCTGAAGATGCTGAATCAATAATGCAAGATGGAATGTGTGCTTATGAAAATAATGAATTTAATTCTGCATTATTATATTTTAATGAAGTATTAGAATTAGATTCAACCAGAATAGATGCAATATATTATAGCGCCGGCGTAGCAATGGAAACAAGGCAATATGAGAAAGCTGAAAAACTGCTTTTAAAAATTACAAAATATAATTGTTTATTAAAAAATAATGCTTTATGGTATTTGAGTTTATGCTACTTAAAACTAGGAAGATTAAATAAAGCAAAAGTTATTTTAAAAGATTTTGCTTGTAATAAAGAAAGTTATTATTATGAAAAAGCCACTAGTTTATTATTGAAAATAAATCAAGAAACTCATGTTAAAAAAAACAATTAGTTTTAAGACTCATACTGTGTTAGAAATTGTTCGTTCAGATCAAATTATTTATAGCAAAACTATGAAGTTAATTTTTTAATCACAAAATTTATGAAACCAAAAGAACAATCTGTTTTATTAAAAATAAAATCTGCTGAAATTCTTTTTTCAGTGTACCCAAAGGACATCCTTTATATTGAAGCTGACGGTAATTTCTGTAAAATAAAATTAGTAGATGGAGAAATAATTAAAGTAGCGCAACGCCTGTGTCATTATAATACTTTGTTTCCACAAACTATTTTTTGCAGAATACATAAATCATACTTATTAAATTTAAATCATGTAAAGCATTACGATAAAATAGATAAGTGTGCGGTTCTGGTTAGTAATGAAAAAATACCTGTTTCCAAAAGGAAGACAAAAGACTTTTTATCTCAATTTTTCAATAAAAATTAAATTCCTGTTGTGAAACATAGAAACAGTGATTTTTAAAAAAAATGACCGTTCGTGTAAAAAACTGACCGTTAATGTTAAAAATGATACCGATAATGTGCTAAATGATACCGCTTGTGTATTTATCCTGTTATTTTTACATAGTTTATTTTTGCAGGAAAGTAAAATTACTTTCCTATGTGTATATTTGAAAAATTGTGGCCACCGTAGGTGAGTAGAGAAAATAACGAGTTTTGTTAAATTAAAAAAAAAATTATGAAGCAATTTATTAAAATATTTCTTTTTCTTACATTCTTTGATTTGTATCCTTTATTATTGTATTGCCAGCAATGGGATTGGACAATGTACAATTACACTAACTCAGGGTTGCCCAATGCCAATATTAATGATATTGCGATAGATTCTACTGCAAATATGTGGTTCGCCACTTATCAGGGAATTATCAAATGGGATGGTGAAGTTTGGACTACTTATAATGAAGCTAATTCAGGTTTGCCTCATAATGTGTGTTACTCTATTGAGGTTGATATTGACAACAACATTTGGATTGGAAGTGGAGAAGGATATTTAACAAAATTTGATCAAGACACCATCTGGACTTACTATCCCCCTTATAGTTATGTGACAAAAATTGCTATCAATAAATACAATGGTGATATCTGGTTTTCTGGTTGGGAAAGTGGTATTGCAAAATACAATGGCTCTACTTTTACATTATATAATTGGACTAATTCTCCATTATTATACTATCCAAGCATCAATGTTGCCATTGAAAATGATACTACTGTTTGGTTTTCTGGTAGTGCTATTCAAAGATTGCAGGGAACTACATGGACTACATTTGATACAGCAAATACAAATATACCTTTCGGCTTATGGATTTTGGCCATAGATAATGGTATAAAATATTTTGGAGCTTACGAAAGTGGGTTATGGATGTATGATGATTCTATCTGGCATTGTTATAATATTCAGAATTCCGGAATATTATCAAATATGGTAACATCGGTTATTAAAACAAAAGACGGTAGTTTATGGATTGGAGGAGATAAACTTAGACGCTTTTATAACAACTCATGGACAGTTTGGGATAATACAAATTCACCTGTTTCAACGGTTCATTCATTAATTGAGGATAATCAAAATAATATTTACATGACTAACGGAGGTACAACCCTTTATAAATTATCTGATATTAATGGTTATGAAAATAGTAATTATGATGAAAGCAATAAACTGTCTTTTCAAAACCCCTTTTATAATAATGTTACAATAATTTCAGAAAACGATATAATGGAAGATTTATTTATTATTGATATTTCCGGGAAGCTTATAAAAACTTTGTCAGGGTTAAATTCACAACAGGTCAACCTTAATTTTGAAAGCAATCATCAGGGTATTTATTTTGCTAAAGTAAAATATAAAAATTCAAAAAAGTATTCAATTGTTAAATTAGTAAAAATTTAAAAAATAAATAGTTATGAGAAAATTAATAGTATTCTTTTTTTTAATATTAGCTTTTACCTTTGTTAAAGGTCAAGTTTTTTATTCCGACACATGTATGTTTGCACCTGACGGACAAAAAGCAACTGGTTGTTCTGCAACATCGCCAGCTTTTATAGATCGTCATAATATAATCTCAAATTACATACCTGTTACAAATGAGCCGGTTAAAACTATCAGAATTAATTTTAATATTATGCAAAAAAATGATAGTAGTGGAAATTTTCAAAACAATCAAGATGCTCTTTATGGTATCCCTCGTTTAGATACTATTTTTAATATTTTTGTTAGAGCATACACTCAAATGCAGACTCCTTCTGATCCTATTACAGGAGTTACTTCTTTGTCTGATTCAAGATTTCGCTTTGAGCTAAACATCTATTTCTACCAGAATACCTCATATTGGAATAGCACCAATATATCTGCCATGAATATCTATGTTGATAGCATTGATCATGATAGAATGAATGCACTCAATGTTTATTTTACTGAAATTTCCGGTTATTCTTATGGATATTTTCCAAGCGATTGGAATTTTTCATACAATAATGGTGCTATTATTTGTGGTCGTTATTTTGGAAGTGGAGGGGCTGAACCCATTCTAAATCCACCTGATGGTGATTTGTGTACAGGCGGTGCCTTAGCTCATGAAATTGGTCATTGTTTACAGTTGCATCATCCATATTTGGGTGGAGGCAGCCCAACAACTGTGTCAGGGATGTTGTCCAGTGAAGCTTGGTTTGACGATTTATTTGGAATACCATACCCAGGAAACGCACCTCACGCAACAAATATGTGTCCTTATTTAGAATGTCCACCATCTGTTCAATGGTATTTTAATCCATGGGATAATGATACTGCAATCTACCCTTTCCCAGAAAAAGTTACAAACAATATAATGGGAAACCAAGGCAACTTCAGAAGATATCTTTCTCCTCAACAAATAGGTAAAATACAAAGAGCAGTACATATAACATCTGTAAGAAAATATGTTAAAGACGATTGCTATGACATAAACAACCCAATTATTGTTAGTTCTAACGAAACTTGGGATTTTAACATTAGGCTGTATCAGGATTTAAAAATACAATCCAATGCGACTTGTTCATTAACCTGCCATCTTGAAATGCCATATCAGGCAAAAATCATAGTAGAAAGTGGCAGTACATTAGTTGTTGATGGCGCAACTATTTGTGGTGTAAATAATGCTATGTGGACAGGAACTATTGAAGTTAAGCCTGGCGGTAATCTCATTGTAAATGATGGCTCGCAAATAAGTATGGGTGGCACTGGCAAAATCCTCATAGACAAAGACGCCTCTGGCAACGGCACTTTAACCTACAACCAAGGTGCATTAATTACCCTTGCTGATGCAGCAACTTGTCTTGAGGTAAAAGGCAATCTTGCACTCGGAGCCAACGCCATATTTTCCTTCACAGGTTCTGGTTACGTAAAATTCAGCAGTACCGATGCAACACCTGCAAATTTAACAGCAGGTACAAATGCTAAAATAGAGTTAATAGGTTCGGATCAGAGCGATATTGTTTTAGAAATAGCGCAGGAACGTTTGGCATTACCAATTGAGCTTTATCATTTAAAAATTGAAAATGCGCAAGTAAAAATGACCCACAGCAGCACAAGGATTTTTCAAAATTTTGTTTCCGGTCAACCTGCAGCAAGATGTTCACTCACGAATGTGAAATTTACAAATAACCTCACTGTAAGAAGCAGCTATTGCGGGTTGAGTTTGTACGAAGTAACAGGAACCTATATTACAGGTTGCACTTTTGAAAAAGGAGCTTGTGGTATTTTTACCAATCTTCTACAAAGCATCTCTACTATTTCAATTAGTGATTGTATTTTTGATAATTGCTATACAGGTATGCAGGTTTATGGATTTGGTTTTGATATAACAGAATGTACTTTCCAAAATTGCTACAATGGTTTTTATGGCAGCGCCACAACAGCAGCGAGCAGCCTTACTGATTGTTATTTTTCAGGGAATACTTATAAATCTATATACTACAGTGGTGGTTCAGGCGCAGACTTAACATTAGAAGGTTGCACTGTTAATAATTCCCGAGAAATATATGCGACAGGTTCTTTTACAACAAATGTTCGCTGTTGCAGTGTGTATGCCTCAAGCATCATTGGCTTGCAGATTGCATACGGAAATTCTTTGAACATGAGCGAGACGCGCCCGGTAAGTTCCGGTCACAATTATTTATACAACAATAAGTATCCGGTTAATTTTTTAAGTGCAGGCGTTCCTCATCTTTATCAGGGTTATAATAACCTTATTAAAAAGAACGTATCAGGGGCTTTTGATTTGTATGGAAATTTAAACGTTTTATGGCAAACTTATAATGCTTCTTACAATGAATGGAAAACACCTAATGGCGCGCCTGTATCAGGAGTAGATTATTCAGTTACTAAAACGGGCAGTAATCCTATTCAGTATTTTACATTTAGCGATTTGTACCCATCAACCTATACTTCCTGCGGAGGGCAACAGTCATCTATGGGAGGGGAATTATTAAGTCAAACATCCCAAACAGGCGTGTTAGATATTTTGGGAGGAAGTGTATCAACAAGCTTATCCCCTTCGCTTACAGATGCAGAAAACGATATGAAATCAGGTAATCCGATACAAGCTTTAAACAAATTGTTAGATTTAATGGAAACAAAAATTAAAAAGCCTTCTGTTTACGACGAAACTGTATTTGATATTGCTTTTTCAGACATGAACACGGCATTGTATAAAGTAATAGAGAATAAACAACTATCGCATGTACAGGGCATGGGAGTATTATCAAGAGTTTTGGCTATAAACGATAATGAGATAGAAAAATCTTCCCAAAACTACCACAGGCTTTTGCATCGAACACTTGATAAGGCGCATACCTATCGCTTATTTGGCAGACAGGATTTGGCTTTAAATATTATCGAAAATATTCTTACATGGGTAAACCCCGAAGAATATGATTATATTAAAGGCTGGTATTGCGTTAACAAAGCAGAAACAGATTATAAAGCTGGTCTGATTACCCTTGAAGAAGTAGATTCACTCGCGCAGAATTGCCCCTGTACAATCGGCTCAAACATGAGGTACATTAATAATTCCGGCAATGCAGAAAATCTGGAAAATGTGGAAATGAATATCGTTTCACATAAAGAATCTGTTATAGAAATAGCACCCAATCCTGTTACATCAACTTCAATAATCACAACAACTGTTGATGAAAAGGCTGGTAAAGCTGAATTGCATATTCTAAACGCACAAGGTATAACTGTAAAAACCTACAATGCAAATGCAGGAGTTTCTAAAATCGAAATCAGCAATAATGATTTCAGCAGCGGAGTTTACTGGCTACAGTTGTATGTAAATGGAGTACCTGAAAAAACAAAAAAGATTATAACGATAAAGTAAATTTTAAAAAGGGGCTTCGTTTTTGCCTTTCAGCAAAAACGAAGCCCCTTTTTATTTTAAGATTATGACAAAATTTTCAGCCTAAAACTGTGTAATAATATTTTTCTTCATTTCTTGATATTCTTCTTCGGATATTACCTGCATTTCTTTAAGCCTTTGTAGTTTTTCAATTTTTATCAGATTCAGCTCCATTTCATCAAATCTCACACGATTTTCGGGCATGCCACGTTCTTTCACTTTAAGATTTAAAAGTTCCAGCTCCAGATCTTGTTTTTCAAGCTCGTCAAGATAACTGTCTAACTTGACTTGCAAATGATCAACATAGAGCTTTTCATCTTCGAGGTCAAGCTGCAGGTTGTAATTCTGGTCTGTTAAAACATTGATTTTTTTCATCAGCTCTTCTTCCGATTCACGCATGCGTAAAATACGTTCAAGCTGTTCTTTTTCTACCTGAAGCTTCATGTTTATAAGTTTCAGCGATTCAATATTATTTTCAAACATTTGCTTTAACGCCTCTGCTTTATGCTCTGGTAGCTTGGTTTTGTAATCGTGAATTTCGTCTTCGAGATCATAAATCAGGTTTGTCAGTCTGCTTTTTTCTGATTTGAAAAATTCAAGATCTTCTTTTAACTGATTATCTTCATCAATGACTGTCTGTAAGGTTTCTGGGGCTAATACAATTTGTTCGTTATTGTTTAATCCTTCTTCAAGTTGCTCATATTTTATTTGAAGCGCATCTTTTTCATTTGTGGCAAACATTAGTTTTTCTTCCAAATCAGTAATCTGCTGTTGCATTTCAGAGATACTGATTTCATTTTGTGGGGCAATATCATTTGCATTTGCTTCAAGCTCATCAATGATTTTTGTCAGCTCATTTATTTTGGAGTTGTTTATTTCTGTAAGGTTTGAAATTTGTGTAATCAATTCTTGTTTTTCGATTTGAATAACCTTGAATTTTGCCAGCGCTTCTTCATATTTATTTGTTGCTTCATCAACTGACAACTGTAAGCCAGCTTGTATTTTTTCATGCTCCTCAATAATTTTTTTTGCGTTATTATTCGTAGTTTCTACTGCATTTTTTAATTGAGAAATTTCGAGTAAAAAGTTTTTTTCTTTTTCCTGTGATTCTTTAATTTTAGTTTCAAGATTATCAATTGTGTTATTTTTCTGAGCAATTTCTGAATTAAAATTTTCTTCAGATTTTCGAAATTTATTTATTAATTCGTCTTTCTCATATTTCAGAACTTCCATATTCTGCAATACTGCATCCGTTTGCTGTTTCAGTTTTAATAATTCTTTTTTAATTCTTAACGAACGCGAACGTGAAATAAAAAACATAATAAGAAATGCAATCCACAGTAAAAATATCAAACCACCAGTTCCTGCAATAATAAGCAGCCATTTATTATTCGTTAGCTCACTGTTTTTTTTGACAGTTTCAATTTCTTTGGTAAGATTACTTATGGATGAATCCATAGCCACAGCCATTGAAAACAGCTTGTTGTCTGTTTCCAAAATGGTATTAGCATAAACTAGTTTCAGGCTGTCTTCGCTGTCTTCCGGCAAAGATGAAAAGTCAGAATATTGTTCTGATCGTTGTTTGTGAAGTGATGAAAAATCGGATTTTGAGCCTTGTGAAAATCCAGAATAAGCAATGCAAAGGAATGCAAATAAGCATATAAAATTTTTCATAGTCAAATTGAAATAATTTATAAATTAGTTTCTGTCTATAAATTCAGTGTTTTGTTCAGAATGTCCGAAAGTTATGTGCTATATTGAGCTTGTCGAAATACAGCTACTAGCCTGCCAGCAAGCAGGTCGGACATTATAAACAAACTCTAATTAGTGTCTGTCCATAAAGTCAAGTGATTGAACTATAAAGTTCGAGAGCAAGGCATGCGAGACTTGAATGTCAGGAGTTTACTAATGTAAATGACTGACATGAAAGTTGAGAATAACGCAGCTACTTGCCTGCCAGCAAGCAGGTCGGACTTTATAGACAAGCACTAATTAACGTTTGGTTGCTGTATTTTTATTTAATTTCTTCTCATAAGCAGCATTATCTTTTAAAACCTCAACTGCTTTTTTAATAATTTCATTTTCAGTATTAATTATCTGCCAGAATTCACCCGGCTTCCAGATATCATTTGCAATCAGAGCTTTCATCTGCCTTTTTAATCTGGCTGTTTCTTCTGCTCCCATAACCTGTCCCTCTTTTGGTTCTATTTTATCTTTTTTTGCTTGTTCTTTAAGTTCATCAAGCAGCGCATCGCTTACCTCATATTCTTTAAAAAATTTATCAAAAACCGGATATTTCGCAGAAAAATCTTTACGGTTTTTGTCAACGTAATTCAGGAGGAATGAATTTATAGTTCCTTTTCTAATCATTTTTGAGTAATAGTCAGTAAGAGGCGTTGTATCTAATGCAACAAAGTAGTCAGGCATAATACCTCCGCCACCGTACACTGCACGCGATTTAATTTTTGTAGTATATTTTAAGGAATCGGGAAAATGAATGCTGTCTTCATTAGAAAGTTCTCCACTGTTAAACCTATTGATGATGTCTTTTGAATAATCACCAGCTCCTTTTTCATAGGATTTCTGAATACAGCGACCGGTAGGTGTAAAATATTTTGCAATTGTAAGGCGCACCATAGAGCCGTCAGGGAGGTCAAAAGGCCGCTGTACAAGCCCTTTACCAAAGGATCTTCTTCCGATAATCAGACCCCTGTCCCAGTCCTGAACTGCGCCTGATACAATTTCACTTGCAGAGGCTGAATTTTCATCAACCAGAACTACCAATTTCCCGTTTTCAAATTCTCCGTTAGCTGTAGACTTGTAATCTTTGCGCGGGCTGTTGATACCTTCTGTATAAACAATGATTTTATTATTATCAAGAAATTGATCTGCTAACTCAAAAGCTACATCAAGGTAACCGCCCCCGTTATCCTGCAAATCGAGGATAAGTTTTTTCATGTTTTGAGTTTTCAGCTTCGATAATGCTTCTTTAAATTCAGTCATGGAAGTTCTTGAAAAACGGTTCAGTTTGATATACCCGATTTCGTTATCAATCATATAAGATGCTTCAATACTGTAAATGGGAATTTTATCTCTTGTTACAGTGAAATCAAGCAATTCTGAAATGCTTCTGCGCGCAATTCCCATTGTAACAATCGTACCTTTAGCACCGCGTAGTTTTTTCATTACGTCGCTGTTTTTTACACCAATTCCGGCAACAAGTTCTCCGTCTATTTTTACAATTCTGTCGCCTGCCCTAATGCCAACTTTTTCAGATGGACCACCTGAAATGGGAGAGACAACCATTATTGTATCATCCATAATGTTAAATTGAATACCAACACCTTCAAAATTACCTTCAAGAGGTTCATTCATTTTCTTTACTTCTTCTTTGTTTACATAAATGGAATGTGGGTCGAGTTTTTTCAGCATCTCAATTATGGCGGTTTCCACAATTTTTTCCTGATTGACCGTATCAACATAAAATGTATTTATAAGGCTCAGCACTTTGCTGAATTTATATACATGATCATTTACAATTTGTCCTTGTGTTTTGTTTGCAGATAAAAATATCACAGAAAAACAAAGGATAATATTTAGTTTAATAAGTAATTTTTTCATTTTAGTGTTTTTTAATATTTATCAAAAATATCAAAGATTTTCCTTGAAACCAAAATTTAATCGTCAAGTCTTGTAAATAATACAATGAAACCGTTATAACGTCGGGTGTATTTTTTAAGTACTTTTTTTTTGTTGTAAAAATTCTTAATTCCTAATTAGTGTTAGCAAGAAAACCCTTGTTTTTTGCTTAACAGTGTGAGTGCTTGATAAGAAAAGGTCAAGTTCAAGGCTTTCGAAGACCTGAAAATCAGGAGTGTACTAATGTACATGACTGTTTTTCAGGTTGAGAGTAACGCAGAAATTGACGTTTTCTTGCAAGCACTAATTAAAATAATCTTTCATCGCTGCAAACCTGTGAAGATCTTTCGCACTAGCCGACGCTCAAAACCTCACAGGATTGCAATTCTTAATTCTTAATTCGTAATTATCTCTTCAACGCATCAAGGCTCTCTTGTATTGTTTTGATTTTAGATTCAGCATCTGATTTTTTCTTTTGTTCCATTTCAACAACTTTTGCCGGAGCATTTTTTACAAAGCTTTCATTGGCTAATTTGGTTTCAACAGATTGAAGGAATTTTTTAGCATAGTCAAGCTCTTCCGAAAGTTTTTGAATTTCTTCTTCAACATTTATCAGATTGCCCAATGGCAGATAATATTCTGTTGTTTTAACTAAGAACGATGCCGCTCCCTCAACTTTTTCTTGAACATGAGAAATTTCAGAAAGATTTCCCAGTTTTGACAAAATGCAATACAGACTGTCGGCAAGCGCATCTGCATTTTTGTTAATGAAAAGTAACATTTCATTTTTCTGAGGAAGATTTTTGTCTTTTCTTATGGTTCTGATGTTGCTGAGAATTTCTTTGCAAGTTTCAAAATCAATCAGGAGATTTTTATCGAATTCCTTTATTTCAGGCCATTTTGAAAACATGATGCTTTCTTTTTCTCCGCGCTGTTTGATGTTCTGCCATAATTCTTCGGTGATAAAAGGCATAAACGGATGCAGCAGTCCTAATAAGGTTTCGAAGAAATCAAGCGTTGCATTGTATGTTTTTTCATCAATAGGAGCTTGGTATGCCGGTTTTATCATTTCAAGATACCATGCTGAAAAATCATCCCAGAATAAAAGATATGTTGACATCAGGGCTTCGGAAATTCTGAATTTTTCAAAATGATCGTCAATTTGTATGATTGATTCCTGAAGTTTGTTGCTGAACCAATCTACAGAAACTTTTGCATATTCCGGTTGGCTTGCCGACTCATCAACTTTCCATGATTTTAAAAGCCTGTAGGCATTCCATATTTTATTTGCAAAATTTCTTCCCTGTTCAGAAAGGTTTTCATCAAAAAGCAAATCATTTCCGGCAGGGGAACACAGCATCATTCCAATACGCACTCCGTCTGCGCCATATTTTTCTATGAGTTCAATCGGATCGGGAGAATTACCCAATGATTTCGACATTTTTCTTCCCTGTTTATCGCGAACAATTCCCGTGAGATATACTTCGTGGAAAGGTTTTTCATTGAGATATTCGTAACCGGCAATAATCATGCGGGCTACCCAAAAAAATAATATTTCGGGAGCAGTAACCAGAGTGTTTGTCGGGTAATAATATTTTATGTCATCATTTCCGGGATTGGTAAGCCCCTTAAAAACGCTGATAGGCCATAGCCACGACGAAAACCATGTGTCCAAAACATCTTCATCCTGTCGGATTTGTGCTGCCGTAACAGCCGGATTTTTTTTCTGAAATTCAGATAAAGCTTCATCTGCGCTTTTTGCCACTACAACCGAACCATCGGAACCGTAGTATGCAGGAATTCTATGTCCCCACCATAGCTGGCGTGAAATGCACCAGTCTTTCACATTTTCCATCCAATGCCGATACGTGTTGATGTATTTTTCTGGATGCAGTTTTATGTCTTTATTCAAAATAGTATCCAGCGCAGGTTTTGAAATATCTTTCATTTTCAAAAACCACTGAACTGATAACTTAGGTTCAATTACAGCATCTGTTCTTTCAGAAAAACCTACTTTGTTAACATATTCTTCAATTTTAACAATATGTCCGTTTTGCTGTAAATCTTCAACAATTAATTTTCGAACTTCAAAACGATCTTTACCTGTGTAAAGCAGCGCTTTTTCATTTAATGTTCCGTTATCATTAAAAATATCAATAGTTTCAAGATTGTATTTTAACCCGAGATTATAGTCATTGATATCATGAGCAGGAGTAACTTTCAGAGCTCCGGTACCGAATTCGCGATCCACGTATTCATCAAAAATTAAAGGAACAGAACGTTTCACAAGAGGAATGATAATTCGTTTTCCTTTTAGGTGTGCGTAACGATCATCTTCGGGATGCACGCAAACAGCAGTATCTCCAAGTATCGTCTCCGGGCGGGTTGTCGCAATTGTTACAAATTTATCACTGTTTTCAATTTGATATCTTACATAATATAATTTTGAATTCAGTTCTTTGTAAATAACTTCTTCATCCGATACTGCTGTTAAAGCCTGAGGATCCCAATTAACCATGCGGACTCCGCGGTAAATAAGTCCTTTTTTATGCAAGTCAATAAAAACATTGATTACACTTTCAGAATAATCATCATCCATTGTAAAAGTAGTGCGATCCCAATCGCAGGAAGCTCCCAGTTTCTTTAATTGTTCAAGAATTATTCCCCCGTGTTTTTCTTTCCAAATCCAGGCATGTTTTAAAAATTCTTCTCTCGTGAGTTGCGATTTATCAATGCCTTCAGCTTTTAATTTGGCAACAACTTTGGCTTCTGTTGCAATAGATGCATGGTCTGTTCCCGGTACCCAGCAGGCATTTTTCCCCTGCATGCGTGCGCGGCGCATCATTATATCCTGAATAGTATTGTTGAGCATGTGCCCCATGTGTAAAACCCCAGTAACATTTGGAGGTGGAATTACAATGCAATACGGTGGGCGATGATCGGGAATTGATCTGAAAAATTTATTGTCAAGCCAGAATTTATAGAGCTTGTCTTCGGTTTCAAGCGGGTTGTATCTTGTTTCTAATTCCATATCTTATTTATAAAAATTCGTGCAAAATTAATAAATTATTTGAATTGAGGTTATTGTTTCTATCATGCCTGAAATTGTTTCTTTTACAAATGAAATGCTTCTTTAAAAGACATCAAATATTTCTTTATATTATTAATTTTTATTACCTTTGTTATAATTACTGATATTATGCAACTGAAAAAAAAAATTTTGCTTAACATAAAATAATCATTAAAAAACTTACTTATGAAAACTTCATTATCTGTATTAATTCTGTTTCTTTTAGTTGGGTTCAATTACGCTCAAAATTGTGTGAATTTATTTGAAGGAGCAGATTTTGGCATTACCGGAACGAATGCCCAGATTACAGCTTTGGCTGTGGATGCTTCGGGAAATAAATGGTTAGGCGTAGGAGGGCTTGTGTTGTCTCACGGGCTGGCAAAATATAACGGTTCAACATGGACAACTTATACTTACAGTGCTATTAATCAAAACACAATTCCCTCCAACAGGGTTAATGGTATTGCATTTGATGGTTCAGGCAATATTTGGGTGGCAACTCTGAATGGAGTAGGGAAGTTAACCGGAACTAACTGGACGAGATATAATACAACATCAGGACTCCCTGCCAATAATACTTCATGTATTGCAGTTGATGAAAACGGAGTTGTTTGGGTTGGAACCAATTCGGGCGTGGCAAGATACAATGGCTCGTGGACTACTTATACAACGTCAAACGGGCTACCCGATAATACAATAAATTGCATTTATGCTAAAGGCACAGAAGTATGGGTTGGAACTAATTCTGGTGCAGCAAAATTTACAGGTAGTGCATGGCTGACATTTAGTTCACCACAAGGTTTGCCGAATAATAATGTTAATGCAATTTTTATTGATGCAACGTATAATAAATGGTTTGGCACTTTAAGCGGACTTGCAAAGTTTGATAATGTGAATATTGATGTGTATAATGCAATAAACAGCGGATTGCCTCAAGTAAATGTCAAAGCGATTATTCAGGATAATGATGAAAATATATGGGTTTCAACATCAGCCGGTCTTACTTTATTTGATGGTCAGAACTGGACTACGTACCATAAAAATAATTCAGGACTTCCGGATAATGATATAAACCCTCTCGCTTATGAAATCGGAAATGATAAAATCTGGTTCGGATACTCAAAGCTTGTGGGAAGTGATTCTAATGCATCCTTGGGAAATTTTTATTATATACCATCTCTGGGATTAAATATTCTTGCAAGTAATGGATTTACTTTTTGTAATGGCGATTCAACAGTATTAAGCGCATCAGCAGGTTTTACGGAATTCAATTGGAATTTTAGCGCTCTTAATCATACGAGCCCCACTGTTATATTTTCTCAAGCAGATACGGTAATGCTAGCTGCAGGAAATACAAATAATTGTTTTGATTACGACACTACTGTTTTGAATATATTGCTTCCTTATAACAATCAGCAGATTTGTCTTGCAACTGTTAGTAATGTGTCGGGGAAAAATCTGGTTATATGGGAGAAAATACCGAATGTTGGAACTGCTTTTTTTAATGTTTACCGAAAAGAATTTTTAAGTTTAAATTATACCTTAATTGGGACTGTCCCTTTTAACGACATCGGGATCTTTGTTGATACCGCTTCTCAACCCTCAATCAGGTCTGAACGCTACAGAATAAGTGTAATAGATACTTGCGGCAATGAATCATCTATGAGTGATGCGCACAAAACATTAAAGTTAGCTCTAAGTGCTGGAATTGGCAATCATCCTGATTTGAATGTGGAGCTCTACGATGGAATTCTAACAAGCAATTATCAGATATGGAGAGGAACAGATACCTCGAATATGCAGCTTTATCTTGTGCGTCCGATAACGAATTTGTTGTATTCAGACACAGGAGTTTTAGTTGGGCAGCATTATCTTTATCAAATACGAATTGATCTTGAGAGTATTTGCGCTCCTTCATCGGGTAAAGAAATGGGTGGTCCTTTCAGTCAATCGCTTTCAAATATTGAGGATAATGGAATCATTGATCCGGGGAGTATTTCTCAAAATTCAGAAAACATAATGCTTGTAAATATTTCACCAAACCCTTTTTCTGATAAAACAACAATTTATTTTATGAACAAAGAGGAATTACCAAATGAGGTGAATATATACAACAGCATTGGACAGCATGTGCGAAAAATAAATGATATTCACGATAACAATATTGTTATTGAAAAAGGAAATTTGAGTAGAGGTTTTTATTTTTTGAAAATTTCAGGCACAACAAGCTATTGGGGAAAAATAATAATTCAGTAAAGATTTTATGTGTATTGCTTAAAGGATTGTAAAATAAAATCTATTACTCATGTTACGCTAAAATAAATCTGTGACATATATTTTTATACCTAACATCGTTTATTGTTTTTTTTATTTGTAAGATTAAAATGTCTGAGATTGCTCTATACCCATGAATCTGTTCATTAAATATAAAAATAGGGAAATCTGTTCTTTTCATTTTGTTTCAAAATAATTGTTACGATTCCTAAGAATTTCTATTTTTGTACCTGACCAAAATTTATTAACCTTATCTTCAATAAAATGAAAACATTAATACTTGTCCTATTTGCGCTATTTTTATTACCCTCTCTTTCGCATTCTCAAAATACAGATAATTTGAAAAATGATAAGCAAGGGAAGAACCTCTGCGCTTCTAAAAACCATGTAAATGTTAAATTAGAAAAATCTGTTGACAATGCAGGTAATAAGAAGGTTTTTGCAACAAAAACGAGTGTTGTAATCCCTGCTGATTTTCCAAAATATAAAGATACAGGAAATCCGAAAAAAGACAGGGCTGATTATCATGATGCCAAACAAAAATGGATTAGGAAAAATCCTGTTGAATTTGAAAAAATCAAGCATTTGCATTTATAAACCGAACAACAATAAGTACTATGAAATCAATAATTCTTTTTATTCTTGTTTTAGCATGTATAAAAGTATCTGCGCAAAATACTTTTTATAATAATACATCTTATCCTATTCCAGATGGAAATGTGAATGGGGTATATTCTGATATTGTAGTGAGTGCTATACCGCCTACGGCAACCCTCTCGCAGCTTACAATCAATATTACACATACATGGGTTTCTGATTTAGATATTTTCATAGTAGACCCACTGAATAATGAGCATTTGCTGTGTTCAGAAGTTGGAGGCAGTGGAGATAATTTTACAAATACAACATTTAGTATTAACGCATCCACAAGCATTACAAGTGGAGCTCCTCCCTTCACAGGCAGTTTTATTCCTCAACAAAGTTTGCCAACAGGCTTAAATCCTAATGGGACATGGCGTCTTCATGTTATTGATTATACATCTTCTGATGCAGGATCCATTGTTAACTGGAATATTACATTTGTCCCACCAACATGCCCTATGGTTGGATTTCATGAAAATAACACAAGTCCGACAACTATTCCTTCTTCTGTAGACTGCAATACTGCTGATTTATATTTTTATGCAAATGATTCATCTGTAGCTGGCGGACCCATTTATCCCACATTATTTTTTCAGTTTCATAGCCATGATAATGCTGCATTAAACAGTATTACTATTTATGAAGATGGTGCATCAATTTATACTCAAGGGCCCTTGGATGTGAATACAGTACTTACCGTTTATGCAACAGGGGCTTTTATGAGTCCTACATCAGATTATACAATACAGGTTTGCAATACAGGTGGTACTGCGCCCATGGAATGGGTCGTGTACGATGGAAATGGCTATACGCATGCAAGTGGAATCACGCCAACCGGATGTACAACTTACGGTCCATGGAGTCCACAGGGGCAGGGTACATGGTCAATATCTCCTTCAACAGCAGGTTTTGGAACATCCGACTGGGGGGTATGTTTGTTCAGCCCTTCTACTGCCGGTCCCGGTACTTATCAAATTACTTACAATTGGAATAATCAGGGTTCAGGCGCATATCTCTGCACTGGAAGCCAATCACAGTCAATTACTGTTAATAATCCCTGGAATGCAGCGTGGACTTCACCCGGCACTATTTGCGAGTCGAATGGAAGTATTAATTTGAATAATTATATTACAGGAAATACAGGTGGAACATGGTCAGGAAGCGGTGTCAGTGGAAATACATTTAATCCAAGCGGATTATCAGGAGCTGTTAATGTTACGTATACTGTTGGTTCAGCAAGCAACTGTCAGGCAATACAAACAAATGCAATTACTGTTACTCCACTTGCTACAGCAGAAGCTGGAAATAATGCGAGTATTTGCTCCGGTAGCACGCACACTATTTCAGGCGCTTCTATTGGAGGAAGCGCAACAACAATTTTTTGGTCTACATCAGGAGACGGAAGTTTCTCAAGCACTTCTGTTGCAAGTCCAACGTATACACCCGGCGCGAATGACATTGCTGCAGGAAGTGTAACGTTGACAATAACGGGTTCGGGTTCTTGCGCTTCTGCAGCTGATTTTATGACGCTTACCATCACAGGTCTTGATGATGCCAGTTTTTCGTATGCTTCCGGTACTTTTTGCCAGACAGGATCGAATCCTTCTCCAACTTCTGTAACGCTCGGTGGCAGCTATTCTTCAACTCCTGCGGGGCTGTCAATAAATAGTTCAACGGGCGAAATTAATCTAACTGCAAGCACAACAGGAATAACCTATACTGTTACTTACACTACAGGTGGCTCTTGTTCTAACGGTTCTTCTGTTACGGTATTAGTAACGTCTGGATTTGACGCATCTTTTTCTTATAACGGGCCCTATTGTCAGAGCGAAACAAATCCATCTCCTTCATTTACTACTGGCAGTGCCGGTGTCTTTTCTGCATCACCTGCTGGTTTGACATTTATGAATACAAGTACCGGAGTTATAGATTTGAACACAAGCTTACCCGGTATTTATGCAGTAACAAATACAATTGAAGCATCGGGAGGATGTGCGCAGGCTCAATCTTCTGCATCTGTAACAATAGAAGCAGCACCTATTGTTACGGCAAGCCCCGACCAAAATATTTGCGGAGATACAACAGCAAATATCACAGCAAGCATGGGCGGCGCAGCAACATTTCTAACATGGAGCTCGCTTGGAAATGGCTCTTTCAGCGGTCCCGCAACATCTGCTGTATATACTCCCGGCACAAATGATATCACAAATGGAACTGCCGTGTTAATCGTTACAACGAATGATCCAGATGGAGTTTGTAATGCTGCCACCGATACTGTAGTATTGACAATATTCCAACCTGCTGTTATCAATGCCGGTACAGATGCAACGATTTGCGAAGGATGGCAGCATAGTTTAACGGCAAATACTTCCGGCAGTACAACTTCGTATACGTGGACTACTTCAGGAAACGGTAGTTTTGACGATGTTCATTCTCCTACACCTGTTTATACTCCTTCTCCTCAGGATATAAGTGCGGGAAATGTAATACTTACGATTACAACAAATGATCCTGCCGGACCCTGCAATGCTTCTGCGAATCAAATGATTTTATTAATAAATGCTGCCCCTGTTGTTTATGCTGGTGTTGATGCTGCAATTTGTGAAGGGGCTTCCTTTACAATTTCTTCAAGCTCCATGAGTGGAAGTGCTACGGGTGTAAACTGGGTTTCCGGCGGTACCGGATCGTTCAATAATCCGAATACCTTGCACCCGATGTATACTCCTTCTGTTGCTGATATTACTGCGGGAGTTGTTCAATTGATTATTACCTCCGACGATCCTGCCGGTCCATGCACATTTACAAGGGATACAATGGTTCTTACGATTAATCCTGCTCCGGATATTGACTCTGTTATTACTACACAGGTAACAAGCTGTGCGACTCCCAATGCAACAATTGATATTTATGCTAATGGGACAAATCCTTTACAATATTCAATAAATAATGGTGCTAATTTTTCTTCTGCTATTAATTATTCAGGATTAGATATTGGTGTTTATGTTATTATTGTAAGGGATGGCAATAATTGTCAGACATCAATGCCGACAACAATAACAAGCTTAACCGAACCTGTAATAGACAGTATTGTTGTGAGCAATGCAAATTGTTTTGGTTCTACAGATGGTCAGATTACTATTTATTCCGGCGATGCTGTTTTATACAGTATTAATAATGGACAACAATTGTTTCCTAATAATACTTTTACAGGCTTGGGTAGCGGTACTTATGATATTTTTATTGAAGATGCAGGAAGTTGTCATGCAGATACACTGATTACACTAACAGAACCTGCTGCAATTACTGGAACTTTAACACAAACAAATATTTCTTGTTTTGGAGGAACAAATGGTACAGCTACGATGAATGCTTCAGGCGGAACAGGTACTTTTTCTTATATATGGAGTACTACACCACCGCAAACGATACAAACTGCCACAGGCTTGGTTTCAGATAATTATTCCGTTACTGTAAGCGATCAGAACGGATGCACGTATGTAAGTAATGTATTTTTATCTCAACCGCTGCCTGTTTCTATTGACTCGATTTTTTCAAGTCCAGTATTGTGTCCGGGAGGAAGCGATGGAAGCGCATGGGTAGATGTTTCCGGTGGAACACTCCCATATTCATTTATATGGTCAACCAGCCCTGTTACTAATGATTCGATTGCTGTTAATCTGACAGCAGGAACATACTATGTAACAGTAAGCGATAATAATAATTGTATTGTATCCGATTCTGTAATTATAACATCTTCCGATGTTGATATTGCAGTTTCATTGACGGTTACACCTGCTTCTTGTTATGGCTTTGCAGATGGCTCAATTATGGCTGTTGGCAACGGAGGGACTTCTCCGTATAACTTTGCATGGTCTAATGGTCAGGCTGATTCTGTTGCAGTAAATCTAATAGCAGGATTATATGAAGTTACAGTTTCTGATGCAAATGGATGTTCTGATACAGCATCCGCAATTGTTCTTCAGCCTGTATCAATGATAGCTGCTCACGACAGTACTCCCGCGAGTTGCATTGGAAATAATGATGGAATAGCCAGTGTGATTGCATCTAATGGAACAGCTCCGTATTCATATCTCTGGTCAAACGGAGCGACAAATGCTACAGCTTCAGGTCTTATTGCCGGAACCTACATGGTTACAATAACTGATGCAAATTCCTGTACAAAAACAGAAACAATTATTGTAGAAACCATTGATAAAACCTGCCTTGATATTCCAACAGCATTCTCGCCCAACGGAGATGGGAAAAATGATAAATGGATTTTAAAACATATTGATTTGTATCCAAAAGCAAAGGTTGAAATATACAACAGATGGGGATTAATGATTTTCCAGTCAGAAAAATATTTTACTGAACCATGGGACGGGACATACAATGGGAATGAAGTAACAACTGGTTCTTATGTGTATATTCTAAACCTAAATGATGGATCAGAACCACAAACGGGAACTGTAACTGTTATCAGATAAATAAAAGACCCGGATAAACAAGGCTTTTTTTCAATTTTTATATCAAAAATTATCCTGTTTTTAGGATTTAACAAATAGATCAAAAGTAAACTATTGAACATTTGCAGAATCTAAAATCCTGATAATTATGGCATTAAATTTAAGATAAAAATTTCTCGATAATTTTTTGGAAAGATGAAATTTAGCTTTATTTTTGCATCCTCTTTAAAGGGAGCTTAGCTCAGTTGGTTTAGAGCACCTGCCTTACAAGCAGGGGGTCACTGGTTCGACCCCAGTAGTTCCCACAAGACAAAAGACCCTGCATTAGTGGGGTTTTTTCTTTATATGAGTTATTTCACTTACATATTATATTCAGGAAATAGGGATAAGTACTACATTGGTGTAACGCAAGATATTGCAGAAAGGCTGAAAAAACACAATACGAACCATAGTGGATACACAGGAAAAACAGGAGATTGGGCGTTAGTGTATTATGAGAGTTATGAAACAAAAATAGCATCTTTAAAAAGAGAATGCGAAATAAAATCGTGGAAAAGCAGAAATTTCTATTACATCAATTATTGAAATGTACCATTTCTCCTGTACTCTATCCCAAACTTCCGTACTTTTTTTTCTTCAAATATTTTAATAGCATTTTCTTGTTTCATCAGCTTCTACTTTTTAAACGGTGTATCAATCCAAAACTCCTTGAGTCTACTCCGAAAATCCTATAAATACAAAAAGTCATAACCTGCCTGTACTCTGGCTTCGGCAGACAAGTTCGTGAAGTTTTGCAATTTTGTAATTTTGTGGCGAAAAATAAGTTTTTATTGGCGGACTTATATTAAATCCGAACACCGATAAGAATTACGTCATCTATCTGTGTAAAGGGTTGATTGGTTACAGGGTCAATATATGCAAGCCAGTCTGAAAATGTTTGATCGAAGATTCTACCTTGTTCTTCCATGGGTTTGGCATAGTGTTCGACAAACATATTTTTCATTTGTTTGATCATGAATTTTTTCCCCTTGGGACCGCCAAACTGATCCTGGTAGCCATCTGAAGCCATATAAATCACATCGCCTTTCTGCAATTCCACAATATGATTTGTGAAGGGTTTCATGTCAATATAAATGGCAATCGGCTGCTTGTCTGCTTTATATTCTGTTAACTCTCCGTTACGCAAGTGAAACATAGAGTTATTGGCTCCGGCAAATTCCAGCGTCATTGTTTCCTCATTAATAGCTAAAAACACCAGATCCATTCCGTCTTTTTGTTCGCCAGGAATTCCTTTTTGCTGCAATGATTTTATGATAAGCGTACGAAGTTCATCAAGTGCCTGCCCTGCATGTTGAACGTGGGGTTTTGCAATAATTTCATTAAAGAAACTAATGCCCAGCATGCTCATAAATGCTCCCGGAACACCGTGTCCCGTACAGTCTGCAGCAACAATTATAGTCCACTCATTACGTTTTGTCATCCAGTAGAAATCTCCTGAAACAATATCTTTAGGCTTGAAAATAATAAAATGTTCGTGCGAAAGATTATCAAGAAATTCTTTGCTTGGAAGCACGGCAGACTGTATTCGTTTCGCATAACGTATGCTGTCCATAACCTCATGATTTGCCTCTTCAATAAGTTCTTTCTGGTGTTCGATCTCGTCTCGTTGTGCTTCAATTTCTTCCTTTTGCTGCATAATTTGCTGGTTGCGGATTTCAAGCGCAGCATGCGATTTTTTCTTCATCCGGTAGCGGTTGTACATGAAGAAAACAGTAACAATTAAGGTAAGTAAGCCAATAATGGATGCTATTACAATAAATTTTTGTCGTGTAGCCTGAACTTCGCTTTCTTTCTGCATTAATTCAATCTGGTGCTGCTTTTTCCCCATATCAAATTTTGTTTGCAATTCAGCAACCTGTCCGTTGAGCTCTTTATTAAACATAATTTCTTTGACCATCATATATTGGTCTTTATATTCAAGCGCTTTGTCGTAGTTGCCCATCGCTTTGTAAGTATCTGAAATTTTCTGAAGATTACTTAATATGAGCGATTGTGAATTTATTTCCTGAGAAATACTCAGGCTTTTGTTGAATTGCTCAAGTGCTGAATGGAAGTTTTTAATCTTTATATTTATAGAACCAATATGAAATAGAGAATTTGCCATACCTTCTTTATTCCCTACATCTTCATGAAGGCGAAACGCTTTTTGATAAAATTCAAGTGCTTTATTATTTTTTTCAGATTTTTCGTATTCATCGCCAATATTAACAAGTAATGTAGCAAGCTCTGAATTATTTGCGCCTGATTCTTCAAGTATACCTAAAGCTTTTTCATAGTACTCAATCGCTTTTTTTCTGTCATTTAATTCTTTATATGCATTACCCAAATTATTCATACAGCCGGCAATTTCTTTTCCGGAAGCTCCCATTTGTTCGTAGATGCCAAGCGCTTCTTCGAAATATTCAATTGCTTTTTCATACTGGTTCATTTTGATGTAAATGGGTGCGATGCTGTTGTAGGAATTGGCTATACCGGGACCGTAATTTATTTCTTGTGAAAGTTTCAGATTTTCCTGATAAAAAGAAATTGCTTTTTCAAAATCTCCTTTCAGAGAATAAGCATAACCAAGAATACTTTGTGTGGAAATAATTTTTTGTTTATCGCCAACTTGTTTTCTTAATTCAAGAGATGTGTTCAGGTATTTTATAGCTTTTGCATAATCGCTCCATTCAATATAAATACCACCGAGATTATCGTTTGTTTGAGCGATTTTTTCTTTGTTATTTACAATATTGTAGTTTGCAAGGGCACTTTCAAAACATTCTTTTGCTTTGTCGGGCTGGCTGTTTCTTTTATATGCATCACCAAATGAAAGATAGATATTTCCTAATTCTTCTTTGCTTTCAAGTTCTTTAAGAATTTTTATCGCTTTTTTATGATATTCTTCTACTTTCGGAAAATCTCTCAGCCTGCCATAAACAAAGCAAATATTATTAAGCGATTTTGATATTCCTTCAACATACTTTGATTTATTACTCAAATCAAATGACCATTGAAAATAATTAATAGCTTCATTTAATTTTTCTTTTGCTACAGCAGATTTTCCGAGATTATTCAGCGCATCAGCCTGTTCTTTTTCATTGCCTGCCTTTTTAGATTTTTCAAGTGCTTCGTTTGCCATCTCAATACTTTTATCAACATTAAAAACCCTGTATTTATCGGCAAGTTGATTAATAATTGATATAGCTTGATTACCTTTTGCTGATTTCAGTTTATTCTCAAGACTGTCAATTTCCTGCTTTGGATCTATTGCAGAAATGGCAACAGAATTAACTCCTATCAGGATGAAAAATATCAGAATATTAAGAGTGTAACGCATTATTAAATCTTCATAAGAATAACAAAACTAATGATTATTTTTAATAAAGGGAAAATAAATTTGTAAATTTGCATATAAAACACAAAATATTTTTTTGAAAAATCTTGAAAACCAGATACTTTATAGAACTTTCGTATTTAGGCAAAAATTATCACGGGTGGCAATTGCAAAAAAATGCAGTAACAATACAGGGTACTTTAGATAAGGTCTTAAGCCTTTTGTTAAATTCAGAAATGGAAACAATTGGTGCAGGCCGCACAGATACAGGTGTTCACGCCAAATATTTTGTTGCACATTTTGACAGCGAAGTAGAATTTGATCTTTTGCAATTGTGTTTTAAATTGAATTCTTTTTTGCCTAAGGATATTTCAGTGAAAACTATTTTTCCTGTTCCATCTGAAGCCCATAGCCGCTTTGATGCCATTTCACGAACGTATCAGTATTTTCTTTGTACTGAAAAGAATCCATTTATGCTTGATTTTGCTGCTTATTTTTTTCATCCTCTTGATATCGGATTAATGAACAGTGCTGCAATGATTTTATTTGAATATTCCGATTTTACAAGTTTCAGCAAATTGCATTCTGACACAAAAACCAATAATTGTAAAATTATGAAAGCTGTTTGGGAAGAGCAGGAGAAGGGCGTTTTTGTTTTTACAATTCAGGCTGATCGTTTTTTACGAAATATGGTACGAGCCATTGTAGGAACGCTTTTAGATGTAGGGCATAAAAAAATATCACTCAATGACTTTAGAAAAATTATTGAAGATAAAAATCGCTGCAATGCCGGTCAATCTGTGCCACCGCAAGGTTTATTTTTAACAGACATTGAATATCCTGATGGCATGTATGGCATGTAAATACGTTGCATGCAACGTATCCACATGTCAATATCCACAATCCCAATCCTATTTACAACAACCCAAAAATAGATGTCATGATTGCCTGTCGCACATACACCCCATTCAGTGCCTGAGTGAAATAATAGGCCTGTTCGGTATCATCCACATCGGTATTAATTTCATTTACTCTTGGAAGCGGGTGCAATATTTTAAGATTCGATTTTGCATTTGCAAGCATGTTATTTTTTAACACATACGAATTTTTTGTTTTTTCGTATTCCATCGGGTCAGAAAAGCGTTCTTTCTGAATGCGGGTCATGTAAATAATATCTGCCTTCTCAACAATATCTGTAAAATCAAGGTGCTCTGAATATTTGATTCCTTTTCTGTCAAGCATGAGTTTGTATTCGCCGGGAATCATTAATTCTTTTGGCGATATAAAATAAAATGTAGGGTTAAAATCAACTAAAGAAATAATAAGAGAGTGTACGGTTCTTCCATATTTTAAATCCCCGATAAGGAAAATATGCAAATTGTCGAGCTTCCCCTGAGTTTTGTTAATCGAATACAAATCAAGAAGCGTTTGAGTGGGATGTTGGTTTGCTCCATCACCTGCATTGATAATAGGAACCCTTGAAACCTCGCTGGCATAACGCGAGCTGCCTTCTATCGGGTGTCGCATTACAATAAGGTCGCTGTAATTTGCAACTGTTTTGATTGTATCTTTCAGCGATTCGCCCTTTGAAACACTTGTTGAGCTTGTGTCAGAAAAACCAATTACTCTTCCTCCTAATTTATTTACGGCACTTTCAAAGCTTAACCTTGTACGGGTTGAAGGTTCAAAAAATAAAGTAGCTACTACTTTGCCATTTAAAATGTTCTGAACCGGATTGGCTTCAAATTTTTCAGCAAGAGCAAGAATTTTCATGTATTCTTCTTTGCTGTAATCTTCAATGGAAACTAAACTTCTGTTTTTCATGGATGGAATTTTTTTTGCAAAAGTATAAGATTTATACAAAACTTTTCAGTGGGCTGATAAGTTGTTGAAAAAAAATCTTTTGCACATTGTTGCTACTTTTCCCCTGCTTTTGAATATTTTTTTTCATCGTTTATTTCTGCGATGTCTTCATTTTCTGTTACATTTTTGCTATCGTTCCAGTTTGTGAAATCAAAGTTGAGGTTTTGTGAATACTGAATAAATCATTATTGTCCAATATAAATTTGATATTTAACAAAAACTTGTTATTACAACCCGTTTTATAAACAGGGCACTCCTACGGAGCTTCAAAATTTATATATATTATTGTTTTTATAAACAGTACGTCACTACCTGCCAGCCGTACTCAAGCCATTGAGGCAGGCAGGCGTGACTAAATAATAAAGGAACTCCGTTGAGCCTGTCCCACTTGCAGGAAATTAACTGTTTATAAAACGAATAAAATCAAACAATTTAAGCTCCGTAAGAGTACCCTGTTTTTTTGTCGGACAATAATGATTCTTTTTCTGATTTTACAGTTTTCTTAATCAGTTTGACCGAATGAAAATATGATTTTATCGAATAAAATATAATAACTAAAAATTTAGTTGTATGTTTGAATACTAAAATAACTAAAAATTTAGTTATAAAGAAAAGTAATGAAAATGAAATCTTTAAAACATATTATATTTATACTTCTGATGTTTGTTTTTTCTCTTTATTCAGGGCATGCTCAGGAGAATCTTTCTATTTCAGAAATAAAACTTCTGATGCAAAAATACAAATATAAGGATGCTCTGTTAATTGCCAACCAAGCTCTTGAAAGCGACTCATTAAATACAGAAATTTATTTGCTTAAAGGAATTGCCTTAAAGGAATCTTTTAATTATTCGGAAGCAATTAAATCATTAAAAAAGGGCTTATTGATTGACGAAACGAATGTTTTCCTTCTTGCTGAACTGGCAAATCTTTACAAAATAACCTCCGATAATCAGAGTGCGTATGAAACCTACTCTAAATTGCTTTTGCTTGATTCGGAAAATATTACTTTTAAAATTCAAATGGCAAATACCTTACTTGCTTCTGATGCTGCGGCATCTGCGAAAAAAATATATCTTGAATTATTGGGTAATGAAATGGAAAATTCTTATTTACTAAGTCAGGCTGGTCTTTGTTATAGTGAAACAAATGTATTTGATTCTGCAATTTATTTTAATCGCAAAGCACTTGAAGTAAATCCGAACAGCATTGTCCTTCTTACGCGGCTTGCGAATTTATTTATTAAAACAAAAAATTATCAGGAAGGGCTCCAACTGACAGAGAGCTTCAGGCAGCTTGATTCTACTCAAAAGGAAGTAAATAAATGGTGCGGGTATTTTTATTATCTGAATAAACAATATGAACCTGCAATTGCACGATTTGGTCAGTATAACAATCAATGTGGAATAGGGGAATCATCAAAATTTGTTAACAAATATTTGGGGCTTTCTTTATATCGCTTGGAGCAATTTCAGGAAGCTGCGCATTATTTTTCGGAAGTGTATAACGCAGACAGTACTGATTCTGAAGTTTGTTTTTATCTGGGTGTTTGTCATTGTCGTACGTTTAGTCCTGATACCGGGCTTTATTTTCTTTCCAAAACATTAAATTTAATTACCCCTGAAAATTCTTTTCTTGCTATGATATATTCTGAAACCGGAGATGCCTATAATGCAAAAAAAGAAACAGAAAAAGCAACAGAATATATTTTCAAAGCTTATTTAACAGATAGCTTAAACCGGGTTCGTATGTTTAAACTGGCTTATCAATACGATTATGAAATGGACGACAGAAAAACAGCTTTAGCGTATTATAAAAAATATCTGGCACTTGTACCTGAAGCCAAAAGCAACCCGGAATCAATAGGAATTTCATATAAAGATTTTGCAACAAAACGTATTAAGGATATTGGTAAAAATATATCCATAGCGAATAGAAAGCAAATAGTAAAACCCTAATAAAAATAAACAATATGATACCGTTTAATACGATTACTAAGTATAAACCATTTTTAATCTTAGTTGTTTTAATTCTGGCATTTATTTTAGCTGGCTTTACCCGATTGCCGGATGAAAATAATGCTTTCTTGAATAAAATTAATTCGTATATCAAATGCATAAATCTTTGCGATAAAGCGGTACTCGTAAAGATGGGTGCCGATGCTGTTACTGCTATTAATACTTCAAAAGGAATTGTTGTAATAGATGCAGGAATTTCCTATTCTCTTACGAAACAATACAGAAAACAATTTGAAAAAGTTTTTAGCAAGACATATTGTGCGCTATTAATTAATACACATGGTCATCCGGATCATACAGGCGGAAATTTAGTGTTTAATGATGCCGAAATCGTTGCACATGTCAATTGTATTAAAGAGATGCAAGAACAAATAAAAAATCCTGAAAATGTATCGAAAAATCTTTTGAAAACGATTGAAAGTTACAATAATCAATTGAAAATGGTTGATTCCTCTTCTGTAGACTGGTGCGATGCGTATTGTCAGAAAGCAAGATACTTTTCAGCGTATAATGATTTATTGGAAAAGAAACAACTAAATTTTCCAGGTTTAACTTTTACAGATAGTCTGTTTATTTCAATGGGCGATGTATCATTCGACATGATTTATTTTGGAAAAGCGCATTCAGAAAGTGATATTCTAATATATGTACCGGAATTAAAACTTTTGTTTTCGGGAGATATTTTTACAAAATACGGAAAACATCATATTTGTAATGCTGATAAGCAATTGAGCTTAAGAAGGGGGCATGTGAAAAAATGGCTTCAGAAAAGAAAACACAAAATTGAAAAAATTATTGGAGGTCATGGTGAAATAATGTCCAAAGATGATATGGATGCATTTTGTAAAAATTTGGTGATGCATGAAAAGAATCCTTTTTTATACAATAATATAATGTAAAAAAATAATTAATAATTTGTATAACTAAAAAATTAGTTGTATGTTTGTACAATATAAAACTAAAAAATTAGTTATAGTACTAATAAAATAGTTATAATAAAAAATTATGAAAGAATTAACAAGAGCAGAAGAAGAAATTATGCAGATTCTCTGGAAAATAGAAAAAGGATTTGTAAAGGATATCGTGGACAAAATACCTGAACCAAAACCTGCCTATAATACAGTATCTACTATTGTAAGGATACTTGAAAAAAAAGGTTTTGTTGACCATAAAGCCTATGGAAAAACCCACGAGTATTTTCCTTTGGTAGCTAAAGAAAAATATACAAAAGATTTTATGAAAGGGGTAGTAAAAAATTATTTCAGTAATTCCTTTCGGCAGATGGTTTCTTTTTTTACAACTGAAAAAAAACTTTCATTAAAAGAACTTGAAGAAGTAAAAGCGATGATGGAAGAAAAGATTAAAAAAACGAAGAAAATAAAGAACAAGTAGAATGTAGTAATTGAAATTAAAAAAAACGTAGAATTGTTCCATAATTATATTGTAGCATCGTTCCATGGAACGATGATTGAATATAGATGGAACGATGATTGAATATAGATGGAACGATGATTGAATATGGATGAACGATGATTGAATATAGATGGAACGATGATTGAATATGGATGAACGATGAATACGTAAGAAAATAAATAAAACCTATGGAAGCCTTCTTTTTTTACACAGTAAAATCAATCGCCAGCCTGACATTATTATATAGTGTATATTGGCTGTTTCTCAAAAAGGATACTTTCTTTTTTATGAACCGCTTTTATTTGATGGGTTCAATAGTTTTATCTCTGTTTTTACCTTTGTTTAGTTTTCCTGTTAGCGTAGATGCAACAGGGGATCAGTATGCTGAATTGCTTCAAACGATTACTATTACTGAGAACGGTTTTAATAGCGCCCTAAATGAGAATTTGAATATTTATCAGGTTCTTATGATTATTTATATTACAGGTGCTACTTTGTTTTTATTTCGTTTTTTATTTCAAATATTGCAATTATCCCGCCTTGTTAAGCGCTTTGGTATTACCAGAAAGGAGGGTCTCTATATAGTTTCCACGGATGCGAATTATGCGCCGTTTTCTTTCTTTAATTTAGTTTTTCTGAACGACAAAATGCAAAAAGATGATGCTGAGAAGATCATTGCTCATGAGCTTATTCACGTGAAGCAGTTTCATTCTTTTGATATTGTCGTTCTGGAGCTTCTCACGGTCTTTCAGTGGTTCAATCCTGTAGTATGGTTTTTCAGGTATTCGCTTAAAGAAGTTCATGAATATCTTGCTGATGAAGGAGTATTACTGAAAGGGTATGAGAAGGCAAAATACCAGCAGCTTTTGTTGACGATGTCAATTGGGGCGCAGGTAAATGATCTTTCAAATAATTTTAACAAATCATTAATCAAAAGGAGGTTTATTATGATGACCAAAATGAAATCACCTTTACCGGCACGATTTAAAATTATGCTGGTAATACCATTTATTTCAGCATTTATTTTAGTATTTGCCTGTAGTAATAAGGAAAATCCGGAACCTTTAGTTCAGGATAATGTAACAAATTCAGAATCGCAGATAAATAGCGATGTTCCGCCCCCGCCCCCCCCGCCGCCTGTTCCCGGATCTGTTGAAGAACAAAATGCTAAAAATTCAATTGGAGAATCTGGAAAAAAAGTTCATAAAACTGTAGAAGTAATGCCTGAATTTAAAGGGGGACATGAAGCTATGGTAAATTTTTTAATTGCCAATGTTAAGTATCCTGAAAATGCCAAGAAAAAGGGAATACAAGGAAAAGTATTTGTTTCTTTTATTGTGGGCAAAAAAGGGAAAATCAGTAATGTAAGAGTAGTAAAGGGAGTGAATCAGGAACTCGATGCAGAAGCTGTTCGTGTTGTTGCTTCGATGCCTGATTGGAATCCTGGAAAAGACAAAGGCAAAACAGTGGATGTTGAGCTGACGCTACCAATTCAGTTTAAGCTGAATTAGTGCCTGCAAGAAAACAGCAATTGCTGATATGAATTAGGTATTCGTTAAATAAAATAACCGTTGGTTGAGCTTGTCGCCGCAGCGACGAAACCAACGGTTATTTTATTTTATTTTTATCATAATGCGGAAAAACAAAAACATGTGCATGAATAAGGCTTGCAATGCACATGATCGCAAAAAATAGATAAGTATTTGAAAGGGATACAATATCAGATAAAGTTCCGGTGATAACCATTCCTGCACCAATTCCAAGATCAAAAGCTGTAAACAAGGTAGAGTTAGCAGCTCCCCTGCGATGGATTTCTACCATGTTATTTACTATAGCTTGTGTAACCGGGAAAATAGTACCATTTCCAATTCCAAGAATTATTGCAGCAATGTGCAGTCCATGGGAATTTTTTGCAAAGGCAAGAATACAAAGTCCGGTTGTAAGCAAGAGAATTCCCGCAGTGTATATTCCTTTTGGCCCTTTTCTGTCGAAAATTTTTCCTGCAAATATACGCGCAACTCCTATGCCGATTGCGAAAAGAATAAAAAACAAACTTGTGTCTGTAACTTTACATTCTTTTGCATAAAGGCTAATAAAGGATATGATTCCGCCATAAGCAAGAATAAGAAATATAACATTCACAGACATTGGAATTGATTTTTTTTCAATCAGATTTTTTGCTGAAAAGGGTTTGGGCTTTTCAGGAAGCGGGTAGTGGGGATATTTTATAAATAAAAGAAGAAAAAATCCTAAAAGGCACACAAAACTTCCGGTAATAAACATGGAGGCATAATCCATTTTTTGCACAATAAAAATGCCAAGCAAGGGTCCAAGCGACATTGCAAGAGGCATTGCCAATCCAAAAATTCCCAGACCATCCCCTCGTTTTGAGGGCGGAAGCAAATCAACAACAATGGTAGAACCTGCCGTAGATGTTATTCCCCATGCAAAGCCATGTGCTAAACGCATTAACACCATCAAAAAAATTGTACTTGCAAAAACATAGCCGTTAAAAAGCAACATCATCAGGAAAAATGAAATCAGATAAATTACTTTTCTTCCCCATCTGTCAAGGGCATATCCTACAAAAGGTCGCACGATTAAAGCAGATACAGTGAATGCTGCAAGGATTGCTCCGGTAACTCCTTTTTCAGCTTTAATGATTTCTGTAATGAAAACAGGCAGGGTCGGAATAAGAAAATAAAATGCTGTTGCCATAAGTAGTGTAGCAAGGCAAAGCAAAATAAAATCTCTTGTCCAGATGGTGCTATTATTTGTATTCATCGGGCGGCAAAAGTCTGAATTATTTTTTAGTTTTTAATCAAAAAAAACAAAAATTTCTTATGATGTGATAATTATTTTAATATTTTTGAACGCTAATACTAAATTGATTTAGCTCATCATGGAACACGCGATTAAATATTATCATCAGTTGAAACATAAAGATGAATGGGGCGTTGACATTATATATCCCTACACAGTTGCCAAAATCATAAAAATAGCAGAACTTGAGGGCATGATTAAAGTTTTCTCCGCAGCTAAAATGACAGACAAGATTGCCGATTGTGTGAAGAAAATAAATAAAATCATTGAGGAATCGAACGAGGAAAGCGAAGTGATTTTGAAGCAATACAATCCTGTTAATATGAATTAATTTGATGATTGAGCGGCTTGTAGTGAGCGAAGCCGAATTAAGTCGAAATCACCAAATTAAGTTAAACCTTTGGCTTTTATCTCCAGATATTTATTCAGCGTTGCTACTGTTAAATTTTCGGGTTCTGTAAGTACTGCCTGAATGCCGCTTTTCTGAAGTATCCTGATCATTTGTTTTTTCTCTGAAAATTGTTTTTCTGCTATTGTATTTATGTATATTTCTTCAAGGTTTTCCACTTTTTTTAATAGCATTTTCTGAATTTCTGTATTAATAAAAAATACAACTACTAATAAATGATTTTTAGCTATCATTTGAAGATATTTTATTTGTCGTTGCATAGACAAAATACTTTCAAAATTTGAATACAGAATAACAAGACTTCGTTGACTGATATATTTTTTCAAATTCACGTATAGCAGCTCGTAATCGCTTTCTTCAAACTGTGTGTTTATTTTATAAAGAACATCTTGTATTTTCATCATTTGGTTGTTACGTTTTTCTGCCGGAAGAAATGTGTGGAGTTTGTTTGAAAATGTAATTAAGCCGGATTTATCTTGTTTGTGTATTGAGATATTCGCAAGTACCAGTGCGGCATTAATAGAATAATCTAAAAGACTCAAACCTCCGAATGGCATTTTCATTACACGACCTATATCAATAATATTATATACCTGTTGTGATTTTTCTTCCTGATATTGGTTTACCATTAATTCTCCTTTTCGCGCTGTGGCTTTCCAGTTTATGCTTCGGAAATCATCATCTGTATTGTATTTTCGGATGTGTTCAAATTCAATATTTCTACCAATGCTTCTGATTTTTTTTATTCCTGCTTCCGATAACCTGTTTGAAATAGCCAGTAATTCATATTTCCGCATCTGTAAAAATGAAGGATAAACAGGGACAATTTTGGGCTCTTCAAAAATACAGCGTCTGGATATAAAGCGTACAAAACCTGAAATGTAAATATTGATACGCCCAAATCCATATTCTCCGCGAGAAAGAGGTCGCAATGAATATTTGAATTGTTTTTCTTCGCCGGGCTTTAGTTGTGTGTTAATTTTAAAATCCCTCAACTGGAATTGATCCGGGACTTCATCAATAATAGTAATATGAAGAACATGCGTGTGTTTATTTTTGATATAGATGACCACTTCGTTAATATCGCTGTTGGAAAGCCTTTCAGGAGTAAAACGCATAGCCGTTACGAGTTCTTTTTTTCGAAAAAGAAGTAAAATATCTGTTACAAATAATGCGCAGAAAATCAGTGTAAGGATTTTTCCTGCAATGAAAAAGAAAGAGAAGAAATTACCGATAATAAAAAACAAAATCACTATGACTATGATAACATAGAATTTCTGATTGAGGTATAATTGCCTAAAAAAAATCAAAAGTGTATTTTTTATTTTTACAAAAATACCATTTTATTTTTATTTTTGTTTTTCTTAATATAATGGTTATTCGCCCAAATTAGTGAATGTTTAAATACCCGGCTAATTATGCAATGAAAACACCCTCGAGGTTTATACTCGGCAGGTGCGCTGAAACCTCGAGGGTATTTTCCGTTTGAAAATAGCCTGGCAACACTTGTCTTAAATATTTTAATTATTTATCCACAAAAAATGTCGAAAAACCAATACAATGTATAAAATGAAAAATATTCAAAGCACTGTTTTCATTGTCATAAGTATAATCCTCATAGTTTTTATTTTATTTTTCCGTTTAGGAGAAGCTGCTCTTGCTCTTTGGGATGAATCACGGCTTGCAGTGAATGCTTTTGAAATGTTGAAGAATGGAAACTTTTTTATTTCTTATTTTGATGGCAGTCCCGATATGTGGAATACGAAGCCCGGATTGTTAATTTTTTTGCAGGCTGTTTCAATGAAAATTTTTGGGATAAGTGAGTTTGCTGTCAGGCTTCCTTCTGTATTATCTGCATTGGCTTTGTGTTTTCTGATCATCTGGTCAACGAAGAGATTTTATAAAACAATTGTTCCCGGAATTTTTGCTTCGCTTATTCTTGTTTCATCCTACGGGTTTATTTATGCGCATGGAGCCCGCAGTGCAGATTATGACGCCCTCTTTGTTTTGCTTACTACTGCTATGAGTTTGTTCTTTTATCTGGCTATAATGGGAGAAGCTTTAAGTATCAAATTTCTTTACATTTCAGCACTTTTTTTCTTTTTAGCATTTATGACAAAAAGTGTTCAAGCGCTTTTATTTTTCCTGCCCATTTTTGCATTTGTAATTTATAAAAGAAAACTCAAATTCCTTTTTAAGAATATTCATTTTTATATTGCAGCTTTTCTTTCAATCGGTTTAATTTTTTTCTATTATTTTCTTCGTGAACAGATAAATCCCGGCTATATTGATGCAGTTATTAAAAATGAAGCCGGTAGATTTTTTAATGTTTATGAAGGACACAGCGGAGGATATTTTTTTTATCTGGCAAATCTTTTTTCAGAGCGTTTTTTTCCGTGGATAATCTTATTTGCTTTAGCTTTGATTATCTTTTTAAAGTTTTGTGCAGCATTTACCGCTGAAAGAAAAAATTCATTTCAATTTTTCTTATTTATAATAGTTTTTTATTTTGTTCAGATATCAGTTTCGGAAACAAAACTTGAGTGGTACGACTTGCCACTATATCCGCTATTTTCAATATTTATTGCTTTTGTTTTTTATTCTTTTTATCTTGAATTCAGAGAAAAAATTAAACGAAAATTTATGCTTCTTTTTAGTATTGGTTTTATTTCTGCGTTTTGCCTGACGTATTCCTATCTGATATTGAAAATTTATATGCAGAAAGAAAATCAACTTCCCTATGCAGCATTTATAAAATCAGAGCATGCACCCAAAAAATATACGGTCGCAAATAATTATTTTTTTAACGATAAAAACAATCATTCACATATTCTTTTCTACAAATTAATGATGCAGGAAAAAGGTTTTGATATTTCTGTGAAGCATTCTCAACAACTACTCCCTGGCGAGATTGTTCTTGTTTGTGAAGAAGCGGTTATGAATGATATTAAAATGAATTATAATTTTGATTTAATTGAAAGATCGGATGATTGTTTTTTGATAAAAATCAAGGACTAATTGCAGTACAATTATTAATTTCCATACACACACTACCTTGGAACTTCCACAGAATTTACAATCCCCTTAATAATATCCTTTGGCTTTAAACCTTCCATTTCTTTTTCAGGACTGAGAATTATACGGTGAACAAGTACCGGATAAATTACGTATTGAATATCTTCGGGAGTTACAAAATCTCTTCCCCGCATTGCAGCAAAGGCTTTTGAAGCATTCATAATATTAATAGATGCTCTGGGAGAAGCCCCAAGATATAAAGATCCATTGTTTCTTGTTTTATTAACTAATTGCGCAATATATTTTATAAGATTTTCTTCAATAACAATGCTTTTAACAGTATCCTGAATTGTTGCCAATTCGTGCATGTTGATTATTTGCTCCAGTTCTTCTGTTTCTTTTTTTCCTTTTCTTTCGTGATGACTATTAAGAATTTTTTCTTCATCTTCAAGAGAAGGGTACTGAGGTTCTATTTTAAACAGAAATCTATCTAATTGCGCTTCCGGTAGTCTATAAGTTCCCTCGTGTTCAAGCGGGTTTTGAGTGGCAAATACAAGAAACGGCTTTTCCATTTTATAACAAATTCCATCAACTGTAATCTGTCGTTCTTCCATAACCTCAAAAAGCGCTGATTGGGTTTTTGCCGGAGAGCGGTTGATTTCATCAATCAAAATTATATTTGAAAACAAAGGTCCTTTTTTAAATTCAAAAGCAGTAATTGCAGGGTTAAAAACTGATGTTCCCAGAATATCAGACGGCATCAAATCCGGTGTAAACTGAATACGTGAAAATTCAGATGAAAGTGTTTTTGCAACAAGCTTTGCAGTCAGTGTTTTCGCAATGCCCGGTACACCTTCGATTAATACGTGTCCATCGGCTAATACAGCGGCAAGCATAAGTTCAATCATCTCATTTTGTCCGATAATTATTTTACTAATTTCTTTTTTAATTTTTTCTATAGATGAACTTAATTGTGTTAAGTCAATTCTGTTTGAAAAATTTTCTTCCATGTGTGTTTTTATTTAATTTGTTCTTTGAATTTTTCCAATAATTTCACGAAGCGTATCAGCTCATTTTCTGTTATCCATCCGGTTGATTTATGAAACGATGCGCTCATGAAAATTGTACTGACAGTTTTAAAATCTGCTCCTGTTTGTTCCGAAAGTTTTTTATAAAATGCCTCTTCAAATTTTATTTCCTGTATGTTAAAACGATTCCGCAGTATTTCACAGAAAAATCCGAATTTTTTAATTGCAATATCCCTGTGGTCTGCATGGTTGAAATATAATTTCCCGACTGTTTCCGCAAATTCTGCAGAACTATTTTCTGGCGGATGCAAAATGGGTATTATTTTTTGCCTTCTTTTAGCTTCAAAAATAATGTAAAACGCAAGTCCAGCCAGAAGTAAAATATATGCAGCTTTTAACGATGGTTGTGAAAGAATGTAGCGAATGGGCGTTGCAATTTGTTTTCTTCCGGGTTTATAATATTCATCCCAAATTGTATTGCGCTTTGGCAGATATGAAAGAACAGAGGCAGCATATTCATACGAGCCGTAAAGCTGGTTGTAGTTTGAGAAAATCAATGGCATGGAATGAATGTAAAATACCCCTTTTCCATGAGAAATTTTAAGAAAATTCGGATGGGCATTTTCATCATAACCTAATACATTTGCAGAAGAAGAATCGAAAGATGAAAAATAAACACCGGAGAAAGCCTGATTTATGGAAAAAGTATCAGAATCTGAATGATTGTATCTGAGCATAACTACGACATTTTTTTTAATTCCTGATTTTGGGATTAAAGAATACCCGAAATTGTTAATTGTTTTTAATTTCAGAGTATCAAGAAAATTTTTATTAAAATAAAACGATGAAATAAATGTATTAGCACCATTAGAAGTCAATTCAAGCAATTTTTCTGTTTCAAGTTTATCAGGACTAAAATTATCGGTTATATAAACAATATTATTTTTATCAGCATCTTTTTTTAGAGAGAGTTCATAAACGGATGAGTTGTTTTCAAGGATTTCAGTTTTTGGAAATATTTTTTTCATCAGAGAAAAAGTAACATAAGCTCCATAAGGGATTTTATCTTCTTTGTTCAGGCTTATGTTCCAGTTAAGAGGTTCTTTTCGTATCCCTTCCATATAGACTACTAAACCGAATAAAAGCGTCAGTAATATTATATATTTTTTTTTCAAAGTTATTTCGCCCTAATATGTTTTTTTTACATTTTTCCTAAATTTATAATGTCTTGAAAGAAACCATACTATCAGATTCAGTTGTAAAATAATTCTTTACAACTGAATCTTCATTTAATTCTTTGTCTTTCAATATGCTTGCAATGTTCTGACCGATGTTTTGCTTAGAGGTGTCAAAAAGTTCAGCAAGCTGGTTTTGATTCATCCAAATCATATCATCTTTTGCATATAATGTTACACTGGCTTTTCCGTCTTCGGTTTTGTAGATTATTATGTTGGAGTGTGGGGGCATGAGTTATATGAGGTTTCCTTATCTGTCGTTATTATTGCCATTTCAATCTTATTTGCTCCATTATCACATTCCTTAAAACTTCATCGTAAACTGAAGAGATATATTTCTTGGAGGACGTATGTCACCGGGGCGAGCCATGTATTCTACATTAAAAATATTTTTTGTAACGAGAGAAACTTTTATCATGTCCGATAATTGATATGCAATTCGATTATCAAATACAATATGCCCTGTTTTATGTGTTTCCCTGTATTCTTTGAGTCCGGGAAGAATATAAATATTTGAATAAGGGATAATCGGTTCTTCAAAAGCTTTATCAATATTTACCATGAAACTGCTGTAAACAAAGCTCAACCCAAAAGTTATTTTTTTGTAACTTATTTCAAAATCTCCCTTTGCAGAGTGATAAAAACGATATTTAAGAATTGCATTGTCTGTTGTTTTATTGCTATCGTTCGCAACATTCAGATCAATAGGATTTGTATAAGTATACCCAAGTAATATTGTTGCAGGGAGTCCGAATAATTTTCCTTCGCCGGCAAATGTTACGTCAACTCCAGTAATCTCTGCATTTCCGATATTAAAAGCTTTGAATCCGTAATAATCTATTGTAGCGATAGGAACTGTATCAGGTTTGTTTAGTCCAAAAGTATATTCAATCATGTGTTTGTATTTTGTATAAAACCCGGCAACATCAAGATAACCGCTCCAGTTACTAATTTTCACACCCTGTTTGATACCAATTTCAAAGCTTTCTCCCAATTCTGGTCTTAAATTACTGTTCGGAAAAATCTTTAAGCCTCCGAGAGAAGTTGTTGTGTACATCTCTGCAACAGATGGAAACCTGTATCCCTGACCATAAGAAGAACGCAAGTAAGTAAAGTCGGCAAGCCTGTAATTTGCGCCCGCTCTGAATACCGGGAAAAAAGGAAATTCGAGAAGCATTTTTCCTTTATGTTCAATTTCAAATTGAGATACGGTTTGCGTGCTGTCCACTTGCGCGTATTCTACACGAAAGCCACCGGATAAAGAAAGACGTTTTATCTTTTTATCAACCTGCGAATAAAAACTGATATTCGAACCATAATGATCTCCGAATAAATTTGCATTAACTTCTGAATAAGCCACAGTCATACCAGCAGTAAGATTAAAACTGTCTGTAAGACTTTTCTGGTATTGAAAATCAGAATAAATCTGATCGGCTCTGCTATTCTGCGATTGATTATCCGGGTTAATATAATTTTCATGATAAAACCTTGAGCGTAGACTGAAACGATGTCCCTCTACAGAATGATAGGTTACAAAAGGGTCAACATTTAAACGAGAGCCCTGAATTTCAGTAACAGCACTTAAATTCTGATGATATGCCGAATCTGCATGACGCCATAGAAAAAATTCCTGCTTATCCTGATACATATAATTTGTATTCACGCCATAACTCAATCCCTGAATTTTTTTATCCCTGTACCTGATGTTCGCATTTAGTCTTCCATATTTTTCAAATTCTTTTTCACGGTAGCTGTCGTCAGAAAAAAGATTTCCACCCACAACTAAATCAAGATTTCCAATTTTTCGAGAATGAAGAAAATTAGTTCCCATCATTGACTGTGGGGCGTTTCGGTCCCAAACAAGTGCTGTCCTTTGAGGTCTCATATACGTTCCCATGAAGGTTGAAATTTTTGTTTCCGGTTTTTCTCCGGGATAAGCAGTGCGTATATTAATCACACCATTCAATGCAGAAGAGCCGAATAAAGAAGAAGAAGCACCTTTTAAGACTTCAATTTGTGAAATATTTTCCACAGGTAAAAAATTCCATTTCGGATCTGCAGACGATGGCGATAACAATGGCAAATCATCAACAAGAACAAGCACTCTGGTTCCCGCGCCATAGCTGTAGCCGCTTCCTCCTCTTATACTGGGCTGTTCTCCGGAGATTTCTACACCGGGAATCTGATTTATAGCTTCATCAAGATTTGTAGTATTCATACTCTCCACGCGGGCAGGCTTCATCACTTCAAGTGAAACTGTAACGTCAGACAATCGTTGTTCAAATTTTCCGGCGCTGACTACTATTTCATTTATCGTATGAATTTCAACATGCATGCTCACATCCATCACGCGTACTTCACCATCCTTCAATTTTATTTTTTTTACCTCGGGAGCATAACCAATAAATTTATATGTTACCTCATATTCTCCGGGTTTTAAACTAATGGAGTATTTCCCGTTAACATCGGTTGAAGTGCCTGTTTTAGGATCAATAATAACATTTGCTCCGATAAGAACATCCTTTGTCTGAGCATCCGTTATCCTGCCTTTTAAAACAGCATTTTGGGAATAAGAAATAATTACGAATAAAAAAATTATTGAAAATAAAAGTAGTTTTTTCATATCAGGGATTTGTAGAATTTGAGTATATAAATTAAAACCGAAGACCAATAATAAGAATATCATCAACCTGTTCGTAGTAATGACCTGTATCGGGATCAATATGCGCTTTCCAATCTTCTATTGTAGTGTCGAGAAAAGCATTTTGTTCCTGCATGGGCTTTTCCTGAATTTCGAGCAATAATGTTTTCAGATGCTTGTACATAAATTTCTTGCCTTTCGGACCACCAAACTGATCGGCAAATCCGTCTGAGAAGAAATAAAATGTATCGCCTTTCTGAATTTCAATTTCCAATTTAGCAAAAGGATCCATTCTGAGGTGATAGGCAATTGGCATTTTGTCTCCCTTGTATTCATTTAATTCATTATTGCGAATAAGATACAAAGGATTGTTAGCACCGGAGAAATAAAGTTTATTATTCTGTTTATCAACGACACAAAGCACCACATCCATACCATCTTTAGAATCTGTTGTTTTCCCTTCCTGATGTAGCGATTTCACTATCAATCCACGCAAACGGTTCAGAATATCATCGGGTTCAAAAACACTATCTTTATTTACTATTTCATTTAAGAATGCAAAACCAAGCATACTCATAAACGCACCCGGGACACCGTGTCCAGTACAGTCAATTGCTGCAAAATATGCATATTGCTCGCTTTCATTATACCAGTAAAAGTCTCCTGATACAATATCACGCGGTTTGAAAAGGACAAACGTATCCGGGAAATTCCTTTGAATAATACTAATATCCGGCAAAATAGCATTCTGTATATTCTTTGCATAATTTATACTATCAGTAATATCTTTGTTCTTTTCATCAACAAGATTTTTCTGTTCCTGAATTTCATCGCGCTGTGCTTCGATTTCTTCTTTTGCCTGACGAATTTCTTCTTCAGCTAATTTCATCTGATGGATATTGCTGTCAATTGCTACCAATTTTACGATGCTTCCATTTTCATCCAATACGGGAGTAATAGTAGTTTGCGCCCATATTTTTTCGCCACTTTTGGTATGACACAGCGATTCATAAATAATGGGTTCTTTGTTAACTTCACCGCTTTCAATAAGCTCAAGCAGGTGCTTATTCCCTGTACTGTCAAAAATGCTGGAGCCTCTGAACAACTTTAATTGTTCAAGTGTATATCCATACATTTTTGTAAATCCTTCATTTACCCACTCAAAAGTACCGTCAGCATCCATTATCATTACAGCATTATCTGTTTCACTCGCTACAATAGATAGTTTTTCCAATTCGGCAGCCTGCAACTGAATTTCTTCTTTCTGCTGCTGAAGCACATCATTTTTATCCATAATTTCATCGCGCTGCGTTTCAATTTCTTCTTTTTGCTGTTGAATTTCAGCAGTACGTTCTTTAACGGTTGCTTCAAGAATTTCTTTTTCTTCAATAAGCTTTCTTTCACGCCTTTTGATGTAGAAAATAACTCCTATTATTATTAGAATAATAACTATAGTATAGAACCACCAGGTTTTCCAGAAGGGAGGAGTTATTGTAAATGTAAACGTAGCTATGTCATCACTCCATATGCCATCATCGTTGCATGCGCGAACTTTAAACGTGTACGTACCATCGGAAAGCCCGGGGAAATCGGCTTCACTTTTTGGCATTGGAGGTGTCCAGTCTTTATTAAGTCCCTCCAAAATATAACTGTACATAACCTTTTTGGGGATACTTAAACTCGTTGCAACAAAATCAAACGTAATATGATTGTTGAAATACGGGAGTACAAGATTTACCGGTAAACCTGTAGTTGTATCTACTCCTTCTGCAAATTTTGCAATAAGAGTTGAATCAAAATCCTTGTAAGATAACTGAAGTTTGGAAATTAATGATTTTGGAGGAACTGTGTTCGGTTTAAAGAGTGAAGGGTCATAAATTGTAACCCCTTTCACTGTTCCGAACCATATTCTATTTAGATTATCTACATAACTTGCATTTCTGTAGCACTCTTGTCCTATAAAGCCCTCTAATTTTCCATAGTGATTGATATTTATTTTGCCTGCATGATAATCATCAATATTTAAAACATCCAGTCCTTTATTCGTTGCAATAAAAATAGTGGTGTCTGCATTGATAACCAAAAGATAAATATTGTTTGAAGCCAATCCGTTTGTTTCATCAATTTTTGAAAAAGTTTTTCCATTATAAATAAAAACGCCTTCCTTAGTGCCAATCCAGAGATTATCTTTTTTATCTATTACAATATTTACAACATCTTTATCTACAAGACCTGATTTTTCGTTGAATAATGTTGTTGTCTTGCCATCATACTTAATAAGCCCTTTATCTGTACAAAACCATAAATTTCCCTTTTTATCCTGACTAATATACCAGACAATAGTTTTCTCAAAAATTTTATTCTGAGAATTAAAATTAACAAATGCAGAATCTGTTATCTGCGTTAAACCGTTGTAAGTACCCAGCCATATAATGCCCTTTTTATCTTCAAAAATGTAATTAATTCTTTCGCTTGTTAAACCTTCGGGATGAATAAAGGTTACATAATTATTTGTTGTGTAAGCTGGAAGTGAGTAATTATAAAATTTATTCCCATCGTACTTTGAAATTCCTTGATTTGTGGCAATCCAGATGTTTTTATTTCTATCTTCAATTATATGATAAATGGTTGAACCGCTTATGTACTGGTCGAACTTGTGTTTTTCTTCTTTAACCGGAGCTTTAGCCTGTTGCTTTTTTGCGCCTGGTTTTTCTCTTACTTCCTTATCAATATAAAAACCGTAACGTTTGAGTGGAGTGAAGCGGTAAGATTTTATGGCAGCTCTTATAACCCCGTGTTTTGATGCGCCAATCCAGTATTCGTCATTTGAGGAATGAAGAATGGCTGTAACATTATTATTATGCAAAGAATCTGATTCACTGTAATTGTAAAAAGCTTTATTCTGAGAAAACATTTTAAGTCCGTTTTCAGTACCAATCCAGATATTTTTTTCTCTGTCTTCAATCATCACATAAATTTTATCTATCCTTTCTTTGAATAAATAGAACAATCGGTATAAATAATCAGGAATAAAGGGATATGTTATTTTTTCTATTTTCTTATATTTAGTAACATAGCCAACGTGTCTTCCTACCCAAAAATCATCATTGGAAGAAATGCAAACAGAACCATTCGGAAATTCAGGACCAAACTTTGAAATTTTGCCTGTTTTTGCATCATAAATATTTACCCCTCTCCAGGTTCCGATAATTATATTTCCATCACTAAATTCATTAATATTTCGAATTCTGTTATCGAACAAACTGTCTTTAACAGTATATTTCACGACCTTTTTGTCTTTTGTAATTTTCACAACGCCTTTCTGCATTGTTCCAAACCAGAGATTTTCATTTTTATCTTTTTTAATAGTCCATATTGGAATACTATCGAAAAATTTTATATAATCAGGTTTTGTAATTTTACCTTTTTCCATTAACACCACACCCTTTTCTCCTCCAATCCAGATTCGGTTTTTATTTTCAACATAAGCACAAAAAATAAATCCTTTTGGCAAACCCTCTTTTTCGGTAAAGTTTGTAAATTTTATTCCGTTAAAAACACTTAACCCTTCTTTTGTTGAAAGATAAATAACGCCTGATTCGTCCTCGGAAATATGATAAATTACGTCTGATAAAAGACCATCTTTTTGGGTAAAGTACGAAAACTTTTTTCCATCATAAATATTGATACCGCCTCCGTTTGTCCCAATCCAAAGTTTTCCTTTTTTATCCTGATGAAGGCATAAAATCTGCGTTTGAGACAATCCATCATCCAAAGAAAAATCTTTCACATTCCATGTTTGCGCGTAAACAGAGAATGAGAGAAATAGTAGCAGAAGAATAAAAATATTTTTCATGAATTGACAAAATTTAAGAATATAAAGATATAAAAAAAGGGGAATTACAAATAATTCCCCTTTTCATTTTTTTTAAAAGGATTAAAAGAATCTACTTCTCATATCTTGTAATTCTGCAAGTTTTTTCAATGCTTCATAAGCTTTATAATCAACTTGCGACTGAACGGTGTTAAGCATATTTTTCTGCTCAATTGCAGGGTCGGCTTCTGTAGCTTGTGTTACATTGTCAATTGTAACAACATAAATACCATTATTTCCTTTTAAAGGTTTTGATAATTTTCCATCCTTTGGTAAAATAGAAGCAACAGCAATAACAACAGGCTCAATACCTGCACCGGGAATTGAAAACGAAGAAAAACTGATACTTTCAGCAGTGCCGGTTGTAGTTCCGAGTTTTGCAGCAAGATCGTCAATGCTGGAAGAAGATTTCAACGCATCGTTTAATTTCTTAGTAAGCTGTTCTGCTTTTTTCTCTCTGCGAACCATGTTTTCAATTTCTTCTTTTTTCTGTTCAACAGTAGCAATTCCTTTGTCTCTGATCTCGGTAAGTTTTGCTACAACAAAAGAATTTCCTAATTCAAAAGCAGTAGAAACATCGCCTTTATTGACTTTATAAGCCCATCTCACGAGTTCTCTCGGATTTTCGAGTCCGGCAATTTTTTTATCATTTTCTCTTAAATTGGAAGCAATTTTTTTGTTCAAACCTTTTTCTGTAACAACTTTATCAAATTTTTCTTTTGTGTTGTTATCGCCGGCAAATTTACTTGCAGCAAGATAAATATTATCACGTGTACGGTCGCTGGGTCTGATTTCTTTTTCAAGGATTGCGACCATTACATTTTTCTGTTCTTTGCTTTTATCTATAACTTTAATAAGGTGTACGCCAAATTGAGAAGTAACAATAACCAATTCTCCTTTTTTACCGAAGAAACAAGCATCATTAAAAGGTTTAACCATCATACCCTGTTTGAACCAGCCAAGATCTCCCCCTTTTGCTCCGGAACCCGGGTCTTGCGAATGTTTTTTTGCTAACTCTGCAAAATCTGCATTTTTCTCAACAAGTATTTTAAGACTGTCTGCAACAGCCTTAGCTCTTGTGCTGTCTGTTTTCTGATCTATTGAAATTAAAATATGACTTGCTTTAACAGAGTCGGGAATATTTTTTGTTTCAACAAGACGAGCAATTTTATATTTAGTACCATCCATATAGGGTCCATACATAGTGCCTTCTTTCGCATCAAATAAAACAGAATCTATTTCCGGTGCTAATTTACCTTTTGAATAAAAAGCTTCATCAAGCGGAGAATCAGAATTCAGAGCAACAAATTGTTTAGGCTCTGTTGATTTTTCAAAACCTGCAAACAAACTATTAATTTCATCTGCTGCATTTTTCATGTCTTCCGGGCTGGGAACTACATCAAAAGTAAGATATTCTATATCGCGTGAAGCTTCCTGTTCGTATTTATGTTTATTTTTATTGTAATAAGCGCTTATATCTGCATCTGTTATTTTAATTGCGCTGTCTGAAATAAGATTAAAATTCTGAGCAACGAATTTAAAATTCACTTTTGTATTTTTCTCGGCAGCTTCATTTTTTGCCTGCTCGGAAGTTACATACAAGCCTTTTTTGATAAGCATATTATATTTACTCATAATTCGGTCGCGCATCAATGCATCTTCAACGAAAAGCCAGTAAGCTTTTTGTTTTCCTGTTTGATCCTGTTCCATATTTTTAAGAAAATAAACAACTCTTGATGTATCAAAAACGCCAGTATTCGGGTCTGTAAATAATTGCTTTACCTGAGGATGGATATTTCTTCCGGTACACATATCATACAATTCATCGGAACTGACAGAAAGACCAATTTCTTTGTACTCATCTTCCATTACCATTTGCCTGATAAGCAAATCCCAAGTCTGTTCCCTGATCATATCCATCATTGATTCATCTAATGCGGCGCTTCCGGAATTTTGTTTCTGAATTTCTGCAATTTCTTCAACTTTTCTTACATAATCGGGATACATAAGCGTTTTGCCTGCTACTTTTGCTATTTCAAGATCTGATTCACGGGTTAAAGAAGACCCTGATCGAAGCATATCTCCTAAAACAAATGCAAACAAAGCAAGTCCAACAACGATTGCAATTAAAAGCCCGGCGCGATTTCTGATTTTTTGTAAAGTTGCCATAACAAAGTTTAATGTTTAATGTTCAAAGTTTAATGTATTTTAAACTTAAAAATACAATAAAAAAATAAGGTGCGAATATAATAAATTTTATATAAACAACATTTTTTAAGTGGTTTAATTATAATATTCTTTTTTTTAGGGAGGAAGATCATTCCATAGGATTGCAAAATCGTTCCATGCGGAATCGTTCTATGCAGAATCGTTCCATGGAACGATTGTACATTTCACGAGTGTTGATTCATGAAAAAAGGGGCTGTTCGCCCCTTCTTCTTTTTAATTTTTTGTGCTATTTGGCATTAATAAAGTTAAGCAGGTCTTTGAATTCCATATCGTTTAAAATTACCTCAAAGTTATAAACATATTGAACTGTATTTTTATTTGTGTCTTCAAGGTCAATTATAAGATTGTAACGTGTTTTGGGATTGATTTCGCCTTTTAAGTCTGCTTTCATTTTATCAAAAGTTACTTTGCTTGCGGTATAATTTTGCTGTTCCCAAATAATTTTATTATCGACAAGGCTTTTCAGGCATATTTTTTTAATATTCAGTTTCGTTTTCCACTCAATATTTATTGAATCCTTTGCAAGAAAATAAGCAGGGTCGTTTTTAGTGTTAAAAATTAAAGGTTTCAGAGCAAATTCAAACGAATATTTTTCTCCCTCCATATTTGCGTCGTGCGGATTTTCAAGAACTATGTTTATTTGGTACTGATGACCAGACTCAAGAGGTTTTTTCAAATCATTTTTTATCTGCTCAATATTTAAAGTAGTGCTTGGATAATTTTCAGACTTCCAAATTATAGTCGGAGCAGTAATATCTACAATATATATATGACGAATTTTTAATTTGGTATCCCATTTAATTTCGATTTCATCTTTATTAAAAAACTCTTTGGAATTTTTATCTGAAAATGTCAATTTGTCTTCATTTCCTCTGAGGGCTGTTGTTTCTTCATACATTGGATTTCCCATATAATTTGAAACCAAAAACTCGCTTGCAGACTTGAGCATATCTTTATCAGAAAGCGCATCTCCTTTATGTTTTGTGAAACAATCCTGCAAAGAAATGCTCTTGCCTTTTGATATTTCAATCCATTTTGTTGACAATTTTTTCTCTAAACTGAAAAGTCTGAAAATAGAGGTTTTTTCCGTTTCAAGATAAATATCAGTCAGATTATCAACTTCAATAAGAAATCCGCCACCGGTCTTATTCCATGTTGAAATTGATTGCTTTTTATTTGTTTTTTTATTCAGCAATGTTAACTGACGAATGTCGTCTTTTGACTGAATAATAAGTTTTGATTTGGCATAAATATTAAAAGACATAGACAATACTGCCAAAAACACGAGAAGTTTAATTGTTCTTACCATCGCTTAAAAAATTAAATTAAATTTCAATATTCGATAAACCGAATTCATATTACAAAAATAATGCAAAATTCTGTTATTATCCAATAAAATATCAAATAAAATACATAATTAATTAACAATTAATGAAATAAAAATTGATATTTTTTTCCAAGGAAAACATATCTTTGCATTTTAAATGGCGACAATTAAACATATAATCAGAACTTTTTTTATTACAGTTGGAGTGTACTTTTTTCTGTCTTGTATTATTGCGCTAACGCCTTACCCTTTTTGGCTGCGACACTGGATGGGGACTTCTTTGAGTGCGTATCATTTTAAGCCCGATTATATTATCATGCTGGGGGGAAATGGCATGCCCAGTGATGAAAACCTGATGCGCCTGTATTTTGCCGCAGAATCATATAAAGAATTTCCCAATGCTGAAATAGTTATTCTTCATCAGTTTGATACGAATTCGATTCGTAAAATGAAAGAAGAATTAATGCTGCGGGGAGTTCCCGGAAGAAAAATTCAGTTTGAATTGCACGGAACTAACACAAGAAGCCAGTGCCTTGCTTTGTCCAAACATTTTCCGCAAACTTTTTCTTCAAAAATCTTAATTGTAACATCTCCCGAGCACGTTTTACGATCCGTATTAACTTTTCGCAAGGTCGGATACAAACTTATTGGCGCTTGCCCTGCTTTTGAAACCAACACAACGGCAAATTTGAATTATAAAACAAAAAAAATAGGGGGAAAGAAATACATTCCCGATGTAGGCAGCAGTATTGGGCTTCGCTATAATTTCTGGAACTACCTGAAGCTTGAAATTATCTGCCTGCGCGAACTTGTGGCTTTAGGATACTATCAATGGAATGGATGGATTTGAGGTGGAATTACGAATTACGAATTAGGAATTATTGCACAAAATTCTTACTCCCTGCCTGCTTGACGCAGCTTGCCTGATGCAAGCAGGTCTGGCAGGCTACTCCTACTCCACCAATCATTTATTGAATTATTAATGCAAAACTAAAATAAAAAATATGCAGGAATTAGGAATCGGATCAAGAATTAAACACAAGCAGTTTGGTATGGGAGTTATTATTCAGGTAAAAACAGACTCCTATCTTATTACATTTTATGAGAACGGAACAAAAGTCATCAGCAAAGATTTTGCTGCCGATTTTGAAATTTTTGATGCAGTAGAACCTTCAGAGGATTTGGTGTCTTTAGAAGATATAGAAAAAAGTCTGACAAAAATTATTCAGAGATTTTCAGACATTCAGGAAACGGTTCCTTTAGGTAATAAATGGTCCGGGGGGCAAATATTACTACAGCCCGGAGATAAAAATCTTAAAGAAAAAATAATTCCAATGGACGTATTTTTTCATAAAATTGTAATGATTCGTGATAGGCTCAGAACACTCGAACAGCGTGTTAATGCGAGCAATATGACCGATGAAGAAAAGGTAAATTGCCAGCAATACATTACACGTTGTTATGGAAGTCTTACGACATTTAATGTTCTTTTTAAAAATCCTTCAGACCAGTTTGCTGGCGATAAAGGAGAGTAGGTATTCGTAATGTGATACCCACTTTCATTGTAAAATACAATTTTAATGTGCTTCGTTCCCTTTCTTACAACAGGGAGGTAATTTGTCGTATGCAACAGGATCTGCGGGCTTGTCATCTGCATCGTAGCCAATCTTTGTAACAGCATTTCGCAAGGTTTCGGGGTTTGTCTTTGAAGGCTTGTATACAAGCGTTAGTACTTTTGTTTTATCATCAAGACTCACGTCCTTAACGCCCTTTTCAAAAGCCATTGCTTTTTCGATGCGGGTTTTACACATACCACAAATTGCAGAAGTTTTAATTTTTATTGTATCTTCATTTTTTTTCTTTTGCCCGTATACATTTGCAGGTAAAAAAAACAAAGCGGTACAAATAAAAACCATAACGAAAAGATAATTTTTTGTTCTCATAATTCTGAATTTTTAACAAAACTACTACAGTTTTTCCCAACAATTTTATATTTAACTTTCATTTAACAATTTTCCTTATTTTTGAAAAAAAATTATCCATGAAAATTTTACAAAACGCTACAATAGTTAATGAAAACAAAATTTTTAAAGGAAGCGTTTTTATTAAAGGTGATATCATAGAAGATATTTTTGAAAATCAGATTCCGACTTCTTTGATGGAGAATTCAGAGATAACAGATGCAAGCGGCTTGTATTTATTTCCCGGAATTATAGACGATCAGGTTCATTTTCGCGAACCGGGACTCACGCATAAAGGGGATATCTATACAGAGTCAAAAGCAGCCATTGCAGGTGGAGTAACCTCTTTCATGGAAATGCCCAATACAAAACCTCAGACAACATCTCAAAAAGAACTTGAAAATAAATTTTCATTAGCAGCAGAAAAATCGCTTGCAAACTACTCCTTCTACTTCGGCGCAACCAACGACAATATAGACGAGCTACTTGCTACAGATTCAAAACATGTGTGCGGAATAAAAATATTTATGGGTTCCTCAACAGGAAATATGCTTGTAGATAATGTTCAGACACTCGAACACATTTTTTCAAAAAGCAAAATGCTGATAGCAACTCATTGCGAAGACGAAAACATCATTCAACAAAACATATTAAAATACAAAGAGCAATTCGGAGAAAATGTTCCCATGCAATTCCATCCAATAATAAGAAGCGAAGAAGCATGTTTTAAGTCCTCTTCTTTTGCTGTTGAACTTGCCAAAAAATACAATACAAGACTTCATGTGCTGCATCTTTCAACAGCCAGAGAACTTGATCTTTTTTTAAATACGATTCCATCTTCTCAAAAAAGAATTACAGCAGAAGTATGTGTGCATCATTTATGGTTTGATGAATCTGATTATGCAAAATATGGTGTGCGGATAAAATGGAATCCTGCTATAAAAACAAAAAAAGACAGGGACGCATTACTTTGTGCAGTTCTGGATAACAGGATTGACGTTATAGCAACCGATCACGCACCCCACACAAAAGAAGAAAAAGATGCATCGTATTTTAAAGCAATGTCGGGCGGACCATTGGTGCAACATTCTTTGACGGTAATGCTTGAGCTTTATCATCAAAATAAAATCAGTCTTGAAAAAATTGCTGAAAAAATGTGTCATACACCCGCAGAAATATTTAAAATACAGCAAAGGGGATTTATTCGCAAAGGATTTAAGGCAGACCTTGTCCTTGTAGATATGCAAAAAAAATGGACTGTAGAAAAAAATAATATTTTATATAAATGTAACTGGTCGCCTTTTGAAGGGATTACGTTTAACTCGAAAGTAACGCATACATTTGTTAATGGAAATCTGGTTTACAACAATGGAATTTTTTCAGAACAACACAAAGGATGTATGCTGATTTTTTCACGATAATAAAAGAATATGTTGTAAAACTGATATTGTGCAAATTGAGGAAGAAGTCAAAAGCCAGAAGTCAAAAGCCGGAAGACAGAAGACAGAAGACCTGAAAGCAAAGCATCTTTCGACTTCGGACTTCCGACTAATTAAAAAAAAACATTTTGCACGACATAAGTTATTAATATTTTTACCATTTTTACACCTGCAATTTTAAAACAAAACGAATGGCAACAATAAAAAAAGGCATTGTAATAAAAAAAGTCTTTATAAGTATTTTTTTTCCATTGCTTATAACCTTAATTGTTCTTGCTTTTTATAATTTTTATAAATTTCAAGATTATACATCTTTTTCTAACAAATCGAAAAACAAAGACATTTTTACTGAGATTGTAAGCGCTGTCGAATTTCAGGATCTTGCGCTCAGCATGATTGAAAGCGAGGCAGAGAGCAGGTTGAAAAACTACAGCGACCGTTTGGTTAATGATTTTTATCCAAAACTTTTTGGACTGCACAAAGCAAATCTGACTTATCTCAGAAAAATTATGGGTATGGACGAAGCAAATGAAGACATCTATATTATTGACACGTTGGGTGTAGTTGTAAATACTACTTTTGAAAAAGACAAGGGAATTAATCTTTTTCAGTTTGGAGAAAAACATAAAACAATGCTTAAAAATATGTTTACCGGTGGTAGTTTTGTCAGCGAACGCTTCACAATTGAGGCCTCCACTAAGCGATTGAAAAAATATTGCTACCAGCCAACTAAAGATGGAAAATACCTGATTGAAATTGGTCTTTATTCAAAATCTGCTGATGAAACGGTTAATTTCATAAAAAAACGACTTGCTGATTTTTCCAAAAATAATAATGGCATTGTATCCGTTGACTTTTTTATTGCTGCTGACACCCCCTTTTCTTTGAGCAAAGATGTGGTTTTAGATAATTCGCATATTGAATATATTCAAAAAGCCATTTCAACAAAAGACAGGCAGATTTTAAATATTGAAGTAGATAATAAAATTGTTAATTACGAATACATTTATGTACCGTTAAAAAACACTTACCTCTATAAAGATGCTGTAATTCGTATTATTTCAAACAGAACAGGGGATTCTTTTATCTTTACTAATCTTGTATATTCGCTTGTAATTTTTGGTTCTGTTTTTTTATTTTCTCTTTTGATTTTTCTTATTCAGGTAGCAAGATACAGGGATTATCAATATTGATAGAATCAGCAATTGCAGAATCTTGCAAAAATTCCAAGAGGTAATTTATTTCCGGAGTTTGACGGTATATAGAGTTCTCCAAACTTTAATTTAGTGTTTTTATTAATATTTGAGCGAAGAAGATTTTCGAGGATAATTGCAGAAAATCCTAATGAATAAGTATTAAGAATAAAAAAATGTTCTTTGGGATCGAGCAAACTGCAAACTATTTTTATCATTTCATTGATATCTCTTTCCAATTTCCAGCTCTCACCTTTAGGTCCATGACCAAATGCAGGCGGGTCTAAAATTATTCCCTGATATTTGCTTCCTCTCTTTTGTTCTCGTTTTACAAAAGTCATCGCATCTTCAACAATCCAGCGGATGTCTTTCTGTCTGCTAAGCTCCATGTTCTCGCGCGCCCATGTTACCACCTGCTTAATCGAATCAACATGCAGAACATCAGCACCGGCCTGCTTTGCCACAACTGAAGCACCACCGGTATAAGCGAACAAATTTAAAAACTTAGGTGCGGGATTTTTAATTTTTTTTATAGAATCGGCAATATATTCCCAATTAACAGATTGTTCCGGAAAAATTCCTACATGTTTAAAAGAAGTAAGTCCAAGGCGGAAGCTGATATCTATATTATCAGTTTTATAACGAAGCGTCCATTGATCAGGCATGGGTTTGATTTTTTTCCAAATCCCCGAAGAACTTGATTGAGGGATAAATTTCACATGCGCCTTTTTTTCCCACTCTTCGTCTGTCCATATTTTATCCCACACTGCTTGTGGTTCTGGTCTGATCGTAATGTATTGCCCAAAACGCTCTAACTTTTCAAAGCCTCCCGAGTCAAGAAGCTCGTAATCTTTCCATGTATCGGGGAATAATAAATCCATGATTATTTTTCAATTTCACGGATCATATTTCTGATTTTCGACCAGCGGGCTTCGTCCATTTTAGAACCAACAACCTCAATAACATTTCCTGAACAAATTGCTCCGATTTTGCCGCATTTTTCGAGACCCAGACCTTTTGCTAATCCGTATAAAAATCCCGATGCATACAAATCGCCGGCTCCTGTTGTGTCATTACTTTCTACAGAAATAACTCCAACATTATATGTATTATTTCCGGCTTTAATCATTGAGCCATTTTTTCCAATTTTTACAACAGCAATATCACAAACAGAGGCAATATCATTCAATGCTTCTTCAGGCTCTTTTCCGGTAAATGCTTTTGCTTCTTCTTCATTAGCAAATACAATATCGGCAAATTCTTTAACTAAGTTTTTAATAAAATCGAGATTATCCTGAACTACATTATAACTAGCTAAATCAATAGCAATTTTCATATTTTTAGATTTGGCCATTTTTGCAGCCTGTAAAATAAGATTATGATTTTGTACCAGATAACCTTCAATCATCAATAAATCGAAGCCATCAAAAAGGTAAGATTTTAAATCGTCTGCCGATAACTCAATCGCTGCACCCAGATACACTGCAAAAGTTCTTTCAGAATCAGGACTTACTAAAACCATTGCTTGCCCTGAAAGAGAAGAAGACTTCAGCATTTTAGTATTTACATCTACGCTATTCATATCATTCTGAAAAGCTCTTCCTGTATCATCTTCTCCAATTTTTCCTATATATCCTGCATGAATTCCTAATTTTGCAAGTCCATGAATAGCATTTGCGACAGAACCTCCGGATGATAAACTTTTTTTCAACCTTGAAGTAACATCATTTAATTTTACAACAACTTCCTTTTCCACGAGTTGCATACTCCCTTTTGGAAAATTAAAATCTTTCAACACTGAGTCGTTTTCTAACTTTACCATTGTGTCTACCAGCGCATTTCCAATTCCTAATATTTTCATTTGATAAATAATTATTAAAATTTTTGAGCAAAGATATTGTTTATTTCCGAAATGTTATTACTTTTGCGGTCTCAAATTCTTCCTTAGCTCAGCTGGTTAGAGCACCTGACTGTTAATCAGGGGGTCCAAGGTTCAAGTCCTTGAGGGAGAGCGGAATTGTTAAAATGACCACTGAAAATCAAATATTTACAGTGGTCATTTTTTTTGGGGTGTGAATAAGGGTGTGAATTTTTATAGCCAAGATTGCCTCTAAATTTTATAGAATAACTCAAGAATTTCAAAAAAATCAGGCTTTTATTGTTATAGTGTATCATAAATAGTACCGAATTCATGAATATCTAATCACTGGCGTGTATAGGTTGAAGAAGAATGTCCAAGTCTTTTTGACAAAAGAATCAACGTAGTTGGAATCGGGTTTCTACTAAATATATGTAAACAGAATGTTTTAACGAGACTTCCTGTTGTGATGCTGCTAATATCCAAGCCAGATTTTAACTTAATTTTTTTGAATTGTTGATTTATGTATTGCCTACTGACTTGTTTTCCTGACTTATTCGCAAATAATCAATTTTCATCACTTTGATTCTTTAAAGTACATATATATTCAATTAAAACAGATTGGAGTTCCTTATGCAATTTAATAATTTGAACTTTTTTATTCCTAATAATTTCAATTTCCTGTTTATCTTTTACATCACAAACTCGTAAACGAAGCAGTTCCGAGACTTTCAGTCCAGTATAACTCCCCATTTTTATGAACAACGAAAACAGATAATTTCCCGAGGTTCACAATTGCGCCGTGATAGCGAGCATTTCCTCTCACTGCAAAGGTTCTGAAGTGTTTTTAGAATTTTTCAAACTCATGCTTTTTACGCTTTATTTTTTGATAGAACTATATTCTGAAAAAGACATAATATAAACGAGCCTATCCTCCCTTGCATCTAATTCAGATTTTGTGCCTTGACTATTAATTTTGCAGTATATAGTGATTTCTTGATTAGACTCTAAATCCCTTATAGAAATAGCGTCAATCATTTCTTCAGATTTCCTCTCTAAATCACGCTCGACAGGTAAAAATTCTAAAGCTGAAATCAATTTTTGAAGTTCTTCATGACCGAGATTCAAGAGAGGGAATGCTTTCTCAAAGCCTAAACCCATGAGCAACTGCAGACATCCAGTCAAAATCGGAAATTCTTTATATGAGTCAAAAATTTCTCAATCCAATTTTTTGCCGGGGTATCGTTTTCTGTTGCCAAGATAGGCAACTCGACCGGTTAGATAAGTTTTTGCTCGTGTAATAACTGTCTCCTCGATTGATGAGTATTGAAGATTTAATATTTCTTTTAATTTCATATATAGAAATAATTTTTCTATTATATATTAATAAAAAAAAGCGAAAATTATGAAATATTAAAAAAGTGTTTAAACATCAGGGAATCCATTTAGCCCATTCACAATTCTTCCCAAAAAGGTATAATTATAAACATTTTCAGAAGATGGAACCGAGAAATTTCTTAACACGATTATTTGAGAATTTCATACGGTTATTGCCTAATCAATGCGATAAATAATCAATATTCGATTATAGTGTATTTTCTTTACCTTTGCGGCAAAACCAATTCAATATTAATTATGATTACTTGTATTATTGTTGATGATGAAGAAGATGCTAGGGGTACTCTGGATAAAATAATCAAAAGATATTTTAGTGATATAATCAAAACAGTTGCCCTTGTTGGCTCTGTTAAAGATGCAGTTGTTGCAATTAATACTTTCAAACCCGAGCTGGTTTTTCTTGATATCGAAATGCCAGTTGAGAATGGATTTAAACTGTTTGACTATTTAAATACTGTTAATTTTGATATTATTTTCACAACTGCACATTCTCAATATGCAATTGATGCCATCAAATATAGTGCGCTTGATTATTTGCTTAAACCAATCAACTTTATTGATTTAAAAGAAGCATTAAAACGTTTAGAACGGAAACAAGTAGTTACTAATAATCAAGTCAGGATTGAGACCCTGCTTTATAATCTGAATGCAGAACCTGACAAATTAAATAAAATTGCATTACCGACTCAAACTGGTTTTCAATTGGAGAAAATTAGTAATATTGTCTATTGTGAAGCTAAAGAGAACTACACGAAACTGTTTTTATTCAGGGGAAATCCTATTTTAATTTCAAAAACTCTTAAATGGGTAGAAGAAATTTTACCGCAGGAAAACTTTTTCAGGCTGCATAAATCATATCTTGTAAATCTGAACTATGTGAAATCATTTAACAGGCAGGAACTTCTTGTTTATTTGGAAAATGGGACTACGCTTGAATTAGCTGTTCGCCGAACAGATGATTTTGCAACTGCTGTTACAAAAAAATATTCTCAAAAAAAACGTGAACATGAAACAGACTAAATATTAAAATGGCTTTAAAACTTATTAAAACATATTGTTTCTTGTTGTTTTTCTATTGTTTGTTTCTCCCTAATACGCAAGCACAGCAATATTATACACGCAACCTGACCATGAGGGACGGATTGCCATCAAACTCGGTTAGGGCTGTTTTTAAAAGTTCAGATGGCTACCTGTGGTTTGGAACTGACGAAGGGGCTTGCAGATATGATGGAAATAAAATTTCAATATTCTCAACCAATGATGGGATATCTGGCTCAAAAGTGTGGAGTATTGCTGAAGATACAGACAAGAATTTATGGTTTGGCTGTTATGATAACGGAATAACAAGATATGATGGGAAAAATTTCAAATCTTTTTATCCTAAAAACGGACTAGTCCAAAAAAATGTACGCATATTAAAATATTCAATAAAATTCAGTTTGTTAATGATAGGCACCGATGATGGTGTGAGCTTTTATGATGGGGAAAATTTTTATTCTTTTTGTCAGAAAAATGGAACTGTAGATGAACGATTACAGGTAATGGATTTTATCGTAAGTAAGGACTTTATTTATATCTTCACTTTTACTTCTGGTGTATATAAATACTATCCGGGTTCAAAAAAAATAATGAAAGCCTCACAGCAGTGCAATTTCAACTTGAGTTGCAATTCTTCTGCTTATTTGACCTCTCAAAATGACACTATTGTTGGTGCAAGTAAATATGGAATTAATGTTGTAACCAAAGACTCCTTTTATATAGAAAAAAACATTGGACAAGTTTTTGGTATTACGGAAGATTTGAATTCCAATTTATGGATTTCTGCTTGGAGTTCTGGAATGACAGAACCGGGGGGTTTATTCAAATATAAAAAAGGGCATGCGGAAAATTTCACAAAGAAATTTGCGATTAACACTCCGCTTGCTTGGTTCACATGGTTTGATAGGGAAAATGAATTGCTTTGGGTAACAACAAATGATAAGGGAGTTTTTATGTATCCGAATTCTGGATTCATTTTGTATAATGCGGAATACTTTGGTTTAAAAGAAATGCGAGTTGTTGACCTCTCTTTTGACAAAAATGGTAACTTATGGATACTATCAACAGATAATTTAATTTTAAAAAAACAAGATGGAACTTTTATTATTATTGATAAAAAGAAGTTCATTGATACTTACAATAATACATGTAAGGGGAAAAAGCGTTTTTCAGAAGTATTTGAGTCGTTTTTTGATTTGTATATTGATGCAAAACAGAACGCATGGGTTAGTTCGGGCATGGGTCTGTTCAAGGTTTCGCCAGGCTCTTTCAAAATAAATGCCTATGGCTATTGTCTGCAAAATATTATTTTTGATAAGGATGGAGCACTGTATGTTTCAGGATGGGGTAATCTTTCTTTGTTTCCTAACATAGAAAAAAACAGCGATAGCATTAATTATGATTTTAAAAAGCACCACACTCCTGTAGATGTTTCTAAAACAATTCAAAGGAACGATGAAATATGGTTTTCTAGCTGGGCAAAGGGTTTGTTTTTGGCGAAAAATAAAAAATATACATGGTTTAATGACTCTTTACATTCTCTCCCAAGCGGAATCAATGATATTTGTTTTGATAAAAGCGGACATATTATTACCGGGTCAAATACCGGCATGGTTCATATTTTATCCTATAAGCAGAATCATTTAAAAGTGGAACATGTAATTGATAAAAACTCGGGATTAATTGGGAACTCTGTTCAATGGTTGCTTGCAGACAGCTTGAATAACCTATGGGTAGGAACAAATACCGGATTGAATAGAATTAACCTTAATCGTTTGTTTAAAGACAGCAAAATTGAAATTAATATATACAACGAAACGGAGGGATACTGCGCTTTGCCGGGTCAAAATGCAGTAGTGGATAAAAGCGGTAATATATGGGTGTGCACAAATTATGGAGTTTTAGAAATAGTGCCAAATTCCCCCAGAAGACAAGAGACCCCTGCAAAAATAAATCTTTCCAATGTTGAAGTAAACAATAAAATTGATTCGAATTTCAACTCAAATTATGATTTATCAAAGAAAATAGATTTAGAATATTGGCAAAACAACATATCGTTTTTTTTCACGGTCTTTAATTTTTACAACCATGATAAAGATTATTATCGGTATCGCCTGTTTGGCTTCGATAATCAATGGTCAAGTCTTTCCAAAGAAAACCGAGCAATTTATACAAATTTGCCAGCAGGAAGTTATACTTTTATTGTTGAAAGTCAGAACCAGAATACACTCAAATGGGCGACTCCTCTTATTCTTAAATTTAAGATACAGCCTCCATTTTGGAAAAGTTTATGGTTTGTAGTTTTAACAATTGGTGCAATAATTTTTATTGTATGGTTCACTATTCGATTACGTATTCGCAGGATTAAACTCAATGAAAAACAAAAAACAGAAATTGCTCGTAAAATTGCCGAAATGGAAATGAAGGCTCTGCAAGCACAGATGAATCCTCACTTTACGTTTAATGCAATGAATTCAATTCAAAATTATATTCTTGATAATAATATTGACGATGCTCTTGCCTATTTGGGTGATTTCTCAAAAATCATCAGAAAAACTCTTGATAATGCGAATAAAAAAAGAATATCACTTAAAGACGAGATTGATTATCTGAAGCATTATCTAAGGCTCGAACAAATGCGATTTAAAAACAAATTTGAGCTGTCTATTACTATTGAGCCTGAAATTGATGAAACAAGCGTGTATCTTCCTCCAATGATTATTCAGCCATATATTGAAAATTCGATAAGACATGGGTTTCTCAATGAAACAAAAAATGGTGTTTTGCTTATTCGATTTTCTAAAATTAAAAATTTGCTTGTATGTACTGTTGAAGATAATGGGATAGGTCGTTCGCGTTCTAAAGAATTCAATAATTTTAAGATAAATAAACATCAAGTTCATGGAACAGAAATAACAGAAGACCGAGTGAAGCTCTTTAACCAATCCGGTGAAAATATTTATAAAATCGAAATTATAGATTTATTGGATTCATCAGGAATTGCTTCTGGCACTAAGGTTGTAATTACTCTTCCATTCATTCATGAAATATAGATATCAGAATAGTTTAACCGAAATTAATTCCACCAATTTTCTTTTCAGGTACATTTGCAAAATCGAATTGTCATTGTAAAATAAATACGCAAGTCCCTATAATGCCTTGATTCCTTTGCTGGAACGGTATCTTATGAAGTAAGATGATGATGAAAATTAATCAAATCCCTCACTGAAAAATTCTTCAATGGTCATATCAAAAGCATCAATTATTTTTATAAGTGTGCTGAATCGCAAGTCTTCACCGCGTTCATATCTTCCGAATTGAGCTCTGGAAATATTATGCTCATAGGCAAAATATTCATAACTGGTGTACCCTTTACTTATTCGTAATTGACGAATTCTTTCTCCCAGTCTGCTAAGGGTTTCTTCTTTGTTAAGGGTTGTTTTTTTTCTTCGTTTATTCATATTGCAAATTTTATGAATATCCATCATTTAAGTTACCCTTAATAAGAACTCTCTAATTAGTACCCTCTTAATAAGTATCTTTTTTTTTTAATAAAATATTAAGTACATTTGCTGAATAATTACTGAATTCAATATAGAAGCACACCCTCTCTTAAAAAGACCTGCTCTATGCTTTTTTGTTGAAGACAAATTTCGATTAATTGCAAAAGACTAACGTTTATTCCAATAATCCAACGATAAATAACTCGCCAAAAACTCAAGTAATTAAATGTTTAATATTGAGAAAAATTTATGCGAGAAATTATTCCAAATTTATGATTTATTAAAACCTTTTCAGCATAATCATAATTCGCTTTTAGTACCAAACAATTTAAATTAAAATAACATGAAAACTATTTTTACTTTTATTTTTTTAGCCGCCTTAATGAGTTCTTGTATAACTCAAAATTCAATTTTAAACATTGAAAAGCATTATACCACTGTTGAAAAAATCTTAAAGGTTTCACCGGGTTTTACAATGGACGAAGTGAATAATACTTTGGGAATAAAACCCTATGATGTCCTATATAGTAATCAGGACAGTTATTTGATTGCAATCTATTATTACAAACATCTTTTCCGAACTGTTAGTAATGAAGATGTAGCGAAAAACCTTACAGAACCACATCTAACCTCCGGCGATATGGTTTTTGGAGAACCATCAAGCGTGTATGTTATTTTTGATAAATCAAAGAAGGTTACAGCATACTATACAGACCTAGGAAACAAATCAGGTATTACACAAACCATAATTCACGAATATTTAAAAAAATTACCTGCAAACTTTGATATTAATAAGTTTGATTTTATAGGTAAAACAGTAGAAAAGGACACTCTGAAATAAAGAACGATATTTTTTCTTAAAACAGTAACATCTAAATTTAATTATTATCAAAATTATTATCAAATAGTGAAAATTGTTAAAATGATGATAATTTAAATAAATTACAATAGACAATTAACCCATGAAAAATCTGTATTATGATGCTTATGGCAATTTTAAAAATAATGCAGATGAGATTGGCCTATGATGATATTGAAGGAGAAGGTCAACCCATAGAAG
>MEOG01000123.1 GCA_001769125.1 Bacteroidetes bacterium GWF2_35_48 | reverse complement strand
TTTTTTCAAAGCAATCAATTTAGATCAAACCAGAGGGCTGAAAAAGCAAACTTTGACGGTTGGGTAGGTTGTTATTGTGCGTTGGATGCCCAACCGTCAAAGTGTTGCTGTGGGCGGATTTTTAAATTTTTTGTGCGTGGGATATATTTTCATTGTCTTTTGTTTAAATTATCTTTCAATTCATTTTTTCGTTTTTTCATGTTCGGGATTTTTGGATGTATTGCTACAACTATTCTATACCCTCCACTTACATTTTCACACCAAAAACCAAAACATCGTCTATTTGTTTTTTACTACCTTTCCAAGAATAAAATGATTCAGATAATATTTGCGATTGTTCTGCCATTGGCTTTCCTTGCACAGATTTCAGCATTTCGTAAAAGCGTGTCATTCCGAATTTAGAATCTTTTTTATCGCTTACCTGATCAATAAAACCATCTGAAAACATATACAATGAAATCTCATCTTCAATTTTTAACACATGGTTCGTGTAAACAACATCGCGAAGCGCTGAAATAGTGCCGCCAATTGAAAAAATGCTTCCTTCAAGAATTTGTGCTTCTCCTTTGTTAAAAATAACAGCATGATGATTTGCCATTCCGATTTTTATTTCTTTCGTTTCGTCGTTGATATAGCAAATAGACATATCCATACCATCGTCTTGCATTGAATCGCTCTGGCTAAAAACATTAATTACCTCGCAATTTAATTTATGAAGAATTGCAGCCGGGTCGTACTCTTTCTTTTCTTTGACAATATTATTCAGAAGCGTGTTTCCAATCATACTCATAAATGCTCCCGGTACTCCATGACCCGTGCAATCAAATACAGCAAGAACTGTTTGATGCGCAGATTTATGACACCAGTAAAAATCGCCGCTTACAATATCGCGCGGGAAGAAAATTTTAAAATGCTCTTTGAAACATTTATTGAGTAATTTTTCAGGAGGAAGAAGTGCTGTCTGAATATCTTTTGCATAAGTAATACTGTCTGTAATCAGAACATTCTTAACCTCAAGTTCATTATTTATCAATGCCAGTTTCTGATAATTTTTTTCTAATTGCTCTGATTGCGCCTGTATCTCTTCCTTCTGCTGAAAAATTTCCTGTGTTCGCTTCTCTACTAATTTTTCAAGATTTTTATTATGTTCGTTTAATTCAAAAGTTAATTCTTCATTATTCCTGAAAGTTTTTGCAAAGCGCGCAGAGATAACATAAGCCTGCATGAATATAAAAATCAACATACCGAAAGGAAGCAATTCTTGTGTTCTGATTACTGCCTGATAATATAAAATATCATTTGTAACCGTTGCAAAAAATAAAAGCGTACCTACAAGTAAAATTTTTGAACCCGGAATTTTCTTTATTACGCCCATAATAATTACATACAACACATAAAGCATTGCAAGCATCATCATTATCTGATAGGGTGCTTCAACATTTCCATATATTCTTACAGGAGTAAAAATAGTAATGAGACTAATAAGAATGCTGGGATAAATAAACAAAACTTTAACCCAACGTGCTCCTTTTTCAGGTAGAAAGGACATGTAAAAAGCAGCAAGTGCAGGAGAAGCAAGAAACATAGTTAAGAAATCAAATTTATAATTCAATTCCCACGACATTCCGGGAAATAATTCTGTCAGGTATTGCTCTCCAATAGCGAGGGTTCTTATTGCAATTATCAAAGCATAAATCCCGAAGAAAAACATAGATTTATCTTTTCTTTGCAGAAAAAACAACCCAAAATGATATAAGGCAAAAATGAAAAAAGCGCCAAACATGAACAAATCCAAAGCAAGATTATTACTTCTAACCCTGCTAATCTGCGGATGCGTTCCCAGTTCAATTTCATTTAACAGACCTCCTCTTATATGAGAAAAGTTCGCGACCTGCAAAATAATTTCATTAGCAAATTTATCAAGTTTTAAAGGTGCAATCTGAGACCTGTATTCCGGAGTATAATCTTCTTTGTTTTTGGCAACCACTCCGTTTGCAGCAATCAGTTTCCCATTTACATACAATCTGTAAGAACAAAAAATTTCTTTAATATGAACGGCCAAATCCTTTCCTTTTACAGGCATCGCAATATTGAGTTTATATGTAGCAAAACCCATTGCAGGAAAAGTTTTTCCATCAATGTCATAATAATTCCAATATCTGGGAAGATAGCAGTACCCTGTTAAATCAGGTTCAGATTGATAAAAAGTATCGGGTTGCAGTAATTGATTCCAATAGAACTCCCATTCGCCACTAAGCTTGATAATTCCATCTTTTTCAAAACTCCAGCCACGTAGATTGAGTTTGCCATTTTTTATTTCAGGAGCATCTTTTGCAAATGTTTGAATTGAAAATATTAACAAACAAAAAAGCAAAACAACAGTAAAATAGTTTTTTCGTGTAAACATAGGTCTTTCATTAGTTATTGTCAGGTTTGAGGGTTGTTTTAATTATATTTTTTAAATTAAACCAACAATTACAAAACTAATGAAATTCAGGAAATGAAAAAAAATATTGTTTATTATTTTATTTTAACACAACTCTCTTAACCTCGCTTCCTCTTTGATCAATTATCTGCACAAAATAAATACCGGCAGAAAGATTCGAGAGGTTCAAATGAAATTTTGTTCTGAAAAAATTCATATATACATTTTCATAGACCAACATTCCATAGGTTGAATAAATTTTAATCTGAATTAGCTGCTCCGCCTCGCTTTCTGATGCTACAGTAAGATGTCCTGTAGTTGGATTAGGATATAAGCGATACAGTCCACTTTCTTTTATTTCGCACTGTAAACCGCTTGGTTCTGCTAATGAAAACCATTTTCTTGTTTCACTTCCAAAATCAGGATTAAATGTGTGCACATCTGTACCGTCAAGTAATTTGAATTTCAGATAACCGCTTCCATCGCTGTTTGCCCACCATGATATTCCGTCCTCATCGTTATCAAACAAGGCAAATTCATAGCATCCATAAGGAAGATCGAGTGTGTCAATATACACGTTATTCGCGGTAAATCCTGATTTATTGTAAACAATATCGCCTACAGTATTATAAATTCTGTAATAATTTTCTCCGGGGAAACTATTTGTTTTAAAATTAATAATTAAAGGTTGCGTGTAAACCGGAGCAAGCTGAAAACTGCTCTGCATGGTGTTGTTCAAAGCGTATTGATCTAACTGCCCATTCGGATTTGAAATTGAAACAATAAATTTTTCGCTGCTTGCATAAGGTGAATCAAAATCCATTTCAGGAAGTTTTACATTTGCCGTTGATAGAAACGCAAGAGAACCTGTCCATGTATAATTCATATCATTACCACCCTCAAAACGGTAAGAAATGTCAAGACTTGTCAATGTTGTTGCGCCTGTATTTTTAATGATAATTTCAGGTTTTCCGCAAATAGGATTTATACGTTTGTTTAACTCATAGTTGCTTGGCGAAATTATAGCTTCCACAGCAGCATCCAATGAAAAATTCGGAGAAGTGTATGACACCAACTGCGTTTCTGTTACATAATTTCCATAATTATCATATTGCGAGTTGTAGTCCAGCGTAACCTGATTTCCAGAAATGTATGGAGTAAGCTCCAAGTGCTGTGTAGAAGCAGGCATTCCGGGACACCATCCTGCGCGGGCATAAATCCATGTTCCACCCTGTGGATATAAAGGATTTCGAGAGCACTCCTGAATAATTTGCCACGAATAACGCTGTACTCCGTCTATATTTAAACTATGTACTTTCGGACAAAATTCAGCACAATTTGTTGCATTATCAAACTGATGACCTGTAACAGTAGTGCGAAGTTTAAACATGCTTGCATCGGGACTAAGATTTATTGTTTTGGGAGATACCTGCGCCACAAAATTATTCAGAGAAAAATCGCCCTGCCATACATTCTCTATTGCTACCACATCGCGAGGCGGAATTCCTTTAATCATATAAAATTTCAAATCGAGCAATTCCTGAAAATTACCGGCAGCAAGGTGTACCGTATCTTTCAGCAGGGGACGAAAATCAGAAACATCGTAAATCCATGTCCAGCCCTCATCAAGGCTTAAGCCATTACCATAGGGAGTGATGAACCGTCCAAGCTCGTATTTATTTAAAACCTCGAAAGGGGTATCATAATAATTTGTCATTATTTTATGAATTACTGTATCAGACGCTTGAAGCAATGAGTCTGTAGCAACTCCGTTTGCATCGAAAGTATACGTATAAGAAGGATTCCATGCGTATAATGTATCTGTCGGAATGTTCGGATGCAAGGTATCATCGTATAAAACAACAAGCAACGGAGAATCGGGAATTGTATCTATCACAAGCATTGAATCGAGTTGTGATGTAAATACTCCCTGCTCAAAAACGATATTCGGACGTACATGGAACACTTCAAAATCTTTTATCCGCGAGCCTTCATACGATTTCCATTCTGGGTAACCGACAAGCTGCGCAGAATGTCCGGCAATCTCCTCTGCTGTTTGCATTCCTGTTCCTTCATTGAATCTGAAATTTGCTAACAAAAATGAATAGTTTAAATTTGAAGAATCTATTTTCTTATACATAATATTTCTTATAGAATTGACATCAAGCGCAGTTTTCCAGATACTGAAATCATCTATTAATCCATGATAATGCCCCCATGTACCATTTCCACCCGATCCGATTTTAAACTTCTTAATTCCTTTCATCAATTTTGTTTTACCGCCCGCTGTCATAATTATTACTCCATTGAGATAAATGCGCATTACGCCTGTTTGCGCATTTTTTGTAAAAGCCCAGTGATTCCATTTTCCTTTGTATTGAGAAGTATTAGTTGTAGCTTTAACCGCACGGTCATAAGAATCCCCAACATTTCCGGCATCCCAGTAAATTTTACCATCGCTCCAGGGTAAATGAACATTGACTACTCGATTTCCTACAGAATCGAGACCTTCAAAAATACAATCATTACTTGGCTGCATTACAGGGTCGCCATACTGCCAGAAAGAAAAAGTTACCGAACTATCCAGATACGCAAACGAAGAGGCTGGAATCTCAACATAATCGCTCCCATTGAAAGACAAGCAATACTCCTGCTCTGACGAATGCAGACAGGAAGCAAAAGATGTATTTTCACCAACCAACGTATACGCAGAAGTATTTGCTGAAAAAGAAATATCAACTAATAAATTTGTATTTCCATCCCAATTGAAATTAGTTGTAAATGGAATTGAATTCCATCCTGTGTTAAAGAAAATCGTATTAGACGAATAAACAGTACTGAACGATTCTATATGCGGAGCATTTGAGTTTAAAGAATCAGTTGTAATTGTTTTTATTTTTATAGTAAGTTTTCCGATTATTCCGCCCAACCCGGAAAAATTTAATTTCAGTCCTGTAATATTCCCTGCGCTCATTCCGGCAGTTTGCAAAACAGATTTAGACCATAAAAATTGTGTACGGGAATCGGGATTTCCAGCTCCTAATGGAATATCAATTGTTGTACTTCCACTTCCGACAGACCAGCTTTGCAATGAAGTAGTATCTGTATAGACCATCTGATACTGAAAATACGGATTGTAACTGTATGTTTGCGTATTAACTAATTGAACAGAATCCGGCATTGCACTATTTACAGTTAAATTCGAGTGCGCCATAAGCGTTGAGTCATACAAGCCAGTATGCTCCCATAAATGAGTATAAGACAAATAATCCCACTCTCCGCAGGCAGGGCTTTGCGTGGGATCGCATTTAAGCTTGTAGTACATTAGAATTTTTTCAAAACGAATTGAGTCTGGCGGGAAAACATATTTCCCTTCGCGTGGGGCAAGCCAACCGGAATTCACAGGGGTTGACCAGTTAATGGTGGATATAACAATTGTATCTCCGGAATACGAGTTAAAATAAACAAATACCAAGAGGGACAGGCATACAAATAAATTTTTCATGTTGTTAACGGATTTAAATTTTTCAAATATAATAAAAAAATCTAAATCGTTTTAGATAAAGAAAAGAAAATTATCTTTTCGGAGTAAAATCGTTGTATAAAAAACGGTAAACAATGCCGGCATTAATCCATGCAACACGCGATTCGGCTTCGAGCATCAGCCCCCAATGCTTTCTGATATAGAATTTCCATCCTGCAAAAAAAGCTAATTTTAATCCGCCTAAGGCAACATCGGGTATCTGCAACTGATTTCCGAAAGGTTCTTTATCCTCACGCAGATACCAAAGCATTAAGCCACCGTAAACATCATTGCGAGATGAAAGATAAAAATGATAATCAGAACGCAAACCCAATCCATATACAGTATAATCAATTCCCAAAGAGCCTCCCTCATAACTGGCTTTATATTGACCGTAATTTAAAATTATTCCTGCGCCAATGGAATGCTCTGAAGATGTAAAATAATCGAGCACACAGTAATCAAATTGAAGACTGGTGGGAGGAACCTGAACAGACCATTGTGAACCATTATACAAATTTGAAAAATAGCCAGACCTTAATGTCAGAAACATATCGTGCCTGTGGAATGAATACTCCTGCGCAAAAGAAAAAAAAGAAAAAAATACAGGAAAAATACAGGAAATTAATCTCATGAGAAAACAATTTTTATACACAATGCTAAAATACAATTTTTTTCGGAATTGTGGTAATAAAATCTTTTAAATAATAAGGTTCAAAATAGGCAACATCCTCAAAAGTGCCTGAAATAAAGCATTTCAATGATAGAGAGGACATATAAGAAGCGTGTGCATTAATCTCTTTTATGAACACGGCATTTTTATGGAGAATAACGTTGCTGCACTTATCAGAGCCATTTCCGAAAAAAATAATTTTTTGTTTTTCGAGCTCTTCTGAAAAAGAATCTTCATTAATTATCGTAGCAGTAACTGGTTTTATCTCATTAAGTAATTTATCATACATGGCGGTGTATACCTCCATTCTGCGCGCATCCAACATGGGACATAAAAGAAATTGTTCTTCTGTATCTGCTTCAAAATATTTTTCAATATTCTGCAAAAATCCATTTGCCAGAGATTGAAGCGTATTAATTGCAATAAGCGGTTTTCCGATACCGTAACAAATTCCTTTTGCCGCAGAAACGCCAATACGAAGACCTGTATACGAACCAGGACCTTTACTTACTGCTACAGCATCAAGCGAAGAGATATCAATAGCTGTATCCTGAAACATCTCTTCAATAAAAACAGTAAGCTTTGAAGAGTGCACATTCATTTCTGTTGACTCTTTTTCAGCAATAACATCCGCGCCCTTACACAGAGCAACAGAGCATGTTTCCGTGGCAGTTTCGATATGTAATATTAGGCTCATTAGTGATCCCCGAAAAGAAATTCCTTCTCAACCTTCTGTACAGGAAGATTATCGCGGAGCTTTTTAGAAATGGCGCTGTACGGTGCTACAACTACTTCATCCTTTTCAGAAAGTCCTTCTAAAATCTGAATATAATTATTATCCTGTATTCCTGTTTTAACTATTTTTTGATTCACTTTTCCATCCTTATAAATAAAAACGATTTCATTAATTTTTTCTTCGTTTTCATTTTTTAAGTCTTCTTTTTTATACTTATTTTTTAAAGAATCTATTCGGGTAGTAACTGCTTCAATAGGTACAGAAAAAACATCTACAACACGTTTTGTTTGAATATCAACAGAGGCAGACATACCGGGTCTGAATGGATATATTTTCTTTTCCGGTCCCTTCATTAAATGCTCATAAGATTGTGATAAAATACGAATTTTAACATCAAAATTTGTAACCTGATCGGATGTTACGCCCTGTGTGTTTGCAGAGTTTGAAATTTCAGTAACAATTCCTTTGAACTTCTGATTCAGATACGCATCAACTTCAATAAGCGCAGTATCTCCTAATTTCACTCTCACGATATCGTTTTCGCTTACCTGTACACTCACTTCCATGAGACTTAAATTTGCTAAACGGAGCATTTCCGTACCGGCCATTTGCACGGTGCCGACAACACGCTCTCCCTTCTCAACATTAAGGCGGGAAATAGTACCTCCAATAGGTGCATAAATACTTGTTTTTGTAAGATTTTCATCGGCTTCCTTCAATGCTGCTTCGGAACTGTTAACCTGAAACTCTGCAGCTTTAACGCTGTGCTTTGCCGCATCAACATCTGCCTTCCCCATTTCATACTGCGCTTTCGCATTTTCAAATTCAGCCTGTGAAATTGCCTTTTTCTCGTAAAGCGATTTATTTCTGTTATAAGAAATTTCTGTTTGAACAAACTGGGCTTCAACTTGTGCCATACGGGCTTTGGAGTTTTCGACATTTGCTTTTGAAGAATTTAAAGCAGCTTTCATCCGGTCTAAAGCAGAAAGATAAATATCGGGTTTTATTTTTAACAGTAAATCTCCCTGTTTCACTTCATCTCCTTCCATAAAATATAATTCCACAATCTCCCCGGAAACATCAGGACTGATTTTTACCTCGCGCTCCGGTTGTACTTTTCCATTTGCAGTTATTATTTCTGTAATCGTTCTTTTCGTTACGAGTTCGGTGCTTACTTTATGTATAATGCCTTTACCAAACCATCCGGCTTTTTTTCCGATTACAGCTATAAGAATAAATACTATTGCTGCAATGATAAAATATTTTAAGATTTTTTTTGCTTTCATGAAACTATAATTTTATAGGATTTCCCCTGTAAAAATCCAATATTTTTGATTTGAAAATAAACTCATATTTTGCCTGAAGCATTTCTGCTTTCGCGCGCACTAGATTGTTTTTCGCTGTATTATAATCAACCGTATTAATCAATCCTACATCAAATTTCTGTTGCGTGTAATTAAAAGCTTCCTCCATAGAAACAACTGCTTTTTTTGAGCTGTTGAATTTTTTAACGGCTGCTGTTGCATCTGCGCTTGCCTGTTGAATTTCTTTAAGAAGTTGCTTTTTGGTTCCCTCAAGCTGGTATTGGGCATTCAAAACATTTATTTTGGCATTACTAACTGAAGTACGAACTTGCCATCCATTAAATATCGGAATGGTTAAATTCACGGATAATGCTTTGCTGACATTGTTTTTCAACTGATCTTTAAAAGGAGTTGTTTCGTATTTATAGCTTGGCTGCATCATATTAATCGGATAATCCGTTCCTGCAATATTCAGCATTCCCATCTGAACCTCTTCCATGATTGTTTCCGTAATACTTTTTCGGGCATCAGAATAACCTGTACCATAAGACCCGGAAAGCGTTAAACGCGGACTCATATTCCCACGCGCAAGAGCCAGACCGCTTTCAGCGCTTCTTAAAGAATATTCTGAGGCGCGTACCTGCGGAAGATTTTTTTCAGCTTCCAGATAAACCAAATCGGCTGTAAGCAAGGCAGCACTCATATCAAAATTTTCAAAATCAGGCTTATCAATCTGAAAAAATTCTACAGAGTCAATATCCAATAATTGAATTAATGTAAGGTACGACAGGGTAAGATTGTTTTCTGCATTAACAACCTGAAGATCTTCCTGCGCTGCCTGAGCTTCTACCTGCAATAAATTTCCATTGGCAACACTCCCCGCATCTACAAGTTTCTTTGTTCTTTCAACCTGCAGTTTTGTTATATCAAGTTGGCTTTTGGCGATTTCAAGAAATTCTAAATTAAATAATATCTGAAGATACGATGAGGAAATACTCAGAGAAATATCGTTTTTTGCCTTTTCAAGATTTTGCAATCCGGCCATCATATCAAAATTTTTCTGACGAACTGTATTATAATTCTGAAACCCGTTAAAAACAGTAATGCTTGAGCTTAAACCAAAATTAACAGACATGGTTCTGTCTTCAGAAAAAGTATTGGTAAATCGGTCAACAGAACGCCCCCAACTGTAGTTCTGCGCCGCGCTTCCATTAACAGTCGGAAGGATATTTAATTTTGACTGGCGCAGGTTGTTTTTTGCATATTCTGAATTCAGTTCCTGTTGTTTAATCTGAATATTATTCTTTAATGCATACTCAATACAACGCTCTAACGTCCATTTTTCCTGAGAAAAACTAAAAGAAGAAAGAAAGACAAATACTATTGGTACTATAAATTTATATCTCATTTGAGAGTTTTAAAAAGGCTAAATTAAACAAATTTTTTCTTATGTTAGGTGAAATGTTTTTCTTATTCAGTCTACAGTCCTCAGTCTACAGTCTACAGTCTTCAGTCTTTTCGACTGCCAGACTGCCGACTGCAGGCTCTTTTGACTGCCGACTGCTGACTTTTTCGACTGCTGACTTCCGTCTTCTTCCATAATTTTCGTAAAACAGATATCCCAACCAAAGATTCAATCACTTATCATCAAGTATTTTCAAGCGCTGCAAACTCTCGAGCAATTCGGGTACTGTTATTGGTTTTGCAAGAATTTTTCGTTTATTATCGAGTACAAACATAGTAGGTGTAGCGTAGATACAATAATCATCAGACAATTTACTATCCCAGCTTTTCAAATCTGAAATATTATAAAAAGAAAAATTATGGTGCTTTACAAAATCTGTCCATTGCGTCTTATTCGTATCTAAAGAAAAAGCAATAATTTCAAAGCGCTTCGTACTTTGCGCCTTGTAAATTTTATTAATTTCAGGAAGCATTTCCGTACAATGAGGACACCATGTTGCCCAAAAAACAAGAACTGTGAATTCAGTTTTTATCTGCTCAAAAGTTATTATATTACCATTTACATCAGGAGTGCTTATTTCAGGAGCATTTTTTCCTATATTTAGTAACTGGTATGTGTCAAGCCTTTTCTGAAGTGTAGATTTTCGTTCTTCATTTTCGCAATTTGTTTCAATTTTATAATTTTTGGAAATGTGTTCTAAAACTCTTTCAAATTTAAAATTCTCGAACCCGCTCATCATAAAATTCATAATAAATTCGTAGGCTTTTTTATTTACTCTTGCTTTAGGCAATATCACATCCACTGCATTAATAAAAGCCTCTTCCTGAATATGTGGCGGATAATTGCGGTTATTATACAACATGAGAAAAGAAAGAACTTTGCTTGTAAAAACATTTGAGTGAAACAAAGCAGTATCATTAAAATCAACATTATCCCAGAAATGCTTTTTCAGATACTCCATTTTGTCGTATTCATTCAGTTCTGAATCAATAAACGGGGTTTTCTTAATTTTGAAAATTTTTGCTGCATAGGATTGGGGGTTTTTTGCAATCAATGCTGAAACAAAAGCATCGCGGTCGTTCTGAATTAAAGTGTATTGTTTTTTTACGTCTAAATAAAATTTATCATCCTTTGGATAATTCGTAACCAATGGGCTAATTAACTCAAGCTTTCGCTGATATTGCCGATCTTTTTTTAAAAATTCATAATACAGTTTATTTTCTTCCGATTGAACTATTTTCATGCTATCAACCGACTCATTGTAATCCGTATTAAAAACAACATTTTCTTTATTAAAAATAAAATCAATCGTTGTTTCCCTGTCAATAAAAAGCCGGTACAAGCCTGGTTTATTTTTATCGGTAAATGTTGTAGTAAATTTACCGGAACCAATACCCGAAAGAGAATCAACCAACTTATTGTCATCTCCATAAAAACTCAGAAGATAAACTTTTGGGTTGGGAATATTCTGTATCGTAAATTCCAGATTGTATTTCTGGCTGAAAACAGAAATGAAAAAAAAACATCCTATTATTACTGCAAAAATTTTCATGCAGCAAATATAATTTTTTTGAGTTAAAAGGTGTTTTTTTTGAAGATATAAATAATACACACCTTCAAAATACAAAATTCATACTACTTTGCAAACTTAATATTCATTGGATTAATAAAAAGAAAGAGATTAAAATTTTGTTATTCCTGAAGTAAAGGAACAACACCGTGTTCTATTGCGTATTCATTAATTTTCTCGACTTCTGAAACATCAAGGTATTCTAATTCTTTATATTTGCGGATATTGTTCCAGACCGTATGGTTTTCTATATTTTTTTTGTCAGGCTCCTGTGATATTAAAAATTGTTTAGCCTTTGGAATGGCTTTCTGTACAAGTAATAAATCTGAAATATCTAATTGTACTGAACGCAAATTTTTATCCATATCAACCGTTTGGGCAAATACTTCAATTTTGTTTTTACCCATTAAATCTATTTTTACCGGCATTAATAAATCGGGATAATCCGAAGACGAAATTTCTTTTTCGATATTAAAATATTCCTTAACCGTAGGTAAATATTTCTTTTTAAAAATTTCAAAATGATGAATAGCTTTTTGCGCTGTACCAGAAACAACACCAGCCTCATCAACGAATTTAAGATATAATTTATTAAACAAATCTTGAGATGCCTTTACATCAATGGGTTTTGGCGATGATACGGATAATAAATTGTTATTATAGCGACTCAGGTAATCAATATATGAACTATTGAATTTTTCCGATTTACTAGAGAATTTTAATTGTTTTTTTGAATCTACCGGAGCTTCATGTTTTCTTGATTTTGAGATGTGTTTTAATGAATCCTGAATAATTTTATATGAGTTAATGTTCACTAATTTCTTAACGATATTGAGCTTGTTTTCTGAAACATGGTAATACAAATCATTGCCACTAACCAATAGCAAGCCAACCGATAATTTTTCATCAATTTCGGGGCGAATAGGAACCGATAGTATTGTGTAAAATGTATTCATAATTTTACTGATTTGTAAGTTGAATAAAACATAAAAATTCTTTAAAACAGGCGTCAATCCACTTTTCCTGAAATAAATTGTCCAAAAGGGATTGTTTTATAACCGGCTTATTTATTAGCCATTCATCGGGTATTTCTTGTAGTATTCCATTTAATTTCTTCTTACAATTTAAAATACAAAGATAATACTCTTTTCGCATGCTTTCCAAATATTTCTGGTTTACAAGCTCTTTATATTCCCTGTTGTACAACGAACCAAAACATGGAGTATGGAAGAACATAGGCTGTAATTCAGAATGTTTACCGGCATGGTCGGGGTTTATGTTAACAAACCCAAATTCAGGTATTTTTAAGCCCCAATAGTTCGCAAAGCATGAACCCAAATATTCTTGTAATAGTCTATAGGCAGGAGAACCCGGATGTCGGGTAATTTACACACGTAAAAGTTGATATTATCGCAAAAAACAAGCACAGGCTTACTTCCTGATGTCTCGTATACTTTTTCTATGGGTGATATGGACTTAATTTGTATCATTTATGGGATAAAACTACATTTTTTTTGTGAAACATTTTCGCAATAAATGCACTAAAATTATTCTCCATTTATTCAGTTTTTTGTATGTATAACATATCACGCCACCCTCTCCTTCTCATACAAATGCTTCTGAAACTCAATAAACAAATCTTTAACCTTTGTGAGGTCGCCCAGTGCTGCTCCTGCATCTTCAAAGGATTGGTATTTGTTGGTGAGCAGGATGGGTAATTTTTCCTGATCGAGTTCTTCTACGCCTGTTTCAATATATTTGCTAAGAACAAATTCGATAAACTCTTTTTGTTTATTTGTAAGGATTGCAAAGATGGTTGCCTGTGCTGCGGCTACCCTTGCTTCTCTTGTGATAGGTTTAATATCGCTGTTGAACACATATTCCAGTACATCAAACAGATCGCTTTTTTCGGCATCAATAAGTTGCTGAAGTATGGCAAGATCGTCTCTGCTGAATCCTGCTTTATCAAGTTGTTCAAGTAAGGTTTTTCGTGTAAGCGGATTGCTCCAAAGTGTACGGAGTTCTTCTTCACTTTTGAAAAGACTGGGTAATGCACCAAACAGGTTGTGTAAAAATTCTTCTGCTGAAATTGGTTTACCATCGGCACTCCAAAATGAGGTTGAAATCATGTGTTGTATTTCCCTTGCCTTACCGTCTTTCAATTTTACTTTGACTTTTCTCCTGCAAATACATGGAGACTGATGGCATTTTGGACAAGGTTCTTTTTCGCAAATACAAGGTCTTTGACCGCATACATTACATGGAGGCAGGGGTTTCTTTTCACAGATACAGGGTAACTGTCCACATTTTTTGCAGGGTTCTGTTTGACAAACACAGGGAATTTCACCACACTTTCCACAGGGTTCTTCAATGGGTTCTCCGTCCCATTCCGGATCGGCAAAATGATGATAGGCATTTACAAAATCGTAAATGGTGAAAAATTCTTTTCCATCGAACAGGCGGGTTCCTCGACCCACGATTTGCTTAAATTCTATCATTGAATTGATAGGTCGCAACAAAACAATATTGCGTATATTCCTTGCATCAACTCCTGTTGAGAGTTTTTGTGAGGTGGTCAGAACAGTCGGAATTGTTTTTTCATTGTCCTGAAATTCTCTCAGAAATTGCTCTCCTATATTTCCATCATTTGCTGTTACACGAACACAGTAATTTGTGTCTGGATTTTTCTTATATTGATTTATTAAGTCACGTATTGCTGCTGCATGATCCTGTGTTGCACAGAAAACAATTGATTTCTCTTTCTGGTTTACTTCCTTCATGTAAATCTGAACACGCTTTGCTTCCCGCTCTTTTATTTCAATAATCCGGTTAAAATCTGGTTCAGTATATAATCTGTTTTCGTCAATCTCTCCCTCAATGACATGATCATCGCTGGTGTAAATATAATCGTCGAGTGTGGTTTTAATACGTTTGACTTTAAAAGGAGTTAAAAATCCGTCATTGATTCCTTCTTTGAGAGAGTAGGTGTAAACAGGTTCTCCAAAATATTTATAGGTATCAACATTATCTTTGCGTTTGGGTGTTGCCGTTAATCCTAACTGAACCGCAGGAGAAAAATATTCAAGAATTGCACGCCAGTTGCCTTCGTCATTTGCACCGCCACGATGGCACTCATCTATAATAATAAAATCAAAATAATCATTCGGATAATCTCCAAAATAGGGAACAGGAGCCTCTGCTGCTATTCCTGAAACAGTCCCTGTTATATTAACGGCAGGTGAGCTTGTCGAACCTGTCGAACCACCGCTCATAAAGGTTTGAAAAATGGTAAAGAAAATACTTCCGTTTGTAGGTACACTTCCTTTTTTCCTTATTTCACTGGGTTTAATACGAACCAAAGCATCTTCGGGAAAAGCAGAGAAAGCATTGTAGGCCTGATCTGCCAAAATATTCCTGTCTGCAAGGAATAATATTCTTGGTCTGCGGCTTACTTCGACTCCACTCAGCGAGCGTACAGATAAATTCCAGCGGGTATGAAATAGTTTCCATGCAATTTGAAAGGCTATGGCAGTTTTTCCGGTTCCCGTTGCCAATGTTAACAAGATACGATCTTTATTGTTCGCAATCGCCTCTAATGTATTTTTAACGGCTATTTCCTGATAATATCTTGCCTGCCAGCTTCCGCTTTTGTCTTCAAATGGAATTGCTGCAAATTTTTCTCTCCAGGCTTCGACAAGCTCAGCCTGCGGAGAGTTTGCTTTAGGAAAGGTCTTATACCATAATTCATCGGGAGTAGGGAAGTTGGAAATTAAGCCTTCTGTTCCGGTTTTCATGCAGATGCTGTAAATCTCTCTTCCATTAGCTGAAAAGGTGGTATCAACGTTTAATTTCTCAGCATATAATTTTGCCTGAGCCACACCTTCGCCTACTTCAAGTTCATGGCTTTTTGCTTCAATAACGGCTAATTTTATGCCTTTGTATGCTAACACATAATCAGCCCGGAGAAGCTGCCCACGCTTGCCTCCTGTTTGTATTTTTCCCTCTGTAATCGGGTGATTCCTGAAAACTTTAGACCCCTCAATAACTCCCCAACCGTACTCTCTTAGCTTCGGGTCTATAAGTTCCGCTCTGGTTTCGTCTTCATTCATTTTTTATAAGTTCTTGGTAAAACTTCAATTTCCTAATATTGCCATCTATCAAATAAGCATCAAATAAAAATTAATTGATTATTAGCATGTTATCAACAGGATTGCCTTGTCCTATCACATAACCGTCACATAAGATTTTACGCCCAAAATGGAATATAGCTTGCATATTTTAGCTTCTTCATTAACTCCCAAACTGTACTCTCTTAGCTTTAGGTTTATAAGTTCCGCTCTGGTTTCGTCTTCATTCATAATTTTCAATTGGTTGATGGCTCAATTAATTCTATTTTATCTAAAAGGAATTTGTGTGTTATTCCTCTAATGTCAAAATTGCTCTCAATAACTGAAAGAAAATGGGTAAATATTCTATTGTTTTCTGATAAATCAATTTCCGATTTCACAATTGATGCTTCCCCATTAGAATCTGTTTTCAGCAGACTTTTTGGGCTTCCTGCAAGTGAATTGTTATAAAAATAAGCCAACATTGCTTCGGTATGGATAAAATGATTTAGGGTTTCGCCTTCAATATTTTTTGGTACAATTTCCGCGAAACTCTTTAGCATATCCTCTAAAGAAAATTTCATCTCGTAAAATTTTTTATAAAACTCCCCACTATAGCCTTTTAAAAAAATTAGAGTAATAAATAATTCAGGAAATATATACCACTGATCTGAAAATAAATTTAAAGCAATACGAGCATTTGCAAATATTTTTTCTTGTCGCCTAAGTGGTAATCTATACTTGTCAAATAATAATGAAGATGCGTCAATAAACTTTGTCTTATCCTTCTCAAATTTATTTTTTGTTTTTCTGATTTTAGAATTAAAGAAAACATCAAACTCAAAAAAATCAAATAGATATTTACAGAAATCTTTTGTATTGGGTTCTGGAATTGAATATTCGACATCAATAAAGCGTCTTAAATATTCGTCAGAATTAATTTTATCACTACCGTAAAAACCTCTGATGGCATGACTCAACTGAATCTTGTCTATAGAAAGTACAAATACTATTCCTGAAACAGAAAAAAAGTGTTTTACATTTTCTAAAATTTGCACTGCATAATCTGGTCTGCATCTATCCAATTCATCAATAAAAAAGACAATAGGTTTCTTATTTTCCGTTGCTGCAATAAATTCTGTTAATTTCTCACGAAATTCAACAAACCCTTTCTTTTTTGTGGCGTAATTTTTTATTTCGTTAGAAAAAATTTCTGTAATCCCTTCTGCTGTCTTCTCAATCGTTTCATGTAAAGCTTCTGTATCAATATATTTTGAAGCTATTGCTTTAACTATTTGAGGGATTATATGTTTTGTTAATACGGCTCCTTTTTCTATTAAAGATTTAAATATTTTTTCCGACTTTTTATCTTGCAGAGCACTCAATTCTGAGACAATAGCAGCTAAAGGATTTTGCTCGAAATCATTCTCCCAAGCATTAAAATAAATGGTACGAAGCTTAGGATTTAAATGCTGTTGCCACATCTTAACAAAGGTGGTTTTACCAGTACCCCATTCGTTGTTTATTGCCAATACAAACCCGTCTGCATAAGTTTCTACAATGCTTGTGAGTACTTCTGCATACTTTGCCCTTCCCAGTTTGCAATTTTCAAAAGGGTTATTAGGGTCTATTGCTATATTATTTACATCGTGCTTGATTTTCATAATTGCATGTTTTTATCTACAACTCCCCACTAAACGCCTTCTGCAAAATACTTTTTTTTAACTCCTCCAAATCTGCTATTTTCTTTTGATAAATTGATTCTAATTTTTTTGTTTCATTTTGCAAAGCATCTAACTTCTCAATAAATAATTTCTGTTCGTTTTTTGATTTAGGAAAACTGATAGTCAGATTTTCCCACTTTGTTTTATTGATGATTGGCAATGTTGCCTGTGCTCCTTTACCTTCTAATAAAACTTTATCTTGAAAGGCTCTTGAAGTCATTGCGTAGTAAATGAATTTTGGTTCAAATTCTTTTTTCACTGTTAGTGAATTGATTTGTTGATTACACGAAACGACTTGCTCTGCAAAACCAACTTTACCAATTGTTGCACCAATGCAAACCATAAGTATTGAACCGGGTTCCATTTTTCTACCTTTCTTTAAACCAATTTCACTTAGTCCTTCATTGTCATATCTAATATCTCCAACTCCATAAAAATCAACATCTGCTGGTTTAATGAAAGGTATAAAATCACCGTAGTTTTCCTTCTCTACTGTTTTTGGTGTGGTGCCTGTTTGAGCTATTCCAATTTGATTTACTTTCTTTTCTTCCCAACCCTTACCCTTCTTCTCAAACAACCCCTGCAAATAACTCTCAAAAAGTTCTTTTGCATTTTTCAGGTTTTGTTCTGCATTGGCTTTTGCTTTGGCAATGGCAGCAAAGGCTTCATCTAAAATGGAAACTATGCGTTGTTGTTCGTGGAGGGGGGGAAGGGGGATTGGAATTTTATTCAACATGGACTGATTAAGTTTAGGCTGTGCCATTCCACTTACAAAATCATCCAGTTTTATAAAATTAAGATATAACTCTACAAATTTTTGTGTAGTTTTTGTTTTAAATTTAAGAACGTGAGCATGATTATTAACCCATGTCTTTCCACAGATTGAAAAGGCGATAGGATAAGTTCGTGCTAATAGATTTGCTCCATCTTCTGAAACTAAAAGTAAATCTTCATCAAATATAAATTCTTCAACATAATCAACAATTCCAGATGCACCATAATATGGAATTGTTCCATTACTCCGAATATTTTTAGTTATCGGAACTCTTTTACTATCTAAGTTTTCAGATATTTGATTTAAAGTTTTTATTTCCCAACCCTTCTTCATCGTTACTTCCTTTTTAAATCAGTGAAAATTTGTTTAAAATCATTAGCCGAAGGGAGCTTACCTTTCAATTCTTTTGGTAGCTGTTTGTGCAGTGTATATTGTGCCACACCTATTGGCTTTGTGGCAGTACGCAAAGCATATTCTACCTCTAAATGGTCTTTGTCTGGAACTAATAAAATACCTATGCTTGGTTTGTCATCGGGTTGCTTTAATTGCTCATCAACCAATTGCAGATAAAAATCAAGTTTCCCAACAAATTCAGGTTCAAACTCTGTTACTTTTAGTTCTACAGCCACCAGGCATTTTAAAATTCTGTGATAAAACATCAGGTCAATAAAATATTCTTTTTCGCCCAGTGTTAGCCTGTATTGGTTGCCGATAAAACAAAAACCATATCCAAGCTCCAGCATCAGTCGTTTAACTTTTTCAACCATCGAGTGTTCAAGCTCTCTTTCGCTTACAGGCTTGTTTATGTCTAAAAAGTCGAGCATGTAAACACTCTTAATGCTTTCCTGTGTTTGTTCTCTCACATGTTCAGGCAATGCAGTTCCGAAGTTATGTTGCGATGGATTTAGCAAATAATTACCGTATGCCTCTGCTTTAATCTGATGAAGCAGCACAGAGCGGCTGTATCTGTTTTTAACAGTTGCCTGCAAATAAAAGATTCTTGCTTTTATATCCTTTACTTTTTGAAGGATTAAAATATTATGCTTCCAGGGGACTTCTGAAACAAGTTGTTTTACATTTCCTATTTCTGAACCAAGCTGGTTCACTTTTTCAAATTCTGAATCAGGCTGGTTCAGAATTGAGTATTCGCTTACCAACTGCCTCATGAACCAAAGGTTACGGGGCGACCAGCTTATTCCAGTTCCCATTTCATGCGTTAAATCTTTGCTCAATTGTTCGACCACAGATTTTCCCCAGCCAAATTCAGCCTGTTTCAATAAAATCAATTCCCCAATGTTCCAGTACAATTGGTTTGAAAAAGTCTGAACAGCTTTCACAGCGTGAGTCCTATGAGTATGAACCAAACTTACAATTTCAGACACAAATTCCCGATATGCCTTTTCTGTTGAATATTTTACAGTATTGCTCATATTAATTCCTGAATTGAATTTAATATTTCTGCACTTTCTAAATCCAATGCCTTCATTTCTGCTAATATTTCCTGTGGCTGTCGTAGGGCAGTTTCTTCTTTTTTGTTTGGATTTTTTGCAGAGAGGTCAGCGGTGTCTTCGAGAACCTCAGACACCGGGAGACTCCAAGAATTTTCACTATCAGCAAATGTTTTTTGGAGTTCTACAAATTCTGCAAGATCGGCTTCATTTAATGGATTGGTCTTTCCTAAGTTTCTGTCTAAATTGAGCTGGTAATACCATATTTTTTTTGTGGGTTTGCCTTTTTCAAAAAACAAAACAACAGTTTTTACTCCTGCTCCTGCAAACACTCCACCCGGTAAATCCAATACTGTATGCAGGTTGCAGCTTTCGAGTAAAAGCTTGCGCAAACTCACAGAGGCATTATCTGTATTACTTAAAAAAGTATTTTTAATAACAACACCGGCTTTGCCTCCTGCCTTTAAAATCTTAATAAAATGCTGTAAAAAAAGGAAAGCAGTTTCTCCTGTTTTAATAGGAAAGTTCTGCTGCACTTCTGCACGTTCTTTTCCTCCAAAAGGAGGATTTGCAAGGATTACATCGTAGCGGTTCTTCTCTTGTATGTCAGCCAGATTCTCAGCAAGTGTATTGGTATGAATAATATTGGGCGCTTCCACTCCATGCAATATCATGTTCATTATGCCAATGATATATGCCAATGATTTTTTTTCTTTGCCATAAAACGAATTTTTCTGCAAAGTTTCAATATCTTTTGAAGTCAGATTCTCCGGTTTGCCTTTACTGTTTTTAAGGTATTCAAAGGCTTCGCACAAAAAGCCTGCACTGCCCACAGCACCGTCGTATATTTTGTTCCCGATTTCAGGAGCCACTACTTTTACAATGGCTTTAATAAGTGGTCTGGTTGTATAATATTCTCCACCGTTACGCCCTGCATTGCCCATGTTTTGTATTTTCGATTCATACAAATGGCTCATTTCATGTTTCTCTGCATGGGTACGAAAACGCAGTTCATCAATACGATTTATTACTTCCCGTAAATTATACCCGCTCTGTATGCGGTTTTTTAATTCACTGAAAATCTCTCCAATCTTGTATTCTATGGTATCTGCACTTTCGGAACTGGTTTTAAATTTTTTCAGGTATGGAAACAGCTTTGCATTTACAAAGTCCGCCAGATCGTCTCCTGTCAATGCTTTCTGGTGATCCAGTTCGACTTCGCTCACTGTACCACCTTTTTTCTTTTTTGGCATAGCCCACACGCTCCACTGATATTCCTGAGCAATAATGTTTGTGTAGCTTTTACCGGCAAGTTCCGCTGCGGTTTTCTTATCTTTTTCCAGATCATCCAGATATTTCAGAAACAACACCCAAGAGGTCTGTTCCACATAATCCAGTTCGCTGCTGCACCCTGCATCTTTGTGCAGTATGTCGTCTATATTCTTAAAGGTTTGTTCAAACATTTGTATAGGGATTGTAAAATAAATAGCCAAATGTAGAAAAAATGTAAGAATAGTAAAAAAGAAAACCGTCAAGAAATTCCACTTCTTGGCTACATGGCAAAATTATTATTCATGATAAAGATGTGGAACATCCATGTCGATTTCTGTTTTGAAGATATAAATAAAAAAGCCCTCATCTTGAGAGCTTTGGTACCCGGAGCCGGAATCGAACCGGCACGACCGTTGCTGGTCACTGGATTTTAAGTCCAGCGCGTCTACCAATTCCGCCACCTGGGCATCCTGTAAAAACTTTGAACTTATGAAAAAAAAGAGCGAGAAACGAGACTCGAACCCGCGACCCCGACCTTGGCAAGGTCGTGCTCTACCAACTGAGCTATTCTCGCTTTTTTAATTATTGGAGTGCAAATATATTGCTTTTTGATTAATCAACAAATAATTTTTAATATTTTTTTACAACAAGCTGGAACCCCTGTTTTCTTTTTCGCCAATGTTGATTCCAATAATGATTTCGTGAGATCCTGTTGTGTAATTTGAAATTTTACTTAATGTATAATCATAAGCATATCCGAAATAATAATTCTGGTATTTCACACCGAGAAGCGCTATTATAGATTTATCGGTTCTATACGAAAATCCCAACCAGTAATTCTTTTTATAAAATCCTTTACAGTTAATATCCACCTGTATCGGGGCGCTCTCTGTAGCTTTAGCTAAAACACTGGGTTCAATTTTAAAATCCTTGTTAATACCAAACCGATATCCTCCTGTTGCAAAATAGTGACGCACAAGTTTATTCTGATTAACGCTTCCCACATCAATATTCCACTGAAACAATTGCGCAACCGAAAGACCTGCAAAATATTTTTCCTCTTCATAAAAATATACACCAAAATTTGCATCAGGAACAAATGCTGATTCTTTCGTTTGGGAAATAGAAGGATCAATAATATTATCACTTTCGAGCTGAAGCTGTGTTTGGTCGAGCGTATACTGAAAAGCAGATAATGAAACACCAAATGCAAGTTTTGATTTATTTGAAATCATAACATGGTAGGCATAAGAAGCTAATGCTCCGGTGCGCGTAATAGGGCCAAATCTGTCGTTAAAAATATAACCCCCCACACCCTGAGAACGACCTAATAACGTGTGCCCGCTTACAGCAAATGTTTGAGGCGCTTCTTTAATTCCAACCCATTGCATACGCGCAGTAAGACAGACAGGAGCATAAGGAACAGTCCCTGCAATTGCGGGGTTCAGTAAAAAGCCATTCATCATATACTGACTATATAAAGGCAATTGCTGCGCTTTGGATGTTACCATAAAAGCCATGATAAATACACCCAGAATGAATAATTTTTTTGTTTTCATAAAAATTACTATTAAAAAAAATTAATTATACGTAAATTATCTCACAATGGTTACAGCACCCTGCATAACTTCTGTGCCGTTATTTAAATTAATAATGTAAATATATGATCCATTTGGAACATCATTGCCGTTGAATTTGCCATCCCAGCTTTCATCTGTTGTTTCACCGCTAAAAATAAGCGAACCCCAGCGATTGTAAACCTCGATAGTTGCTTTGGGATATAGATGCAGATTTTTTATGTTCCACTTGTCGTGAACACCGTCAGCGTTTGGTGTAAACACAGTTGGAATTTCAAGGCATGGTATCAGTGTGTTGGGCATATCAATGGTAAACAACTGGAAGCATCCTTTTGAATCGGTAATCTTCAATTCATAAGTGCCTGTTTCCAATCCATTAATATATGGCAATGTGTCTGCAGCCTCATTATTAATATACCATCTGTAACGATACGGAGGCACTCCTCCGGAAGCAGTAATGATAGCTTTGCCATCATCTCCTTCTTCACAGCTAACATTATATATTAATGTGTCGGCAATAAAAATACCTGTTGGCTGCTTCACTGAATCACAAAGAACAATATGACATAAACTCTGATCTGTTACAGTAACACAATAGCTTCCCGCTGTAAGACCTGTAACACTTGCTGTTGTTTGTATCGGGTCTGAATTCCAAATATACGAATAAGAACCAGATCCACCGCTTGCAACAACTTGCGCAGCTCCTGTATTTCCTCCCCAGCAAATTGCGCTATCTACAGTTAAAGCAGCTGTCAAAACCGAGCCTGGCTGAAAAATTGTATCACACCCTGAAACCGGACAATTGTTTGCATCGGTAGCTGTAACACAATATTCTCCGGCTATTCCGGTTACCATAACACTTGTTGATCCTGTTGACCATAAGTAAGTAAACGGACTTGTACCTCCTGTAGGTTGCGCAGTAATTGTACCCGTCGGAGTTCCAAAGCAGGAAACATTTGTCGTTACCAAAGAAAGTAAGATTTCTTCCGGTTGTGTTATGTTTATTGTATCATATATAGCGCAGCCATTAGCATCTGCAACAATGACAGAATATTCGCCAAAAATCAAACTATCAGCAATATTCGTTGTATTTCCGTTTGACCAAAGGTATGTAAAGGGACTTGTTCCCGAAGTCATTGTAATAGTTGCGCTACCATCGCTAATCCCATAACACGAAACATTTTCCACAACAATTGTTCCTGCTGGGTTGGGAGATGTGGTTAGTGTTACAGTAGCATTCCAGATACAAGCATTTGCATCATTAACCGTTACTGTATATACACCCGATGGAATGCTATCAAGAACATTTCCTGTTTCCGCAGGATAATTACTCCATGAATACGTATATCCGGGAGTACCTCCCTGCGGATTAACGGTAATAGAACCATTCGACATATTGCAAGTAGGATCAAGAGATGTAACAGAGACACTCATCTGTGTAGGTTCTGTAAGTATTATACTATCAAGACCAGAACAATTATTTGCATCGGTTAAAGTAACATGATACCATACACCAGGCTCTAACTGACCGACAGTTGCAGTTGTAATACTATCATTGTCCCACAAATACGAATAAGGCAATATACCGTTTGAACCTGTAACCGTAGCAGTACCATTGTTAAAGCCGTAACATGTGATATTTGTACTATCCGTAATCGTTGCGACAGGTAATGGATTCACAACAATCATATTTGTTGCAGCATTTGTACAATTATTTCCATCGGTATAAGTATAAGTAATATTGTGAGAACCAGACCCAACAGCAGAAGGATAGTATTCTCCAGAATTAACGCCAAGTCCACTATATATACCTCCTGCAGGTAAGCCTCCAGATAAAACAAAAGGAGCAGCATCGGTACAAACAGGATCAAAGCTACCAAGAGAAACTGTTGGTAACTGATTCACTTCAATACTTGATGTATCACTACTGGTACAACCATTATTATCTGTATAAACATAAATAATATCATGTGTACCAACTCCCGCAACAACAGGATTAAAACTGCCCAGAGAAACACCCGTACCAGAGTAGATTCCACCAGTTGGAATTCCACCAATTAAATTAAATGCTGAAGTTCCCTGACAAACCGGATTAAAAGAATCTAAAATAACACTAGGCAAGGGATTTACATTTACAACTATAGAAGTATCTGTAGTAAATATTCCACTGGTAATTGTAACATGATATACAGTTGTAACAGTTGGCTGAACAGTTACAGATTGCGTAATAGCAGTAAATCCTGCAGGTATAGAAGACCAGCTATAATCATAAATACCTGTAGAGCCAGTAACCGTAACATTAAGTATTGATGATTGTCCAACACAAATTGTATCATCAGGCGTAACACCTGTTATTGAAAGAGGTATCCCCGATACAGTTACAAGAACTTCATCAGCAGATGTACAACCTGAAAGTGTGTCTGTTAATGTTAAAGTAAACAAAGTTGTTCCTGTCAGATTAATTGTAACAGGGGTTGAAGTATTCATGCCACTTGCAAGCGAATCCAAAGGCTGCCAGCTATATTCAAGATTTACGCCTACAGAAGCTGTGGCATCAAGAGTTGCTGTTGTTCCATATATGATAGATTGGTCAACTCCGGCATCAGCATTAATAATGGGATTAACATTTACTGAAACTGTCTGAACAGCTCCCTGACAACCCTGTGATGTTGGAATGATAGAATAAACCGCATCAACAGGACTACTTCCTGCATTATTTAATGTTTGAGTAATATTAGAACCCGAACCATTTAAAGCGCCTGTAATTCCAGGAGCTGAAACTGTCCATGAATAATTTGTATTAATAACTCCGGAGCTAAGAGCAATAGCTGTTGTTTCTCCCGAACAAATTGTATCAGCAGAAAGAGTTGCAATAACATCCGGTAAAGGATTTACAATTACCGTTGAAATTACAGGAGTTCCATTACAACCATTTGAGGAAGCAGTTATTGCATATTCGGCAGTACCCGAAGTTTGCGCTGTTGAAGTAAGCGTTTGGGTAATTGTATTTCCCGAACCATCAACACCGCCTGTTACATCAGTTTGAGAAACTGCCCAGTTAAAGATAGCACCAGGAACACCGGAAGTTATCGCTATTGCATTTTGATCGCCACTGCATATTGTTTGCGTAAGCGGAGTTACAGAAACACCGGGCAATGGGACAACTGTTATGGGTACATTAATTGAAGAACCAACACATGAGCCTAAATCGGGCGTTATTGTATAAATTGCGGTTCTGATTAAAGATCCGGAATTAACAAGCGTTTGAGCAATTGCAGAACCACTGCTTGCTGAAGCACCGGTAATACCTATCGCTGTAACTGTCCATGAATAATTAACTCCGGGGGCTGTCGAGCTTAATGCAATTGATGTAACATCTCCACTACAAATTGTGTCATAAGAAGGAGTAGCAACAACATCCGGCAAAGGTGAAATAGAAACAAGAACATCTAAAGTATCAGACTTGCAACCCGAGGCAGTTCCTACAACTTCGTAGTTTACGGTTACAATATTAGGTTCAGTTGTGCTTAATACCTGTGAAATATTATTTCCCGTTCCATTGCTGTATCCTGTAATATTAACAGTAGAAGGCACAGCAGTCCAATTGTAACTTGTCCCTGATACAGATGAAGAAAGTGATATAAATGTAGAATAATCACTGCAAATAGTTTGTGAAGCAGGCGTAGCAGTAACAGCCGGAGATGGTTTTACTACAACACTTATTGTTAAATCAGAACCCGGGCAAAGATTATGCACAGGAGTAATAATATAATTTACCATTCCCTGAGTTGTACCTGAATTCACTAAAGTTTGAGAAATGGTATCGTTGCTGCTATCCGAATAGCCAGATATAAAACCGGAAGCTGAAGATGCTGTCCAGGTATAAGTTGTTCCGGCAACCGATGAACTTAATACAATGCCAGTAGTGTCATTGCTGCAAATTATCTGAGAAGATGGCATAGCTGAAACATCAGGAACAGGGTTAATCGTAATAACAGCATCAACTGGAATCCCACTGCATGAATTAGCGCTTGGCGTAATTGTGTAAGTTGCACTTCCGTAAAGAATACCTGAATTAACAAGTGTCTGATTAATTGAATTCCCATTTCCTCCGTTTGCGCCGCTTATTCCTGATGAAACAACTGTCCAAGTAAAGGTAGTATTGCTTACATTAGAAGTGAGAGTAATATCCGTTTGAGAGTTACTGCAGATAGTATCCTCTGCAATTACAAAACCTGCAACCGGAATTGGATTTACAGTTACGACAACCTCAAAAGTATCACCTTTACAAGAATTGGCAACAGGTATTACATGATACGTAACTATTTCAGGAGTTGTAGCAATAGTTAATAGTATTTGATTTATCGTGCCTGCAGCATCATTAGAATAACCTGTTACATCTGATGATGAAGATGTGCAAACCCATGAATAAGCAGTGCCTGAAACACTAGAGCCTAATACAATTGAAGTAGTTTCTCCGTTACAAAACGACTGTGAGGCAGGTGTTGCATATCCAACAGGCAACTGATGTATTGTAACCGTTACCATAGTAGAAGGACTTTCACAACCACCAACTGATTCTGTAACATAATAATTTGTTGTTCCCACTGCATTATAGGGTGATAAGACTGAACCACTGCCAATATTTATAGTAAGAGCAGGGTCATAATACCAGTTTAAATCCCCGCCATCGCCGGCTGTTGCAGTTAAATCAATAAAAGATTCTCCTTCGCAATAAACGGCATTCGTCCCTGCTACAGGAGCTACAGGAGCTCCTCCATCAACAACAGAAACATTTGTTCCTAAAATTTCACATCCATAAAAATCTGTAACAACGACCTGATAATTTCCATTTTCAAGTCCGGTAAATGATCCTCCGTTCTGATAAAAATCTGTACCGTTGTTAATAGAGTACTCAATAGGTGCACCCCCCGTAGCTGTTATTGTAATTGCACCATCCGATCCTCCGCATAAAGTTACATCATCATGAGTAACAGATGAAATAACAGGAATTGGATTAACGGTAACTACGGCTGTTATATCACTTCCCATGCAACCATTTGCAGCAGGCGTTACAACGTAATTCGCAGTACCCGGAATCAAACCTGCATTTACTAAAGTTTGAGTTATAGAACTGCCTGTTCCGGACGTATTTCCTGTAACATTAGAAGAACTAGTTGTCCAAGAATATGTTGTACCGCTTACAGTTGATGTTAAAATAATATTGGTTGACTGATTACTGCATATAGTTTCGGCATTGGGCGTGGCTGTTACAACAGGAACAGGTTTAACTGTAACTGTAACATTTTGTGTAGATCCGCTGCAAATATTCGCTGAAGGAGTTATTGTATAAACAACCATGCCATTTACAACACCGGTCGTAGTAAGTGTTTGCGCAATTGTTGCTCCCGCATCATCAGAGGCGCCTGTTGCTCCACTTTGGGTTACTGTCCAGCTAAAAGTTGTCCCAGCAACATTTGAAGTAAGAGAAATATTTGTTGCTTGATTGCTGCAAATTGTTTGCGCAGTAGGATTGACTGTAACTGTAGGGATTGGATTAACCGTAACAGGAACTGCAACCGAAGCACCGGAACAACTGTTAGCACTTGGAATAATTGTATAAGTTGCAATAGCCGGAGAACTTCCTGAATTATATAACGTCTGAACAATCGTATTGCCTGAGCCACCTGTTGCTCCTGTTACACCGGGAGCGGAAACAGTCCAGCTATAGGTAGTCCCAGTAACATTGGATGTTAAATTAATATTAGAAGATGCTCCACTGCAAATTGATTGAGAAGAAGGTGTTGCTGTAAGAACTACAACAGGGTTGACATACGCGATTACGTCCACAGGAATTCCACTGCATAAAGTTGCAGAAGGAATTATTTGATATGTTACATACTCAACAACATTGGAAGAATTCGTTAAGGTTTGCGCGATTACAGAACCCGAAGAAGCAGAAGCTCCAGAAATGTTCCCTGAAAGATTGGAAACAGTCCACGCATAATTTGTTCCTGAAACAGTAGAAGACAACTGGATATCCGTAGCAGAGCCACTGCAAATAGTTGTTGGAGAAGGAATGGCTGTCGTTGTTGGGATTGGATTAACTGTTATTACGACAATAACAGGCGACCCGCTGCACCCTGTTGCAGAAGGAGTAACGGTATAGGTCGCTGTTCCCGCTACTACGCCAGTATTTGTCAAGGTCTGTCCGATATTTATCCCCGAGCCGTTAAAAGCTCCGGTAACTCCACTTTGAACCACCGTCCAGCTAAAAGTTGTACCAGACACATTTGAAGTTAAAGCAACTGATGGAGCTGTTCCACTACATATAGCCTGAGTTGCAGGTGTTGCAGTAATTGTTGGAATTGGATTTACTGTAACAACAATACTACTGGAAGTGCCAGGACAACTATTATATGAAGGAGTTACAGAATACACTGCTGTTCCTGAAGACGAAGTCGTGGCTGATAAAACCTGATTAATAGAATTACCACTCCCTGCGCTTGCTCCACTTACATTGGTTTCTGTAACAGTCCATGAAAATGATGCGCCGGATACATTGGATGACAATGTAATATTAGGAGAATTTCCACTGCAAATAGTAGGGGAGGATGGTGAAGCCAATACCGTTGACACAGGAGCAACCGTAACAATGACACCTAACGAATTTCCCGAACAACCATTGGCTGATGGAGTAATTGTATAGGTGGCATTTGCATTATTATTGGATGTATTCGTTAATGTCTGAGCTATCGTTGCACCAGAACCGGCAGAAGCCCCACTAATTGAGGAAGAACTTACAGTCCAACTAAAGGTTGATCCTGCAACTGTAGAGGAAAGATTAATAGATGTTGTCCCTCCGCTGCATATTGCTTGTGAAGAAGGATTCGCTGATGCTACAGGTCTTGGTTTTACAAGAACAACCACACTAATCGGAGTTCCATTACAGGAATTTGCGCTGGGAGTAATTGTATAGGTAGCAGTACCATTTGTTACCCCTGAATTTGATAATGTCTGTGTTATTGCTCCACCATTTCCGGCTGTTGCTCCTGTAATTCCTGCTGTCTGAGAGATTGTCCAACTATAGGTAGTGCCGGACACACCCGAAGACAGGGTAATGTTTGTAGCACCTCCCGAACAAATTGTATCAGCAGTTGGAGTTGCAGTGATATTTGGCGATGGATTAACGGTAACAACAACATTCAACGGTGTTCCAGAGCATGTATTATAAGAAGGTGTAACATTATAGGTAGAAGTACCCGATGAAAATCCTGAATTTGTCAGAATTTGAGTAATTGCAGATCCTGAACCATTAGAAGACCCTGAAATACCCGCTGAATTAGACACTGTCCAAGAGAAACTTGCTCCGGTTACATTTGACGACAATGAAATGTTTGTTGTTGCTCCACTACAAATTGTCTGTAATGCAGGTGTTGCTGTTACATTTGGAATTGGATTTACTGTTACAATGACATTTGAACTCGACCCATTGCAAGAATTAGCAGATGGAGTTATTGTATATGTCGCAGTTCCAGTAAAAAGCCCTGTAGTATTTAATGCTTGTGATATTGAGCTTCCGGTTCCACTTGCAGCTCCTGATACGCCACTTTGAACAACTGTCCATGAAAAGGCAGTTCCGGTAACAGTAGAAGAAAGCGCTATTGATGTACTTCCCCCATCACAAATAGCCTGTAAAAATGGGGACGCAGTTAATACCGGAAGCGGATTGACCGTTACTAAAACATTAACAGGTGAGCCGTTACATGAATTTGCGCTTGGGGTAATCGTATAAGTTGCCGTTCCTGAAGTTGTGCCAGCATTTGACAATACCTGACTAATAGAACTTCCTGCGCCATCCAGTGCTCCTGTTACTCCTGTCTGAACAACAGTCCACGGAAAAGTTGTTCCGGTTACATTTGATGTAAGCGAAATAGAAGTTGATGTTCCGCTGCAAATTGTTTGAGAAGCAGGAGTTGCAGTTACGGTCGGTAGCGGATTTATTGTTACTACAGCATTAAGTGTATTTCCAACACAAGAATTAGCAGTAGGTGTAATAGTATATGTTGCGCTACCTTGTGTTGTCCCGGAATTAGTTATAGTTTGAGCAATTGTTGCCCCGCTTGAAGCAGATGCCCCTGAAACTCCAGCCTGAACGACTGTCCATGCAAAACTTGCTCCGGATACAGCAGAAGATAAAGCGATGCTCGTTGTTTGTCCGCTACAAATTGTTTGAAAAGCAGGATTTGCCACAACAACCGGTTTTGGATTCACGGTAACGATAACAATAGTTGCAGGGCTTGAACAACCGGAAGCAGTTGGAATAATTAAATATTCTGCTGTTCCTGCAGTTGCATTTGCGTTTGTAAGAGTTTGCGCTATTGTAGATCCATTTGATGCGCTTCCCCCAGTAATACCTGATGATTGGGTAATAGTCCAATTAAAAGTAGTACCTGTTACCGAAGATGTTAAAGCAATATTTATTGTTTGCCCGGAACATATCGTTTGAGACGATGGAGTTGCTGTTAATACAGGTAATGGATTCACAGTAATTGTTACCGTCGTTGCATTACTCTGGCATCCGGCTAAAGATTCGGTAACATAAAAATTATTTGTTCCAACAGAAAGGTAGGGATTCGGGTTAAAAGTTGTACTTGACCCCACCTGTATAGTAAGTGAGGGGTTAGAATACCAGATAATTGTTCCACCGCTACCAATTGTTGCTGTTAAATTTGCTGCTGTTACGCCTTGACAATAAGTAGCATTTGTTCCGGCAACCGGTGCCGGAGGAGCACCTCCCGCTCCTATCACGAGTATGGGACCATTTGTTACACATCCATATCCATTACTAACTGCAACAGCGTAATTTCCTTCAGGAAGACCGCTAAACGCACTTGTATTTGGAACAAAAGTTGTGCCTCCATTTATAGAATAACTCAAAGGTCCATAACCGGTAGCATTAATAGATATTGTACCATCACTTCCTCCACACAGCGTAACATCTGTTTTTATAGCACTTGTTATTACGGGAACTGTATTTACAGTAACTGGTAAAACCAAAGGACTTCCGCTACATAAACTTGCTGTTCCGGTAATCGTGTATGTTACCGTTCCGGGTGTTCCACCTGTTTCAGTTAAAACTTGAGCAATTAAAGAGCCAGAACTTGCGCTGCCTCCAGTTGCGCCAGATTGAGATACTGTCCAGTTAAAAGTTGTTCCGGTTACATTTGAAGTTAAAGATATACTTGTTGCGCTGCCACTACAAACACTGACAGGCATTGGCGTTGCTGTTACTACAGGGCTCGGATTCACACTTACGGGAACTATTATAGCAGATCCACTACATAAATTAGCTGTAGGCGTAATAGTGTAAGTAGCTGTTCCCTGAACAGATCCTGTACTTGTTAATGTTTGGGCAATAGAAACTCCTGATGAATTGCTTCCACCAGAAACTCCTGTTTGAGAAACCGTCCAGTTAAAAGATGTGCCGGCAACTCCTGATGTTAAAGCAATAGAGGAAGCCGTACCACTGCATATAGTTTGAGAGACAGGTGTTGCAACAGCTACAGGAATTGGATTCACTGTAACAATAACACTAATAGAATTTCCACTACAACTGTTTGCGCTTGGAGTAATGGTGTAAGTTGCAGTTCCGGCTGTTGTTCCTGAATTAACAAGAGTTTGCGATATATTATTACCTGTACCGGAGCTTGCTCCAGAAACACCCGACTGACTTACTGTCCATGAGAAAGTAGTACCGATAACATTGGATGTGAAATTCAGACTTGTACTTTGATTACTGCAAATTGTCTGTGCTGTTGGAATTGCAGTCGCAACCGGATTTGGATTAACCGTTACAACAACATTTACCGGAGTACCGTTACAACCTGAATATGTAGGAGTAATCGTATATGTTGCCGTTCCGGGTGAAGTTCCCGTTGCTGTAAGCACTTGTACAATGCTGTTTCCACTTCCTGCACTTGCGCCTGATACATTACTTTGAGATACTGTCCAGTTAAAAGTTGAACCTGTAACATTTGAAGATAATGAAATACCGGTTGCATTCCCGCTGCAAAGTGTTTGTGATGCAGGTGTTGGAGTAACTACTGGAACAGGATTCACGTAAGCAGTTACATCAATAGTTGAACCTGTACATGAAGATGCAGAAGGCGTAACCTGATACAAAATATTTTCAACGCTCGTACCTGCATTAGTGAGTGTTTGTGCAATACTTGTACCTGAACCCGCAGCTTGTCCGCTCACATTTCCGGAAGAGGGAGTTACAGTCCAGGTAAACGTAGTACCGCTTACTGCAGATGTTAATGATATATTTGTTGATGATCCACTACAAATTGTGGTTGGCGAAGGAGAAGCCAATGCAGAAGGAATAGGTTTCACTGTTACAACAACAACGATTGCAGTACCAGCACATCCACTTGCGACAGGTGTAATTGTATAGGTAGCAGTTCCGGATGTAGCGCCGGAATTGGTTAGTGTTTGAGCAATAGAAGAGCCACTTCCTCCAGCAGCACCGGTTACACTGCTTTGAACAACCGACCAGCTATATGAAGTTCCGGAAACATTAGATGATAATGCAATACTCGTTGTCCCTCCACTACAGAATGTTTGAGAAGAAGGTGTTGCTGTTGCAACAGGAAGAGGATTCACTGTTACAACAATATTTATTGAAGTTCCCACGCAAGACGAAGCGGTAGGTGTTACAGTATATGTTGCAGTACCTGCTGTTGTTCCCGATGCGGATAAATTTTGATTAATAAGATTTCCACTTCCTGCAATTGCTCCTGTAACGCCTGTTTGAGAAACTGTCCATGAAAAACTTGTTCCACTAACACCGGAAGTAAGGGCTATATTGGGAGAAATTCCACTGCAAATTGTTGGTGCAGCAGGATTTGCAACAGCATCCGGTTTTGGTTTTACTGTAACAGTAGCAACAATAGGAGTACCTTGGCACGAGCTAGCCGTAGGAGTTATTGTATAAGTAGCTGTAGCATTAGAGGTGGATGAACTTGTTAATGTTTGAGCAATGCTTGCACCACTTCCCGCTGATGCCCCAGAAATAAAAGGAGCACTAACAGTCCAGTTAAAGCTGGTTCCGGTAACAGTTGATGTCAAAGTAATATTTGTTACATCTCCACTGCAAATTGTTGAAGAAGCAGGATTTGCCGTTGCGACAGGTGTTGGACTTACTGTTACAACTACATTAACCGGAGTTCCATTACAGGAATTTGCACTCGGCGTTACTGAATATGTTGCAGTACCGGCAGTAGCATTCGAATTACTTAATGCTTGTGCGATTGTACTTCCCGAAGAAGCAGAACCGCCTGTAATTCCTGCGCCTTGTGCTACAGTCCAGTTATAAGTGACTCCCGAAACATTAGATGATAAAGAAATATTTGTACTGGCTTCGCTGCAAATAGTTTGCGATGCAGGAGATGCAGTAACATTTGGCGTTGGATTTACTGTAACAACAACATTAATTGAGGAACCTGAACAACTATTTGCAGAAGGTGTTATTTGATATGTCGCTGTTCCTGAAGTAGCATTCGAATTACTCAACACCTGTGAAATAGTGGTACCACTGCTGTTACTTGCGCCTGTAATACCGGCAGAGCTAGAAACAATCCATGAAAAACTTGCTCCCGACACATTTGAAGTCAATGCTATATTTGTTGATGCGCCACTACAAATTATTTGAGAAGTTGGGTTGGCTGTAACATTAGGTATTGGATTAACTGTAACAACAACATTTGTTGTAGTTCCACTACAAGAATTAGCGCTGGGAGTAATAGCATAAGTAACAGTACCGGGCATTGCTGTTGTTGCCGTAAGGCTTTGAACAATAGAAACGCCACTACCAGCAGTAGCTCCGCTTGCATTTGTTTGCGAAACAGTCCAACTGAAATTAGTGCCTGTAACATTTGATGTTAAAGCAATAGAAGTACTTCCTCCACTGCAAACTGATTGGGAAGAAGGTGTTGCTGTTGTATTAGGTATAGGATTAACGGTTACAGCAACATTAATAGCGGTTCCACTACATAAATTTGCAGTAGGTGTAATTGTATACGTTGCTGTGCCTGTTGCAGCAGCTGTTGTAGTTAATGTTTGAGCGATTGGAGTTCCACTTCCGGAACTAGCTCCTGTAACACCCGACTGCGAAACCGTCCATGCGTAAGTCGTTCCTATTACATTTGAAGTTAACGCTATTCCAGCAGCATTTCCGCTACAAATAATCTGGGAAGCAGGAGTAGCGGTAACTGTTGGTTTTGGATTAACAGTTACCACAACATTTATTGAATTTCCGGCACAAGTACTTGCAGTTGGTGTAATTGTATACGTTGCTGTACCTGCTGTTGTTGAAGAATTAGAAAGAGTCTGCGCTATTGGAGATCCACTTCCATTGCTTGCTCCTGACACGCCAGATTGAGCTACTGTCCATGCAAATGTAGTACCAGTAACACCAGAACTTAAAGCGATTGATGTAGTTGCGCCACTGCAAATTGTTTGCGATGTAGGATTGGCTGTAACAACCGGCTTAGGATTGACAGTAACCACCACATTAACCGAAGAACCGGCACAACTGTTTGCAGTTGGAATAATAGTGTAGGTTGCTATTCCCGAAGTTGTGTTTGCATTTGTTAATGTTTGTGCGATTGGACTTGTTGTACCAGAAGCACCTCCAGAAATTCCTGATGCTTGAGAAACCGTATAACTATAAGTTGTTCCGGTTACACTTGATGACAAAGCTATATTTGTTGCAGTTCCACTACAAATAGTTTGAGACGTCGGATTTGCAGTAAGAACAGGTAAGGGATTCACTGTTATAGTAACTGTTGTTGCTGAACTCTGACAGCCTGAAACAGTTTCTGTAATATAAAAATTATTTGTACCTACTGAAAGATACGGATTAGGATTAAAAAGAGAATTTGTTCCAATCTGTGTTGTTAATGATGGATCAGAATACCATTTTATTGTACCTCCACTTCCTGCTGTAGCAGTTAAATTAGAAGCTGTAACGCCCTGACAATAGGTTGCATTTGTTCCGGCAACAGGAGCAGGAGGTGCGCCTCCGGCAGCAACCACAAGTGTTGCTCCATAAGTAATACATCCATAATTATTTTTTACTGCAACCGGATAATTTCCTGCAGTTAAGCCAGAAAAAGTATAAGGACTTGTTCCTGCTGTCCATGTTGATCCACCATCAATAGAGAAAGACAAAGGAGCAGCTCCTGTTGCTGTAATAGTTATACTTCCATTACTACCACCACAAATAGTAACATCCACTTTCGTAGCACCTGTTATTACCGGTATAGTATTTACAGTAACATTAACATTTGTAGCGTTTCCTGTACAACTCACGGCAGTTCCTGTAACAGCATAAGTAACAGTACCGGGTGTTCCTCCTGTAGTAGACAATGTTTGCGCAATAGAGCTTCCACTACCTGCGCTTCCTCCTGTAGCATTTGTCTGGCTCACTGTCCAGTTAAAAGTAGTACCGGAAACATTTGAGGTTAATGCTATACCTGTAGTGCTTCCACTGCAAATAGAGGTTGGTGAGGGTGTTGCTGTTACAACGGGTTTTGGGTTTACATAAATTGGAACATTAACAGAATTACCACTACAAGAATTAGCAGATGGCGTAACAGCATAAGTAGCAGTTCCCTGACTAGCACCGGAACATGTTAATGTTTGCGCTATGGGTGTCCCACTGCCGGAGCTTCCACCTGAAACACCAGATTGAGCAACAGTCCAGCTATAAGTTGTTCCTGTAACATTTGAAGTTAAAGCAATAGATGGCGCAGCACCACTACATATTGTCTGATTAACAGGATTAGCTGTTACAACAGGAGTAGGATTAACTGTTACAACAACATTTACAGTACTTCCCGTACAGCTATTTGCTGTTCCAGAAATAGTATAAGTTGCTGTTCCGGCTGTAGTACCTGAATTTGATAATGTTTGGGCAATACTTGTGCCGGTTCCTGCGGAAGCTCCTGAAACGCCAGACTGAGAAGCTGTCCAACTTATTGATGTTCCTGCAACATTAGACGATAAAGAAATACTTGTAGATCCTCCATTACATATTATCTGTGAAGCAGGAGAAGGAGTTATTGTAGGTTTTGGATTTACTGTAACTACGACATTTTGCGCAGTCCCTACACAGGAATTAGCTGTAGGAGTAATCGTATAAGTTGCAGTACCCGATGTTGTGCCGGAATAGGTTAATGTTTGAGCTATCGGACTTGTTGTCCCGGAAGCACCGCCAGAAACATTTGCAGATTGTGATACTGTATAACTGTAAGTCGTTCCCGACACATTTGAAGACAATCCTATATTAGTTGCGCCTCCACTGCATATTGTTTGCGAGGTTGGAGATGTAGTAAGAACAGGAACAGGATTAACCGTTATTGTAACTGAAGCACAAGTGGTACTTCCACAAGCTCCTTCTGCCCTTACGTAATAAGTAGTAGTTGTTGTTGGAGCAACAGAAATACTGTTACCTGTTCCAACAGAGGTTCCTCCACACGAAGCTGAATACCATTGCCATGTTGCACCAGTACCAAGAGTCCCTCCGCTCCTTGTCAATGTAACATTTGTTCCGGCGCAAACAGTTGTCGCGCTTGCCGTTATTGAGGTAGGCGCTGTTGATGGTGTATTTACAGATATAGAAACCGTATTATTATTATCAATGTTTCCGCAAGAATCCCTTATTGCAAGCGTATAAGATGTAGTCGAAGTTGGAGAAACAGTTACATTGGCAGCGTGAGAAAACAATGTCCCCCCTGCATACCAATCGTATGTGTAATAATTTCCATATGTTACAGTACTAGTCAATGTTACAGATTGTCCCTGACATATTGTTGAATTACTTTCATTTATATACCCGGAAACACCCTGAAAATCGTGAACGTAAATGGTATCTCTCAGAATAATAGGATTGCAAGGACAACCACCACCATTTACTGTAAATGTAATTGTTTCTACACTTTCAGTTAATCCATCACTGATTGTTGTTAAAGGTAAAACAATAGAAGTATCTCCGGCAGCAATAGTTACAGGATTAGAAAGATTATTATAATCCACACCTGAAGTTGCTGTACCTCCAAGAGTATAATTAATAGTAATTGGAGTAGAAGTATTCGATGAATCCATTCGTGTAAAAATCACATTGGAATTACATCCTTCCCATGAATGTTTTACACCTGTTGCATTCGCAATATTTAAAGCAATTCCGTTTCCTGAAGAAAAGCTGTTTGCTTCAAGAAATACCCAGCTATCATACCAGTCATCTCCGACGTCTGCAACAACCAGTTTAATATGATACCACTGACAGGCTGTAACCGAAGCAGTAGCAGTTAATACAGTTGTCAGACCATCGCTTTCAATATTAAGGGTGCTAAAACCATACGCATTATCCCTAAAATAAGTACAATTGGTACAAGGTCCTACTGCCGGATTATCCTCTCCATTATTCACATTGTTAATAGTTACAGGAACAGAAGTTCCGGGAATTAATGCAAGATTTTCTGAAGAATATCCTTCAGGTCCTCCTGATAAAAAGAAACCAAAAGCATCGTTAAATGAAGAATTGACAAATTCATTATATTCCTCTGATGCAAAAGTATATCTGAAAGAAACTATATCGCTTGAAGGTTTGAAGTCAAATTCTAACACAGCAGCATCTTCTGATGTTTCTGGAGAAACAATAGCGTCAATAGTTGCATCTCCTGCTCCTGAATATGCCGTATAAACTGAAGAAGAAGAATTCGGTCCTTCAGCATCTTTTGCATTTCCGCTTGACAAAACCAAACCAGTATTATAGCCTATTGACGAATTCCCTCCTGTAAAAAAACCTATTTGATCTAAATCTCCTGAGAACGTAACATTTGCTGCCTCTAAGCATCCCGAAATAAGATAATTTTGAATCAGTTGTGTAGGAGTATAAGTAGTATTATCAACAATCAAAGTAGAAGAAGCTCCTGTCGTAAAACTCCAAGTATCGCAACCTGTAGCCTGACCGGCAGTATTAACAGAAACCACTTTCCAGTAATAAGTAGTACTCGGGCTCATTACTGGTGAATAAGCCAATATATTGCCTATATTAGTACCATTATGGATATTTGTTGGAGGATTATTAGTACCAAAATATAATAGGTAGTGAGAAGGATTACCACCCCCTGTTGGCGCAGTCCAGTTTAAAGCAGCAAAAGAGCTGACATTTGTTAATCCGTTTGAAGGAGATGTGAGGGTTGGGCAATTAGGAGGAAGAAGCGTAGCACAGGATACATTGATTGTAAAATCGCCTGTACCGGAGCTATATCCATGCACAAAAAAGTAATACGTTGTTCCGTTTACTGTGTTAAAGGTTAGGTATGGGTCGTTATCTCCGCAATCGGTATAATCATCATCCTCGCCTGTGATACAGGTAAGCGACCCACACGAACCCGAATAAATTGAAAGCTTTGAATCATAAGGGGCACCACAAAGACTTACGGTCGTTTCATCTCCAGTACCGACAATTCGATACCAAACACCAGGCGCTGTTATAGTCGTACCGCAATCAGCCGTAGGGTCATTTGTTATAGTTGCTCCAGTTGTAGTTCCGGCAACTGAAGAACCGCAGGCTAAAAGAATTGCATCGGCACATTGGTCGTTTGTTATAGCAGATGGAGAATAAACACACAGACCAAAAGTTCCATTATTATCTCCTCCATATTCCCAAACTCTGATCCAAATTGTTGCACCAGAGGTTAAACCTGTTCTGTCTATTTTCGACATTGCACCATTATCGCTATCATCATCATCGCATTCTATAAGAGTAAGAGAGCCACATGTACCTGAATAAATTGCCATGCCCCCATCTGTGATTACTCCTGTCTGGGTATCAAAAACAAGATGACCAGAAGCGGGAACTGTTACTGAAAACCAAACATCTGCTCCAACATAACTAGCACAACCCGGGGCTGGAGGTCCTGATGATGCTGTTGCATTCGCATTTGTATAGGTTGAAAAGGAACAAGAACTCCCAACAGTTACTGCAGTGGCATTACAAGGTTCATCATTAGCTGGTGTGGAAGTTGTCGTATACTCTAAATAAATATTAGGTCTGTTACTTGATAATGTAAAATTTCCTGTTGGAGCAGTATTGTCAGCCATTAGGGTGCCACTCATATTTGTTGCACTTGAATATCTAAATTGAGGAGCTGAACTAGTCCCTGTTCCCGTGCCTCCAGCATTTGTCTCACAAAGAACTAGTAGATTCCCGGATGAATAATTATAAGTCCAACCAGTATAACCATACCAACCATCTATGCTGGGAAAACTAACGGTAACAGCTTTTGATGTTGCGCCTGAAATAATGTTTGCCCAAGTATCTGCAGTAAGGGTACTTCCCGATTGAGTTTTTAAATAGCAATTTCCGGATGCAGAAACTGTGGTTGCAACAGTAGGATACCAAAATGTGCCGGTAATTGTACCATAAGTTCCTATTTCAGCATAAGTATATAAAGAAGGATATCTTTCATATCCCCAATACATACCCCATGGGGAACGCTGAACAGATGTTCCAGTGCCAACAATAACATAAGGATCTATAACTACAGGAAATAACCTACTATCAGCCTGTAACCAATTCAGGGGTACAACACAAGATAAAATGACTCCATTTTGTACAAAATGAATTTGATATTTTCCAGTAACAATATGTGCATCACGTTCAGCAATTTCATCAAGTGTTATTTTTTCAACAGGTATTGCAAGCAATTCAATGGCTCTCTCTTTTGTAATTCCATTATCAAATACTACTATTGGAGAAAAAATAAATCCAACTGAATCATCAGGCAATTTTATCATGAAGCTATTATCAGAAAAATCCTTATTTATCACTTCATTTTTTTGATAAACTTTATAATTATCAGAAAGGGGTATAAATTGCTCAAATACGACACTGCTATTACCGTGAGATAAATTCAACATGCCCTGCAAAGAATTTATCACGATATTGTTTTCAACACCACCATCGCGAACAACAAATTCATCTGTTATTCCTGGAAAATCATTATACCTTATTACATTTTCCGTAATTACGCCTTTCACATCATTAGCAGCTACAACATCAATAGTGTTATTTTCAGAATCCAATATTTTCATTTTTGGATTTTTCCAGAAATTCAGATGATTATTTCCATAATTCAAAATAACCCCTGAATCATCAGCATTAGCGGGGAAGTAGGATTTGATTTCGTGTGTATTATTCGAGTAGGGATGATTACTATATTTTCCGGTACTATTATTTCTTATTGAGAAATCAACATCCTGCCAAGCTCCATTATCGTCTTTATAATGTTTTAAATCTCCAATAAAAGCAGCAAAAGATCCATCACTTTTTTTAAAATGCTTTGCTACTCTTGTTCTTTTTTCAAGAATTTCATCCTCGGGTGTAAATTCCCTAAAACTATTATTCTCCCAATTCTTATTAAAAAATGAACGTTTTCCTATTTTATTTAACTCAGAAGTTTTATGTTCTTCTTTCTTTTCAAAGCCGATCCATGTATTAGAATTGGAAGCTACTGCATTTTTATTACTGCAATCAACATCCATATTGTTATTTGGCAAATCTGAAATCCGTTTCATAGAAACAATTTCTGCCTCATAACCCCTTGCTCCGATTTTCTGCAATAATATATCTTGATAAAGCTCTCCTGTTACAGTTAATTCACAAAAACCTTTCGCAAGATTTGTTTGAGATTTTACAACACCGGGTATCTGAGATAGAATTCTCTCAACAGATAACACATCCCTTTTCGTTGAAAGATTTTTTACTTTCAAAACAGTTGTATACAATTCTTTGCTTGTATTTTCAAGAGATTGAGCAAAAAAATAAATAGGATTAAACAAGGCGAATAATAAGCCTGCTATTATAAATTTTCTCATAATGTATTTTATTTTTTCTAAAGGGTTAAAAAAACCTTGCAATATAACTAATTTTTAGGGTATTGCCAAAAGAAAATTTAATAAAATCTATATCCTTTAAAAAGAAAAAGAATGCATAAAGAAAAACACAATGTATAAAAAACTGTAAATTAAATTTTTGCATATAAAAAAAGCCACTAAAAAACTAGTGGCTTTTTTTGTAAAAATTTATTTCTAAAATTACCTCACAATTGTAACTGTCCCATTATGAACTTTTGTTCCATTGCCAAGATCAATAATATAAACATAAGAACCAGATGGGCAATCAACACCATTATACTTTCCATCCCAGCGTTTGTCTAAAGGACCTGCCTGATAAATTAAATTTCCCCATCGGTTATACACTTCTATTGTTGCTTTTGGATATAAATGAATATTTCGGATATTCCATAAGTCATGAATCCCATCTTCATTTGGTGTGAAAACGGTAGGTATTTCCAAGCAGGGTACAGGTCGGTTCGGAATATCTGCATCAAACATTCTGAAGCAACCAGTCCTGTCTGTAATTTTAATGCTGTAATAGCCCTTAAATAAATTAACGGCAATCGAATCTGTTTGCTGCGGATCGCTATATACTCTGTAGGAATAAGGAGGGAAACCTCCTGATGAATGAATAATTATTAAACCATCATTCCCTTCAACACAAGAGGCGGAATCAATTGCTAAAATCGCTTCAATTTTAGAAGGTTCTTTAACTTCCAGACTTGTTAACAGCATACATTGATAATGATCAAGAACTGTTACCGTATAATTTCCTGCTGTTAAATTATAGGCTGTGTTTGTTGTTTGAATGGGCACCGTACTCCATATATAGTAATAATCAGAAGTCCCTCCTGTAACTGTAATTTTCGCTCTGCCCGTGCTATCTCCCCAACACTTTGCACTGTCTACAACAAGTGTGGCAAAAAGAGGTGCTAATGGCTGTCCTATTGTATCAGATATTACTTTTGAACAATTGTTCGCATCGGTAACAGTAACTGAATATACCCCTGCACCTGCGATTAATACAGAATCGCCTGTGTTAGGAAACCACTGATACGTGTAGGGAGTTACACCACCCGTTACGAAAAGTTGAATTTTTCCGTCAGCACTGCCATAGCATTTTGCATCAACTACCGAATCGTTTAAAACAATATCCGAAGGTTCTGTAAAATTCACTGTGTCTGAAAATGAACAATTATGAAAATCTGTAATTGTTACACTTATCTGCCCTGCTGTCAAACTATCCATTGTGGAGGTTGTATCTCCTGTACTCCACAAATAACTAAAGGGTGCAACACCGGAAGTCATCGCAGCAATAATACTTCCTGTAGCAGTACTATAACATAGCGGATTTGTAACAATAAAATTTGCAACTACAGAAGGACTGGTTGCAATACTAAGCATTGTATCTTCAGTACATCCGTTTGCATCTGTAATTGTAACAAAATATACCCCGGCAGGGATATTGGTTAAAGAATTTCCGGTACTATCGCTATAGTTTGTCCAATTATATAAATAGGGTGTTGTTCCACCAGCAGGGATAACACCAACAGAGCCATTTGCAAGTCCGCAAGTCGGATTCTGAGATTGCGCAGAAAAAGTAAGAAGCGCCGGCTCGGGTAATAAAACACTATCGATATCTGCACAGCCATTAACATCCGTAACAGTTACATGATACCATTGATTCGGATATAATCCTGTTGCTGTTGCCGTATAACTTACGGGTAAATTATCCCATTCATAAGAATAAGGGGAAGTTCCGCTAACAGAATTAGCCAAAGCTGTTCCATTATACATCCCAAAACAGGAAACCGGAGTTGTGAATGTAATTTCAACCATTGGTAGAGGCGCAACGGTAATAGAGCCAGTAGCAGAACCCGAACAATTATTTGTATCTGTGAAAGTATATGAAATTGTATGCGATCCAAGACCTGCAACCACAGGATCAAAGCTTCCGGAGGAAACTCCGTTGCCGAGATACGTCCCACCAGAAGGGCTTCCTCCCGTTAGAACTAAAGGAGCAGAGCCATTACAAACAGGTTCAAAAGGAGCTAATGCAACAGAAGGATTGGCTACAACAGTGATGATATCTGTAGCGCTGTTAGTACAAGTATTGCCATCTGTATACGTATACGTTAAACTGTGTTGCCCAAGCCCGACAGCAGGATAAAAACTTCCACCTGTAACACCGGGACCGGAGTAAACCCCACCTGCTGGAGAACCTCCAATAAGTGAAACACTCATCGTGTTCTGGCAAACTGCTGATTGTAAATCTAAAGTTACAACAGGCAATGGATTAACCGTAACAGTTACATCTGTTGTACTACCGATACAGCCATTTAGAGTTGGAGTGATGGTATAAATTGCAGTGCCGGGTGTAAGAAAACTATTTGTTAATGTTTGAACAATACTTGTACCTGTACCGTCAGAAGCTCCTGTAACATTATTTTGAATGACAGTCCATGCGAATGTTGCATTCGCAGGAGAAGATGCAATGCTAAGGTTTGCTAAGCCTCCACTGCAAATAGTCTGCGATGCAGGTGTAATGTTTGCTACCGGAGAGGTCTTCACAATAATAGTAATAATTGTCGGATCACTCTGGCAACCACCTGTTGTTTCAGTAACATAATAAGTATTTGTTCCTACTACAGGAGTTGGTGTATACGAAGTACCCGTATGTAAAATATTTGTTAAAGACGGATTGGAATACCAGTTAACAGCCCCGCCCGCAGTAGTATTTGCAAACAATGGCGCAATTACATCTCCTGTACAATAGGTAGCATTCGTTCCGGCTACAGGAGCGGGAGGAGCACCAACCTCTGCTATATTTAAAACGGAACCATAAGTAATACAGCCCAAAACATTTCTTACAGCAACATTGTAAGCCCCCAGAGCAAGATTAGTAAATATACCGCCATTCTGTACGAAAGTAGCTCCATTATCAATTGAATATTCTAAAGGAGCCAGCCCAGTCGCAACTATCTCAATTGCGCCATCAGAGCCACCGCAATAAGTTACATAGGTTGTATCTTCCGAAACAATAACAGGACCGGGGTTTACTACAACATTTATTGTATCTATAAGTCCATTACAACCATAAGCTGAAGGTATAACAAAATAATCAACAAAACCTCCAGGATCGGGCGCAGTAATAATATCATTAATAACGGAACCATTACCTGTATTTGCGCCACTTGTATTAGACTGGTTAGCAATCCATGAAAAACTTGTTCCGGCAACATTAGATGCAAGAGGAATATTCAATGCATCGCCACTGCAAATAGTGTCAGGTAAAATAGCCGGATCAATAACAGGATACGGATTTACAGTTACTACAACATTTAATGGCAGACTAGAGCAATTAAAATAATTTGAGGTAATATTATATGTTATGGTTTCTGGTAGTAGCGCAGGGTTTCCCAAGATTTGCGTAATTGAACTACCGTTACCGTCAGATGCGCCGAGTACATTCGCAGTGGAATAGGTCCAGCTAAAACCTGCTCCCGTTACGTTCGATGTTAATAGAATATTTGTTGCATCATAAGTACATATTGTCTGCGATGAAGGAGTTGCAGTTATACTTGGAACAGGATTAACAGTTACAACGACATCAACAGGCGTTCCATTACAAGAACTTGCAGAAGGTGTTATTGAATACGTTGCTGTGCCTGTTGCCTGAGAAGTCGTATTTAAAATCTGATCGATAGAACTTCCTGTGCCTGAACTTGCGCCTGTTGTGTTGTTTTGTGTAACAGTCCAGCTATAATTAGTACCAGTTACATTTGAACTAAGTGTCATCCCTGTTGAAGAACCGCTGCATATAGAGGGAGTTGAAGGAGAAACTGTAAGCACAGGAATAGGATTCACATTTATAGTAACATTTATTGGATTCCCAGGACAAACATCAAATGTTGGAGTTATAGTATAAACAACACTTCCCTGAGTAGTTCCGGTTGTAGTCAAAGTCTGAGAAATAGTGGAGCCCGTTCCATCGGAACCTCCCGTAACACCAGATAAAGAGGTTGTCCAGTCAAATACCGTACTGCCAACTGTAGAAGAAAGTGAAATAGAGGTGGAACTTCCACTACAAATAGTTTGTGTGGAGGGCGTTGCAGAAACATTAGGAATAGGATTCACATATACAGTAGCTGTTGATGTTGAACCGGTACAGCCATTTGCAGAAGGTGTAATTGTATAAATTACAGTACCCACATTTGAAGCGGTAGTTGAAAGTGTTTGATTAATAAAATTACCTGTACCATTAGCAGCACCACTAACACCAGCTTGAGTGGCTGTCCATGAAAAAGTTGTACCATTAACCGTTGAGGAAAGAGATATTGATGAAGTACTACCACTACAAATAGTTTCTGAAGCAGGAGTAAGATCTGCGACAGGTAAAGGATTAATTGTAATTGTAATTGTAGTTGGAACACTTTCGCAATTTGATACAGTTTCAGTAACATAATAATCTGTTGTTCCGATATTATTAAATGGCGTTATAAAGCTTGCTGTTGCAATAATATTATTAAGGGCTGGGTCAGAATACCATGTCAGTGTTCCGCCGTTTCCGGCAGTTGCAGTAAGATTTGCCAGAGCTTCTCCATAGCAGTAAGTATCACTAGTTCCTGCAGCAGGAGCAGGCGGAGCACTTCCTGCAGATATTGATAAAGTTGTACCATAAACAATACATCCATTATTATCTCTGATAGCAATAGGATAATTCCCATTTGGCAATCCTGAGAAATTTCCACCATTGGCAACAAAAGAACTTCCGCCATCAATAGAATAAAATAAAGGAGTCGCACCCGTTGCAGTTATTGAGATTGTACCATTGCTTCCGCCACAAATAGTAACATTTGTGCTTACTGCGCCCGTAATAACAGGAAGAGTATTTACCGTTACAGTTATTGCATTTGAATATTGCGATGTACAATTATCTGTTGCTCTTCGCCTAAAACAAGTTGTCTGAGTTAAAACTCCCGGTGTGTAAGTAGGCCCTGTTGCCCCTGTAATATCAGTCCATCCACTTGCACAACCAGCTACAGTTGTAGATTGCCATTGATACACAATAGAACCTGTGCCCCCTGAAGCATTCGAGCTTGAGGTTAAGATAGCAGGAGTCGAATTATAACATACTGATTGATTATTTGCAATAACTCCTGGAGTTAAAGCAGAAGGTTGCGTTAACGAAGCACTTGCTGTTCCGCTGCAACCGTTTTGGTCTGTTGCTGTTACATTGTAAGACCCTGCAGGTAAATTAGTTGCCGTCTGGGTTGACTGAGCAGGAGATGAGCTCCATGCATAAGTATAGGGAGGGGTTCCTCCGGTAGGATTTGCAGTTAAAGCTCCTGTACTTGCTCCATTACAAGTAATCGTCTGTGAAACTGTTGCGGAAGTGGTTACATTTGTAATTACAAAGGGAAGCGTTACTGTTGTATTTGTTGGATTATTGCATTGATCAGAAATACTTCCATCCATTGCAAGAACAAAATTACCGCTTGTAATCAATGGTGGGGACACATTAACGGTAAAGGTTTGCCCATAAAGAGCACCTGTACTACATTCCAGACCAACAATATTTGAAAGTGTATAAGGACCGCCTGGACCCGTTAAATCCAAATCTGTTACAGCGACACTACTACAGTTAACACTTTCAGAAAACTGAAATGTAAGTGTGTTTGAACCACAGGAAGGAGGTGTTACATTGCCTAAAGAAGGACCGGTATTGTCAATAATTCCCGCACCACCACCCGGATTGAACTGAAGCCAATAGTTGGTTGCACCACCAGTATAATTATCAATCAATAAAGCAAATTGTTGCCCGGCATTACAATAAATAGCCGAACTCCATGAATAACCGGAGGCTCCTTCATTTGCATTTGAAGCACTCGTATGCAGACCTGTTCCTAAAACGCCACTTGGGTTCGTTTCGATATATTGCGACCAATTACATCTGACACTATTTACATTCTGATTCATGATATCGTAACAGGAATTATTAGTTAAATCATATAAGGCAAAATCATAATCAACAGAAGATCCAATATTAAAAGTAAACCAACCAGCTGTTTGAACCGTAAAAGTATACCAGGTAGAATTTTTCTCAAAAGTGCCACAAGGAGTAACGCCTGAAAGCACATCAGCATAATTACCAATTCCCACTGCAGAAACAGCCGGATTGTATGAATTTGTACAAATCGGAATTGCCCCCAGGCAATCGCCGGTTGTAGGCGCACCCGTGGCAACACAGGAAACATTCAATTCAAACCCTGAATATGCAACAGAACCGTCAGACACGAAACGAATGGTTAAAGGAATATTAGCTCCTGATGACTGCGTAACAGGAACAGCACCCGTACCATTATAAGTACCCAGCAAAGTTCCTCCTGTACCTGCGCCATTGTAAATATATAAATAGTCGTAATTCGTTTCAGTAGTAAAAGAGCCTGATACCTGCACTTTCATACTTGTATTGCTTGGATAAATAACAACATATCCATCGCAATTAATAGAATAATTACTTCCGGAACCACCATTGTCATAAACCTGATTGCTGCATGTAGTGTGTGTAGCACTTCCTGTAACAGGTAAATTTATCTGCCCATAAGAAACACCTAAACAGAAGCATAATATAAGAAAGCAAGATATAAATTTTTTCATAAGTCTATTGCTTTATTTTGTTATTCTTTTATTCTTTTTTTCAAGGCGACCATCATTGATAAACTTATCAAGAGACGCATTACCACTATAACAATTAAATAAAAAATCTGTATTTATTTTTTCAATTTGGTTAAAAAACTCATCAAACAATATTGCCTTTTCTGTATAGTAATCTGTCTTAAAACTACCCTGCCCACAAACATTTGCTATTTCATTGCTGGAGATTATATTGTTGCAAATAACAAAGCCTGAGGTTTTGGCTTCATTAAAACCGGCATATAATACCCCATGTGTATGCATAAGAAGGCGACTCAGATTATCAGCTTGGACTGAAGTATTCATGCCATATATTGTGAAAGAGTATTTTTTTAATGGAACATTTTTTAAAACTGAATAGTTTGATTCCTGAGCAATAGAAGAAACATAACAAAATACGAACAAAACAAATATTAAAATTGCTTTCATAATTTTTAGAATGGTTTTACAGGTTAACAAGTCCGAAAAATAACATAAATTTTTCTAATTGCAAATAATTCATTGCTTTAAATATTATTAAAACGCTTTTTTTACTAAAAAGGTTGCTTGACAAAACAAATTTTATCACATTTGTTTTTTAATAATTTTCTCCTTTCAGAATAGAATAATGCACAAAAAAATAAAAAAAACAGCCTTCGGAGCAGAGAAAAAGCATTTTTTTTTCAATAAAAAAATTATGCTGTTTCTTTTATTCTGTGTTGCCTTTTTCACTTTTGCAAACACTATTCCTTATGACTTTATCTACAACTGGGACGATAACATAAACATTACAGAAAATAATTACATAAAAAATTTTACATGGGAAGGGATTCAGGCAATTTTTTCTTCTGAATCAAAAATAGAGGAACCGCGTCTTACTCTTTTCACATTTGCGGTGCAATACTTTTTCTGGGAATTAAATCCAATGCCCTATCATATTTTCAACATCCTGTTGCATGTGATAAACTGCATTCTCGTATTTTTTTTAGTTAAAAAAATAACTCCCGATTTGCGTATTGTTTTTTTTACAACCCTTTTATTTGCAGTACACCCGCTCAGAAGCGAATCTGTTGCATGGGTTACAGGAAGAAAAGACCTGCTGTACTCCATGTTTTTTCTTAGCTCTTTATTATTTTATCAAAAATATCTGATAAAAAAATCGCTTCTGTTTATTCTGTTAGTTTTCATTTTCGCAAAACTTTCTTTTTTATCAAAAATACAGGCTTTATCTCTTCCTGTGATACTGCTCCTTTTCGACTATATTCATTCACGAAAATTTTCAATTTTGCTGGTTTTTGAAAAAATATTACTGCTGTTAATTTTGTTAAATTTTATGCAGCTCCGATATTATTTATCCTTTATTGCTCTTTATATATTCATTCATTGGGTCGAAAAAAACAGAGACCGATTTGAGAACCTTTTGCAAAACAAAAAATTAAAATATTCTCTGATTTCAGGTATTATTCTTTGTACTGTTTTTCTTTCTCTTAATCACACAATTCTTCCTATACTATTTTTTTTATTTGCTATTTCAGCATTTTTCAACTTGTCATTTTTTAAAGATAAAATTTCTGTGTTTTATATAAAATATAGAAAAAGGATAATTATACTTTCGTTATTAATTGGATTTTCGGTTTTCATGCTTTTTATCTTCTCCCACTTTACATTTCTGCAAAATGAATTCAGTACTTTTTCACCATTAGACAGAATCTTCATGGCGTCTTATTCTCTGTCTTTCTATATTATCAAATTTTTTGCTCCTTTTAATTTATGCGCCATTTATCCCTATCCCGAAAAAACAGGGGGATTATTACCTGAAATTTATTATTACTCAATTATCGGAATCTCAATTGCAGGAAGTATTTTTACTCTGCTCATATTGAAATTTAAAAATTATAGGAAAATAATTATTTTCGGACTCCTCTTCTTTCTTATAAATATTTTTATGGTGTTGCACATCATTCCGATAAAAGGAAGGGTTATTACAGCAGAACGTTACTCATATCTTGCTTATTTAGGTCTTTTTCTTCTTATCACTTATCTTGCCTTTTCTACTCTTGGGAAAAAATATTTAAAATTAACTGTTACAACTTTTATCATTCTCTCATTATTTCTTATAACAACAAGTTTTCAAAGAAACAAAGTTTGGGAAAACGGATTTGTTCTTTATACAGACATAATTTCAAAAAAACCGGATTTTTCAATGGCATATAATAATCGCGGATATTTATATTATCTGAATGGAAACAATTCACAAGCATTGAGCGATTATTCTCATGCTATTAATACCGACAGCGCAAATGTTGACAGCTATTACAACAGAGCATTAGCATACGTTCAAACAGGAAAAATGGAAGAGGCTTTTTCCGATTGCAATGAAGCGTTAAAATTTGACAATAAAAACATCAATTCTCTTTACCTAAGAGGATACCTGAATAATAAGTTTGAAAAATATCAGGAAGCAATTAATGATTTTAACAAAGTGCTTGCGAAAAATCCGAAACATCATTTTGCATTATACAACAGAGGTGAATCCTACAGGAAAAGTTCTAACGATAAAGCAGCCATTAATGATTTTACAGAAGTAATTAAATTGCAACCCGGATTTGCAGATGCATACAACAGCAGGGGCATTGCATATTCTTCTCTTAACATGTATGAAAAAGCAATTTCAGATTATAATGAAGCGATAAAAATTAATAATACGGCATCGTATTTTTTCTTTAACAGGGCTACTGCATACATCCAATTAAATCAAACAAAAAAAGCCTGTGAAGATTATCATTCATCACAACGATTAGGACATCCGGAAGCGAGTCAAAAAATCAATGAATTTTGTCGCTAAAAAATCATCTCGGTTATTCGACATTTTTAGTGGATAGTAAATAATTAACTTTATTTAAGACAAGTGATGCCCGGCTATTTTCAAACGGAAAACACCCTCAAGATTTCAGAGTACCTGCCGGGTATAAACCTCGAGGGTGTTCCCATCGAATAATTAGGGTCTGCTGAAAATCACAAAACGTATTTGATATTAAATGATTAGAATATGTTATTCTTATAACAAGTGCAAGATAAAATAAATGATTCATTAAAAATCCTTGCACCTTCTTTTTATAATTTTATATTTTTGTTTTGTTAGTCTGTCGCATACCATCTTCTTTGTTGCCTGCGACTCGAAGTATTATTATACATCTTCGTCTTGTCGCCTCGAATCTGGCATACGACAGACTTTTTCAGCAGACACTAAGTAGCCGGGTATTTAAACATTCACTAATTTTTTCGAATAACCTTTTTTTCACAAATCAACCACCAAAGCTTCATTCTCATTCAAATCATAAAGAGACAATTTTTTTTGCTTCAATAACTCCAACACTTTTTCTTTAAACAATTGATTTTGCCCATTAAAAATCAACTTCTTTTTAATTGAAAATTTTTGAATCAAAATTTTTATATCAGAAAATTTGTTACCATTGTAATACAGATAATCTGTTTCAAAAGTATCTGAAAAAGAAGAAATGGATCTTATAAAACTATTATCTGCATATACAAAGCGCGTATTAAATATTTTCATGAAACTATTTTTTCTGAAAAAATTTTCTGAAGAGAACAGCATCTTTGTAGAGTCGTTAAAAGGAATCCAGTTTATATCATCTATTCCCAAACCAGTGCATCCTCCGGTAATTACTTGTTTAACTCTGGAGTTCCCTTCAACATTATCCTCAAGTACGGCGCATTTTGTTCCATAAATAAAATTAATAGCCACTGCTTTTGAAAACTTATACACGATTATTTTTTTCTGGTAATAGGAGTTGAAATTTTCATATACAGTAATGCTTTGAAAAAAAATCAAAAATACCAGAGAAGCATTAACAAGCCATAATTTTCGTGCTTTTATAGCATGATAAACTATAACAATCATTAATGATAAAATTATTGCTTGTGTTGCTGTAATATTTATTCCCGAAGTAACCGCATAAGGCAACTCCTCCAGCCACTTTAAAAAAGAATTTTGCAACCAGGTTAAAAAAATAAGAATTTTTCCCGTTATAACCAACAATGAATCCCAAAAAGAAAACACAAACAGCATAACAGACATATACAATATTAATGTAGCAAGAGGTATTGCAACAATATTTGTAAGAATAAAATAATTCGGAAACTGATGGAAATGATATAAGGTTATTGGAAGTGTCGCTATTTGAGCAGCAAGAGATACTGCAACAAGCCCCCAAATTTTATCAGGCAGCCACGATTTAAAATACAATAATTTATATATCCCCGGTTGCAAAGCTACAATACCAATAACCGCAATAAATGAGAGCTGAAACCCCACGTCTGCAATATAAAATGGATTGTAAAACAATAGTATCAGCGCAGCTCCTGACATTGAATTGTAGATACTAACCTGTCGGTTTAATGACTTACCGATTACCACAAATGTAAACATAGTTGCTGCACGTAATACAGCGGGAGACAGCCCTGTGATAAAAGCATAAAACCAGAGCAATAAAATAATAATACACGCTTTAATTAATTTTCCATTTTTAAATTTTTCGAGAAAAAATAATAAGAAATTAAAAATTACAAAAATAATTCCCACGTGCAAACCTGAAACTGCAAGAATATGCATAGCACCGGAAGAAGAATACGCGCTTCGTATATCCTGCTCAAGCAAATCTTTATACCCGATTGTTAAAGCCGCTGCTACAGCAAGCTCATCGCCAACCAAACCGCTTTTTCTGAATACATCTATAAGATAATTTCTCACACGGTTTGCATAGGTTACTAAAGAATTTCCCTGCATTTTTGCCACAAGTTTCCAATGATCTTTTTTAATAAAACCCTGCTGCACTATATGACGATAATACAAATACTGCCTATAATCGAATTCAGAAGGATTCGCAGGACTTTTAACCCTTGAAAGATTTGTAATAAAAACTAATTTATCGCCGGGCTCAGGAATTTGTATAAGTGAATCTTTTTCTAAATACAATAGTATTTTCCCTTTTACAGATTGCCAGTCTTTTTTTATTTTGTACTGGTCTGCTTCAATCACAATGCGATGGCTCTTTCCTCCTTCTGCTGGAGGATCTGATACAACACCAGAAATAATAAGATTTATATTCTCAGGAATACCTGTTGCTATTTTTGCATGATTGATCTGCACCAGCCAAAATCCACAAAAAATAAAAAACAGATGCACCAGCATCCCATGAATCCATGAAGTCTGATAATTAGAAAAAAATTTGCTTTTGTGAAAAACAAATAATGAAAGGAATACCAAGCAAGTAAAAATTTCAACAAAAGGAACTTGAATCTGTAGATAAACAGAAAGCGCAATTCCTGCAATAAAAGGTATTGCAAGACGAAGAAGCGGTATCTGGCGCAGCTCGTCCAAAGAGGTAAATTATTTTCCCGGGGTTTGGACTGCCTGTTTCTGGCGCTCTTCAAAAAGCTTGATAATTTCCTCTGGACTTTTTCCAAGAAGTTCTATAGAGGCAGATGCATCCTTCACTAATTCATGTGTGGGATATTTTTCAAGAAAATGCATGTATTTTTTTCGCGCCGTAGCAGTATCTTTCAAATGAGTTTCATAAACAAATCCCTGAAGAAACAAACAATGCGCAGCTTTTTTAAATTCAGGATACTGCTTCATATACATTTCAAAAAACAACAAAGCCTTTTTCCCATCATTCATACTCATAGATATTTCGCCTGCTTTAAAAAGATAATTTGCAGATAAAGTATCATCGGGATAATCTTTATTAAATTTTTCATAAGCGTTTATCAGCTCATTTGCAAGCTTTGTATCCAGCTTTACGACATTGGGAGAAAATGTTTTTGACTCAAGATTTTTTATATACTCAATATCCTGTAATCGCTGCTCTTTGCAGGAAAAAAAGGATAGAACTGTTAATAAAATGAGTGATATTCTAATTACTTTCATAACATTCAATTATTAATTTTTATTTTATATTTTGCATCAAATTTACCTTGAGTAATATTTGTCAGTTTGCCTTTCAGCAGACGTTTTCTAAGAGAAGAAATCCTATCAGGAATTACAATTCCTTCGAGATGATCGTGTTCATGTTGAACAATTCGTGCCTTTATCCCATCCATCCATTCATCTTGAAAAATCCAATCCTGATTAAAATATTGAATATGAATCCGTGATTTTCGTTTTATCTCTTCCCTGATAGTAGGAACGCTCAGGCAGCCTTCTTTGTAAAGCCACTCCTCCCCTTCTTCTTCAACAATTTTAAGGTTTATAAAAACCCGTTTAAATTCTTTCAGATTCTCGGTATCATCATCTTCATCTGCCATAGGCTCTGCATCAACTAAAACAAGACGAACAGACAAGCCAACCTGAGGAGCGGCAAGACCTACTCCATCTGCTTTCTCCATAGTAGCGCGCATATCAGAAATTAATTTCACGAGATTGGGATAATCTTTTGTAATATCCTCTGCTTTTTTTTTCAGTACGGGATGCCCGTAAATATAAATGGGTAAAATCATTTTTGTTTCACGATTAATGTTGCAAGTTGCAGGGTACAAGTTGCAAGTTTAATTTAGAACCTTAAACTTGAAACTTTAAACCTGCAACAGTATTTTGTCTGCAAAACTACATTTTATTTTTCTTTTGCTCAAGATATAATGTCTCTCTTATTTTGGTTAAACTCAACAAATAAAAAACTCATTTCTTGAAATCTCTGGCTCTTATTGTTATTATTTGTCCATTTTTGGAAAAAACTAATTCTGAATCCTCTTTTTGCTTTATTAATAAAAGTTTTTCAAATGCTAAATGAAGTCCTTTTATTATTTTTTCTCGGATATCCTTTGCTATTTCTTGATTCATGGCTTTATGATTTGATTATAAAATTGATGATTATAAATAGTGCAATTTCCTTTTTTCAACCCTTCTGCGATTAAAGATGTCGGTGGTTCTGAATTGTCAAATATCATCCAATAATCACAAATAGACAAATAAATTCTTGACATATTATCTACCCCTGTCTTATATCGTCTTATAATAGTTTCTTGTGGCACATTGTGACCTCCTGATAATACTCTTTTTTTTACTCTTTCCAAAGCTAAGTCAACAGAATTCAGCCAGAAAAAAATTAAAGTTACTGAATAACCCTTCTTTTGGGCATCAATAATTAGGGGTCTATAACTTCGATTAGACAATGTAGTTTCAAATGCAAAATCAACCTGTTTTTGTATTAAGTCTTTAATACGTTTTAACATAATTCTTCCAGCCTCAATTGATACGCTTTCAGGTTGAAAAGGTGAAATTCCTCTTGCTATTTCATCGGCATTAACAAACTCCTTACATTCTAACATTTCAGGTAAAATTGTATATGAAGCTGTTGTTTTTCCTGCTCCATTGCACCCAGCAATAATATACAAATTAGGCATCGTTGTTGATTAAGGAATTAAATTAATTCTTTGATTTTATCTGCAAAATTACATTTTATTTTTCTTTTGCTCAAGATATGACTGTAAAATTATTGTAGCACTGATTGTATCTACTAATGCTTTATCTCTTCTCTTCATTTTCCCTATCCCAGAATCTATCATGGTTTGAAATGCCATTTTTGAAGTGAACCGCTCATCTGCAAGTTCAATAGGCTTGTCAGGAAATTTCTTTTTAAATGCAGCAATAAATGGGTCAATAAATTCTACTGCCTCCGATAATTCATTATTCATCTGACGCGGATATCCTATCACGACACGATCTACAATTTCTGTTTTAAAATAATTTTCAAGAAACGACATAGCATCATGTGCTGAAACCGTTGTTAAAGATGTAGCAATAATTTGCAGCGGGTCTGTAACAGCTAACCCCACTCTTTTTTTCCCGTAATCTATGGCTAATATTCGTCCCATTTTATTTTTATTTTTTATTTATTGCATTTGACATAAAAACGCATAAATCGCTCTACCAATTCAGAATTTTTTTTATATGCAGTCTCTTTATTTATCATTCGATAATCTATCAAATTTATGTTGCAAATTTACGTTTTTTTTGTATAAAGCACAAAGGTCGAGGGCAGGCGTTGTTTCGCGCTTCTTAGCTGCCGTAGGGATATATATTGCGTAAGTGACTAACGTTTCAAATAAAAAATACAAATTCGGTTTATTGCGTGTTGGCATTTCGGTAATTTCATCAGGCTTTTAAAGTTATTATACTGTAAACGTTTGATATTTTAACTTTTTTTTATTTTAGTTGCATGTTGCAAGTTACAGGTTTATAACAACTTACAACTTGTAACCTGCAACCTGATAGGTTGAGCTTGAGGTTGCAGAGCAGAGCCGAAGCATCGAAACCTAGAGGTAAAGAATTTAAGCATTTTGAGTATAATTCAAATGCAAATACTAATTAATTCTTTGTTTAATTTTTATTAAACTTGTAAAAAATCTATTAATTTTTGAAGTATGCTTTTCAAATTTTAAGGGCTGATTTTTTATTATGATTTGAATGTCTTTTTCTGTAAGGTTTAAATAATGTAAAACATTTTGATAGCTTGTTGGTAAAGATGTGATTTCATCTTTCGAATATAATTCTAAAGCCTTATCTCTCGAAATTTCGTTTCGTCTTATCATATTACTATATTGACATAGCCTTCTTTCATAACCATATATTTGATTCCTTACATAATTTGTCAGTGGTTCTGCAATACAATCGAAATGTTTGGAATATTCTTTACCGGTATCTTCTTTCCAATCCAATTCTTTTGCAATAATTTCTCCCATTTCTTTGTCGGTAGGGTTATTTATATAAAACAATGGTTTTACTTCTTTTGCCATTTTTCCTATTTTTTTATTAATCGAGAGTAAAAATAGATTTAGATTCGGATATATTAAAAAATCATTAATTTCTTTTCTTGACAAATCAGAATATTTGCTTAATATATATTTGAATCTTACTATATCTTGCACTGAATCTGGCAAAAATGAATCTTCTTCTAATGGAGATGTTCCATATAGAATAATTGGGCAAGAATAATCTTTTGCAACTTTTAATATATTCGCCTTTGTTCCTATATCACATGCTCCACAGATATCTCCTGAATATAAAAGCGTACTTCTATAAATCTTTTTTAAAACCTTTGTATCTGGTTTACAAAAAATATGTTTAACTTTTGTTATTTCTATTGATCTTTGAATATTCTGTAATGCAGTTGGGCTAAAAAATCCATTATCATAAGTCATTGCTAATACATTAAGCTTATACACATTTACCGCTAAATGTAAGATAAACGTACTGTCCTTACCCCCGCTTAATGGAACGAGTGCATCATATTTTGATGATATTTTTTTTGCTTTTTGAAAAATGTCCAATAATTTATCTTCACCAATTGGGTTATATTTTTTTTGTACTGTACACAAGGAACATGCTCCATCTTCATTGAAAGAAATTCCCGGATATTTATCGTTTATTATACATTTACTACAAATTTTCATTTTTGTAAATTATTAATTTTATTTATTTTTTGAGTCTATTCCGAAAACCCCATAGGTTAAAAATGACACGAACCTGCCTGTACTGTCTGGCAGATTCGTGGCGAATTGATACTTTTCGGAGTGGATTCATTTTATTTTAGTTTTGAAATTTTTGTTGAACATTGAATTAGTGTATCGTCTTGAAATTGGTTGATAATTTTTCGTGTTTAATAGCTTATAAAATGTCTGTTTAAAAATGACAAAATCCTATTATATGTTTTTCTATCTTCATCATTCTTTGGGAATCTCCTACATTTTATTCTGTAACTGTAATTATTATCATAATTTGTTGGTTCTTCATCCAATAATTTCAGCGATTTTTCATTTTGAATATACCAAATTTTAAGATTATCTTTTGATATTTGAGGAGGTAAATTGTCTCTCAATTTTTTATTCAATTTACGTTTAATTTCAATTGAATCTGGAGAAATTCGAGGAACTCTAAGTATAAAAATTTCACATTTACCTTTTAGTTCTTGTGGATCACTTGTTGTCAAGTCTGGTTTTAAATCAATAGTCGTAGATTGTATAACAATTTCATTTACATTAGCTAAATCTGTTAAAGCAGTCCAACTATCTGGTAAAGAATCTTGAATTTGTTTGAGTATTTTTTGGAAATCATAATTATTAATCTCCACGATTTCTATCGGGTCAATTCTATAACCTGATGCACTTTGCTCTTTACCTGAACCTATGATTGTTCCGAAAAATATCAATCCTTTTATCTGGACAAATTTGTTTTCAAAAGAAGAATAATTTATTTCTGAATATGTATTTTTTATTGGTACTGAATAACCATCGCTCAATTGAATTTCCCAATCCCAGAACATCTGATTTGCACCTTTACCTATTTTATTAGGGGTATATTTACGAAAAACACCTTTAATTATTGCCTCTTTATTTTTATTATTCATAAGACAATTCCAGCAATCACAAATCTCAGAATATATCTTATTATTTACCTGTTGTGCTTTTAATTCATTTATTGAAAACACTAATTCAAAAACCAATATTATTATTAATAAGTTTTTCATAATTTTATAATTATCAAACCAAATTTTTTAGCCAGTTATTTTATCATGAAATTTCCAGTTTTAATAATACTTGTATCATTTGCTATCATGAAGTAATAAATACCAGTCTTAAAATTATTTTTATGAATATCTATTATTCCATTAAATTCATTTATTTTTATCCTCTGTCCTATACTATTAAAAATTTTTATCGTCAATTTATGATTTTCTCCTATTGATGGTATTGATAGTTGTGAAATATTAATTATCGGATTGGGATATATTAAAATATCTGATGTGTTGTCAATAATGTCAATCCCAGTCCAAATATAATAGCACGAAATAAAATTCGGATTTTGATATTTTAAAATATTGTTTTCAGAATAACAAAGTAATCTATACGAATCTGATGGAGTTATTTCGTCATATCCATGTAAAATACCTTTTATACTCCCTATTCCTTCTATCCAATGATCACATTCATAACCTATAGGATCTAAGTCAAATATTATATTTAAATGAATTTGTTTTCTATATTCATTGCTTATATAGATGCTGTCTATTAAGCTAATCTTATATTTTACTGGAGATAGATATAAATCATTTGCATAGCTATTCAAAAAAAAAATATTTATCGTATCGTTTTGAAAAACATCAAAGTCATATAATAGATATTCCTGATGTGATGTATCTGCTCTAAAATATACTCTCTTGTCAACGGTTTCTCTTATAAAACCATGAATTGACCAGTTATTATGAAATTCATCTGTTGATCGGAGTACTTTTTTGTAAGTTTTTAAATCAATCATTGTATCGTTATCAAATTTGATATATTCTGTCATTACTATCCAAGATGGTAATTTATTTATTACGTTACTCCATAATTTTGTTGTATCAACAATATCTTGGCAAAATATTTTACTGTTTGTTAAAAGTAGAATTACAAGCATTATTGCTTTTTTCATAGTTTGAATGTCATTTTTTGTTTGATAACTGGCTATAACTAAAAAACATTCTCAATAAACCCGTAATTATCCAGCTTCCAAAGCAAATAGATACTTCCATTTTTATTTGAGGCTTTTATACAAGAAATAATTAACAATCTAAAATCTCCCTCACAAACCTCTTCGCTTCCTCATTCGACGGTGCTTTTCCGTGCCACCTGTAATCATCTTCAATGCTCTTCACTCCTTTTCCCATCAAAGTTTTTGCAATTATTACAAAAGGTTTTCCTGATTGATTTTTTGTTTTTTCAAACGCAGCAAAGAGTTCAAATATACTGTTGCCATCACATTCTATTACCTCCCAACCAAAAGATTTCCATTTATCGGAAAGAGGTTCAAGATTCATCACATCTTTTGTTCTGCCATCTATCTGACAATCGTTTCTGTCAACAATTGCAACGATATTATCGAGCTTATAATGCGCTGCGCTCATGGCCGCTTCCCAAATGGAGCCTTCCTGCAATTCTCCATCGCCATGCACAGAAAAAATGCGCCAGTTTTTCTTGTCTGTTTTTGCAGCGAGTGCCATTCCAACAGCAATAGATAGCCCCTGACCCAAAGAACCTGATGATGTTTCTATTCCGGGAAGATCATGATCTTTTCCAGGATGCCCCTGTAGGCGTGAACCAAATTTACGGAGCGTTAATAATTCTTCTCTTGGGAAATAACCGGCATGAGCAAGTGCGGCATAATAAACAGGAGCAACATGGCCAATCGAAAGCACCAGCCTGTCGCGATCTTCCCAATGCGGATTCGAAGGACGATGATTCATTGCATGAAAATACAGAACCGAAAACACATCTGCAAGTCCGAGAGAACCACCGATATGACCCGAACCGGCTGCTTCGAGACTACGCACAACATCTATGCGGATTTCTTTTGCTTTCTCTTTTAAAAATTGCAAAATATCTAAGGTCATATGTCTATGCGTTATAATGTTGATAGCATATTGAGAACCTCTGTTTGCGTGGCTGTCTGCATACTGAGGGTTACGGATAAGTTGCTGCTTACAACATAGTCTTGTTTGAAAGAATACATGGATGTCGCTGAATTTCCAATTGCAAAAATTGTAATGGGCTGGCCCATGGGTAATCCATTTACAGTAAGATTGCTTACTTTTATGTAGGAATGCAGGTTTTTAAAAACAATATAAATATCTATTAATTCTGTATTCGTTCCTTCAGCAGTAAATGTTACACTTCCTGTACCGCTTATTGAAGGAAATTTGGCAGGACTAAACCAGCCTGTTTTTACAATTCGCATTTTATAGCCACGACTTTCATTTACAAGGCTTGTAACAACATCATTCGTAAAAAGATAATCGCCACACTGAACAACATCACTGTTCCAGTCATTGGTTGACCCGGCAGTAAAGCCATAAAACACATTCATTCCTGTAAAAACAGTATCAACATCTGCCAGCACTCCATATCCGTTATTCTGTTTCAACACAAGCTCCGCAGTATCTTTCCATGCCGTAATTTTCAATTCACACCCGGTCTGTAAAACAGCGCTTCCTGACTTATTCGGAAGTTTTGCAAAAATCATTTCTTTAATAGAATATGCTTCAATCAATTTAATCGTGAACGGATAAAAAACATCCTGATGGTCGGACTTTTTCATAAAAATTGTTTTCGGCACACCCCATATTTTTGTGCCCTGCAAGCCTGTTATTGAATCCTGACCTAAAGAATCAACCGTAAACGTTTGCTCGGGCAACTGATTGTCGTCATAGAAATTATCTAAATTCGTATAAACGGGCTCCTGCTGTTGCTCCAAACGTTCTTTAGAGCATGAAAATACTGCAAAGATTAATGTCAAACCAAAAAATGCGAGAAGTATTTTTCTTTTAGATTTCATAATGATTTTTTTTATTATGTAGTAGACGTTGCATGCAACGTCTCCACAATCCAATAGTGCATATAATGTATCACCTCTTTCTGTTACCATACGCCGGACATAAATCACTTCCTCTGCCTCCTCCTCTTCCACCAAAGCCACACTTTCCGAAATTAAATTTAATGCCCAAAACAGTGGTGCCTTCTTTCCATTTAAAATCATAACGATGTTCGAGAAATGGATTTAGGCATCCTCTGTTATATTCAACGCCAGCTCCGGCCTGAATAACCACATTGCTTTTTTTTGCTACTGTTGAAGTAAAATCATCGCTATTAACCCAGTGATCATAATATACTCCGAGCAGACTGTAAAAACTAAATTTCTTTATTATCGGATAATGATAATTTGCATCTATCCCGAGGAATAATTCATGAACCGTGTTAAACCCCGGAAAATAAGATAAGCGTGGTGTAATAGCTGCATTCCCAAAAACTGGAATTTCAACTCTGATTTCAGGAGCAATGCCCTTAGTCTGGTAATTATATTCAATACCAAATCCGGCTTCAATGCTTTTCGTTGCCTTTTGAGAAAATGCGCTAAAGCAGATTGTAAAGAAAATAATATTTATAATTATGTTTTTCATATTTAAACAGGACAAACATACAGAAATAAAATAAATGCTGCAATAAAAAAGAAGGGGAGAAATGAGCTTGTAAAAAATATTAGGTTTGTGAAATATAAAATAAGTTGCAGGTTGCAAGATTACAGGTTTATCCACTGACTTCGACTACCGCTAAAGCAGCACAGATTCGCTCAGCCAGCAGTTCAACCTGCAACCTGAAACCTTGCAACCTGCAACAATAAAATTAAAAATATCATGTTCTTAAAAAAATATTGTAAAAAAAATAACTTTGCTGAATGAATCTTTGGAAATTTATCATAAAAAGTTTTCTCTATTACAGACGTTCAAACCTGAATGTTTTATGGGGCTCTGTTCTTTGCACAGCCATCATAACAGCATCGCTTATTATTGGAGATTCTGTATCTTTCAGCTTACAACAAATTGTAATCAATAGGCTTGGAAAAACAGAATATATTCTTTCTTCCCAAAATCGTTTTTTTCAGATTTCTTTTTGTGATAAAACAGAAAAAAAAATCGCTGCTCCCTGCGCTCCCCTTTTGCAGGTAAAAGGAATTGCGGGTTCTGAAAAAAGTGAGAAAAAAATTTACAACATTCAGATAAATGGCATTGACAAACGCTTTGGAGTTGTTTTCAATACAAAATTATTTGATACAGAATTTGCCGATGAAAATATTATTATAAACACTAAACTTGCAGCAGAACTGAATGTTAAAGCTGGAGATGATTTACTATTAAAAACAGAAAAAATAAAACCCGTACCGCTTGACGCACCTTTCTCTCCCGATGAAATGAATTCTGTTTCAATCCGTTTAAAAATTTCAAAAATTGCTGATGAAAAAAACGCCGGAAATTTCAACATTAATAATAATCAGGTAACACCTTATAATATTTTCATGCCCATAAAACAATTGGGGAAATTGCTATCATTAGGCAATAAAGGCAATACCATCCTTATTTCAGAGAATCTATCATCATTAAACAAATCTTTTTTATTGCAGACCCTACAGGAATCATGGGAGCTTGAAGACCTTCATCTTAAATTCAGGAATGTCGCCAGTATGAAACAAATAGAACTTTCTTCCGACCGCATTTTTATTGAAAATACCATTGTTGCGATTTGCAAAGAATTCTCAAAAGAAGCTATTCCTGTTTTTTCATATATGGTCAATTCCATACAAAAAGGCGATTTAATAACTCCCTATTCTTTTGCTGCTGATGTTGGAAAAATCATTGACCCAGATTTACAAGAGAACGAAATAATTATTAATAAATGGACTGCAGAAGATATTAATGCAAAACCCGGAGATACAGTTAAGATAGCCTATTTTGTTGTCGATCCGTTACGAACGCTGAAAGAAGAAAAATCAAGTTTTATTATAAAAAAAATAATTCCTTTTGAAGCTTATGGAAACGACCCGATGTTAATGCCCGAATTTGAAGGATTAGCAGAAGTAGATCGTTGCAGTGACTGGCAATTAGGAATACCTGTTGATCTGAAAAAAATAAGACAGAAAGATGAAGAATACTGGAAAAATCACAGAGGAACGCCTAAAGCTTTTATAAGCAGTTCTGCTGCAAAAAAACTATGGGCTAATAAATTTGGAACCACAACTTCAATTCGCTTTGATGATACCATAAATAAAAAAAATATCGCTGAAACAATTTTGAAAAAAATTAGTCCGGGCGACATGGGTTTTATTTTATATGAAGCGAAAGATACAGCTATTCGCGCAGCAAAAGGAGGTGTGGATTTTGGTCAATTGTTTCTTGGATTGAGCTTCTTTTTACTTCTGTCTGCATTGATTCTTGTTTCACTGTTGTTTTCACTAAATGTTGAAAAAAGAAATAAAGAAAAAGGCATCTTGCTCGCGCTCGGATTTCAAAACAAGCAAGTTAAAAAAATAATACTCCTTGAAAGCGTAATAATTGCGATATTAGCTGTAGTTCCGGGAATAATTGCAGGAATTTTTCTGAATAAAATTATACTGTTTTTCATGAACGATCTTTGGTATGACATTGTAAGGACTTCTTCCATCATTACACATATAAACCCATTAACCCTTGTAGTTTCAGGAATAGCCGGATTAGCAACATCAGTAATAGCGATGCTTTATTCTGCAAACAGGTCAAAACTTTTTTCTGTTACAGAACTTATAAAATCGAAAAAAACAATTTTAATTTCACAAAAAACGAATTATATCAATCTGATTATTGGAATTTGCTGCGCTATATTATCAACAGCTCTTATTATCTACGGGCTAAAAACAAAAACTCAAAATCCTTTATTATTTTTTCTTTCAGGAAGTATATTTCTTACAGGAAGTCTGAACCTCATATACTACTTTTTGAAAATTAAAAAATCACGCAAAGTTCCAAAACTTACGCTGTCGAAACTTGCGTTCAGAAATATTATATTTACACGAAAAAGAGCCCTGACAATATTGATCATGTTATCAATCGGAACTTTTTTAATTATTTCTGTCGGACTAAACCGCAGTGATGTTTTCAGCAATGCACAATCAAAAAAAGCAGGCACCGGAGGATTTCTTTTTATGGGAGAAACGATGTTCCCTGTGTTAAATGATCTCAATTCTAAAGAAGGAAAAAAAAATTTCAGTCTTGATTCAGATGATGAGATTTCTTTTGTACAAATGAAAGTTAAAAATGGAGACGACGCGAGCTGTCTTAATCTGAACAGAATTTCAAATCCCGCACTGTTAGGGGTTAATCCTGACGAATTTCAAAAACGAGAGGCTTTTTCATTTGAGAAAATATCAGATCAAATTAAAGATGAAAAAATTTGGGAAGCATTAAAATCAGAATTTAGAAAAAACATTTATCCCGCTATAGCTGACCAGACGGTTATCCAATGGGGCTTAAGAAAATCAATCGGCGACACGCTTATGTATATAAACGAGAAGGGTGATTCCATCCGGTTTGTTTTGATAGCAGGTCTTTCCAACTCAATATTTCAGGGCTATCTGATTATTTCTGACAAATTTTTTACAGAAAATTATCCCTCAATTGGTGGCAGTACTATTTTTCTTGCAGAAGGAAAAGCTGAAAAGAAAAATAAGATAAAAGAAAAACTATCAGAAGCGTTTCAACAAAACGGTTTGAGCTTATATGACACGAGCGAAAGACTTGCAGCATTTAATACGGTTACAAATACCTACCTTGATATTTTTCTTTCTTTGGGCGGAATAGCACTTGTCATCAGCACGCTGGGAATAGGAATTTTAGTTTTTCGAAACATTCACGATCAAAAACAAGAACTGGCAATGCTGCTTGCTCTCGGTTTTTCAAAAATTAAACTACTTAAAATGCAAGTGCTATCGCAAGGAATAATTGTAATAACAGGCATTTTAACCGGTCTTCTTTCTGCACTTATTTCAAACATTCCTGCGTTGATTTCATCTGCTCCTATTCCTATATTATTTGTTTTGACAATTATTGAAATCACATTAATAAATGCCATTTTATGGATTTACATTGCCGGGAAAAAATCCTTAAACAAAAATTTACAGAATGCTTTGAGAAATGAATGAGGGGGAAAGTAGACACATTTTTTTTGTTGGCTATGTGTTTGCGTTTTTAAAATTATTAAGACCTATATGATTCCCGTTATAACATTTTAATGCGCTTCAAGCCAGTTTTCGCCTACGCCAATATCTACAGTTAATGGTACAGAAAGCTGAATTGCCTGTTGCATTTCATTTCTTACAATATTTTTTACAACATCAAGCTCCGATTTTAGAACATCAAAATTCAATTCATCATGCACCTGCATAATCATTTTTGATTTCAGATTTTCTTTTTCAAATTGAGAAAAGATATTGATCATTGCAATTTTGATGATATCGGCGGCAGAACCTTGAATAGGCGCATTGATTGCATTTCTCTCAGCAACGCCGCGCACGATTGCATTTTTAGAATTTATATCCGGTAAAAATCTGCGTCTCCCTAAAATAGTCTCTACATAACCTTTTTCACGGGCAATAAAAATGGATTGATCCATGTATTTTTTAACTTTCGGATATGTTAAAAAGTAGCCGTCTATTAATTGTTTCGCTTCACTCCGGGAAATGGATAAACGCTGCGCCAGTCCGAATGATGATATTCCATATATGATTCCGAAATTTGCTGTTTTTGCTTTTCTTCGCATATCTGAAGTTACTTCGGTAAGCGGAATATTGAAAATTTTAGCAGCAGTTGCGGCGTGAATATCTTCATCATGAATGAATGCGTCTATCATTGCTGTATCCTGACTCAGATGCGCCATAATACGAAGCTCAACCTGTGAATAATCTGCTGATAAAAAAACATGTTCTGCTGTGGATGGAATGAAGGCTTTTCGTATTTCCCTGCCCCTTTCTTCTCTGATAGGAATGTTTTGCAGATTCGGATTATTAGAGCTCAAGCGGCCTGTAGATACCAGAGCCTGATTGTAGGAAGTATGTATTTTTCCGGTTTTCTTATGAATGAGTTTTGGCAAGGCTTCTACGTATGTGGAATGGAGCTTTTTCAGGGAACGGAATTCAAGTATTTTAGGAATCACGGGATGCGCATCCACAATTTTTTCAAGAACTTCTTCTCCTGTTGAATATTGATCTGTTTTTGTTTTTTTCGCATCGCTTGAAATTTTCAGATGATCAAATAATACCTTCCCAAGCTGTTGTGGCGAAGAAATATTAAATTCCATACCCGACAGCGTATAAATTTCTTTTTCTATCTGCATTATTTCCTCAACCAATTGTTGCGCAAAAATGTTCAGTGCTTTTGTGTTTAAAGATACTCCTGTAAACTCCATATCTGCAAGTACTCTTGCAAGCGGCATTTCAACTTTTTGAGCAAGAGCGCTGAGATTATTTTTTTCAAGTTCTTTTTCAAAAATTTCTTTTAGTTGCCAGGTAATATCTGCATCTTCTCCTGCATATTCTGAAATTTGTTCAAGAGCCACAGAGCGCATACTCATTTGGTTTTTGCCTTTTTTCCCAATAAGATTTTCAATAGGAACCGGCGAATAATTCAGATAGCTTTCTGCAAGAAAATTCATGTTGTGGCGAAGCTCAGGCTGCAGTAGATAATGCGCCAGCATAGTATCGAAAATTTCACCTTTTACATCAATATCATACGCCTTTAGCATCAGCATGTCGTATTTGATGTTCTGACCTATTTTTTTTATTTCAGTATTTTCAAAAACCAATTTGAATTCATTAATCAGGGATTGCGCTTCTTCCCTGTTTATCGGTATCGGCACATAAAATGCTTCTCCTGTTTTGTATGAAAAAGATAATCCTACAATTTCTGTATCAATGGCTTCAAGTCCGGTTGTTTCCGTGTCAAAACAAAATTCGTTAAGAGAAGAAAGTTTTGAAATCAGCTCCGAACGCTTTTCTTTATCTGTAATTAAATGATAATTGTGTTCAACATCCTGAATGGTTTTGAAACTTTTTTGTGCAGTTGTAACTGTTGGTAATTGCTCATCCCCGAAGAGGTTCAGCATTCCCTGCTGTGGTATTGAGTATTGTTGTTTTTGTTCCGGTTGCACAGGTGTTTCTTCGACCATCGCTAAGGCAGGATCGGCAGGTTGAACAATCAAACGCTGCGCCATTGTGCGAAATTCGAGCTCTTCAAAAATTGTTTTCAGTTTTTGATTATCGGGTTTATGAAGCATCAATATCTGTTCATCTAATTCGACAGGCGCATCAATGGCTATTGTTACAAGTTTTTTAGCGCGATACACTTGCTCTTTATTTTGCTCAAGACTTTCGCGTTGTTTCCCTTTTAGTTTGTCAATATTCGCATAAATATTGTCTATATTTCCAAATTCGCTGATGAGTTTAATGGCTGTTTTTTCTCCAATTCCCGGAGCTCCCGGAACATTATCGGAAACATCTCCCCATAAGGCCAAAATGTCTATGAACTGCATGGGATCTATTAAACTGAAATTTTTACAGATTTCGTTTTTGCCAAGTATTTCCACATCTCCTTCTCCACGGCGGGGTTTGTACATAAAAATTGTATCCGATACTAATTGTCCGTAATCTTTATCAGGAGTCATCATATAAGTAATGAAGCCATTTTTCTCTGCTTTTTTTGCAAGTGTTCCAATAACATCATCCGCTTCATAGCCTGGGGCTTCCAGTAGAGCGATGTTGTATGCTTTCAGAATTTCTTTTATGATCGGAACAGACTTCCTTATGTCTTCAGGAGTTTCTTCACGATTTGCTTTATATGCCGGGTAAAATTCATGGCGGAATGTTGGTGCAGAAAGATCAAATGCAACAGCAATATGTGTTGGAGACTGTGTTTTCAAAATATCTTCCAGCGTATTTACAAAACCGAATATAGCAGAGGTATTCAAGCCTTTTGAATTAAAACGTGGATTGCGGATAAAAGCATAATATGAACGATATATCAGCGCATAAGCATCGAGAAGAAATAATTTTTTTTCCATTGTGGGATGTTTTGTTTACAAAGGTAAAATTTGAGTTCAGCGAAACAAAACTTTCGTTTAAAAACGATAAATTCATATATATTTTTTGCTTTCGAACGAAATTCTTTTTATTTTTTTGAAATTTCATGAGTTATCTGACAAGGGGGGCATTTCTTTCAGGTTTCTGATGCAGTTAAAATAATTAGATTTTTTGCAAATTGGAAGGAAAAGAGATATATGGAGATAAAATATATTGGCTTTATGTTAATATAAAATGTGCTTATAACTCTTGGGATGTTTGTTTTGGCTTGTCATTAAGTAAATCTTCTGCTAACATTTTCGCTTGTGTAATCACGGTATCAACTGCCTTTTCCTGTAAATCTGGCGGATAACCATGCAATCGTAAAATTCTGCGGATATTTCTTCTTAATGCGGATTGAACACTTTCTTTTATTGTCCAATCAACGGTTGCACTATTACGGACGGATTGAAGTAATTCCTGAGCAATATGTTTTAGTGTTTCATCACCAAGTATTGAAACGGCACTATTATTCACTTCTAATGCAGTATAAAACGCATATTCTCTATAATCCAGACCCAATTTTTCACCTCTTTTATCGGCGGCTTTTATTTGTTCTGCAAATGGGATTAAAACTTTTTCTAAAAACTCAACTGTATCAATCATTCCGTTGTGATAGCGTTTGATTGCATCTTCAAGCATTTCAGAAAATTTCTTACTCTCAACCAAATTAATTTTTGTTCGCTTTTTAATTTCATCTTTCAGCAATTTTTTTAATAATTCAACTGCTAAATTTTTCTGTGGTAAATCTTTTAACTCTTGTAAAAAGCGTTCATCTAAAATCTCAATGTTTGGTTTTTTCAAACCTGCTGCATCAAAAACATCAATTACTTTTTCTGCTGTAATTGCTTCTGAAATGATTTGTTTAATGGCAGTTTCAATTTCTTCATCTGATTTTCCACCTTCATTTTTGTCGGATATTTTTACCAAGCGTACTTTTATTGCCTGAAATAATGCAACATTATCTCTTATTGCAAGGGCTTTATCATGCGGAACGGAAATAGCAAAAGCTTTTAATAAATATACTATGGATTGGAAATCCATAGGTTTAAAAGAAAAAAAATGAAATTTTTTTATCATACTACGCCTCTAAAATCCAATCATTGGACTGCAAATTCGGATCATCTTTATGATGGTTTAAATATTCTTGCACCATCGCATCAGTTATATTCCCTGAACTCCACGCACCATAACCTATTGCCCAAAAATGCTGACCCCAATATCTCTTTTTCAATTCAGGAAATTCTTGTTGAAGATGATGAGATGTACGACCTTTCAATTTCTTTACTAAAACGCTTACACTTATTGAAGGAGGGTATTCCAAGTGAACATGAACATGATCTTTGCTCACAACACCCTTTAATATTTGTGCATTCTCAGAACTACAAATTTGAATTATCAAATCCCTGCATCGTTTTTGAACATCTCCTTGCAGTACATGATAACGATACTTTGTTACCCAAACGATATGTACACTCAATCGACTTACTGAATGTGAATTATGTCTTTGTTCCATGTTGCAAATTTACAACTTTTATAGAAACTAAAGTATCTGCAATGAAATTGCAGGGTTTTAACCTATGTTTAAGATAATAAACAATATAATCATTTATCCAATCTTCCTTACCTTTAAAAATATGAGCATGATTATTTACCCAAAATTTACCATTTGCTTTGAATGCAATTGGAGTTTGCCTTGATCTTAAATTTTCACCATCTTCGGAAATAAGGACATGTTCACCTTCAAAAATAAAATCATCAATATAATCAACAATACCTGATGCACCATAATATGGGTATTTCCCTTTTCGTTCTGCTCGTTCTCTTGAATTTAAAGGAATTCTTTTATTATTAAGAATGCTTCCTAATTCATCGAGCTTATATTTTTTCCATTCGCTCATTATTTTTTTTAGTCAAAAATTTGTTTTTCTCATATTTTTGCTGTTATCTTTGCAACAGCTCAGTAACCAAACCGTAAGGTTGTAAGTGTTAAAGGAGTATAAGAAGCCGTTTAGCAACCCTAAGCGGTTTTGGCTTTTATATAGTCTTTATACTCTTTAACAAGTTTTTCTTTTCGATGCTTGGTCTCAACATAATAGGCCGTAATAAGCATAAAATATTCTCCACGGTCTGTTAATATTACGATATAATTTTCTGCTTCATTGAGCAAAAGAACCCTTTCGTCTTTACCTCTTTTATTTTTCCATATTAATATATCATTGTGTTTGCAATTCTCTATAATAAATTTCGGAAACCTAATGCGCTCCATTCTTCGGAAATTGGGTTTTCGGTTGCTTTCGTCTTCGCCTTCGTGCGTGATATGATAAAAGGTTCTATGCATCCCGTTCACTTCCGGATATTTTCTTACAGATACTTTTAAACTTTCGTAACTGGGTTGATTTTAAATAAAATCATTTTCAAATATGATATAGACTGCTTTAAAATAAGAACCAAAATCGCCTGCATAATCGTTCAAATAAATTAGTTCAGGGAAAACCAATATTTCTTCTTCGTTCATACAAAATATGGTTTTTGAGGTTGCCAAATAAAGATATTAAATTTTGATTCCCGCAATAGAGTTGATTTTACAAGGGTGTACCTTGACCGATGCTTTATCAATTCAATAAGGTCTTTTTTAGGTTTGCTTTCTTTTTTGCCCCTGTTAATATATGCAACGGCACCAACAAGTAAATCGGCTAACTGAATCAATTCAACCTCATGAGAACGCACTTGTTGCACTTGTTTTATAATTTCTTTTGAAAAATCATATTTATCATTTCTAAGCACTTGCTCAAGCTTATGAACTTTTTCGCGGCTACGGGTATCTTTAATGTCAATATAAATAAAGTGGGCAAAGTCAGGATTAAGGATTGCCTTTAACATTCCGAAATACATTTTGTAATAAAACGTATCGTGTGTATGATGAAATTTTTCATAATCAATTTTTGATTTATCTGGAACTATCAGAATTCTAAAATGCAAATCATCATCATCAAAAAAATAATTAATTACATCTTTAAAATATTCAATTTTTGCTTTTGATACTTTGTTCCACTTTAATTCGTAGTATGTTCGATTTTCCTTTTCACTTTTCTTGTACTTTGGAATGAGATTGTGTTTTTCTTTTATTTCATATAGCCTTTCAAAAATTTCTTTCTTTTTAGAAGAAGGACAGAAAATTGCCCCGATTGCCATAACAGATTCACCATCATTTTGCAAATGACAGCTTTCATCGCAATATATGTTTACAATTTCTCTCATTTGTCAGTTTTATTTTCTGCATTTAAAAAAACTACTTCTAATGCATCAGCTTTTTTGCTGTCAATATATTTGCCAACATACCATTCTTTTTTTGGGTTTTCTGCAACAGAAATAAGCGATACTTTTTTGACAGCATCGTATCCATCTTCATAGCCTTCTGAAACTACAAGGGCATGAGGTGGCATTGTTTGTAATTTTTGTATTAGCTCAGAAACTGTCATAAATTTAATCTAAATCCTTAATAATATCTTTCCAATTTTCATTACCAGGCCATTTCCCTACTAATTCACCAAAAGTATTTTTCATTTTTTTTGCATTTAATTGAGATTCAATTTGTTTTTCAATTGTATCTGAAAAATTATTCAATCGTTCAAATTCAATTTGACCATTATGCAGGGACTCGCTCTTAATTTTTATGTCATAATTCATTGTTTTGTCCTCCTTTCTTAAATCGTATAACCAATTTTGCCTATTGTTAGTTGATTTTTTTTCAAAGATAAAGATTTTTCTGCATACTCATTTTTTACCTTTTGGTAGCTTCTTAGTTTCTTTTTCAATTTTCTTTTCTTCTTTACCAACACTGCGTTCGAGCTTTTTAATATCTTCTGCTGGTGGCAATTCTTCGGGTTTAATACCCCGTTTGTCCAGCATTTCTCTCACGCTTTTATTGTTTTGCACATGCTCGTTTGTGATAAGATTTTCCCCATGTAGATTTTTATTGTCAACATTATAATTGGTCATTTCGGTTGCAAGATTTTTTGCAGCAATGGTTAAAGTTGGCAAAAAGTCGGCTAAAGGTCGGTTTGATTTTATACCAAGGCGATTTTTCATATCTTCTGTAGTGTGCCCGCCAAATAATGCTGTATCGCCTTTGGAACGGATACGCCCAAAACCTTTATCGTCAACGCCACGCTCAAAAATATTTTGCGATAATAGTTTTTCTGCGGTGCGGAGTTTTTCTCTGGTCTCCAAACGGGATAAAAGATTCAATCGTTCTTCTATTAATTCTGCTTTGCGGGTTTGAACTGCAAAATAACTTTGAGCAAAAGCAATTTCTTCTTTCTTAGGATCTCCGTTTTGTGCAATCAAATAACAAGCATATCGGGTAAGCATAAAATCGGTAATTTCGCGCTTGGCTCCACTCCCTAAATCAACCATTTTCGTGACCTCACGAAAATGGTCATCAATATTGATATTCTGTGTTTTACAAGATTCAACCGCACGGTTTATGGCAACCAGAAAATTTTCCCATCGAGCATATCCGAGTATTTCCTGCAATTCGCGGGCAAACCATATTTCTACTTGTTCGCTGTTATCTTCATTGTTTATTGCATGAACTATCTTATCGAAAATTGATTTTAAATGAGTGATTCGTTGTTTATCCATAAGTTACAATATTTTTATCTTAAAAATTATTTATCATCTGCTTTTGTATCGGCATTTAGAAAAACAACATCAAAAGCATTAGGGTTTTCAGTGCTTACATATTTGCCGATATACCACTTTTTTTCAGCGATTTCTTCCACTTTTATTACTGAAACCTTTTTAATGCTATCGTAACCATCTTCGTAACCATCAGTAACCACAAGCGCATCAGGAGGCATAGTTTGTAATTTTTGTATTAGTTCGGAAACTGTCATAAATTTAATCTAAATCCTTAATAATATCTTCCCATTTTTCATCGCCAGGCCATTTACCAATTAATTCACCAAAAGCATTTTGCATTTGTTTTGCATTTAATTGAGATTCAATTTGTTTTTCAATTGTATCTGAAAAATTATTCAATCGTTCAAATTCCATTTGACCATTATGCAGGGACTCACTTTTAATTTTTATGTCATAATTCATTGTTTTGTCCTCCTTTCTTAAACCGTATAACCAATTTTTGCTAAATTTTTTTTTATTTCTTCGTCCAAAGATACTGCTTTTTGCATTTGTTGCCCTAAAGTTGCTGTGAGTTGCTTCATCTTATCATCAAATGCCTCTACATCTTCAACTAATTCTTTAAAATCAATATACCTACCGGGGGTTAAAATATAATTGTTTTTCCGTACTTCCTGAACATTTGCAGACTTACAAAAACCGGGTACATCCTTGTACTTCTCTTTCCAGTCTTTACTTCTCCAATTATGATATGTTTCAGAAATTTTCGCAATATCTAAATCTGTTAATTCTTTTTGCTTACGGCTAATCATTACCCCTAACTCACGAGCATCAATAAATAATATTTCGTTGCTGCGGTTTCTGAATTTGGTATTTGTTTTTGTTCTTGCTAAAAACCATAAACAGGCAGGGATTTGAGTATTATAAAATAATTGTGATGGCAAAGAAACCATGCAGTCCACCAAATCGGCTTCAATCTTTGCTTTTCTGATTTCTCCCTCGGTTGCAATTTCAGAACTCATACTACCATTAGCTAAAACAATACCAGCTGTTCCGTAAGGTGCAAGTTTACTAGCAAAATGTTAAAGCCAAGCATAATTCGCATTTCCTGATGGTGGAATGCCATATTTCCATTTATGTGTTTCAGATTTATTTATGTTGTAATCACTAACATTGAAAGGAGGATTTGCAATTACATAATCTACTTTTAATTCAGGAAACTTATCATTCATTAAGGTATCGCCTAAATCAATTTTTGCATCAATGCCCCTGATAGCAAGATTCATTTTTGCTAATTTATAGGTTGTCGGATTGCTTTCCTGACCATAGATAGAAATTTTCCCTTTTCTATGTTCGTGGATTTCTATAAACTTTTCGCTTTGTACAAACATACCGCCACTACCGCAACAGCCGTCATAAACCCTTTTTTCCGGTTCGGGGGAAAGCACATCTACCAAAACTTTTACAATGCTTTGCGGTGTATAAAACTGTCCTCCTTTTTTTCCTTCTGCATCGGCAAACTGTCCCAAAAAATATTCAAAGACAAATCCTAAAACATCTTTTCCTTTATTGTTGCTGTTTTTGCTTAAAGTGATTGAACCTATTAAATCAATTAATTCACCAAGTCTTTGTTTATCTAATGCAGGTCGCGCATAGTCTTTTGGCAAAACACCTTTTAAACTTGGATTATCTTTTTCAATGGAATCCATTGCATCGTCAATGTCTTTGCCGATTGACGGTAATTTTGCTCTTCCCTGTAACCATTTCCATCGTGCAGATGGAGGAACATAAAAAACTCTTTCTGCTGTGTATTCGTCTTTATCTTCTGGGTTTGCGCCAGTTTGTTCTTTTTCCGTATCTAATTTTATAAATAATTCATCGAAAGCATCTGATATATATTTGAGAAATATTAATCCTAAAACCACATGCTTATATTCTGCTGCATCCATATTATTTCGCAGTTTATCAGCAGCTTGCTACAATGTTTTTTCTAAATCTAAATTTTCTGACATATTCAATATTTTAGGCTCTAAAATTAGTAAATTAAATTGATTTTTGCGGTCGAAGACCGCTAATTAGTGTCTGTCCATAAAGTCAGTGTTTAGTTCAGAATGTTCGAGAGCAAGGCTTTCGAAGAATTGAAAACCAAGAAGTTTACTTTTGTAAATGCGATGCATTGAGCAAAGTCGAAATGACTGTTTTCAATTCGAGAGTAATGCAGCTATCGGACATTATGGACAAACACTAATTAAATCAGAAGAGGCATGCCCTAAAAAAAGAAACCCCTGCATCTTTGATTCTGCAAGGGTTTCTTTTGTGGGCCCACCAGGGCATGATCCTGGGACCCCCTGATTATGAGTCAGGTGCTCTAACCAACTGAGCTATAGGCCCGAATTTTTATTAAAACTTTTTTGGGACTGCAATATTATTAAAATCAATTGAAATATTCAAATATTTTTTTCTTATTTAAAAAAAAATATTTTTTACAAAGAAGAAAGACTATCTGTTTGCTCTTCTGTAGCAGGTTCTGTCCATTTATTTTCCCAGAACGGAAATTCATCTGCCAGTTCGCCGGAATAATAAAAGTCAAAAGTTACGGTTCCAAAAGAATATTCTATTCCATCAACAAAAAAAGTTGATCCCCCGGCTTGAGGATCGGGTTTTGGGTTTGAGGCTCCGAACCCCAGATTGTATATTGTTGAAAGTATTTCCGGTCGTTCTGATATCGGATATGTTGTGCGCTCCCATTGGGTTTTGATTTGTTTTAAAATTAAACCAACATAAACATACGTATAGTAATGGTCATTGTAATTGGTCAGCCTTGAAATCACATCTTGCGAATCTTCTTTAAAATCAAGCAGATTTTCATATTTCTTCCCAAGATAAAAAACAGAGGATGTATCTTTCAAATGATGCCTTGTAAGTAAAGCTGTGCCTTCTTTCACGCCTGCAACACCGTAAGAAAGATTTGTCATAAAGGAAAGTGTTTTTACAGGCGCAAAAAGTTGTTTAAATCTTTCGCGTGCCTGATTGTAAATTCGCATCTGCTCTCCGATAACACAACAAATAATCATTCTTGGTTCTACTCCTGTTGCAATAGCTGCTTTTCGAACAAATTCTTTTTCTTTTACCAGAGCTTCTTTCAGCACGCCCCATTCATTTGAATTCATCCATTTTTGAGCCAAGCTGTCTGAATAAACTTTATGGTCGTGCCTTTCCGGCAGATTTATCAGCGAATCAATATTAATATAAATTGACAAAGCCTTTATCATTGATTCTACTATTTTAATATCTTTTGTGTTTCTATATGTATTAAGTATTAAACCTGCATTTCTGGGAAAATATTTATTGATAAAATGAATTTTATAAAACAATTCCGTGAATTCAGTATTGGCTTCGAGTAATGAGTCAATCGCTGATGTTGGGAGTAAAATTTCATTGTGATTTTTTTCTTCTGCAAGTTCTTTAAAAATCCGGTCGTTTTTATCTACCGCTCCGCGATCGTTTGTCAGACCGGTTTTCTGCGCGATAAAAACAAGGGTCAGTCCAAAGCCGAAAACAGCAAACAGCAATATTATTACATATAAAGATACTCGAAGAAATTTTTTCATAAAATGGAATATCTCGGATTATAAAATATTGTTCTGGAGTAACTGTTACGTGAAGCTATAAGCAGATATGAAGCCCGGTTGTAGCCAAATCTGAATGGCAGGGGTTCTGCCTGTTTTGGAAAATCATTGAGCAGCTTTGCCTGATACCATTGATGAAAACCTTCTATCGGGGCTGTGTATTTCCCATAAAAATACAGATTCCAGTCTGAATTATCAAAATACCTGTAAGGAATACCGGAGTCGTCTTGTATGATATATTTACTTTTTTCTAAAATGATGGAACGTATCATTGAAAAATCATCTTTATGCGGATGATAAGAGGCTGATTTGATAAACGAGCTTATAGTGCCGGAAAGGGCAGAAAAAAATTTAGCAAGCTTTGGGTTTCCTTTAAGTCCGTTGTTTGAAATATCTGAAGAAAAATAGTAAAGTTTTTTTTCTGAAGCATTTCGCGGATCATAAAAACTTATTTCAACTCCCTTGCTGAATTGTATTTTGGACGTAAGCTTGTGTTCGTATTCCTTGATTGAAATAGTTCCCGATGAATCAATGTTAGCAGGTTTTATTTCTGAAACAATATATCCTGAGCGGGAAATAAAGAAAAGCAGAAGAGGTATGGTTCCATTAATTTTAACATTGTTGAGGTCTTTTTTCATTTGTTTTGTTATGAAGAAAGAGAAGTTAAGCAGTGCCGTCATGGAGGTTTTCATTGCTTGCTGGTATCCATACATGGAATCTGATTTTAATTCATTAATATCGGGAATGCTTCCCACGGGCTCCAAACCGAACAAAAAATATTTTTTCGCATCAGGTACAAATGCGTTGGCATAAATAAAATCAGGTCCACTGAAAGGATACAATAAATTTTCTGTTTGCGCATTAATATTTTCGAGATATTTTTTTTGCCATTCTCTAATGCTTAGCAGTTTCTGGTTGTGAAATTGTTCCCATGAATAATCAATGGTTTTTTTATAGGAACGCCAGCCCTGTGTTTGTGTGATTGTTTGAAAATCTTCATTGCCTTGTGGTTTTAAACCTGCTATCAGCAAAGCAATATCTCTGCAATATACATTTTTTGAAGAAATATTTTTAGCAGTCGGGATTGAATCTTTTTTAGGGGAAATTGATTGATTTATTTTTTTTTCTGAAATGGATGAAGCTGTTTTTTCAGGGGATTCAGGAGTATTGCATTTATTTGCAAACACAAGCAGGATAAAGCAGCCAATCAGCAATAGATACCCGCTAATTTTTAAATATTTCATTGACATGCCTCGTATTTTAATAAACGTGTAAAAATAAATAATAGATTTTGTTTATCAATAGGTAAAGCTAAAAGCATTTTTTTAATTTTGGCTTTTTTTAGAATTTTAATTGAAATAAATATATTTAGGGAAATCTATAGAATGAAAATAATTTTTATCATAACATTAATAATAACTTTCATCATGAACGCTTTCTCTCAGGACACCTTATTTCTGAAAGCTGAATTCATTAAAGGAAGCGATACATTACGGTACAGATATCTTTTGCCTGAAAAATACGATGCAAATTTGAAATATCCTTTATTGTTGTTTTTACATGGCTCGGGAGAACGAGGGTATGATAATGAAAAACAGCTTACACATTGCAGTTTGTATTTTGCAGATTCTGCAATCAGAAAAGCTTATCCGTGTATAATTCTGGTACCGCAATGTCCACCTAAGAAAAAATGGGTCGAAGTTAACTGGAAAAAAGAAAGCCATACAATGCCGATAAAGCCATCTTTTGCAATGGATTTGTTATTAAAGCTGATGGAGGAATTTACAGATAAAAATTCTGTTGATAAAAGCAGAATGTATGTAACGGGGCTTTCCATGGGAGGTTTTGGCGTTTGGGATATTATCGCGAGAAAGCCGGATTGGTTTGCAGCAGCAGTTCCGGTGTGCGGAGGCGCAGATGAAAAAACAGCAAAAAAAATTATAGATATTCCGGTGTGGGCTTTTCATGGCGCAAAAGATAAGGTCGTAAAGCCTCTGCGTTCAAGAAATATTACTCAGGCTTTGATAAAAGCGGGTGGTAAGCCTAAATATACAGAATATCCGAACATACAGCATGGGTCGTGGAAAGTTGCGTATAAGGAAGATGAATTATTCAAGTGGATTTTTACTCAAAAAAAATAAAATTTTACAGGCATTGCAATTCGCCTAAATTTGTAAAAAAATACGTAAAAAAAATATATAAAATGCAAAATAAATATATCTGGCAATTTATGCTACTATTAGCACTGACATTACTTACATTCGGTATATATTCTTTCAGTGATAAAATTTTTACACTGGCAGATATTTTCCCTGATACGTACAAAAACATTTCAGAAGTTAAAATTCAGGATGATGTTATACAGTTAAGTGACTCACTCAAAAGCATGGAGCACAGGCATAAAGTTAATGATGTTTTTTATAATGTTTTGTCTGCTGATATTCAAAAAGCAGAAATTAAAGAAGTTTTTGAAGATGTTTCAGTGAAAAATGAAAACCCTTCAAAAAAAAATTCAGAATTTTTAAAGGACACCGTTAATGAGGCTTTCAGAAACAAAGGCTTAACTTTATCTCCTGTTCTTGATTCTCTGATGCGCACTAGTCTTTTCAAAAAAACGAAGGATACTTCATCTCAGAAAATTCTCATAATCGGCGACTCCATGCTGGAAGGACTGAGTTTGCGTTTGCAGGATTATTCAGAACACAATGGTCATGAAATGCAGGCTGTGATATGGTACAGTTCTCAGAGTTTATGGTTTGGCAAATCTGACACACTGAAGCATTTTATTGAAAAATTTAATCCTACTTATGTTATACTTGTTCTGGGTGCGAATGAATTGTTTGTCCCAAAAATTATTGAAAGAAGAAAAAAATATGTAGAAAAAATTATCAGTCAGCTCGACTCTGTAAAGTTCGTGTGGGTAGGTCCTCCAAACTGGAAAGACGACACTGGAATTAATAAACTTATTGTTGACGCTGTAGGTTGGGACAGGTATTTCCCATCAAAAAATTTAAAATACAGAAGAACAAAAGACGGAGCGCATCCTACCTATGAATCAGCCGCAGTGTGGATGGACAGCATTGCAAGCTGGTTATGCAATTACAGCAAATATCCTATTAAAATGGAGAAGCCCGAACATAAAAGAAAGAAATCACCAAAAAGAATAATTCTCTCACCATGGAAATAGGAATGATCGGGAATATCTTAACAAACATATCGTCTTATTTTGCCTTTGACCCACAAAATCCAATGATTTTCAACAGTGGGTTTTTCATGGTAATTTTCACTTTGTTTTTATTGGTTTATACTTTAATTTATCAAAGGGGAAAATTTATGACATCCCTTTGGGTTGTTACTTTCAGTCTCTTCTTTTATTACAAATCAAGCGGAATATTTTTCCTCCTTATTCTACTTACATCTGTAAGCGATTTTTTGATAGCGCAGCAAATAAAAAAAGCAAAAACGAAAAGAGCAAAACGTTCGTGGTTGTTTCTGGCGCTGCTTTTCAGCTTTGGTATTCTGGGTTATTTTAAATACACGAATTTTATTCTTTTTAATATTTCAAAAATTATAGAATCGAATTTTGCTTTTCTTGAGATAATTCTTCCGGTAGGAATTTCGTTTTACACGTTTCAGTCGGTCAGCTATGTTCTCGATATTTATTGGGAAAAAATGAAGCCTACAAAGAATTTTCTCGACTATGCTTTTTTCCTTACATTCTTTCCACAGCTTGTAGCAGGACCCATTGTAAAGGCTTCGCATTTTCTTCCACAGTTGGAGAAAATTCCTGTTATAACGAAACAGGCTGTTTACACAGGTTTATGGCTAATCATCGTGGGGCTGTTTAAAAAAGCTGTAATTGCCGATTATGTAGCGCAGTATAATGATATTATTTTCTCCAATCCTTCTTCCTATAACGGATTTGAAAATCTTATGGCTGTTTATGGTTACACAATTCAGATTTATTGCGATTTTTCAGGCTATTCAGATATGGCTATAGGACTGGGATTAATTATGGGCTATAATCTTGGAACAAATTTTAATTTTCCCTACAAGGCAAGAAATATTACAGATTTCTGGAGGCGTTGGCATATATCATTATCCTCGTGGTTGCGCGATTATATTTACATCCCTTTGGGTGGAAACAGAAAAGGAAAAATCAGAACCTATATAAATTTATTTTTGACAATGCTGATTGGCGGGCTGTGGCACGGCGCAGCCTGGCGCTTTGTTTTCTGGGGAGGCATGCACGGCTTAGGACTGGCAATTCATAAGTTCTGTAAAAAATGGCTGCAAAAAATACCTGATAATTTTCCTTCCAAAAGTGTATCATGGTTTATTACTTTTCATTTTGTTATTTTTCTCTGGATATTTTTCAGAGCAAATGATATTACAATAGAAGTAACAAAAGAAGTAATAAGCAATGGCGTTGCAACAGAAATCATTTCTAAAGCTAACGTTGATGGTTTCAGCGTAGCATGGATTATGATAGAGAAAATATTTTCCGATACTGATTTTTCTTATTTCGCAGTGTTTCTGCAGGCGCGTTGGCTCTGGTTGTTTCTCGTTATTATCGGCTTTGCAATGCATGGCATATCAACAAGAAAAAATGAACAAATAGCAAATGCTTTTGTGAAAATGCCTTTTGTACTAAAGCTTCTTATTTTTCTTTTTGTCGTACAGCTTGTACTTCAGCTTCGGTTAGAGTATGTGCAACCGTTTATTTACTTCCAGTTTTAGAATATAGGAATAATCGCTGACTGAGCGGAGTCGAAGTCAGCAATTATACCTGCAACATTATTAAAGTACCCCAAATTTCTCCAAGCTATTTTACTATTCCGGGAAACTTCTGCGCTTCATATTCCACCCCTTTGTACATAAAAGTCTCCATACCCATTGACATAAGAACTTTTACAAAGTACTGCTTGTCGTGATCCATACTTGTATGTTTTGTTGAAGAAACAGTAAAAGTGTAAAAACCTTCGCTATCCTTTGTTTCAGAAACAGTAAGGCTGGAAAAATTTGCGCGTTTTGCTGCGTTTGTCTTACATGCATCAAGCTGTGCCTCGGATGCTTTAACTTTAAAAGTTACTACAGCTTTATCATTTTGGTGTTTAATTACAAGACCCGCATCATCAAACACGGGAATTAACTTTTCATTGTTTTGAGTAAAAGCCATAAAGCTCATTAAAATAATAGCAGTTAAAGCGAATATTTTTTTCATGATACTAAAATTAATTTAAGTTAAACGTTCAAAAATAAGACTCTTTTTTATTTAATCGGTTGCCTCGAATAAGATTATTTCTTTATTTGTATAGGTTTGTTAGTTTTGCCCTTTATTAAATCTTTAGAATAGATTTTTTTTGCTTACGTTATCACTGATTATTTATTAATACGAGAACTTTTTTTCTACAATGAAAAAAATATTTATTACATTTTTATTTTGTTCGTTTGCACTATTTTCCTTTTCTCAAGAAGCTACTTCTGGTATATATAGTGGGGGAATGTTGTTTTTCCAACCCGGCTATACCATTACAAACAATAAGCATCAGAAAATAGAAGATATTAGCTTTGGGATAGGAGGAATTCTGAGATTTTATTTTTGTGATTACCTCACTGCCGGGATATATGGGGGCAGTCAGAAAACGAATTACAAATCATCAGGCTCATCGAATTCGTATATTAATTTTGGATATGGCGGTACGTTTTTAGGAATCAGCAGGAAGGCAGAAAAGTTTCGTTTTACAATATCAGTATTTGCAGGAATGGGTTTAATCAGAAATTTACATATTGAAAAGCAAATCAATGATACGCTTTCGAATGCTTTTTTATACACAAACAGTACGTGGGTTATATCGCCGCTTGTAAGCATAGATTATTCTATCACTCAAAAACTTTCTTTTACATTACAAACTCTTTGCCTTATTTCAAGATACGATGCTGACAGAAGAATGTTGAATCCTGCGATACAGATAGGAATTTTATTTAATCGTTAAAAAATTAAACAAGATAAGCTTTTTATTTTACAAATTTATATATAGCGGGCTGCGCTCCTTTTTCTTCTATTCTAAAAAAATACAGTCCTGTACTCAAATCTGCAGTATCTATCTGAAAATAATTTTTTCCTTTCCCTAAAAACCGTGAACCTGCATAAACAGTTTGCCCAAGTTTATTATATATATGGATATCGGCACTGGATTCTTTATTCGTATTAACAGAAACCTGAAGGTTGTTTGTTCCAGAGCTGAAAGAAATATTAACTCCATCTTCAGACATTCTATTAACAGTAGAGGTCGTTGATTGTGTTATGGTTACCTGATTCGTTGCTGTATTCGGAACTTTTCCTGTATTGCTGTCGTAAACCGTCACAAAATAGATTCCCGGGGCCAGATGGTTAATCGTAGGGGTTGTGACTCCGTTGCTCCAGTAGTATGTGTACGGAGGAACACCACCGCTTGCAGTTACTGTAGCACTTCCCGAATTATAGCCAGAGGGTATAATCAGCGGATTGAAATTAATTTGCCAGGAAAAAATATAGCCGTTATCAGAGTTCAAGTTATCAGTAACCTGAATACCCCATGTACCGTTCAGCGGGCAGCCCACTAGTCCGCCAAAGCTCATGGGGTCAACTGGCAGATAATTTCCCGCTGGAATAGTAGTATTTGGTATCATTACAGTACTTGCATCCATGATCCAGTTATAAAAATAACCCGTTCCTGGATTCATATTTTGATCGCTATCAATCGGTTCTCCGAGATATGAGGATCCCAGTCCATTCGGATAAAGCAGCAGATTGGTGTACTGACCGTTCGGACAAATAATTTTCATGGTTAAATCACCTGCGTATGAATGTTCCATATTAATTCCAATGGAAAAAATATCACCGGCATCAGTAATAAGCTGACCGGAAGGAAACGCATCGAAATTTATGTTTGTGCTATAAGATTGACCGGATCCGTCAGGAAGGAAAAAAGTTCCTGTTACTATAAAAGGTAAATTATTTTCACCGGCCATGGTAGAGTCAGTAATAGTAGCCTCAAGCTGTGAAAAGATAGCAATGCTGCATAATTGTAAAATTACCAGAAGGGTAAAAAACTTTTTCATAAACGGTGTTTTAAAGGTGGATTATAAAAATTTTATTATTTTTTTCATTCAAAGACACTACATTTTTTATAGTCGATAAATAATTACACTATTAATAATGATGGTATTTATTATCAGTTCAGCGAAACTTCAAAATTTTTTCGCTTTAATATTTAAAACGACAATTATTTTCTTAAATGAACCATTCCTTTATCAGAATAAGGTTTTCCATCGCTTGTTGTTGCAGTAACAGTATAATAATATAATCCCGTCGCGGCTTGTGCTCCGCTATCGTTAATTGTACCATCCCAGCCTAATTCAGGGTTTGTCCATTCATGAACTTTTTCTCCGCGTGCATTGGTAATTACAGCGTGGAAATTTGATAATGCGTTGGCTTTAACATAGAATAAATCATTTTGACCGTCTCCGTTTGGCGTAAATACATTTGAGGTGCCGGAAGCTGTATTGCCAATAACGATATCGTTATTGGAGTATGAGTTACTGCAACCGTTTTTATCTGTTACTGTAAACTTAACAGTATAATTGCCACTGGAACTATAAATATGCTTCGGAGTAAATTCGTCTGATTTGTTGCCATCTCCAAAGTCCCATGAATATTGTAATTCATCTGTTTGCTTCGACGGTTTGTTGCCTATAGTTGTTGTATTGACAAAATGTACTGTCGCGGGAGGTGTTGGTTCGTAATTCGAATGGTAGAAATCGGCTTTTATGGGCATTGTTCCTTCAAGCGCAACCTTGTATTCTTTTTTACAATTATTTTTATCAGTAACAATAACGCTATAGTTTCCGGCTTGAAGATTATCCCGTACGTTTCCTGCCGGGTTACTTTCATTCATCCAAAAATACTTGTAAAATGCAACTTTATTTAACGGTTTTGCTGTGATAGAGCCTCCTTTATTGCAGCTTGCAGGTACTGTTTCAAAACTTACTTTCGGCGCATCTGTCAACTCAATTATTTTATTTGAAATGGAAAAGCAATTTTCATTTTTCCATACTTTCAGACTTACATTATATTTACCCGCTTTTTCCCAGCTAACATTAACTTTTGAAGCCTGAAGGTTTGATGCTTCACTGCCCTCGATTTCCCATTCGTAATGGAATAATGATTTGTTATTTGCCGTAAGCTCAACAGGGCTTTCTGTGCAAGCTGTTGTGGAAGTAGTAAAAAATGCATCAGGTTTTTCCTGAAATAGCACTTTAAATGTATCGCTGGAAGCGCATTTCCCATAATCTTTCCATATTAAATTAACCAGTCCTGTCCCTTGATATATAACATGGGTTAATGGGTTGTTCATTTCTGAATATTCAATTCCTTTTACCTGATTCCAGCTTCCTTTGCCGAATCTGGCCTGAGCCTTCAAATCAAACTCATTTCCGCAAACAGAAAAATCTTTTGCTTTGGTTTCTGTCGCAGCATAAAAACGAATGTTTGTCTTTTCAATAGGCAGGTTTGCATCTTCCGGTATCCATGCAAAAGAATATAAGCCTTCTTTTGTAACTTTAATTTCTGTGTTCGATGACGATGGTTTGTCTATCAAAACATTTGCATCAGATGTCCATTTTCCATTGTTATTACTTGCTTGAAGCGCATAAGAAAGTCCACAAGTTTCATCTGATTTGATTATGGGTGCAGGTCTTGTATTTTCAGAATTATTATTATTAGGACTTACATTATTTTGTTTTTCAGGAATATTTTGATTGAGATTTTCTTTCACTAAAGAAATTTCAGTATTTAAATTTTTTGTAGTAGAAGATATGGCTTCATTGGTACGTGAAAATGAATAAATGGCAACAACAGCGGCAGGCACACAAATGCTTATCAGTACAAATGATAAATTGTTTCTGAAAAAGGAACTGAGTTTTTCTGCAACAGATGTATTTCCTGTAGAAGATTTAATATTTGATAAAATGTGCTCAGGTGGATTTACTTCGAAATCCCTGAACTTTTCATTAAAAAGCTCATCAAACCTGTTTTCAAATTGCCTGCTCATAAACTACACTTTTAATTTTTTCCTGTAATGCTTTTCTGGCTTTCAATAGCTGGGTTTTAGAGGTGCTTTCGCTTACATTCAGCATTTCAGCAATTTCTTTATGCTGATATCCTTCCACTACATAAAGGTTAAAAACAACTTTGTATCCTTCAGGCAGCTCTTGTACGAAGCGCAATAGCTCTTCTGCTGTGAGATCGGACAGAATTCCACTGTCTACCGATTCACGATAGGCTTCTTTACATGTGTCAATATCTTCAAAGTACGGCTTTTTCTGCCTGTAAGAGTTGATGATATTGTTCACAATAATTCTGCGTATCCAACCTTCCAAAGAACCATCACACCTAAAGGAATCTAAATTTGTTAAAACTTTTATAAATCCCTCCTGCATAAAATCCTCAGCCTCCATCTTGCTTTTCGCATAACGTAAACAAATACCGAACATTTTGGGAGCAAATCTTTTATACAATTCATCCATAGCCCCCTTGCGCTTGTTCAGACAGTCTTTTATTAACTGATTTTCTGTTTGCATGCTATGCTTTATTATTACAGACAATTTTTTGGGTCAGAACGTTGCCTGACGCTTTAATTTTTTTTTATAAAGGTAAAAAATTGTTTTTTAGTAAGAATTTTGTTTATTTTGCAAATTGCAAATTTACAATAAATAAAAGAGAAATAAATAATTAACGAACAAGCTTATATAAAATTTTATGGGAAAAGGTGATAAAAAGTCAAAAAGAGGCAAGATTTTTCAGGGTTCTTATGGAAAATCAAGAAAAAGAAAAGTGAAACTAGCTTATAAAGGAGCGGTTAAAAAGGAAGAAGCTGTTGTAGTGAGTCAGGAAGTGGTTGAAACAAAAGCTAAAGAACCAAAGGCAAAAAAAGAGCCAAAAGAGCCAAAAGAACCCAAAGAACCCAAAGCAAAAAAAGAGCCGAAAGCCAAAAAAGAAACGGAGGAATAAATTTTGAAAACGCTGAGAAAATCAGCGTTTTTTTTTGAAAGGAAGAAAGGTAAATGTTAATGAGATATTTTAAACCTATATTATTGTTATGGGCTTTATTGTTTTTTAATGGATTAACAGCATGTTTTTCTCAGATAAATACCTATGACTCCCTATTATTATCTTTGAAAAATGCAAATTCAGATTCAGTCAGAATTACAACCTATTTTGATATTGCAGATTTATTTGAATACTCTTCAGAAGATACTGCTTTGTTCTGGTATCATAAAGCTAAAGATTTAGCCAGATCAAATATTCGGGCAAAAACACAGCCATTAAATACCTATAAATTATTATTTGCTGAAAGTATTAAAAGTATCGGAACATTTTATTACTACAACGGAAAGTACGAAAAAGCTCTTGAATATTACGATGAAGCTCTATCCTTTTTTACAGAAATGCAAAATCTGAACGAAATGGCTAAATGTTACACCAATATTGGAGTTGTGCATCAGGAGCAATTCAGGGGAGATGAGGCTATATCGTGGTATATGAAAGCGCTGAAAATTTTTGAAAATTCAGGTAATAAGCGCGGAACAATAACTTGTCTGCTTAATATAGGGAATGTTTTTTCTGTTCAGCAAGAATATCTAAAAGCAGAAGAGTATTATCTGAAAGCTTTGGATGGGTTTCAAATTATGAAGGATGAATTCGGTATTGCTACATGCTATAACAATCTAGGGGGAATTTATAATGAAATGAGATTATTTGACAAATCAATGTTTTTTTATCAAAAGGCGCTTCCGATAAAATTAAAACTTAATGATGCAATTGGTGTTGCAGATATTTATTTGAATTTGGGAAATCTCTATTACGGCATGAATGATAAGGATAAGTCTTTAGAGAGTTTCAAAAAAACGCTTGAAATTGGATTAAAGCATGATCACAGGGCTGTTCTCTCAAATGCTTATATATGTATTGCCAGTATATATATCGAGCAGCATAAAATTGATGAGGGTATAGAAATGGCTAAAAAGGGGATACAAATAGCTCGTGAGGAAGAATTGATTGAACAGTTGAAATTTGGGTACAATCATTTATCCACTGCAAGTGAGATGAAGGGCGACTATAAAACTGCTCTTAACTATACAAAGATGTTTATATGGGCAAAAGACAGCATGGAAAGCCGAGATAGGGATCAATTTGTAAGCGAATTGGATGCAAAATATCAAACAGAAAAAAGACAAAAACAAATTGAACTTCAAAAAGCAGATATTGAGACCAAGCAGGCGAGAATTAGCCAGCAACGAACACAGTTGCTCGCATTTATCTCAGGATTTATTTTGGTTTTGTTAATGTTTTTATACGCTTTTTACAGCTATAGACAAAAGAAAAAGGCTAATATTTTACTTGCTGCACAGAAAAAAGAAATAGAAACAAAAAACGAGGAATTAAATCAGAAAAACGAGGAAATACTTGCACAGCGCGATGAAATTGAAACCCAGCGCGATCAGATACTTGAAAGAAATGAAGAACTGAATCAGAAGAATGAGGAAATTCAAACGCAAAGAGACGAAATTGAAACACAGAAGCAGTTACTGGAAATAAAAAACAGAGAAGTTATGGATAGCATTCATTATGCGCTCCGTATTCAGAAAGCAATTATTCCTGATGAATCTGTTTTAGAAAAATTAAGCTCTGACTATTTTATAATTTTTAAGCCCAAAGATGTTGTGAGCGGCGATTTTTATTGGTTTGCAAAAAAGAACAAGTGGATTTTTGTTGCTGTTGCAGATTGTACGGGTCATGGGGTACCCGGAGCGTTTATGAGCATGTTGGCAATTACGTATCTGAATGAAATTATTTCAAGGGAAGACGTAATCACTGCTGCTTCAACGCTTGATGAGTTACGTAAATATGTGATAAAATCTTTGCACCAGTCGCATCTTTCGGGTGGCATAGAAAATATTCGCGATGGTCTTGATATTGCTTTTGTTGCAATAAATCCAGAAACTCTCGAAATGCAATTTGCCGGGGCGAATAATCCCCTCTACATAGTAAAGACGGGGTATTACCCTGTCTTTACATCCTCGGAGCCCCTGCATGAGGTAAAGGCAGATTTATCTCCCGAAACCCTTTATGAGGTGAAGGGAGACAAACAACCCATAGGAATCTACGAAAACATGAAGCCCTTCACGAATCACAGTATACAATTAAATAAAGGAGATGTAATTTATCTCAAGAGTGATGGATATGAGGATCAGTTTGGCGGATCTAAAGGAAAGAAATTTCTTTCAAAGAATCTGAAAAAATTCATACTCGAAAATAGCGTTTCAGATATGTCTGTCCAGAAAGATAAATTTGAGCAAGCCTTGGATAACTGGATGAAATATAAAGATTCAGAAAATACAACAACTTATGCTCAAGTAGATGATATTACGTTGATGGGTATAAAAATTATCTGATATTTTTTCAATATATCCTCTATCGTATCAACGTAACACTTCCGCTTACCTGATGTCCCACTCCTGATAAATCTTTGTAACTGACATACCACACGTAGGAACCGCTTTGCGCTTTTTTGCTCATATATGTCCCATCCCATCCCTTTTCTATATCTTTGCTGTTGAAAACTAATTCGCCCCACCGATCATAAAGAAATAATTCAAATTTACTTTTATCAATGCCATTTCCATATACTCTGAATTCATCATTTAAAGAATTTCCATCGGGAGAAATTGCGCTTGGAGCATAAAATGTATACTCATCCCTTATTTGAAGTTTTTGGCTGGACGTGTCTTTGCAATTATGTTGTGTAATTGCAATCAGCATTATCGTATATTGACCTTTCCCTTGATAGGGATGAAGTGGATGTTCAACATTTGATGAGTCCCCGTCTCCGAATGACCATATATATGAATTTGCTCCCTCCGATAGATTTGAAAATTGTATCATGGGGTTTAAAATACTGGCATTATTAGGTGAAAACATAAAAGAAGATGTTGGAATTGCATAAGCGCTGATCATGTTGTAATTCGTAATGCTGCTTGAACAGCCAGCGGAATTAGTTATTGTTAATGTAACGCTGTAGTTGCCGGGAATTGAATAGGTATGCGTAGGATTAGCCGCAGTAGAAATAAATTGCTGCTCGCCAAATTCCCACAAATAACTTGCTCCCGGTTCATTTCCCTGATAGTTGAACGTAACTTCAAAAGGGACACAAGCTCCTCCTACATCTGATGAAAATGCTGCCATTGGAAGCGATTCAGTATAAATAGTAACTGTATCTCTTGCAGTATTGTTACAATTATCTCTTGCCGTTAACACATAAGATGTAGTATGCAATGGCGTTACCGTGTAAGGTGGCGTTATGAGTTCATTATTGTTTCCATAAAGATAATAAGGACCTCCTGTTCCTCCTGTAACATTGGTGTGTATCTGGGTTGATGATCCAACGCAAATTGTATCATCATAAGCATAAGCATTCATGAAAATATCCGGTACAATTCCCATGGTAATATTACTTGTATTACTGGAGCAACCTGCCGCATCCACAACATAAACGCTGTAAGCCGTATTCTGCGAAATGTTGATAATATTTGTAGTACCTCCTGAATTTCCATTCCAGTAGAATGTATAAGGCGGAGTTCCTCCGCTTGCTCCTGCTGAAAGTGTATGATCTGTATTTTTACAAATTACTGCCGATTCAGGAGGAGCAAGAAATATTCCGCTTGGTTCCGTTATAGAAATAGAACCAAAAACTTCACAGTTGTTCGCATCCTGAATTGTTACAGAATAGATGCCGGCATATAGATTATTTAAGTCTTCTGCGCTTTGCTGGTTCGACCAGAAATATTGGTAGGGCTCAACTCCCCCGCTTACAGTAAGGCTTGTACTCCCGTTATTTTGTCCGTTACAGATAATATTTGTTCCGGTAAGTGTCATAGTCATTGCTGTTGGCTGATTCAAACTCGTGTTAGCTGAAGTGCTGCACCCGTTTGCATCCGTTATTGTTACCGAATACGATCCGGCAGGTATATTATTCAAATCTTCAGTATTTGCTCCATTGCTCCAAATATAAGTATAAGGCAATGTTCCTCCTGCAATGCTTATGTCAATTAAACCGTCTGATCCGTTAAAACAATTTATATCCGATATTGTTGTTATAGTTACTCCAACACCCGGAGGTTCCGTTAGAGTAACGGTAGAAGTATCATAGCAATTATTAATATCGGTTACAACAACATTATATATACCAGCTCCAATTCCTGTCAGGGATTGCGTGGTTTCTCCGGATTCCCATAAATATGAAAACGGAGGAGTTCCTCCTATTGCATTAACTGTAGCAGAACCATCTGTTGCGCCGTTACAGGACACTGAAAATCCATTGAAGTTTGAAGTAATGGATGCTGTAGCAACCAAAGGATCCGGAGGATCAACTGTAAATGTAGCAGTACCTGTACAACCGCTTGCATCCGTAACTGTAACGCTGTAATTCCCCGACACAAGTCCGTTGATGCTTTGTCCCGTCATATTATTAGACCATGCAAAGGTGTAAGGTGCAGTGCCTCCGGTTGGAGTGGCATCTGCGCTTGAATATCCGCAGGTAACAGAGTTTGTACTTACAGTTACACTTGGTGGGCTTGTTGTGTTTATTGTTGCTGTTCCGGTTGCGATACAGGTGCTTCCATCTGTAACTGTTACATTGTAAGTGCCTGCAATTAGAGATGAAATGGTTTGAGTGTTTGCAGAATTGCTCCACAAATAGGTGTAGGGACTTGTTCCGCCACTTGCTGTAACTGTAGCAGAGCCATTATTCCCTCCGCAGGAAGCATCATTTGTTGTGATATTAATTGTGGGTCCACCGATACTACTAACATTTGCTGTTGCTGTTACGGTACATGAAGCACCATCTGTAACAGTTACGGTATAAGAACCTGCTGCAAGACCAGAGATTGAAGATGTCGTCTGAGAATTTGACCAGTTGTAATTGTAGGGAGTTTGCCCCCCACTGACACTTACAGATGCAGAGCCATCATTATTTCCACATAAAGCATCGTTTGAAGAAACTACTAATACAGGAGCATTTGGAGCGCTGATGTCAGCAGAAGCAATAGCGGAACAACTGTTTGCATCTGTTACAGTAAGACTATAAGAACCTGCGCCAAGGCCTGTTAAATTGGTAGCAGTGCTTCCATTAGACCACAAGTAAGTTATCGTTCCGGTTCCTCCGGTAACAGTTGAAGTTATATCACCATCCGATACTCCACAGCTTGCATCCGTAGCATTTAATGTCAGCGTGGGAGCGCTCGGGTTGGATAGCGTAATTGTGGTGTCATTGGTGCAGTTTCCGGCAATATCAGTAACTGTTAAAGTATAAGTACCCGTACCAAGATTGCTCAGGTTTTGCGAAGTAGAACTGTTACTCCAAGCATAAGAATAATTTCCCGAAGGTAAAACTGTAATAGTAATGGCTCCGTTTGTAAGTCCGCATGAAGGTTGTGTCGTTACAGCAGAAATAGAAAAGTTGCAGCAGCTTCCTATTGAAACTACAACATCGTCTGTTTCTGTTACACATCCTGCTGTATCGGAAACTGAGATTGTGTAGGTTGTTGTATTGTCAGGACAAACATTAGGGGTTAAAGTTGTTGCGCCTGTCATGTTTGTTGTTGGAGTCCATGTAAATTCTCCGGGGTAACTGATTTCTGGATCGTCAAATGTAATAGACCAGCCAGTGAAAGAACCCATTCCAAATCCCAGTCCTCCGGGCGCATCGAATTCTACAGACCATACGCCATTTGCATCACATCCGTCCATTCCCAAAAGAGATTCCTGCGGATTCCAGTTTCCTGCTGCCGGAAAATTTGCTGCTGTTATACTTTGTCCTCCTGATGGAACAAAACAAAGTTGCGGATAACTGGTACCTGATGCTTCTCCCTGCGGAACAAGTAATATTTCGCAGCCATTAGGAGATCGAAGCCAAACATTAAAACTACTGATGTCAAGATTACAGGTTTGACCCATCGGGATTGTTGTTCCGTTACAATTACAGCCGCTGAAATCAGTACAAAATTGTGTGCCTGAAAACGTAAACCCATTTATGCAAACGCTTTGTATTGCTCCCGGCAAAACTTGTTGCTGGTTCAAGTCTGTAATATTTATATTCACAGTTGAAGTACCTCCCGTAACAACAGTAAGCTGGTTATTTTCGTAAGTTGGATTTTTGGCAGGACTTACAATAACAGTTGCTTCCCCATTAAGCGTAGTACATTGACCCGGGCATACAGATACATCAGGTCCTGCATTTGCAACTATTGTCGGCATTTTTACATTTACTTTAACAGAATCGTAGCAATAGCTGGTTCCATTGGTCATTTGTACAACATACCATGTATTTTGTTGCGGGCATACGGGATAGGGATCAACTCCACCGCTAGCGCCCAGACTGTAATTATCATGCGTGTAGGAAATAACGTAGGTTGGGTCGTTAAAATAAATTTGTACATTATCAATGCCCCAGTGGTCATAATCTGCTCCGGAATCATTGTCTTGAAACCAGCGAATCTGTGTATTGGATGTTATTGCTGCAGGAGGAAGATTAAAGCACCAGTGATGCCAGTTTACGAGATTGGGATCATTACCGCCATTCGGATCAAAATAATTAATTGTAATCCACGTATTACCATTATCAATTGAATACTGAAGCGCAACTCCTTCATCCGGTTCATCTGGTCCTTCACAAGGGGCTGCATCTCCCTGCGTTGCAAACAGCATATCAAAACAAATAGAAACACCAGCCTGTGCAGTAGATAAATCATAAGATAAGGTCTGTAGCGTACGCGGAACACCGGATGAATTTCCCATCCACAAATGAGGAGAACCATCAACACCGCCGGGGCTACAGGGGTTTGTGAATGTTGCCTGCTGTGTGAAAGCCCATCCTGTGGGTTGCCAGTTATTGAAATTTTCACTAAAAATTTGCAGACCTTGACCCTCTCCATAAGCAGATAGCGTAGCGCAACTTCCACATATTACAGTATCCGTTGAACTTATTGCTGTTACTGTACATTGAGAATATAGCTTGTTGCCTATAATAATAATGGAACAAATGAATAAAAGCAGTTTTTTCATAGTAATTTATTCAACAGTTTGTGTCTTAATATTTATTAACTCATATTTCTTTAATTCCGAAGCACTCCTATCAAGATATTTTTCAAAAACAAACAGATTTTTGTCGCGGTTTTCACATGTCCCCTGTTTGCTTTGCCCTGCTTCCAGTATTACATCATAAGTTCTGTCTGTTTTAGTATCCTTATCATTTCCGCTATCTAAAGTGTAGATGAGTTTTTTTTCATAACTAATCTTTAGTTTAGCAGTAGTTTTATTAGTAAATTTTAATAAAATTTTACTTTGATTGATGCCATTCACAGCATCTAAACAATCAGACTGCATTTTTTCAATTTTTATTTGATCGTTTTCAAATAATACCTGCCATTGATCAGGAATTTGCAAGGGGTTAAATAGATATAAGATTGTTATAATCAGTGCCATCATAAAATAATTTTAATTTTTTAACGGGATATTCAGTAGTTAAAAGACGAAAATATACAAAAAAGGTTGCTTTCCAAATAATCTAAACTTTTTTTATTTTATAATTTTTTATGAAAATCCCGGCAAAACGGGCTTTTAAAGGTCTATGTTTTTAAACCAAAAAAAAAATCTAAACTTATTTTTCAAAAGTAAATATAAAATCAGATATTTTATATTAGTGCAAGTACTGATTTTTTTAATATGATTTCATTAATATCCTCTACTCTCGCAAACCTGTGAGGATATCTTACGCACACGCAATCCTACAATACCTCACAGGATTGCTTCCTTTTTAGAATGGATTAAATAGTAGGATGAGGATTAAGGATTAAGGAGTGTGACAGAGTGTTCCTACTCCTACTCCTACTCCTAAATCCTTAATCCAAAATTATATCAATCTATTATCTTACTCCAAGCTCATAACATATATCGCTTTCAATTCGTCGGATGCAGTTTTTCTGTATAAGAAATAAAGCTTATTGTCATTGATTTTTATTTTCTCAATAAATTTGAATTTCGGAATTTTTATTGTCTGCATTAATTTTCCGTTTTCAAGATTAATTTCACGTAAAGAAGAAATTCCATCTCTTACAAAAAGGGTGTAAACTTTTTTGCATCTTTCATCGCTTATTATTTCTTCTTTCCAATGAGAGGATTTATGAAAATTAATCAGAATATCTTTTTCATGAATGCCTTCAGGGGAGTAGAATTCAAGCTTTGAGTCAACAAAATTGAAAATCAGAATTTCATCATCAAGTCTGCATAATGGCGCAAATACAGGACCGGAGAAACACATCTCTTCAAATCTTAAATCTGCATCTGTTGGCGGATTTGCTCCCATTGCAAAAAAACGATTTCGTGAAACCAGCATTTTCAATCCGGCATGATCGGCTATAACGCGCATGGTTTCATAGCTTGTATCATTTGTATTTGCAATAATGTAGTTTAAAACCTGTTGCCCGTGTGAATATTTTTTTAGAAAATAATTTGTGCCAATGCTTGCTATGCATGGTTCCATCGCATTGAAAAAAGCTTTTTTTTCTGTTGGATGCGCAAGTGTAATTTTTTTTTCATCAATAAATATTTGCCATGCCTCGTTTTTTGTTATCAGATGAATTTGATCTGTACAGTCTTTAAAAAGACTTCCATCTTTTCCTATAAAATTTTTGCATATTGTATCTCCATAAGAATTCATTAACACAAGCCATGGATTTTTTTTCTCAGAGAAATTATAATCATAAACAAGCATAAGGATATCTTGCCCCGAAAATTCATAATCATTAACTGCAAAAAGTTTTTTTTTGGTTAGATTTTGTACTTTTTCTGATGAAATAACAACTTCTTTTACCAGCTTACTCGATGGCTTCATTTGAATTTTCAATCCATTTTTTGCTGGTTCGTGCAGAATGATTTTTTGTTCTTCATAAGCAACATGGGAGATTGTGATTTTTAAAGGAAACGAATTTATTATGAAAGAAAAATTTCCATTTTTATCTGAAGAGACTCCGGCTTTTCCTTCTCCTATTTTAATGTAAGCATTAGATATTGTCGAATCGGTAGCTGCATCAAAAATTTTTCCGTATATCTTCATGCTCTGTTTCTGCGCAGAAACAAAAAGCCATGATGAAACTAAAAATCCCAGAATGCAAAGGGTTTTCATCTTTGTTTTTTATTTTTTACCGTAGTGCTTTAACCTTCTCCTCTGCTTTGCTTGCATAAAACCCTTCTTCGTCAATTATTTCTTTGAGTAAGTTTTTTGCATCTTCATTTTCGTTTTTCTGAATCATCGAAAGTGCTTTATACCAGCGGGCTTCCTGATAAAAGCTATTGACAGGGTTTTCTATAGCCTGATTAAAAAATTGTATAGCACGATCAAATTTTTGTAAATTATATAAACACAAGCCTCCATAAAAATATGCATTCAGGTCTTCCGGAAAATGTTTGAGAATAACAGAAAAATCGCGTAAGGAATTTTTAAAATCATTATTTTTATATTTATCGAGAGAAGCAGTTAGAAAATAGTTATATGTTACATAAGTTTTATCAGACTCCGCATCACTTTTTTGAGAAATATTATTTTCATATTTTGAATCAAGTCCTGAAAGATTGTTTGTTTTCAAATTGTTTTTATATACTTTAGAATAATCAACAACCTTAAGATTATAGATGTAAAGCAGTGGATGATTTGACACTGAAATTCTTTTTTTATTCAACTCTTTTTCTGAGACAAATAGCGGGTCGTTGGTTATTTCTGATATTTTTTTTGCTTCTATTTTTTCAAGAATTTCAGGTTCTGTTTTTTTTTCTTGTAGAGAAACCGACTGATTTTTTATCGTGTTAATGTATCGTATTTGTTTATGGGAATCCATTGGAACAGCCTCAATTATTTCTTCATCAGAAATTAAGAAAGGAGAAAATTTTTCTGTTTTTTGATTATCAGAATCTGTTTTTATTTTTTCATTTTTTGAGAACATTCTATATACAGAAAGACTTACTGCAACTACAAACAAAAAGATTGTCCCTATCAGCATCAGTTTAGATGAAGCAGTCGCTTTCACAGAATTTTTATTAATAATTTTTCTTTTAACCTCTTCGATATTTTTCTCTGTACCGGGAAATTCTTCAAAACCATCTGTCGCATCAGAAAGAAATTTATCCTCAGCCAGTGTTTTCTGAAAATTTTCTTTCGATTTCTTATCCAGATTTCCTTTCAGATAATCGTCGAGTTTATTTGTAGGCTTATAGCTCATAATTCCGATTTTATTTTTTGAAATTTTTCTTCAAGTAAAAGTTTCAGATTTCGCTTGCCATTTTGCACAAAGCTTTTTACCTGATCAAAGCTGAACCCTGTTAATTCAATGATTTCTTTATAGCTTTTTTGTTGAAGGAAAAAATATTCAATGCAAATTTTTTGGTTGTCCTGCAATTCATAAATTGCATTTTTTATTTCATTTAGAAATTCTTCATTCAAAGGATGGCTTTCATCGTGCATCAGCATAATGACGTCAATTTCCGCTTCCTGTTCTCTTTTTAATTTCCTTTGACGGCTTCTCAGCATCATTCTGCATCGGTTAAGAGTTACTGAATAAATCCAGCTTTTGAAATTTTGAACTGAAGAACGTTTCAGGTCTTTGAAGAGGTTTTCAAAAATTTGCTGCAACGCATCTTTACTGTCATCCGGATTTTTCAGATATTTAAGGCACACACCATAAATCAAGGGTGCATATCTGTCAAATAGCTCTCCAATACAGGCATTGTCATTGCGAACACGGTATAATTCCACGAGTTCTGTATCAGAAAGTTTATTATAATTTGTTTTAAAAAATCGCATGCGTCAAAGATATATTTTTTTGATAATTTTTAATACGGGCAAACATTTGTGCTGGACAAAAATCTAATCAAAATTGAGCGCATATTTTTTTTGAAGTGTTAAGATAGGTCTTTCACAGTCTACAGTCTACAGTCCCCAGTCTTCAGTCTTTAGCCCTCAGCCTGTCTGACTGCCGACTTTTTGACTGCCGACTGCCGACTTGTTTGACTGCCGACTTTTTCAACTTCCGACTACCGACTAATCTCACTCCTTCCCAATCTTCCTCATCCTATGCTGCCATTCGCTGATTTGTTCAAAATAACTTTTCGATTCTATTACAACAACGCCTCCCGTAAAATCACCATATTTCGCTGGAATTCCTCCCGAATATACATTGAAAATACCAATGGCATTTCCGGGGATTGCATCGTTCATATTTTCCACACGAAGTCCGTCAATATAAAATGCTGATGCGCCATTTCGAGAACCACGGAAATAAATTTCGCTTCCATCACTACTCACTTTAAAATCTGTAGATACCGCACGTAATATACTGGATACATCTCTTGTATCAGCCATTTTTTCTAATTCTTTACTGCGAAGGGTTGTCAACGGACCGCCTTCGGGGTCAATAATTTTATCTTGGAACTCTATTATTTCTATTACTTTTGTTGTTATTGATGCCGGATTCATTTTTATTTCATTCAGAAATGTAAATTTTTCAGCACTTACCTGAATTCCGTTATAGGTTTTTTTATCATAACCCATAAAACTTATTTCAAGATCATAGCTTCCGGGCTGTAAAGGTTTAATCGTGAAATTCCCATTTTCATCTGTTACTGTTCCTTTTTTATCTCCATTTACATAAAATGTAATATTTGCTCCGGGTATGGCTTCTTTTAATTCATCAAGCACTTTCCCTTTAATTGCGCCATTCTGTGTAAATGCTACATTTGCAAGAATAACGACGATTCCGATTATAAAAGCTAAATTTTTCATGATATTTATTTTTTGTTTCCTTATAGGTGCCGGCAAAATATTTTTTCCATAAAGTTTTAATAATATTTTTGCCGGATATTCTTCAACCTCAGAATTTATTGTTTTACCTACTATGAATAATTAATGAATGCTAAAAACTGAATTTTTACTTGGGTATTTATATTTATGTCAATAGATGTTCGATAGTTGTTCGATAGATGTACGATAGATGTACGATAGATGTTCGATAGTTGTTCGATAGTTGTTCGATAGATGTTCGATAGATGTACGATAGATGTACGATAGATGTACGATAGATGTACGATAGATGTACGATAGATGTACGATAGATGTACGATAGATGTACGATAGATGTACGATAGATGTACGATAGATGTACGATAGATGTACGATAGATGTACGATAGTTGTTCAATAGGTGTTCAGTAGTGCTACGATAGATGTTCAATTGTTTATTCGATAGGTGTACAATTGTATTTCTATTGAGTCCCTATTGAATTCCTATTGTATTCCTATTGTATTTCAATTCTTAATTCCTAATTCTTAATTCTACCTGATATATTTCATGACATTTTTTTCTGTTAACAATGTTTTTTTTGTAATTTTATGCTTTCATTTTAATTCATACAATTATGAAATCATACTTTTTATTAATAGCGTTTGTCGCATCTGTTTTATACGGTTATTCTCAAAAAACAGGATGTGTGTCCGGTGATTGTGCCAATGGATTCGGAAAATATATTTTTTCTACCGGAGATTATTATGTTGGTGAGTTTAAAGGCAACCAGCAGGATGGTTTTGGGGTGTATTATTATACGACTGGTTCTATTTATTGCGGTAGCTGGAAAAAGGCTCAGTTTGAAGGATGGGGTACATTCAAATGGAATAATGGCGATAAATATACCGGAGATTGGAAAAACAGTAAAAGAAGCGGACAGGGTATTTATTTCTTCGCAAATGGAACAAAAAAATCGGGAGATTGGAAAGACGATACACATCAGGAACATAATTTTCGGACAGGCTGTATTTCCGGAAATTGTGATAATGGATGGGGAATCTGGGTTTGGGGCGAAAATCAGGAATATCCCGGCGATCGTTATGAGGGCTACTGGGAAAATATGCAAATGACAGGGCAGGGAACTTATTATTATACTGAAGGCTCAAAATATGTCGGTACTACGATTAATAACAAAAGAACAGGGAAAGGAGTGCTTTACTATTATAACGGAGACAAATATGATGGCGCATGGAAAAATGATAAAAAAGATGGGTATGGTTCTTATTTTTATTACGACACAGGCGATTTAAAAACCGGATACTGGGTTGAAGGAACTCTGCAAAGCTCAGGAATCACAGCAGATAAAACCGGCACAGCGACTAAAGGTTGCATTACCGGAAATTGTGTAGATGGTACAGGAACATACAAGTTTGACAGCGGGGCAGAGTATATCGGCGAATTTAAAAATAGCACGTATAATGGCTTTGGTACTTATATGTTTGGTGATGGTCAAATGTATATCGGAGACTGGAAAGACGGAAAGTATGATGGATATGGAACAATGATTTATAAAGATGGAACATCGAAAGTCGGCTATTGGAACAAGAATTCATACCTTGGCACTGAAAATAAATCTTCCTCGGGTCTCTCTGAGAAATCCTCTTCTTCAGGATGTATTTCCGGTGATTGCGACAATGGCTATGGTACGTATGTGTTTCCAAGCGGTGAAAAGTATGAAGGATATTGGGTTAATAAAATGCGGAACGGATACGGCACAAATTTTTTTACAACCGGCGCAAAATATATTGGCAACTGGAAAGACGACAAGAGGCATGGATACGGCATTTCAGAATATGCTTCTTCTTCAAAATATGAAAAATATCTCGGAAATTTTGTTGATGATAAATTAACGGGACAGGGAACCTTGTATCATCGCGACGGAACAATAGAATCAGGAAACTGGAATGATAATGTTTTTCAGGGAGCTTATTCAAGTGATTACACGTATAACGCCAAGAAAGGATCTAAGGGGTGTGTTGCCGGAAATTGCACGAACGGATACGGAATGTATACATTTGATAATGGAGACAAATTTGTGGGAGAATGGGTAAACGGAGTCAGAGAAGGGCAGGGTGTTTATTTTTATAATTCAGGAGCCGTTTATACCGGTAATTTTAAAAACAATACGCTAAGCGGATATGGCTATTGCAAATGGGCTTCCGGTAGTTTTTATCTCGGCGACTGGGCTGATGGCGCAATAAACGGACAGGGTATTTATACTTATGAAAAGGGAACAAAAGATATTGGTTCATGGAAAAATACAGCGCTTCAAAATGCAACGTATTCCAAAGAATGTATTTCCGGTAATTGCGAAAATGGCTTTGGCATTTACATCTGGGGTTCAGATACGAAATGGGCAGGACAGAAATACATCGGTTACTGGAAAAATGGAAAACGAAATGGTCAGGGAACCTACTACTACGGGGACGGGTCGAAATATTCCGGTAATTTTGTTGATAATTCTTTATCGGGGCATGGAGCTTATTTCTGGAACAATGGTAATAAATTTGAAGGAAGCTGGAATACCGGTAAAATGGAAGGTTACGGCACTTATTTTTATGCCGACGACGCTACCACTGAAACAGGCTATTGGAGCGATGGAAAATTTGTTGGTAACAGTAAAAGCGATTATGCTTTTTCAAACAATAAAAGCACTTCGGGTAAAACCACGAATATCGGCTGTATCAGCGGTAATTGTGATGATGGTTTTGGAACCTACGTGTGGGAAAATGGCGAGAAATATACAGGCGCATGGCTCAACATGAAGCGCAACGGAGAAGGAACAAATTATTTTACAAGCGGCGCTGTATATAAAGGTTTTTGGAAAAATGATATGAAAAACGGGATAGGAACTTATACTTATAAAAAAGAATCTATTTATGATAAATATATCGGTAATTTTGTGGATGAAAAAATGACAGGTAAAGGTGAGTTGTATTATAGGGACGGATCAAAATATCTCGGACAATTTTATGATAATTTGTTTCAGGGAGAAGGTTCATTCTGGCATGCTGATGGTACCGAAGAAAAAGGAACCTGGGCAAACGACAAACTTGTTGCTGCCACAGGAAATACTGCGAATAATACAACAGGGACAAAAACTTCGGATAATAATAATTCAGAGTCTTCTGTAAAAGATGATGTAAATACAGGAATCCCTGAAATTTCTACAAAAAATCCTTATCGCTTTGCATTGATATTCGGAAATGAAGATTACAGCTCGTATCAGGAAGATTTGAAAAATGAGGCAAATGTTGATTTTGCAGAGAGTGATGCCCGTGTTTTTAAAGATTATGCCGTCAAGACATTCGGCATTCCTGACGAAAATGTGATTATGAAAATTAATGCAAAGGCCATGGAAATGCATAAGGAGCTTAATAAACTGAATCTTTTAATAAAAAGCGCAAATGGCAAAGCTGAAGTTTTCTTTTATTATGCAGGTCATGGAGTACCGGAAGAATCAACAAAAGAGCCCTATTTATTACCTGTGGATGTGAGTGGCACCGATTTACAGTTTGCTGTTAAACTTGCCGATGTTTACAGAAAATTATCGGAATATCCATCAAAAAAAGTTACTATTTTTCTTGACGCATGTTTCAGTGGTGGCGCGAGAAACAAAGCGGTTGTTAATGCCAGAGCCGTGAAAATAAAACCAAAGGAAACTCCCTTAAAAGGAAATCTTGTAATATTTGCATCCAGCAGTGGGGAGCAGACTTCACTCGCGTATAAAGATGCAAAACATGGAATGTTTACCTATCATTTGCTGAAAAAACTTAAAGAAACAAAAGGCGATGTGTCTTACAAGGAGCTTGCAGAGTATCTGAACGAACAGGTCGGGATGAAATCAGTTCTTGTTAATAATAAAGAACAAACTCCTCAAACCATTACAAGTCCCGAAGTACAGGACAGATGGGGCTTATGGAAAATCAGGGAATAAAAAGCTTGCTTTTGTTATTATTGCGGTCTTGCCACAAGTATTCCATTCGTCTTTTTATTTGATGTAAGATATTCCTTTAAATTTTTTTCAGACAAAACCACTTTTTTTTCTTTGCTGGATGCATGCAAAAGATAAAGTTCATCGTTTTTCCATATTGCAAATCCGGTATGCGAAACGTCCAGTCCTGGCGTGGTAACGGTCATAATTAAAACATCTCCGTTTTGTATTTTCGTTTTGCACGAATCGAATTTTTCAAGAGGTATGTAAAATCGTTTTCTTTTTGACAGTTCCGCTTCAATCTGCCTCATTTCATTATAGGTTTCTTTCTTTTTTAGTTGTTTGTATTTTTTTTTATTAGAACTCATATAATGAATTTTTTTTCCCCAGACTGTACTATCCGCTATATAGCTCATGTCCTTAACAATTCCCCGCTTTTCATTATCATAAACCCATTCAGAAAAATAATGAAGCCGCGATGAAAAATTCCCTAAGATTCCGCTTCTGTAGCGGTTTCTTTTGAGTTCGGATGCAAATTCATTCAATTCAATTTTATTCGCTTTTATTATCTTTGCAATCGCCAATACTGTTTCTACAAGTGTTACACAATTAAATTTATCAAACCCGATAAGCAGGTTTTCCTGTCGTGCATATTTTCTTTTTGGGGTCCCGTAAGGAATATCAAGATATCTTGATGCAATTGTTATGATAATATCTCCTATGGGTTTCAGAAAAAGGGAATCTTTAATAGCAATTTGTTTTATTTTATAAAGTTCAATTGTGTCTGATTCATTCAGGCAAACGCCAAATGTATCCGGGCAATAACAATAAATAACTGTATCTTTTGTAGGATGAAAAGCGTCGGGCTTTTGAATGGTATCTGCAGAGAGAGGTCTGCTAAGAAAAATAAGTAAGATGAATAGTATTTGGTTTTTGAAATCCATAAATAAATTTTATTCGGCATTTAATTTATCTTGCGCATGAAAAGTAATATTTTGGAGTGTATCGTAAAATGAATTTCCATAGGTTCATTAATTTTTATTATTTCGTATTGTTTTGGGGTTACAAATATATTCTGAGTTTCTATTTTTACGTAGTAATAATCTGGCTCGCTACCTATAGTGTTTTTCTCTTTTACTATTCCTTTAATAACATATTTTGTTCCTGTTTCTAAATCTAAATTCGATTTATTGTGTAAGTAAAATGCCAAGAGCCCAAATCCAACGATTATTGCAATGCCTGTTAGAAGAATCCAGATAATTCCTAATACTGTTAAGTACAATCCGAAGCACACAATTGAAAAAAATACTAAAAAAAATATACAAAGAATAGTTTTAGTATTTCTTTTTTTGTTTATTACTTTTAAGTCTTTTTCATCTAAAAGAATTTCATTTATTTCAGTTTTCATAGATGTTGTATTATATGAGTTTCCTCATAGCTAAAGATATTTTTGAATGGTGCGTATAGTGAATTTCAACTTTGTCTCCGGGTTTTATTTCTTTATATTGCTTCCAGGTAACTTTTACAGTTTCATTTTCAAAAATAATTTTATATTCTTTCGTTTTGCCTCCACTGAGTTTTTTTTCAATTACAATTCCTGTGATAATAAATTTTGTACCTGTAGTAAAATCTTTTTCCGAATCTTTAAATAAAAACCAAATTACGAGAGCAAAAATTGCAGTAAGAATAACACCTGTAATTACAAGAGCATCTGCATCCTTATTTGAGAAATACATAATAGCGCACATAACATCCATCAGGAGCGTTGTTCCTATAATAAAAATCAGAGAAATATTTCTTCTTTTTTTTATCAGATGAATATCTTCATCTGTCAATAAAGATTCGCGGATTGTGGGTTTTGTTGTTGTCATAATATCTATTTTCAGGTAATGTGGAATCGCTCCACCTGTGCTGAGCGGAGTCGAAGCATGGAGCGATTTTACATTACTGATTTCCTCTCAATTTCCTTCAAATTTTCCATTTTCTTTTTTTCAAGAAAATATTTGATATCGCCTAAATGTTCTTTTACTTTTTTATTTCCGAATTCATAAATTTTTGTAGCAAGACCGTCAAGAAAATCGCGATCGTGGGAAACAAGAATCATTGTGCCGTCATAATCTTGAAGCGCACTTTTCAGAATATCTTTTGTACGTAAATCAAGATGATTTGTGGGTTCGTCAAGAATGAGCAAATTCACAGGTTCAAGAAGAAGTTTTATCATTGCAAGTCTCGTGCGTTCTCCTCCGGAAAGTACTTTTACTTTTTTTGTCCAGCTATCGCCACCAAACATGAATGCGCCCAGCAGGTCTTTAATTTTTGTTCGGATATCTCCTTTTGCAACATCGTCAATGGTCTGATAAACCGTAAGCTCTTCATCAAGTAATGAAGCCTGATTTTGGGCAAAATAACCTATCATCGTGTTATGACCAACGTCGAGATTTCCCTCATATTCCAGCTCCCTCATGATACATTTCACCATTGTAGATTTTCCTTCTCCGTTGCGCCCGACAAAAGCAATTCGTTCTCCTCTTTCAATTATCAAAGATGCTTTGGAAAAAACAACATGTTCGTCGTACGATTTTGAAACTTCTTCTGCAATAACAGGATAATTTCCCGAACGTGGGGAAGGCGGGAACTTCAAGCGCAGATGCGATGTATCTTCTTCGTCTATTTCAACAGGCTCTAATTTTTCAAGCATTTTTACGCGCGATTGCACCTGTAAAGTTTTGGAATAAGTTCCTTTAAAACGCTCAATAAATTCTACATTGTCGGCAATCATTTTTTGCTGCTCATCATACGCTTTTTGCTGATGAATGCGTCTGTCTTTTCTTAGTTGCAGATAGGATGAATAATTTACTTTATAGTCGTATATTCTGCCCATTGTTACTTCTATGGTGCGATTTGTAATATTGTCCACAAAAGCGCGGTCGTGTGAAATAACAATAACAGCTTTTGCGCTTTGAATCAGAAAATCTTCGAGCCACTGTACAGATTCAATATCAAGATGATTGGTGGGCTCATCAAGAAGAATCAGATCGGGTTTTTTCAGTAATATTTTGGCAAGCTCAATACGCATGCGCCAACCACCGCTGAACTCACTTGTCGGCTTTTGGAAATCTTCTCTTAAAAAGCCGAGTCCTAATAAAATTTTTTCAACCTGTGAATCAAAATTACTGTCTTCTATTGCATAGTATTTTTCACTTAATGCTGAGACCTTTTCAATAAGCTCAAAGTAGCTTTCAGACTCATAATCTGTGCGTGTTGATAATTCATTATTCATTACTTCAATGGCTTTTTCCATCTCCGTAATGTGTGAAAAAGCCATCGCAGCTTCATCAAACAAAGTGCGTTTGTTTTCTGTTATTAAATGTTGGGGAAGATATGCAATCACAGCGTCTTTGGGAGCAGAGACCTTCCCTCCGTTTGGTATTTTTTCTCCTGCTAAAATTTTCAACAAGGTAGATTTGCCCGCGCCGTTTTTTCCCATCAACGCTATGCGATCTTTATCATTAATTGCAAATGAAATATCTTTGAATAATATAGTGCCTCCGAATTCTACTGTTAGTCCGTCTACTGCTATCATGCTTTTTTATTTTTTGCAAATATACGAAATGATGAAATAAATTTTGTATAAATGTTATTCTCCTTTAACCGAACGAAAAGAAAGAAATCATTATTGTCCGATAAAAAACAGGGCGCTCGGAGCTTTAGTTGTTGGATTTTGTTCGTTTTATAAACAGTTCACTCCTACGGAGTTCATATATTATCTAGTCACGCCTGCCTGCCTCAATGGCTTGAGTACGGCTGGCAGGTAGTGACGTACTGTTTATAAAATCAGTCATAGTAATAAAATCAAGCGTAAAACTAACTTATGAACAAAAGTGTATTATAATATGCTTATTTCGTTTATTTAGTCTAAAGGACTTTTAGAATTTCCCCCCGCTCGGCGAAGGTTCAGACTTCGTCGTTTGAAATTGCAATCCAATGCTGCACTCATTGCATAAAAGCACTTTTTCCCAAAACAAAATATTTTGTAATCACTCAAAATCTCTGTATCTTTGCTTATAAAACTATAAGTTTAATATTCTTTATCATGAAAACGAATATGAAATTAACCGCTGTCTTTGAAACCGATGAAGAAGGCGGATATATTGCCTATATTGCAGAAATTCCTGGTGTAAACTCTCAAGGGGAAACGCTCGAAGAAGCAAAAATAAATATTATAGAAGCCCTTAATTTAGTTATAGAAGCACGTCGGGCTATTGCAGAAAAAGATTTAAAAAAAGTTCGTTTGCCTAACAGAAAATATATTAGAGAAGATATTGTTTTTGCCTGATGAAAATTGTTGATTTCATAAGACATTTAAGGGTTCACCGGTGTGAATTGCTTAGAGAGGGAGGGAGTCATAGTATTTATATGAATATTGTAAACAATAAACTTTCATCAGTGCCACGTCACAAAGAAATAAAGAATAATCTTTGCAGAAGAATTTGTAAAGATTTGGAAATACCATTACCGTTTTAACACCCGCTCGGCGGAATCTCCTGACTTCATTGTTTGAAATTGCAATTTTAAAACCATTAATTACTCAACTTTCGCATGAAAAAGAACTAATAATTTTTGTAATTAGAAACAATTGTTAACAGCAATTCATGCAAGATATATTACGATACCCTGCACCTTAGATTTTCTATACTTTTTTAGTTTTACAAATATTATGCGGCTCTGCCGCTGCATTCCAAATATAGCAGCAGAGCTGCGATAATATTTGTAGCAGCGATAGCTGCGTTGTTTACAAAGGTGCAGCGCACCGGAATATTATCATTTTGATTTCAGCCTTAATTTTTCATAAAAACAGAAAAAGCAAAAAATATTTTATTATTATCTTGAAAAATGGCTGCTGATCTCATTTTTTAGCGAATTAAATTATGCGAAAGTTGAGTTAATTAATTTGTATATAATAAAAATTTAAGATATAATTTTATCTTTAAAAATTTTTAATTTAATAGTATGGCAAAAGCGAAAAAGGGAGACAAAGTCTCTGTTCATTACACGGGAAGATTTGAAGATGGTACTGTTTTTGATTCCTCAGAAAACCGCGAACCTCTTGAATTTGTAATCGGTAGTCAGTCTGTTATTGCAGGTTTTGAAGAAGGAGTAACAGGAATGGAAATCAAAGATAAGAAAACTGTTTCAATACTTCCGGCAGAAGGTTATGGAGAAATTAATAACGATTTATTCATTTCATTCGAGAAAAGCAGACTTCCTGAAGACATGAATCCAAAACTCGGTGATATGCTTGAAATGAATGATCAGAGCGGGAATACGTTTAATGTTATTGTAACAGAAGTATCAGACACGCATATTGTTTTAGATGCAAACCACCCGATGGCAGGAAAAACCTTAATATTCGATTTGGAACTTGTAGGAATTGAGGCGTAGGATACTTTTAACTTCTACAGGGTGATTGAGAATTTGTACCGGAGTACGATTGAAAAGGGTAGAGTCCACTTAATTTTTTTACAGCGTAATAGAGTACCTTATCTACAGGGTGATTGAGCGGAGCCGAAATCACCCTGTTAAGTTACACTAAATACTTTCGAATTCATTTTTCAGTTCGTCAATAAGCTCCTTAACAGAAACAATTTTATTTACTCTGTAAACATTATCTCCTGCAAATGCAAAACCATGTGACATTTGCCCTTTCTTTGCGTTTGTAAGTGCGTGAGCAATGCAATAAGGAGTATTTGTATAATCACATGTAACGATGCAATGATATGGGCATTTAAAGGGTTTTTTATTTCCGTTCTTTACATCAATAATATATTGATTTCTTAAAGCGCGACCCGGCATGCCTACAGGGCTGTCAATAATTTCAATATCCGATTCCACAGAGTCGAGATATGCTTGTTTGAAAGCATCAGAGGCATCGCACTCATTCGTAACAACAAATCGGGTAGCCATTTGAACTCCTGAAGCGCCTAAATCCATAAATTTCTTAATATCTGCACCTGTAAAGATACCTCCACCGCAAATCACAGGAATTTTTTTATCATACTTTTGTTCTAAAGGCTTAATTTTCTCAAGTACATCCATAAGTAAAATTTCGAGCTTGAAATTTTCGTCAAAAAGTTGTTCTTTTTTAAATCCCAAATGTCCACCGGCACGTGGCCCTTCAACAACAAATGCATCCGGAATATAATTAAATTTTTCTATCCAGCGTTTTGCAATCAATGCTGCACCTTTTCCGGATGAAACAATAGGTACTAATTTTGGATGATTTTCTGATTTTGCTACATATTCAGGAAGGTTTAGAGGAAGCCCTGCGCCTGAAAAAATAATATCTATATTTTCTTCAACAGAAACTTTTACAAGTTCGGTATAATTGGATAAAGCAACCATAATGTTTACCCCTATAATACCATTTGTCATTGACTTAGTTTTTCGTATTTCATTTCGCAGCCCACGATTGTTTGCTTCGATAAAATTACTGAAAATATCTTTTTCCTGCTCTCCGATTCCTGCTGTAGCTAACACTCCTATTCCTCCTTCATTGGCAACTGCTGAAGCCAATCCGCTTAAAGAAATTCCTACACCCATTCCTCCCTGTATAATTGGTACTTTTGCGGTGAGATTTCCTATTTTAAGCTCATTCATTTTGCTCATTCTGATTTTTTTATTGTATTTGATAGATAGATATAAAAACGATGCAATTTATTCTATTGTATCAAATGATTATTACTTACGGAATAATTCCGCTTCTTTGCAGTGACAAAAATGAAAATTTTTTAATCCCTGTATCTTTTTGGTTTATTAAATTTTTTTTCGCGTTTATCAGAGTTTCTTTCTGTCCCTGATTTTTCACGATAGGATTTGTTTGATTTTTCTTTTGTATTATAAGGTTTTTCGTTATTTTCTGCATCAGATGCAATATCAAGAATGACTTTTCTTGATTTGAATTCAACACCCTGAAATGAATTCAGCACTAGGTTCATATCTTGTTCCAGACATTCAAAGAAAGAAAATTTTGGCATTATTTTTATTTTGCCGATTTCTATTTTTGGATTGCTTGTAAGGTCTGTTGTCATATTAATAAGCATCGGTGGATTTAGCCCATCCATAGCTCCAAGATTAAGAAAGAAGCGGGTGTATTTTCCTCCTGATTTGCGATGTCTGCTATTATCGTCTCTGTCATTTCTGTCATTTTTGAAATTTTTATCTGAAAAAGCAGTTTTATTCAAATCTGGAGCATTTTCATAATATTTCAAAAGCCGGTTAAACTCTAAACCTACGATTCGCTGTAATAGATCTTCTTTTGAAAGAATCGAGAGTCGTTCATAAATTCCGGGAAGAAAAGAGGCGACCTGTGACAGATCGTATTGAGCATGTTCTATCGAATTAATAAGATGGAAGAGTTGTTGCTCGCATATTTCTTTTCCATGTGGAATTTTTTGTGGTTCAATTTTTTTACGGAGCATTCTTTCTATTTCGCGAATTTTATTTTGCTCCCTGGAATGGATGATGCTTGCGCAAATTCCTGTTTTCCCGGCTCTACCTGTTCTTCCGCTTCGGTGTGTATAATTTTCAACATCATCGGGAAGATTATAGTTGATTACATGTGTTAAATCATTTACATCCAAACCGCGCGCTGCAACATCTGTTGCAACTAAAATCTGAAGGTTTCTGAGACGGAATTTCTGCATAGCGGTATCGCGCTGTGCCTGACTTAAATCTCCGTGAAGTGCATCGGCGCTGTAGCCATCTTTTATAAGTTTTTCTGCAATAACTTTTGTTTCTTCGCGGGTTCTGCAAAACACCAAAGCATAAAGATCCGGATAGAAATCTATTATCCGTTTCAGTGCAAGATAGCGGTCGTTTGCCTGTGCAATAAAATAAATATGAGAAACATTTTCAGCTCCTGCATTTCTTTTGCCGATAAGAATTTCAATCGGCGATTTCATGTAGTTTGAAGCTATATTTGCAATTTCAACAGACATGGTTGCAGAAAACATAAGCGTCCTTCTTCCGTCAGGTATTGTTGACAGAATCATATCCAAATCTTCTTTGAATCCCATATTCAGCATTTCATCTGCTTCGTCGAGAATGAGTATTTTTATGCTTGAAGTTACAATTTTACCTCTTTCAAGAAGGTCGAGCAGGCGACCGGGTGTAGCAACAATAATGTTAACGCCCCGCTGAAGTTTTTGAATTTGTTTTGTGATATCTGCGCCCCCGTAAACGGAAACGATAGATACTCCCTGCATATATTTTGAATAGGACGCAAGGTCGTTTGCAATCTGCATACAAAGTTCACGGGTTGGGCTTAATATTAAAGCCTGTGGTTTTTGCAGTTTGCAATCAAGATTTTGTAAAAGAGGAAGTCCAAAGGCAGCAGTTTTTCCTGTTCCGGTTTGCGCTAGTCCAACAAGATCTTCATCCCCGTTAAGTATTGCGGGAATAACTTCTGCTTGGACTGGCATTGGAATTTCAAAACCAATTTCTGTTATGGCTTTGATAATATCAGGATTGAGGCCTGACTCGCTGAAAGAGATCATAGAAAATAATTAACGTAACCAGTGAAATAAAGCATGATAAAGCGGACTCTTAAAATGGTAGGCTGAATAGCATGTTCTAAAAACACTTTTATTTTTCGCAAAGTAAGCGATAAATTTTTATTGTACAAATTAATATGATATAAATTGTTGTTTATCATTTATTGAGGTTGCAGTTGATTTATAATAAATAGTGTCAGCAAGAAAACTATGTGTTTGATAAAGAAAACGTCAAATACAAGGTGATACATTGAGCTTGCCGAAATGCTTTCGAAGTCATGAAAACCAAGGAGTTTACTTTTGTAAATGACTGTTTTCATGACAAGAGTAACGCAGTAGTTGGCGTTTTCTTGCAAACACTAAATAGGGGCTTCTTTCCTTTAGTATTTATATCAAAACAATAATTTGCAATCACTATTGTCCGATAAATTTTTATCATTTAGGTTAGACTTGTTACTACAACGCGTTTTGATGACAGGGCGCTCCTATGGATCTTCCATTTATTTATAACTAACATTTCTCACTTGGTAATTAAGCTGAAAAATATAGTCTTAATTACGTTTATTAATATTTTATTTTTCTTGAAACTTTTTTTTTGA
>MEOG01000122.1:32814-159995 GCA_001769125.1 Bacteroidetes bacterium GWF2_35_48 | reverse complement strand
AAATTTGACGGGATAAATGATTTATTGCTTAATAACAATAATCACACTTTTGGCGCAGCATTTATTGTTTCCAGATGGTCGGGAACAGAAATAACTTTTCCTATATTTAACGGTTTAATGGCAGCAAATAGCGATCTTTCTCCTCCATTCCCATATATATTTATTGGAAATCAAGGCACAACAAATATGTACGTGAGCGAACCGTGGCAGGGAAATATTTTAGTAAATAATACAATTCCCAATAATTATGCCCCTTTGGATCAGTTTAAAATTCTCTACGGTGAAAGTTCGTCCCCGCAAAGCTTACCGGGTTTTATTGTTGGAAGTGCAGCCAATTCCTGGGGATATTGGAATGGTGAAATAGCAGAAATTATGGTTTTTGATCAAGCTCCAAATGACACAATAAAAAATATCATTTACAGATATTTTCAAAACAAATACGCCCCACCAGTCAACCTAGGCCCTGACATCACCATTGCCTACGGCTTTTGCGATACAACTATTTCTGCTTATAAGCCTTGGTATACCCATTACCAATGGAACACCAGCAACCCCGCCGATACACTCGAATACATTACAACAAACAAATCTGGAACTTATGCTGTTACGGTTACCGATATTTTCGGATTTCAGTCAACAGACAGCATCAACATAACATTCCCAGAGCTCAACCCGCAAAACCTTGCAGACACAACAATTTGTTTGTACGACACATTGGTGTGGAATCCGGGTTTAGGGGCTGCATATAATTTTGCTTGGAGTAACAGTACAAACCAGCCACTTTTAAACATTACCCAAACCGGAGATTATTATTATCAGGTAACAGATACTAACATCTTGCAATGCAGCAGAACTTCCGATACCATTCATGTGGTGGTTAATGAATTTGTGAACATAGCCAGCCTTGGTGCAGACACGAACCTTTGTGCAGGAAACAAGCTACATTTGCAACAGGGAGCGCAAGAGGCAATAACATATTTATGGTCCGATGGAACGACAAACAACGAACTTCCGGTGTTTACGACAGGAACCTACTCCCTCACTGTAGCAAACAGTCATGGATGTTTGGCTACAGATACAATACAAATACAAAACATTACCGGCAATGCCCCGGTCGTTAATTTCACTTTACAATCGCAATGCTTTGGCAACACCACGCTTTTTGCAGACTCATCATTTTCAACAGACAACAGCAACATAGTTTCCTGGAGCTGGAATTTTGGAGACAATACGCAAGCTTCGTCAGAGAATCCTTCACATGTCTTTGCTTTGGCAGATACATTTGCCGTTACCCTCATCGTAGAAACAGACAGTGGTTGCTCAAATTATTTAACAAAAAATATTATCATACGTCCTCTGCCAGTTCCGGATTTCATGCCTGAGCAGGGCTGTGCGGGAAATCCTGTATCATTTACAAATTTGTCTGCAGTAACAGGCGGGCAAATTGTATCAAGCCTTTGGAATTTCGGAGATACTACTGTTTCTGCAGAAAATAATCCGGTACATTTTTTCAATGATACATATATATATAATGTAACACTAAAAACTACTTCCAATTTTGGATGTACAGATTCTGTTGTGAAATTATTTACTGTTAAGCCATCTCCCATAGCAGAATTCGACAATTCACCCGCTTGTGAAAACCGTGCGGTATATTTTTCAAGTCAGGTGCAAACACAAGATTGGAATCCATTAACAAGTTACAAATGGGAATTTGGAGATAATTCACAGGGAACAGCCATAAATCCGGTTCATACATATAATGATACAGGAACATATACCGTGCGTTTCATCGTGAAAGCAATGAATTCCTGCGCCGATACAGTTCTCCGGCAAATCAGCGTTACAGAAAATCCGCTTGCAGTACTGAATTCCTACGATGCATGCGTAAACAGCCTTGTGCAGATTACAAACAGCAGCATCGGGCAAAATCTTACAAGCTGGAAATGGAATATTGACAGTATCGGAGAACTAACCGGGCAAAACCCCTCGGTTTCTTTTGCAGATACAGGTATTTACAATGTCAGGCTGATAATAGAAACACAGGCAGCATGTTCTGATACTGCGGTAAACACAGTAAGTGTGCATGAAAACCCAATAGCAGCATTTTCGGTTAATCAGGCAATAGCTGTCCCCGGAGAAGTCCTTGCATTTTCAAATAATTCCACTGGAGGCACTCAATACGTATGGAGCTTTGGAGACGGCTCTGGCAGCCAGCTTCAGAATCCTGTGCATGCTTATACAGACAGTGGCAGGTATCAGATTTCCTTAATCGCAATCTCTCCTTTTGCCTGCACAGATACAGCGAATTTATTCATTAGAGTCATTGTTCCTGTGTATGATATTGCCGTTCTCGACATACAACCCGTGATAGAAAATGGCTTTATTAAGCTGACTGTGCAATTGGCAAATTTCGGTTCTATGCCTTTAGACTCTGTAATGTTGAAAATAGATGCAGGCAATGGAAAGCAAATAATAGAAGCATTGAACTATATTTTTGCGCCCGGAGAAATCATCAATTATCAGTTAATGGCGCAAATTCAGACAGGAAACAATCTTCCCTCGTTTATATGTGCAGATGCGCTGCTGGAGGGCAATCAAACAGATCTGGTACTATCTAACAATCATTATTGCATACCCGTATCAGAAGTATTTGAAGTGCTCAAGCCCTATCCATCGCCTACGGAATATTATATCTTTATAGAATTTATTATCCCCGAAGATGACGAAGTCAAAATAAGCCTATACAACGAACTCGGGCAGAAAATGCAGCAACTGTACAATACAAACGCAACAGCAGGCTTCAACCGCAAACTTTTCTACACCCAACATCTGAGCCAAGGTGCCTACACCCTCCAAGTAGAATACAAAGGCGCCATCAAAACCACCCGCTTCTCCAAATTGTAGTATTTCGTACAGTATTTCGTACAGACGACGTACCACGTCGTCTTTTTAGCACAACCCGCCCCGACTAGGCGGGTTTAGTACACCTGTCTGCCGTTAGCATCAGCCAGGCAGGTTACCCCACCAAACTATTATCCACTCCCAGCAAAATATCTTTTGCAATCTGTTTTAAATGCTTTTGTGCAGCCAAATAATCCGGCTTGTTTATCCAGTTAATGGCATCAAATAAATTAATAGGAAAAGTTTCAATCAAAGATGATACATCTATTGGATTTACCCATAAATCCTTACTTTGTGCTTGTTCAATAATTGTACTCCAGTTAAAATTATACTTGTAACTTAAAAATAAAATATCAGCTACATCTTTGGGTTCACTTCTGGGCAAGGCCGAAATTTTATTCGATAAAATATTGTACGGATTGTCAATTTTAGAGAAAAAAACAGAAGATTCATTTTCTCCATAATAACAAGTTGAGTCATTGACAAAATCACACTTCAGCACCGTTTTATTTTCTTTCATAATAATTCGATAAAATGTTGTATCAGAAATTCCTATTTCAACATTGCTTGGATAAATTAAAGATAACTCCCTGATGATTATTGAAACACTTTCTTTAAAAGTTTCCGAATTATTCATAAACAAATCAATATCATCAGAAAATCTATGATTTAAGTACCCTCTGCTTAGAGCCCGTACCTTCTGTTAGTGCTTGCAAGAAAACGTCAATCATCCGCACTAGCTGGCTCAAACACTCACAGGGTGTTTGCCCTGTTACTCTCAACCTGAAAAACAGTCATGTACATTAGTACACTCCTGATTTTCAGGTCTTCGAAAGCCCTGCCTACCGGACAGGCAGGCTTGAACTTGACCTTTTCTTATCAAGTGCTCACACTGTTAAGCAAAAAACAAGGGTTTTCTTGCTAACACTAACTAGTTTTCCACAGACGTTGTGTTATCAGCAAAAACTGGAGATAATGTAATAACCAGCCCTACCAGATTAGGCAAGCTGCGTTTGGTAGATTCCTCAATTTATTTTACCTTTGGGAAGCTTGAATTTAATTTCAGCATCTAACCCTTCTCCCCATGTTTGCTCTTGTTGACTGCAATAATTTTTATGTTTCCTGCGAACGGGTTTTTAATCCTGCATGCAGAAATAAACCGGTTGTTGTATTATCTAACAATGACGGCTGCATTATCTCACGTTCTGAAGAAGCAAAAAAACTTGGAATAAAAATGGCAGAACCGGCTTTTAAAATCAAAGAGCTGATTGAAAAGAATAAGGTTGCTGTTTTTTCATCCAATTATGCGCTTTATGGCAACATGTCGGAACGTGTCATGAACACTATTGCAACGCTGGTAAAAGATATGGAAATTTATTCTATTGACGAGGTTTTTCTTGACATGAAAGGATACGCGAATGAATCCCTCTCTGATTTCGCATACAGGATACGTAACAGAGTTTTCCAATGGACAGGCGTTCCTGTATCTGTTGGCATTGGTTCAACTAAAACACTGGCAAAAATTGCAGCAAAAATTGCAAAGAAAAATACAGGAGTTTTTATTTTTACCGAGTCAGAAAAATCAGACGAAATTCTCAATAAATACCCTGTAGAAGACATCTGGGGCGTTGGCAGGCAATATGCACATTTTCTGAAAAAATTCGGATACGATACTGCTTTGAAATTGAAAAATTCAGACGATGCTTTCATGAAAAAATATATGAAAATTGTGGGATTACGCACTGTTTATGAGCTTCGGGGAATACCCTGCTACAAGCTTCAGACGCATGTTCCCATGAAAGAAAATATTTGCACAGCACGCTCCTTTGGTAAAATGACAGAAGATTTTGAAACCATTGCTGAAGCAACTGCAAACTATACGGCCACTTGCGCACGAAAGCTCAGAAAAATGAAAGCTTGCGCATCTTTAATAACTATTTTTCTGCAAACGAATTATTTCAGAGAAGATTTGGGGCAGTATAATAATGCAAAAGTCTTGCATATTCCTGTCGCTACCAATGCAACAAATGAATTAATTTTTTATGCGCTTTCAGGTTTACGGCTTATCTACAAGAAAGGATATCTATACAAAAAAGCAGGTGTGATTGTTTCGGGAATAAGTTCTGAAAACGAGCAGCAGCTATCATTGATGGGTAATGAAGCGCATAAAACAAATGAAAAATTAATGAAAGTATTTGATGCAATAAACGAAAAAATGGGAAAAGACAAACTTCGTTTTGCAGCGCAGGGTTTTGACCGGAAATGGAAACTTCGTCAGGAAAAATTATCTCCGAATTATACAACAAAGTGGGAAGATATTCTGAAAATTTCTTTGTGAAAATAGTTTGCTGAATTCATTAGGTTTCACACGTTGGTTTATGGGTTGATTTCTCACAGGATTGAAGGTATTGAATAAAAGAAATTGCGGATAAAGAATTATTAATATGGATATCTTTTTTTAATAATTTTGTCAATCTCATTAGTTATTTTTTCCGTATTGCTACCCGCATTTAAGAAAAAAATCAGGTTCAATTTTCCCAATTCGTATTGCTTAAAAGGAACGGCCTGCCCTTTCCATTGACCTGTGAAAAAATACATGGTAAGCGAAATTCCATCTTTTTCATCAGGTACAAGTGTATATGCTGATGTTTTTATAACAGAGTCGCGTTCGTGTTTGGGCATTTTTACCATTTTCTGTTCATAGTGCAAAGAAATCCAAAAAGTAGAATCCTGCGATTCTGAAATATTTTTTTTGAACCTGAAATACTTAAAATGCGGATATTTCTTTTTCAATTTTGAAATTTCCTTAATGATATTTTTTGCTTCAGATCTTAATCCGGGATAGGATTGCGCTGTAACGATGCAGGGAAAAAATATCAGAAAAAATAAAAATAAACAAATATTTTTTTTCACTATTGTCCGACAAAATTTTGTTATATAGCTTAACCTATTCATTACAACTCATATTATAAACAGGGCACTCCTATGGAGCTTTCATTTATTTATAAATTATTTTTCTTATAAACAGTACGTCCCTATCGGGACTTAATAATAAAGGAACTCCGCCAACCTAGTGGTCGGCAGGTAGGAGTGAACTGTTTATTTGTCGGACAATAATGATTTTTTTTATATGAACCTTTGAAAAAAGTCATTTACAGTTTGGATTTTATTTTTTCAATATCAACATTTTTGATGTATTCCGGAATATTTTTAAAAACGGTATGAAAACCATAACCTCCGTTTAGGAGTTCATCAAGCGCTTCTTGTTTTGTCCAGCCCTGTTCAATGATGCGGTACATAGCACTCATCACGCCGGTTCTGTCTGCTCCGTGTTTACAATGAATCAGAATGGGCTTCTTCGCTTTTTTCATAATCTTTAAAGCTTCAATAACCTCATCGTCTTTAATCTTTGAAGCATCCATCCTGATATGATACAGGTCTATTTTTGTATTTTTTGCCTCGTCATTATCTGTATGATACAAGCGAAAATTCAGCACAGATTTAATTCCTGCTTCTTCAAGTTTTTTAAATGTATTTTTTGATGGTTGCTCCGATCTGTGGACATCTTCAGAGATTTTATACCAGTTATCAAGATATTCGCACTGGATTTTTTTTGCCCATTTTTCAGGGCGTTGGGAAAATATTTTTTGAGAAGGAGCAAGTATGAAAAATACCAAACTATATATAAGAAATAATGATCTCATAATTTTAATTAATTCGTGTAAAGATAATAGTAATGATTTAATTTTTCAAAAAGAGGTTGTAAATCCTTAATCTTACTCTTTAATCCTTAATCTAAAAATATTATTTACATCTTTTTCTTCCCTCAAACCTGTGAGGAGCTTTCGCACAAGCCGTCGTACGAAACCTCACAGGATTGCTTAATCCTACTCCCTGCCTGCTTGACGCAGTCTGGCAGGCTACTCCTTAATCTAAAAATATTATTTACATCCTTTTCCCTCAAACCTGTGAGGAGCTTTCGCACAAGCCGTCGCAAAATACCTCACAGGATTGCTTAATCCTACTCCTTAATCCTACTCCTTAATCTAAAAATATAATTTACATCCTTTTCCGATTTATTCCCTTGCTCTTTTCTTAAAATACAATACCTTTGCTAAGCAAAAAAAAAAATATGAGTAGTAAAGATAAAAAAAAACAATTGGATATTGATTTCCGTTATTTGCGTATGGCTGCGATTTGGTCTGAAAATTCATACTGTAAGCGCAGAAAAGTGGGAGCCTTGTTAGTGAAAGATAAGATGATAATATCTGACGGATATAATGGTACGCCTTCTGGATTTGAAAACGAATGCGAGGATGAAAATAATACTTCAAAATCGTATGTGCTGCACGCCGAGGCTAATGCAATTACTAAGGTTGCAAAATCAAACAACAGCAGCGAAGGAGCAACGCTTTATATAACATCATCTCCCTGCATTGAATGCGCAAAACTTATTATCCAGTCTGGCATAAAAAAAGTTGTGTATTCAGAACTCTACAGACTTGATGATGGTATCAATTTGTTAAAACGAGCCAATATCGAAGTTATTTTTCTTGAAGTTTAATTCATATTGCCGGTAATTGAGCGAAGTCGAAATCATCGGCAATGTGTAACCAAAATGAATATGCTAAATATTTCAAAATTCTTTATTTTTTTTCTGATAATTATTGCGTTCTCCTGTACGCACAATAAGTTCGATATTGATGTGTCGGGAATAAAGGCAGATGTTACGATTCAGCGACTTGAAAAAGATCTTTTTGCTATTTCGTTAGATCGGATTGCAGATGAAGTTCTGGATATATCAAAAAAATATGGAGACTTTTTTGATTTATATAACAACAAAGTAATAACCATCGGAAGCACCTACAATCAGGCTTATCCCGGCTATCTAAAAGCTTTTCTTACAGATTTTACAATTAACGAGCTTTATAAAAAATGTATGCAATTGTATCCTGATTTGAATGAGGAAACACAAAAATTATCGCGGGCATTCAAATATTTCAAATACTATTTCCCCGAAAAAAATATTCCCAAAATTTATTCATATATCGGAGGCTTTAACCAGTCTGTTGTTACAGGAGATAAATTTATCGGATTTGGAATTGATAAGTATCTTGGCTCTGACAGCGATTTTTACAAGAGATTGGCTTTGCCAAATTATATCCGGACAAAAATGCATCGGGGGAAAATTACAGCAGACTGCATGACGGGATGGGCAACCGCAGAATTCCCCTTTGAAGCAGAAAGCGAGAACCTCATTAATCAAATGCTCTACCATGGGAAAATACTCTATTTTCTTGATGCCACTTTGCCTTTTGAACATGATTCTGTAAAAACAGGGTTTACCGATCAACAGCTAAAATGGTGCGACGCAAATGAAGATAAAATGTGGAAATATCTGGTTGAAAAAAAACTTCTTTTTGTCAGCGATTATATAACTACCAAAAAATTTATTGACGAAGCTCCGTTTACAGCGAATTTCTCTAAAAATTCTCCGGGAAAAGCTGCCATCTGGATCGGAAGACAAATTATCAGAAAGTACATGGAAAACAATCCCGGCATTACGATTGCTCAACTGATGAAAGAAAATAATTATCAGAATATTTTATCTGCTGCAAGATACAAGCCGTAAAAACGTCCTCATATTTTTATATAATCCGAAAAAAAACTTCTCAAAGCTAATTTGTTTTTATTTTTTCTTTATCTTTCGGCTTAAATCAATATTCTATGGCTTCAAATAAAATTCCAAAATATTTTACATTCCGGCTTTTGCTTTTGCCTATACTTTTGCATACATTTATGGTACTACCGCTGAATGGTCTGATGTTAATTAAAAATGCTCCGGACTTTCTAAAAGAATATGAAGATAAAGAAAATTCAACTTCCGATACATTGAACCATTCTTCTGATACTTTGGTCCAGTCTTCCGATACTTTAATACAGTCTTTCGATTCATTAGATTTATCTGCCCTGAATAATGCAGACTCTATTGTTGCACAAATTGAAGAAAAAGCGATACAAATTGATACAAATGTTAAAGTAGAAGGATTTTATATAAATCATAAAAAGGGGCACAGTGCGTTTTCTATAGGCACAAAGAGCAGCCATGATGTAAATTTAGAGAAAGAAGAAACATCTGGAATGGCTCTCAGCCTCATCCTTTTCCTGATTGCTATTGCTGGAATTATCTTTAATTTTCCGATACGCCGTTATTTTAAAAGACTACGCAAGAAAAAACCTATATCTGAAAAATTACAAAAGTATGTCCGTAAATACTTATTAAAAACACCTATGATCAATCTGGGTCTGTTTGCATTGGGCTTTCTTATAAACCATCTTTTTGCGCTCTACCTTATCAATTCAAGCAGTTTCCCTGATGAAATTGAACGCAGCATATACAGAAATACGCTAATTGTTGCTTTTATTTCCTCCATACTAACGGTTCTTTTTGTGTATCTATGGCAAAAACACAGAGTTCAATTTATGTATATCGGACATGTTTTTTCAAAAGAAGAGCTTAAAAAGAGCATTTATAAATCGAAGAACCATTCGATGAAGTTACGCATGTGGCTTACATCACTAATGACCACTGTATTGCCATTAGCAATAGTTATTTATTACATTATTTTTAGTGTATCACAGATAAAAGATATTGGACTTACGGAAATATCACAAGGACAGGTGCAGATACTATTTGGAAAATTTTATACGATTTTTTCTGAAAATGAAGCAGCCCCGATGCTAAGTGAATATATTAGTTATCCTTATATTTCAACAATTGACCTGATAATGATGTTTTCTGGAATTGCTACAGGAATAATCATGGCAGCTATTTATCTTATATTTTTTGTTAACTGGATGTACAAATCAATTACTATTCCGGTAAATGATTTATTAGTAAGCATGAAAAGCACGGCAAAAGGGATTGAAAATGTAGCATTGGTGCGCACGAATGATGAGATGGGGCAACTCACGGAGAACTTTAATGATATGAACGAGCAAATCAATAATTATGTTGATGAAATTTCACAGATGAATAAAAACCTTGAGAAAAAAGTAGAAGAAAGAACAGCAGAAGTCGTTGCTCAAAAAGAAGAAATAACAAGTCAACGTGACCTGATTCTCGAAAAAAATGAAGAGTTACAGCAACAGAAAGAAGAAATCGTATCGCAAAAAGACGAGATAGAAAAACAAAGCAAATTGCTTGTGCAAAAAAATAAAAATATAACAGACAGCATTCGCTATGCATTGAGGATTCAAAATGCCATACTGCCATCTGAAGATTATCTGAACAACCTTTTCAAAGATTATTTTATTCTTTTCAAACCGAAAGATATTGTGAGTGGCGATTTTTACTGGGCAAGTGAGAAAAACGGAATTATTTATTTTGCTGCTGTTGACTGTACCGGACACGGAGTTCCGGGTGCGCTCATGAGTATAGTGGGACACAATTTGCTAAACCAGGCACTCAGGGAAAAAGAGATTACACAACCCGGAGAAATTCTTAATTTTATGAGCAGTGAAATAAAAATTATTCTAAGAAAAAAAGATGTGAATTTTTCCGTTCATGATGGTATGGACATCACGCTCTGTGCGTTGGATAAAAATAAGAGAACACTTGAATTTGCTGGCATTCACAATCCTTTGTACCTGATAAGAAATAATAAATTACTGATGTATAAATCAGATTTTATTCCTCTTGGCGACACCTCTGAATATATTTTTGAAGGATACACAAATAATAAAATTGAATTGCAGCAAAATGATGTAATATATATGTTTTCCGATGGTTTCATTGATCAGTTCGGAGGTAAAAAAAGAAGAAAATACCTGAGTAAAAATTTCCGCGAAACACTTCTCGAAACCCACAGCCTTTTAATGTGCGAACAAAAAGAAAGTTTACTTACAATTTTTAATGAATGGAAAGGCGCAAACGAACAAACAGATGATGTACTGGTTATTGGAGTGCGGGTGGAGTAGGGGTTTGGTGGTTTAAAAGATAGACACAACAAACAGAGCGAAAACAGAGCGAAAACATGGAAATATATCATTTTCTAAAATATAATTCAGATACCATTTTCAATAAATTAATTGAATTTAGAAATAATTCCATAACTTTTTGCTTTGACTTTGAGGACAGTATTCAAGATATTTTAAATCCAATAAATACCCCAAGCCTGAAAACAAAATATCGAAAATTAAGTGAAACAATAATAGAGAATAATCACAAATTTATATCAGACTTTGCAATTGGAATAAGGATAAATCCTAATGATTCTATAGAGCAAAGAAATGATATAAATTGTATTTTGAATTTATCAAAACATACCAAAATCAAATCAATATTATTGCCCAAAACTGAAACTCGAGAAGACATAGAAAATCTTAAGAAATTACTTAATGAAAAACAAATCAAATATTTTGAAATTATTCCGGTAATTGAAACAGTAACAGGTTTAAAAAATCTAAATGAAATTATTGATAAGAGGATATCAAATGTCTATAAGATTGCTTTTGGGCATTGTGATTTAAATTTATCATGTCATAATTTTCCTTTTGTTCATCAAGATAATAAAGAGTATTGGGAATGGATATCACAAATTGTATTAATAATATCCACCAAAAAAATTTTGTTTCTTAACTCTCCTTATCAAAAATTAAATGATTATTCGACATTTTTAGTGGATAATAAATAATTAACTATATTTAAGACAAGTATGCCCGGCTATTTTCAAACGTAAAATACCCTCGGGGTTTCAGCGCACCTGCCGGGTATAAATCTCGAGGGTGTTCCCATTGCATAATTAGCCGGGTATTTAGGGTCTGCTGAAAATCACAAAACGTATTTGATATTAAATGATTAGAATATGTTATTCTTATAACAAGTGCAAGATAAAATAAATGATTCATTAAAAATCCTTGCACCTTCTTTTGATAATTTTATATTTTTGTTTTGTTAGTCTGTCGCATACCATCTTCTTTGTTGCCTGCGACTCGAAGTATTATTATACATCTTCGTCTTGTCGCCTCGAATCTGGCATACGACAGACTTTTTCAGCAGACCCTATTTAAACATTAATTAATTTTGTCGAATAACCAAAATATATTGAAAAAATGAGATTCGTGATAACCAACCATAACGATAGCAAGCATATTCAAGCCAGAAAGCAAGATGCTCAACAATAATAAAGTTAATTATTTCATAAGATAGATTGCCTTTTCAGGTTTTAGAACTCTGCATTTTTAGGAGTTCTTGGGAAAGGTATCACATCGCGGATATTTGCCATACCTGTAACAAAAAGAACCAATCGTTCAAAGCCAAGTCCAAAGCCACTGTGTGGTGCTGTACCGAATTTGCGCGTGTCAAGATACCACCAGATGTCTTTTTCGGGAATGCACATTTCAGCAATGCGGGATTTTAATTTTTCGAGATTTTCTTCACGTTGCGAGCCCCCGATAATTTCGCCGATTTTCGGGAACAGAACATCCATTGCGCGAACAGTCTTTCCATCGTCATTCTGTTTCATATAAAAAGCCTTGATTTCTCTTGGATAATTGGTAAGAATCACAGGTTTTTTGAAATGCTGCTCTACCAGATATCTTTCGTGTTCTGCCTGTAGGTCGCTTCCCCATTGAATAGGAAATTCAAATGTTTTGCCCGATTTCAGCAGAATATCTATTCCTTCGGTATAATCAAGGCGCACAAATTCGTTTTCTACTACAAATTTTAATCGTTCGACAAGTTCATTATCATACATTTTATTGAGGAAATCAAGGTCGTCCTTGCAATTTTCAAGCGCATAACGGATGATATATTTTAAGAATTCCTCTGAAAGATTCATGTTGTCGTGAATATCATAAAAAGCCATTTCAGGCTCTATCATCCAGAATTCGGCAAGATGTCTGGGTGTATTGGAATTTTCAGCGCGGAAGGTAGGACCAAAAGTATAGATTTCAGACAATGCAAGGGCTGCCAGCTCTCCTTCAAGCTGACCGGAAACCGTAAGGTTTGTTTCTTTTCCAAAAAAATCTTCCATGTAATTTATAGAGCCGTCTTCTTTTTTTGGAATGTTATTCAAATCAAAAGTGGTTACATGAAACATAGCGCCTGCTCCTTCGCAATCTGAGCCAGTAATAATAGGCGTATGCAGATAAAAAAAGCCTTTTTCATTAAAGTATTTATGAATAGAAAAAGCTAAAGCATGCCGCAGACGCAGTACAGCGCCAAATGTATTTGTACGCGGACGAAGATGTGCTATTTCCCTCAAGAATTCAAGCGTGTGTCCTTTCTTCTGTAAGGGATACGTATCAACATCAGCAGTACCGAATATTTCAAGCTTTTTTGCCTGAATTTCTACGCTTTGCCCCTGACCTTGTGACGCAACAAGAATGCCGCTGACAGAAATACATGAACCAGTCGTAACAGGCTTCAATGCTTCTTCTCCGAATAATGGGACATCTGCAACAATCTGAATAGTATTAATAGTAGAGCCATCATTCAAAGCTATAAAGCTGACATTCTTATTGCCCCGGCGGGTGCGAACCCAACCCATAACCACTACTTCTTTTCCGGGTTCAATTTTATTCTCCAGAAGATCTTTTATTTTTATGCGCTCCATAAATGTATTTTTAATGTTGATAAAGCTGGACAAAATTATAATTTTACTTTAATTCAAGCGTTTAAAATGTATAAAAAATATCTCTTGAATAATTTTTTATAAAATAATTTATATATTCGCTGAAAAAAGATTTTGTTTTTGTGACTGAAAACCTTGTAATCATACCAACCTATAATGAAAAGGATAATATCGAAGCGATGATCCATAAGGTGTTTTCATTACCTGTGGATTTTGAACTTCTGATTATTGATGATAATTCTCCGGATGGCACACGTGAAATTGTAAAAAGATTGCAGGCAACCTACACCGGAAAGCTTCATCTGATGGAAAGAGCAGGCAAACTTGGTCTTGGTACAGCTTATATTGCAGGGTTCAAATGGGCATTGGAACGACATTACAATTATATTTTCGAGATGGATTGTGATTTTTCGCATAATCCCGACGATCTTGTCCATTTATATAATGCCTGCGCGAAAGATGGGGGCGACCTTGCCATAGGCTCCCGCTATATAACAGGGGTAAATGTTGTGAACTGGCCCATAGGAAGAGTAATCATGTCGTATTATGCTTCTGCTTATGTGAGGATCGTTACAGGAATGCCTGTACGTGATACGACCGCAGGATTCAAATGTTATACGAGGAAAGTTCTTGAAACAATAAATATTAATGCGATAAAACTTAAAGGCTATGCTTTCCAGATTGAAATGAAATTCACTACCTGGAAGTTTGGATTTAAAATTATTGAAGTTCCTATTATATTCACAGAACGCAAGCTTGGCTCTTCTAAAATGAGTGGTGGAATTTTTAATGAAGCCGTTTGGGGTGTTATTAAAATGAAAGTAAAAAGCTGGTTTCGGAATTATAAGAGATAGACAGTGTCTTCGGCTTCGCTCAGACAGCGGAATAGATTCATCCGCTGACTTCGGCTTCGCTCAATCAGCGGAAAAAACTCTGCTTCTGTATCCGTAATTCTTATATCTTCGGAGCAGCCTTATACCCCGTATTAACAGTATATCTTACCTGAAATGTAACTTCTGTTTTTGTTTTTCCGTTAATTTCCGTAAGACCTGAACCATTAGCAGACTTGTTCGCATAATAAGTTTGCGCAATTCTGAACCAGAAATCAAGCCCTTTAAATGCATTATATTTTAGTGTCAGATACGTGCGTGTCCCTTTGTCATATAGAGCGGGAACAGAAAAAGCGTACAATACATCTGTTTCATAGGTGTAGATGCGCGTATCGTAGGAATCGGTATCAAAAATTGCATACCTAAAAGAAGCAGAAAGTGGAATTTTTTTAAACGTGTAAGATACATCCTGCGCAATGCAGTAACCATATTGAGGAGTACTTGTTTCTTTATTATATTCTATAAAATCCACACGGCTTTTTAGTTTAAAATTATGAGGCAGTTTACAATTAAGCTGATAACGAATTTTTGTGGTTTCAATTATTTCAACCTGCTTTACATCCTGTGTTTGTCCGCTGATGTTCTCAGGTTTTGATTCGTTTTTGTATCTCAGATTCATAGAAATATTTCCGGAATGGAAATAATCAATCTGCGTAAAATAATCAATACCGCTTGAGGGCGCACCAATAGTGTATTTAAGCCATGGGAATTTGTAGGTATCAAAATAACCTGAAAGTTTAATTTTTTTAAGAGGATACACTTCTGCCCCGATGTATAAACCCTCTTCATTTTGCACGGAGCCATTTTCAGAAAACCCGCTTGCATAATATGCCTGATAATCGCGATCGTATTTCCGGTGCAGTATTCCCAATGCAACCTGAGAACCCATTTTCGTGTACATGCCATTAAGCAGTGCCATTGCTCCGTTTTCGCTCATTGCAGCTTCTCCGAAAAAGTGCATATCTTTGAATACAAACTGATAATTTACACCAAAATTAGAATTAGATGTTCCGTTAAAATAAAAAAGATTATAGGGAGCAGAACGGGTTAAAAGGGGAGCACTGAAAGCATAGTGAATAAAACTTGTGCCCAGCTTGAAATTATCGTTATTATAAACAACATTTCCTCCAAAAACATTTTCACCAACAACATGTTTGTCGTCCATTTCATTTGGAATCGTGTGCAAGCCTGTAATTTGAAGTGAAGAAATTTCAGTGGCTTCACCATCTGTACTGTCAACAAAAGAAATATTCGCGTCTATTTTTTTCTTAGACCAGAATCCTGTAATATCGAAATCCTTAAAACGAACTGTTGATGCGGCACCACGCATAAAAAGATTTTCATTCGTAGATGAGTAACGTTTCAATCCAGAACCTTTTTTACTTATATTCATTGCATTTGGCGACTTCCCATAAGAAAGACCCGACCACATGACAAGACCCTGTCCGAATTGCAATTCATAATCACCAAGACATAGCGTTTTTACTGCAAGCCAATCTTTATACAATTTAAGATCATTAATTTGTAAATGCGCACTGTAATAATCGAATCCATTTTTTTGAGTTCCTCTGAAAAATTCTTCGCCGGGGTCTTTCTCCATAGTAATACCCCAATAAATTTTATTTCTGTATTTGTATTTATATTTAGAATATATTCTTTGAGGACTGCCAAGGTAGCGCTGGTTGGGGTTTGCCGCATAGTCAGAATCAGAAATCGGTGAAAATCCTTTTTGTTCTTCAACAACCTGTTTAACCCTTGCAAAAAACTGGTGTTGACCGGAAGTAAATGCTTTGTGAAAAGGAAATTGCCCAGAAGCAGCTTTCGGCGCAACTGTAACAAATGGACGCATCATCTGAATTTTATCGCCTGAAAGACCATACACCATTTGTAATTCATAAAGGGTATGCATCGGACCAAACTTTTTCAGATAAAAAAGAATACTTTTAATCTCGAATTCCGTTAGAAATTGCAGTTTTGAGAGCTCTTCCTCTGTAGCATCATTAAGGTTCAGAGGATTTGCGGCTAATGCATAAAGATCTTCCGTCAGCGAAGTAAAGTCAATTTCACTGCTTTCCTGACTTGTACTTATTTGTTCAAGAATTTCTTCTACGGCAGGAATTTCTTCCGTTTCCTCAACCTGCGCATAAACAGGAATGCTGAAAAGAAAAATCAGAACTGTAAGTATATATATGTATGAATGTCTGAAGTTCATTGTTAAAGCAGGGACTCTTTTTTGTCTTCTGTATTAAATGTCCACAATAAAGAAACATGGGGGGACAAGCCCAGTGTTTGGTGCGTAATAAAAGCAATATCCGCTTTCAATCCTTTGTACTCATAACCAATTCCGAAAGAAATATTTCCCGGGTTTGAAATTACTCCGGTTCTTAGGAAAAAATTCTCCATAAAATTATACTCAATACCCGCTTTGAAAGCAGGTTTATAAATAAGATCTTTTTCAACTTCTGCAACAACTAATACTTTTCTGGAAAAATTGTAACCTACCCCGAGTTTCATAATGGTAGGAACGCGTTCATCATTATATGCAGCAATTTTTGAACGGGTTGGGTTGAAAACATGGGCGCCGATATACATATTATCTTTGTAAACATAGCGTATTCCCATCTCAACAGCAACAGTGCCTTTGTTTCCGTAATATTCAGAAAAATAAGTATTCAGGTAGTCAAACTGAATTCCTACAGATAAGAAATCCCATAAATTTTTAGCATAAGCTAGCCCGGCTTTGCTTTCATAGTAATTACTGTACCCGAAATTACTGAAACTTAAAGCAAAAGTCCCCGATTTTGTGGGTAGCGCAAATGCGCCTGCCCTGAGAGATAATTCGGGAACAAAAAACCGGTTTTCATAATGAAATCCACAAGTCATACCTTTTAAGCCCGCAAGTCCTGCCTGATTTGAATTAACAGACCAGATATCAGAAAGCATAACCGATGCATTTCCCATCCCGGCAGAACGGGCACCAAAGGGATTTGTGTTTTCTCCTCCTGCCCTGACATACACCGACATGGTAAGCAGCAGAATTGATAACAGCAAGTTAATAAAAATACGCATGTTTCACAATATTTAACAATTTGTAAATATAATAATTTGTTTAAAATGTGGTTGTGTTTGATTATTTTTATTTATACTCGCAAGCTTTTGTAAAAAATAAAGTTATTGACAAAGAGTTAATATCTTAAATTATTTTACGAAAAAATTTGCAATTTTCATTAAATATGTTAAAGTTTGAAAAAGAAATGTACTTTGACTGTTCAGACAAAATAAAAGAATTGAAAAAAGACAGGCAACGTATTGTTTAAAACAGAATTATATATAAAAATTTAAATATTTATTTTTTTTATGACGAAGAAGAATGAGAGCGTGAAAACGAAGTCAACTGGTAAAAGCACGGCAAATGAAAAAGTAAGCTTCAAAACAAAAAAAGATGCGGTTGAAAAGGTAAAAAGCTCTGCTAAAAAGGAAGAAAAAGCATTGCCCAATGCCGATACATCAAAGGTAACAACAAAAAACGCAAAAGTATCCTCACAAAATATTGCAGAAACAAAAAGTAAATCTCTGACAAAAACTTCAAAGGGTAAAGCATCAGAACCTGTTGCTATATCTAAAACTGAAAGTTCTAAAAAGGCAGAAAAATTTGATTTTTCAGATGATAAACTGTTTGCCCCTTTGAAAAAACATTTTGGGTTCAGCAAATTTAAAGGTCTACAGGAGTCTGTTATCAAAAGCGTATTTGAAGGAAAAGACACTTTTGTTCTGATGCCCACAGGGGGAGGGAAATCTTTATGTTATCAACTGCCTGCGCTTATTATGGAAGGAACGGCAATTATCATATCTCCGCTTATTGCTTTGATGAAAAATCAGGTGGATGCCATGAGGAGTTTCAGCATGGAAGAAGGAGTTGCCCATTTTCTTAATTCCTCGCTTTCAAAAGCAGAAATGCAAAATGTAAAAGATACGGTTCTCAGTGGAAAAACAAAATTATTATATGTCGCTCCCGAATCGCTTACCAAAGATGAAAATGTTCTTTTCTTACGAAATGTAAGAGTTTCATTTTACGCGATTGATGAAGCACATTGTATTTCTGAATGGGGACATGATTTTCGCCCGGAATACCGCAGAATAAGACCTATTATTAATGATATAGGCAGGGCTCCCATCATTGCATTAACAGCTACGGCCACTCCTAAAGTTCAGCATGATATTCAGAAGAATCTGGGAATGCTTGATGCAAATGTGTTTAAATCTTCGTTTAACAGACCGAATCTTTATTATGAGGTAAGACCAAAGGTAGATGCAACAAAGGAAGTCATTAAATTTATAAAAGGACAGCAAGGTAAATCCGGTATTGTTTATTGCCTAAGCCGCAAAAAAGTGGAAGAAATGGCAGAGCTTTTACAGGTAAACGGAATAAAAGCGTTGCCTTATCATGCAGGTATGGATGCTCAAACCCGCTCAGATAATCAGGATAAATTTTTGATGGAAGAAGTGGATATTATTGTTGCAACCATTGCTTTTGGTATGGGAATTGACAAGCCGGATGTGCGTTTTGTTATTCACTATGATATGCCCAAAAGTCTTGAAGGCTATTATCAGGAAACCGGTCGTGCAGGACGTGATGGTGGCGAGGGACAATGTATAACGTTTTATAGTTATAACGATATTCAGAAACTCGAAAAATTTTTACAGGGCAAACCTGTAGCAGAGCAGGAAATCGGGAAACAATTACTTCTTGAGACTGTTGCCTACGCTGAATCTTCTGTATGCAGAAGAATTTTACTGCTTAATTACTTTGGAGAACTTCTTACAGAAAATTGTGGAAATTGCGACAATTGCCTGAAACCAAAAGTACATTTTGAAGGAGAGGAACATATTTGCAATATGCTTGAAGTTATTGCTGCTGTGAAAGAGAAATTTAAAGCAGATCATGTTGTAAACATTCTTACCGGAACATCAAATGCGGCTATTAAAACTTACAAACACAATCATCTTGATGTTTTTGGTATTGGAAAAGAATATGATGTTAAATTTTGGAATGCGGTAATACGCCAATCACTCATTGCAGGCTTTATTACGAAAGATATAGAAAATTACGGTCTGCTGAAAATATTGAAAAAAGGTCAAGACTTCTTAAAAAATCCATCTCCTTTTACTTTAACAAAAGATCATGATTTTGAAGAAGGCGATGATGATGATAGAATGGCTTCCCAGGGTGGAACAAGCGCTGTAGATCCTGTTCTTCTTTCCTTACTGAAAGACTTAAGGAAAAAAATTGCGAAACATCACAACCTGCCTCCTTTTGTAATATTTCAGGATCCTTCCCTTGAAGAAATGGCGATACAGTATCCGATAACCCTTGAAGAACTTCAAAAAATTTCGGGTGTAGGTGCCGGTAAAGCTCAAAAATACGGTCCTGAATTTGTTATATTAATTAAAAAACACGTTGACGAAAATGAAATAATAAGACCACAGGATTTGGTTGTTCGTTCTGTTGTAAATAAATCGGGTCTTAAAGTATACATTATACAAAATATTGATAAAAGAAAACCTCTTGATGATATTGCTGAAGCAAAAGGACTTGAAATGAACGATCTGCTGAAAGAAATTGAATCTATTGTCAACTCGGGTACAAAAGTGAATTTGAGCTATTATATATCAGAAGTACTTGACGAAGATAAACAGGATGATATTTATGAGTATTTCAGGGAAAAAGCTGAATCTGGGTCAATTGAAGATGCGCTTAAGGAGCTTGGAGAAAATGAATATACCGAAGAAGAAATTCGCCTGATGAAAATCAAGTTTATTTCGGAAATGGGTAATTAATTATTATGTACTGTAAAATCGCTCCATGGAGCGATTCTACAATACATAAAATTCAAATCAACAACAAGGTGAATGCAGTTCTCGAAATAAATAATCTTAAAAAAAACTACGGAAAAATTTGTGCGGTTGATGACCTGTCTTTGCGCATTGAAGAAGGAAATGTTTATGGAATTTTAGGTCCTAATGGAAGCGGAAAAACTACAACGCTTTCTATTATAATGGATATAATTCGAGCTGATCAGGGAAGTTTTTCATGGTTTGGACAAGTTTCATCTGTTGAAATAAAAAGAAAAATTGGAGCTTTGATTGAAGTTCCTTACTTCTATCCGTATTTATCTGCTGAGAAAAATCTTCGCATTATAGCCGAAATAAAAAATGTTGCTTTATCAAATATAGACAGGGTATTGCAGCTTACACATCTTTCTGAAAGAAAACACACACGATTTGATGCGTATTCATTAGGAATGAAACAACGCCTTGCTCTTGCGGCTGCTATGCTTGGCGATCCGCAGGTTTTAGTTTTGGATGAACCTACAAATGGTCTTGATCCCGAAGGAATAGCAGAAGTGCGCCAGATTATTAAAATTGAAGCGGCTAAAGGGAAAACAGTTATTCTTGCAAGCCATATTCTCGATGAGGTTGAAAAAGTATGTACGCATGTAGCTGTGTTGAAAAAAGGAAAACTTATTGCATCGGGAAAAGTGAAAGAACTGCTCGATTCCGGAGAAAAAATTATTGTTTCGGCTACAGATTCAGACCATCTTCAAAAAATTCTTTCTGGCGCTAGATTTATAAACAATATTGAAAGAAACAACAATGATTTTATACTTGTTCTTGATGCACCCTACACTGCTGTTGATATAAATCGTTTTACCCACGAAAACGGAATCGTTCTTTCCAAGCTTCTAACACAGCAAAAAAGCCTTGAGTCTCAATTTTTAGAATTAGTGAAACAATGAAAAAACTCTTGCACCTTGAGCTGATAAAAAATTTATCTTACACCAACTTCTGGGTTATAGCCGGCTTATGGGCTTTGTTATATGTACTTATAATGATTATTATATGTATGATAAACATCGGTCTTCCCGGAATTGAATCAAAACCCTATCTTCAATTTCCTCAGGTCTGGTCAATGGGAACATGGATTGCAAGTTTTTTCAACTTATTACTGGGAATAATAATGATTGTTTCTGTTAGTAATGAATTTGCTTTTAAAACATTCCGCTCACAAATGATTTGCGGTCTTACCCGAAACCAGCTTATTGCAGGCAAAGGCTTGTTTACAATCCTTCTTGCCGTCTTTAGTATGGTTATCGTTTTTTTGGTCTCTCTTGTAATCGGAATTATTTACACAAATTTTGGAAGTGAAACAAGTATCTTTGAAAAATCGTATCTGCTACTTGTTTATTTTATTCAGGCTATAGCATATATGGCAATGGGACTGTTTATTGCAGTGATAATACGCAATGCAGCACTTTCTATCCTTACCTTTATCCTGTACTTTTTTCCGATGGAATTTATTCTACGAAGTTTTTTACCCGAAACTGTTCAGCAGTTTTTCCCTGTTAAAATTATTTCCAACCTTACGCCATCGCCGGATATTTTTCAGTTATCCGCATCCCCGCAGATGGTTACTAATATTAATGGTCAGATTTCAGAAGGAGCTCCTCCTGTCGCAGATTTACCTCTGAATATTATTTTAATTGTATCAATTGCTTATATTGTTATATTCTACGCTGCTTCTGTAATGATTATCAGAAAAAGAAATCTGTAGAATTTTAATTGATTAATTTTCGTTCAATTCTTGAATTACCTCTGCAACGCTCAATTTTTTCTGCTCTCCTGTGTTCATGTTTTTCAATGTAATCAGGTTTTCATTGATTTCATTTTCTCCTACAAGCGCAACATAAGCAATACCCTTGTTATTGGCATAATCTAATTGTTTTTTCATCTTTGTCTGATCAGGGTAAATCTCAGCAGAAATACCATTAGAGCGAATTTCAGCAAGTAAGCCAAGACAATATTTTTCTTCATTATCTCCGAAATTCACAAACATTAATTTTGTTAATGTGGCTGCTTCTGCCGGAAATTTATTTGTTTGCAGCATCACATCATAAATTCTGTCAGCACCAAAAGATACGCCAACACCCGAAACATCTTTCATTCCAAAAATTCCGGTAAGGTCGTCATACCTTCCTCCACCGCATATACTCCCTATCTCAACATCTTTCGCTTTTACCTCAAATATTGCTCCTGTATAATAATTCAACCCGCGTGCCAGTGTTACATCAAACTCAACATCAGTTTTTATGTTTAAAGTGTTTATTGTTTTGAATACTTTTTGTATTTCTGAAATACCTTCCAGCCCAATAATTGAAGATGCCAGCACATATTTAAGCGCGATCATTTTTTCATCAAGACTTCCCGAAAGTTTAATAATGGGCTGAAGTGTACTGATAGCTTCTTCTGAAACATTTTTTTGCCTTAATTCTTCATTAACTTTTACCAGCCCTATTTTATCAAGTTTATCAATCGCGACCGTGATGTCAATAATTTTATCAGCGGCTCCTATAACTTCGGCTATTCCGCTCAGAATTTTTCTGTTATTGAGTTTTATTAAAACAGGAACATTTAAATTTTTTTCATTAAAAACCTCGTCAATAATTTGTAAAAGTTCAACTTCATTTAACAACGACTTACTTCCGATTACATCCACATCGCATTGATAAAACTCACGATACCTGCCTTTTTGTGGTCTGTCTGCCCTCCATACCGGTTGCATCTGATATCTTTTAAATGGAAATGTAATGTCATTTCTATGCTGCACAACGTAACGGGCAAAAGGAACCGTCAGGTCGTACCGCAATGCTTTTTCTGTGAGTATTTCTGAATTTTTGGAATGTTCAAGACTCTTTTCAAATTCTTCCTTTAGCAGATCTTTGTTTTTTGATTCGTGTATACGACTGTTCAATATTTTAAATATCAGTTGGTCGCCTTCGTCGCCGTATTTACCTGTAAGCGTGGTAATGTTTTCCATCGCCGGTGTTTCTATCGGAAGGTATCCGTACTTTTGAAATATTTTTTTTAATGTATCAAAAATAAAATTTCTTCTTACCATTTCAGATGGAGAAAAATCGCGTGTTCCCTTGGGAATTCCCAGTTTTAAATCAGACATAAATATATAAGTTTTTTACAAAGATATTTTCTTTGCAATAAGTACAAAAAAATACTTTTTTAATGAAACAAAAAATGGAAATAAAAAAGGGAACCGAAGTCCCCTCTATTATTAATGGACTACCGTAACGGGTCCTGTTTTATGATGCACTACCCCTGTAATGTCGGTGTATATTACAAACCATGTATACGTTCCTGTTTTAACAATATCTTTTCCGGAAGTAGAGTTCCTTTTTAAACGTCCATCCCAACCTTTATTTAGATCATTCGTTTCAAATAATACTTGTCCCCAGCGATCATAAATATACAGATTGAATTTACTAGGATTGATGCCATAACCGTACACTTTGAAAATATCATTAATTCCATCTGCATCAGGGGAGAAAACTGTCGGCGCATAAAAAGTGTATTCATCTCTTACATTTATCGAATGCGTAGTTGTATCTGTACAACCATATTCAGACGTTACAACTAAAGAAACATCAAAAACTCCTGTACTGCTAAAAACATGCACGGGATGCTCAAAAAGTGAAGAATCTCCATCATCAAAGTCCCACATAGACTGAACATGACCCGAAGAATAATTATTGAACTCTACCTTTGGATTTGCAATGCTTACTAATTCAGGCATTGAGTTGTAGCGCGCTTCCGGATTCGGATATACTGTAATCATAGCAGGAACAGTGTACGTGTTTCGGCATCCATTATCATCTGAAACAGACAGTGAAATATCATAAACGCCCGCACTTTCAAAAGTATGAACAGGATTTCTGCTGTGAGAAAAATTGTTTACATAGTCATTGAAATTCCATTCATACAAAGACCCGCTGTTGTTTGTCCCTTCATTGAACTGAATCGTTAAAGGCTGGCATCCGAAGAATTTATCGGAAGTAAACAGCACTACAGGCACAGGATACTGATAAATAGAAATAGTATCAACAGCAGATGCTCCGCAGTGATCGTGCGCGTACAGATGATAATTTGTCGGATTATAAGCCGGAAATGGCGTAAAAGGTAAATCTATAATATTGCCAGTAGGATTATATATTGTGTAAGGACCTCCGTCTCCACCGGAAACATAAGCAGAAATGGAAGCAGCAGAACCCGGACAAATTGTGTCATCCTGAGCCATTAATGTTATCTGAAGCTTGGGATCTACGTTTACATTTATCATTTCCGTGTTACTGATGCAATTATTCGAGTCTATTGCATATACAAGATATGAAGAAGAATACTCTGGATTAATCGTTAAAGTCTGACCACCCGGATTTGTATTCCAGAAATAATAATAAGGGGGAGTTCCTCCTGCTGGCGTTACATACAAAGTCCCCTGTGTGTGATAACAAAGATGTGTATCAGGACAAGCCGTAATTACTAACAAATCAGGTTGGGTTACAACTACAGATGTGTCTTCTTTACAGCCTAAATTATCAGAAACAGTAACAAAATATTCACCTGCATAAAGACCTATTGCTGTTGAGGAAGTCTGAGCATTTGCATTAAGACTCCATTGAAAATACCATGTATTGCCTCCGCCTCCCGAAGGAATTGCTGTTGCAGTTCCTGTATTTTCTCCATAACATTTTACACGTGTTGTTGCTAAATTGATATTAATAGCCGGATAATAGGTTACTGAATTTGATGCCGAGCTTGAGCAACCCAGCGCATCTGTTACTGTTACGGTATTTATTCCTGCGCATGCATTGCTTACAGTTTGAAACTGTGTACCATTATCCCATTCATAAGAATAAGGAGGAACGGTATTCATGCCATAGGCGGTAATAGACCCATTGCAAACATTGTCGCAGGTGGGAACAGAGTCAAAATCTATTCCGGGTGAAGGATGCTGCGTAACGATTGCAGTACTGTCATACGAGCAGCCATTTGCATCTGTAAGGGTAAGCGTATAGTTTCCGCTGCATACATTTGAAAGAGATTGAGTAATTTCATTATTATCCCAGCTAAACGTAAAAGGAGCTACGCCAACAGGTGTTGAAACAACCGAACCATTACAAATATTGGCGCACGAGGGCACAGAGGAAAATGAAAAAGTTGGCTCAGGGTATACATATACATAATGCGATACGGTATCAATACATCCGTTCATGCTTTCTACAAGGACAACCTGAAAAGTTCCCGGCTGAGTGTAGACATGCAACGGAGCATCAAGAATAGAAGTACCACCATCTCCGAAACTCCATCCATAAATGTAAGTTGCTCCGGTTGTTGAGGCAGAAAAGACAAATGAGTTTCCATTCATACATTGCGTAGAATCATTAACAGTAAAATCAACATCAATATTTTGCACTTCAACAAATACACTATCGGAGCAGGAAAAAGTACCATTTGTAATGGTTGCGGTAAACCATGTTGAAACAGTTGGATACGTAGTGGGAGGATTGACGCCGGTATAGGGAAATCCTGCCATCGGTGGGTTTGCTGTCCAAATTGTTTCAACATTAGGGGCATTTGCGCGAACAAAAATACTGTCGAGACCCCAGTGGTCGTAAACATTATCCGTACTAACTTCCTGTATCCACCTAAAACGTGTGGAAGCTGTTTGCGCTGCTACAGGAACTGGAAACATATACTGCGCCCATACTGTAAAAGCTGTTGCCCCTGTTGCTACAGAAGCACCTTGACCCTGATAAATATTTCCGTTTGGCTCAACAACGCCGGATGGATTAAAATATGCTATAGGTGTCCAGCTTATACCACTATTTATGGAGTATTGCAATGTAATACCTTCATCAATTTCATCAGGTCCTTCGCAGGGGCTTGCATCTCCCTGCTCTGCGTACCGTAGATAAAAATACATTTCTCCTCCGTACAATATACTAAAGTCGTTAGATTCTAACCTTCGTGGGGCAGGGGATTGCGCTCCCATCCATAAATATATTGCACCTCCCGGAGGGGGTGGTCCACATGGATTGGTAAATGTTGCAGTAGTGGTTGCTCCCCAGCCTGTACCCGCGGTTCCATCATCAAAATCATTTGCTAGTAGGGTTAAGCCTATTGCTCCATCAGAAGTCAGATTTACAGGGTCTCCGGAGCAAATCGTATCATCATCTGCGGCAGCAGCCATTTCGCATGTATATTGAGGCTGACACATCGAAGAAGTATCTGACACAACAATAACCTGTGTTTGGAAAACCTCGTTGATTGGAGGACAGTTTGGATTTGCAGAAGCTCCACTAACTGTAACATAATAAGTAGTGGTTTCCAAAGGTGTAACATTAATAGTGCTGCCATTTATAATCATGCTCGGGTCGTTTGGATTGGACCCCCACGAATAACTTGCTCCGGCGCCAACACCATCTATAATAATATTAGCAGAGTTCCCGAGGCAAATTGTTTGCTCGGGTGTTATTTGCGCTCCCACGTTAATACCACTTGCTGCTGAAATGATATAATCACAATTATCTCCGGCAAAACCGTCAATCATCAGGTAATAGGTGTTTCCAGGCGTTAGATTGTAAGCCTGAATAGTAAAGTCTGTAGGTGTGCCAACGCTAACACAATTAGAATGCGAAGTAAAAGTTTGGCAATCTGTAGTTGCGTAAATTTCCATCTGTATGCCGTCACTGTTTGCGCAGTTCATAGTCCATACGTTTAGCTCTGCGGTAGGGCCGTCTGCAACAAAAGAAAGCCACGAATTGTTTTCAACAGAACCGCAAAAATTTAAACCGGAAAGATTATCCCAGTCGGTTCCGTTATGATCTAATGAATTATAGCTTGAGCTGGTATTGCCGCAAAACCCATTAAGATTACATATAGGTGTTGCATTAATACACTGATTATTTGCAGGAGGATTTGATACACATTGAGGAGGTGTACCACAGCTTGGCGGGCAAAAAACTGTAGCAACCCAGCCCGGAGCATTTCCCGAGCCATCAGTAATAAATTGTACCGTAAGGCAGTTTCCGGTGTTAGAACCTACTCCCATTGAAGGAATAGACGAGCCTTGAGTAAGAGTCATTAAAGGTACGCCTACCGCAGAGGAACCATCAAAAAATTTAAGTTCATCTCCCGGACCTAATTCCAATGAGGAAAAATTTATTTTCACACAACTTCCTCCTTCTGGGCAAAATGTTTTTGTATAATTAGCATTATTTCCGTAATTAGCAGACATACCTCCATCGTCAGTAAATATACCATTACAGGTATTGACTGTTCCACTCGGATTTATCGGGTACACTGTTATACATTGGATAGAAGCAGACCAGTTTCCACCATCATCGCAATCTCCGGAAAGCCATCCTGTTGTTCCATTATCACCGGAATGAAATTCAAAAGTTAAACAAGTTCCTGAAGATATGATGGTAGGGGATGTACTTGAAGAATTGAGTGTCATTAATAAAGGAGCAGCAGTACTGTTGCCATCGTATACTTTTAACCAGTCGCTTCCTACTATATCTAATTCGTCAAAAGTAAACATCATATTTTCACTTGTAGAAGAGCAGAACGTTTTTGTATAACTTTCATTATTGCTGTAGGAGCCCTGAACAATGCATACCCAAGTTGCTCCAATATTATCCGAAGCACCACCGCTATCGTAGAAAAGACCAAGGCAGGTTGTAACAGGATCATTGTCCATGTTGTACTGACCTAAACTTTTTTGAGTTACAAAAACCAGCAGAATCAATATTTGAAGGATTATAAAGCGTATCATAAGACGTTTGTGTTTTTACCTAAATAGACGTTAAATTAATAATAAGGTTGTCTAAAAATCAAAAGTTTAGTATGTTTTTTTGAAAATAACGGTAAAATATTTAGTCAAAAATACTTAAAAGCTTGAAAAAAACAAGAAATCTAAACAGAAATCTTTGTTTATCCCTGTATCTGGCATGTTTTTTTAATTAATTTTGTCGCAAAAAATAATTTTTAAAATTTTACTGTTCCTGTTAAGTTTGGTGAATTTTGAATTATTTTCTTCAATGAAGACAGGTACAAATTATTTGATGAGAAGAATTTACAATGGAAAATTTAGAAAGATATTTTGAGACGTTCAGAAAAAAAATAATAGGACATACTACTTTTTTCACCGGACCATACGGTAAAAAGAAGATTATTTATGCAGACTGGATTGCCAGTGGTCGTCTTTATGCTCCGATTGAAGATAAAATAAGGAATGATTTCGGTCCTTTTGTTGCGAATACACATACAGAGACAAGCGAAACAGGTACTTTTATGACGCGCTCCTACCATTATGCGCATGAGTTTATCAAAAAACATGTTAACGCAGATAATGATGATGTGATTATTACATACGGAGTTGGAATGACAAGTGTTGTGAATAAGCTGCAGCGAATATTAGGATTAAAGCTTTGCGGTGGAGTTACAAACCGACCCTGCCAGAAAGAACGCGAACGCCCTGTCATTTTTATTACTCACATGGAACATCACTCCAACCACACTTCATGGATAGAAACAAATGCCGATGTAGTTATTATACCTCCCGGAAAAGATAATCTTGTTTGCATAGATGAGCTGGAAAAACAATTAATTAAATATAAAGACCGGAAGTTCAAAATTGGCACTTTTACAGCATGTTCAAATGTAACGGGCGTAATGCCCCCTTATCATAAAATGGCAAAAATAATGCACAAGTATAAAGGATTGTGTTTTGTAGATTTTGCAGCATCTGCTCCTTATGTTGATATCAACATGCACCCGAAAGACCCACTTGAGAAATTAGACGCCATTTTCTTTTCTCCACACAAATTTTTAGGAGGACCCGGCTCTTCCGGTGTTTTGATTTTCAATTCAAAGCTTTATGATTCCAAAGTTCCTGACAACCCGGGTGGTGGAACAGTAGACTGGACGAACCCCTGGGGAGAATATAAATATGTAGATGATATTGAAGCACGCGAAGACGGTGGAACTCCCGGTTTTTTACAAGCAATACGCACAGCTCTTGCTATAGAACTGAAAAATCAGATAGGAACAAAAAACATTCTGCAAAGAGAACACGAATTGCTCAAAATTGTTTTTTCGGAATTAAATAAAATTCCCGGCTTGCATATTCTTGCAGGAAAACAGCAAAAAAGACTTGGTGTGGTTTCTTTTTATGTTGAAAATATTCATTATAATTTGATAGTTAAATTGTTAAGCGATCGTTTTGGCGTTCAGGTAAGGGGTGGCTGTGCCTGTGCCGGAACTTATGGGCATTTTCTTCTGGAAGTTACTCAGGAACGCTCGCACCAGATAACAGATAAAATTAACAGGGGCGATTTGTCTGAAAAACCGGGTTGGGTAAGGCTTTCATTGCATCCTACAATGACAAACAAAGAACTACATTATATTATGAAAGCTATTGCAGCAATTGTAAAAAATGCAAAGGAATGGGAAAAAGATTATCAATATATTCCAAAAACAAATGAATTTATTCATAAAACCTTTGTTTCTGAATTAAAAACCAGTGATTTATTCCGGTTATAAAATTTTATGTTCATATTTTTTTGATATATAAAAAAGAAACAATACATTTGCAACCCAATTTGTAAAAAAACAAAGAAATGAAATCAGATATTCATCCAAAAAATTACAGGCTTGTAGCTTTTAAAGATTTGTCTAACGGACATACATTTTTAACAAAGTCTGCTGTACACACAAAAGACACTATCGAAGTTGAAGGTGTTTTTTATCCTTTGGTAAAACTTGAAATATCAAATACTTCTCATCCTTTTTACACAGGAAAGATGAAACTTGTTGACACTGCAGGGCGTATTGATAAATTCAAAAACAGATATCAGAAACACCTTAAAAAAGATGCACAAGAAGCACAAGAAGAATAATTATTAGTTTTCATGGTTTAGTTTGGTACGAAAAGTCCCGCAATTGCGGGACTTTTTTCGTATGTCGGGCAAGATGTTCCACATCTGCACAAACATAACGTTACCTCAAGATGTGGAACATCTTGCCAACTCCACAGTAAAATGTCTCAGAATCGGAGCTTCGTTGATAATTTTAAATCCGGCTTTAATCGCATCTTTTCTATCCATAACATTTTTCATTGCACAGGCAATAACGTCCATGTGATTATTTGTATAAACCCTTCTGGGTATTGCCAGTCTTACAAATTCAAGCTCCGGGTAACGATCCTGTCTTGTATCCGGGTCGCGGTCGGCAAGGATTGTTCCGATTTCAACGCCACGAATACCTGCTTCCAGATAAAGCTCTACAGCTAATGTTTGCGCCACATATTGTTCTTTTGGAATATGTGAGAGACATTTTTTTGCATCAATAAATATTGCATGCCCCCCGTATGGCAATTGAACAGGAATTCCAAAATCTGTCATGCGTTTGCCCAAATATTCTATTTGTTTTATTCGTGTTTCAAGATAATCAAACTCTGTACTTTCATCCAATCCCTGAGCGAGCGCATTCATATCGCGACCCGACATTCCTCCGTATGTAATAAATCCTTCAAACATAATATTGTAAACACTGGCTTGTTTAAAAAGATTTTCGTCTTTCATCCCAATGAATCCGCCCATATTTACAATGGCATCTTTTTTACTGCTCATGGTTGCCATATCTGCATACTGGTACATTTCCAGTACAATTTCTTTTATGGATTTATTTTCATAACCCTTTTCACGCATTTTAATAAAATATGCATTTTCTGCGAAGCGTGCAGAATCATAGCACACAAGTACTCCGAATTTTTTTGCCATAGCAGAAACTTCGCGCATGTTTTGCATAGAAACAGGTTGCCCTCCTGAAGAATTGCATGTAAGGGTTACAACAATCATGGATATTTTTTCTCTGGGCGTTTCTTTCAGCACTTTTTCTAGTTTATTTAAATCTATATTTCCTTTAAAAGGATGTAGGAGGGAAGTGTTGAATGCCTCATCAATAGTACAATCTACAGCATGAGCTTTTCTAAACTCAATATGTCCCTTCGTTGTGTCAAAGTGAGAATTTCCGGGAACCACATCACCTTCTTTTACTAACACTGAAAATAAAACGTTTTCAGCGGCACGTCCCTGATGCGTAGGCAAAAAATATTCAAAGCCCATGATTTTTTTAATGGCTTCTTTCATATTGTAATAAGAACGTGCGCCTGCATACGATTCATCTCCCAGCATCATGGCAGCCCACTGTTTATCACTCATCGCACCAGTTCCTGAATCTGTCAGCAAATCAATAAAAACCTGATCGCTTTTCAAATTGAAAAGATTGTATTTTGCTTCTTTTATCCAGACTTCCCTTTCTTCACGTGTACTTCGGCGGATAGATTCCACCATCTTGATTTTAAACGATTCTGCAAATGGTAATTCCATAGTTTTTATGTTTTAATGATATTTTTTATATTACGTATTTTTAAATTTTATTATCTTATTCTAAATGTTTTTGATTGGTCGGAAGTGCGAAGCGCGAAGCACGAAGCCGGGAGTAACCTTATTTTCTAACTTCAATTCTTCCGTCTTCTGTCTTCTGACTTCCGTCTTCCAACTTCCGACTTCCGTCTTCTGACTTCCAACTTCCGACTCTCGGTTACTGAGCGTAGTCGAAGTACCGATTTCCATTCTTCAACATTACATAACATCCGTAAATATTATCTTTCAATTCTGATTCGTGCATCTACAGCTGTAACTTTATCTTTTTTTCCGAGCAAAGGATTTATATCCATTTCAAAAATTTCCGGCGCTGCTGTAACAAGGGCAGATAAGCGTAATACAATTTCTGCAAACAATTCTTCATTTACGCCTTCCTGACCTCTTGCTCCTTTTATAATACCATAGCCTTTAAGCGAACGTATCATTTCTGTTGCTTCATTTATTGTCAGCGGAGCAAGACCGCAATTGACATCTTTCAGCACTTCAATAAATATTCCACCTAAACCGCATAAAATAGTATGACCAAATTTGTCTTCTTTTTTTGCCCCTGCAAACAGTTCTATTCCTGAAAGCATAGGCTGTATTAGAATGGCCGTTGTGTCTTTTATTTTTATCATCCTGTTAAATTCTGCTGCAACTTTTTCGGCATCTTTTACATTTAAAACTACGCCGCCAATATCCGATTTATGCACAGGACCGACTACCTTCATGACAACAGGATATCCTAATTTATCGGCTGCATTTAATGCTTCTTTTTCTGTTGTTACAACCGCTTCGCCGGCTCTTGAAATTCCGGCAGCATCAAGCAAAGCCTGAACATCTTCCGGTGATAAATAGCCATTCGCTGCATTGTCAATGATGATGCGGATTTTTGCAGTATCAATTTTGGGCAAAACAATATTTTCTTCAATCGTTTTTGGCGTATTGTAAACCTTAACAAGAGCATTTCCCAGTATTACTTCATCAGGAAAATTAATCCTTCCTTTAGAAAGAAAATCTTCAATTTCTTTTTTTACATTAATAATAGAAGGCAATACAGGATAAATAGGCTTTTTGCACGTTTTCATTTTTTCATCGAGCAAGCGGTAAACATCGTATACTTCAAATAAGCCCGGACTGCCAAAAATCACAATCATTGCATCAATTTCTGAAAATTCATTTTCACAATAATCAATTATAATTCCTAATTGTTCGGCAGTTCCTGTGGCAAGAAAATCTATAGGGTTGGCAACCGAAGAACCGGGGAATAATTTTTCCTGAAGCTCTTTTGCTTTTAATCCTTCAATGTGTGGAATTTCAAGACCGCCGTTTGATAATGCATCTGTAAGCATCACGGCAGGACCTCCTGCATGCGTTATAATTGCAATATTTTTCCCTGTAAGTTCTTTGTGCATAAATACAGATGCAACAGTGGTAAGCTCTTCTCTTCCATAGCAACGCACAATTCCAGCTTTGCGAAATAATGCATCTACAGCAACATCAGGACTTGCAAGCGCACCGGTATGTGAAGAAGCAGCGCGGCTTCCGGCACTTGATGAGCCAGATTTAATCGCGGCAATTTTGCATCCTTTTCTAATTAAAGATGAAGCATGTTTCAGCAGCATATCTGGTTTTTTAACATTTTCAATATATAAAAGCTTAACACTGGAGCTGGTTTGAGGGTCATAACTTTCATCGAGATATTTCAAAACTTCTTCCACACCCATTTGTGCAGAATTGCCTACGGAATATACACTTGAAAATGTAAGGCCTTTTGGAATTCCTGCTTCCATAATAAATACAGCAGTAGCTCCCGAGCCTGATATAAAATCACAACCTTTTGTATCGAGTTTTGGAATGGGCGTAGTAAAAACACCGCTGTAATTAGAATTGAGAAAGCCAATACAATTTGGTCCAATCAAAGACCCATTCACACTGTTTATGGTTTCTACTATTTGCTTTTCTAATTTTGCGCCTTCTTCATTTTCTTCACTGAAACCTGCAGAAAGTATAATAAATGCACGTGTTTGCTTTTGTTTAGCAAGAATCTCAACCGTTTCAGGACAAAATTTTGCAGCTATGGCTATAATGGCAAGGTCAACCTGTGGTAATTCCTTAACGTCTGAAAATGCCTTTATTCCCTGTACTTCGGGCTCTTTAGGATTGATAACATATATCTCTCCTTTGAAATGACCGTCTTTCAGGTTATACAATACTTTTCCGCCGGGTTTGTTTATATTGTTGGAACCGCCAACTACAACGATACTTTTAGGATTTATTAATTGTGCTGTAACCATAATAATAAATGGGATTATTGATTAAAAAAAAAATAAAAAATGTGGAAAAGACTTAGAGGGTACTAAAAAAATAATAGCTAAAAAACAAAGTTGTCTCTGTTTTTGATATTCTGATATAGAAGTTTTATAGGTCTTATAAAATGATAAACGGACATTGAATTTCATTTTTATCGTAGTTCAAAAGTACGATATTTTTTTTCTTTTCAAAAATAATCAGAAATAATTTGCGCTACGCTTAAAATTTTGCGCCAAAGTTAAGATATACCTGAGCCGTTTTATCTGGCAAGAGTTCTCGGTAATTTAAGGGTGTGCTATCGCCATGTAAGAAGTCCAATGAGTTAAACCATTATTGATGTAATTTGGTTCTTGAAAATTAATGTATTTTATTCTATTCATTTGTACTTTGAATTTTATAATCCACTAATTTCCTCATTAGATAGCCCAGTAGTATTTATAATAATATCAATGCTTACGCCCGTATTTATTAAATTTCGAGCAATTTCAAAAGCTTTAGTTCTACTTCCTTCTTCTTGACCCTCTATTTTACCAACTTTATAATTTGAAACTATTAGACTTTCTTCGTAACGGATTTGTTCAATAAATTTAGCATATTCCTTACGCTCTGCATCGTTCAGTTTAAGAACATCTAATTGTTCTTTTGCCTGTTTCAATCCTTTAGCTTTAAATTCGTCTTTTATTTCATCTTTTTTAAGAAAATAAATCCATTCATCTAATGTATTTTTTGCAATGTCATTGAATTGATTCACCTTAATTACATAATATTCCGGGTATATTTTTGAAATATTGTCAGTTTTGTAAAGTTGTTGCTGTACATGTGAAAGCTTTAGAGTGTCCTTTTTATGAAGACCGATAAAAGAAGTTTTTCCGTGATAAATATAATCCTCCCCTTGTCCTAAGTCAAAATAAACAATATTAACTGAAATAACTTTTTTGATTTCTGAATATTTCATTCCAGAATCTAAGTTTTCAATAAGTAATTTTGAAGCACCAAAAAGAATACGATGTAAATAGTCATGTTCTCGGTTGTTCTGAACTTCAATAATAATAAATTCCCCTTTAATATTTTTTACAAGTAAATCAACTCTTGTTAATTTATCCTCTTTGTAATCCTTATTGGTTTCGCTTTCAAGAATATTTTCTATTTTTATATCTTCGCCTAAAAGTTCAGATAAAAACCCTTCGAGTATGCCAAAGTTTGTTTTATTTCGCAAAAGTCTTTTAACAGCCCAATCAAACCGGATAAGATTTCTCATAATAATTATTTAATATTCATGAATGCAAAAATATAAAAAACTTATCAGAAAACAAAAATATAGTTCTTGATATGCCACTGATTATGAGCTATATTATTATTCTGCTCATCATTTTCAGATTCGTATAAAACGATAATTATTTTTTACTTTGATTTGAAACAGCAAGAATTACACCAAGTGCAATTCCCAGTAATGCAGCGAAGAGTACGCGATATTCCGGCGCAAGCATGAATGTGATTGTGTGCATTGGAATCCAGAAAAAAGGAATGGTTTTTTTAAACACGAAATTCCACTGGACTACCCAATTCAAATTTTTAAAAATTTCTTTGAATTTAATTGGTTTAAAAAGCCCTGCAATGGTTCCTCCGTTATTGATTATATGCGTATCTGTGATTTTATGAAATGTCATCATTACCGGCGCAAAAATCAGGTTTAAGGATACACTGATTGAAAATGCAACGATGAGCTGCTCCCCGATACTCATTGACAATACCGTTTGTTTGTCTAAAAAATGAAGCGCCCAGGGTAAATCTAATGTCTTTGTAAGAAAAACCGGTACTCCGGAAGAAAATACAGCGAAAGCCATTTGAATCGTTATTCCCAAAAAGCCCCAAACAATTGCTCTGGGAATAATCCCAAAACCTTTATGATTATAATTTCCTGTTTTAATTCGCAGACCTAAACATTCACCGGCTGTTGCAAGAACCGCGAATTTGATAAAACTTGTTATTAGTGGATGATTTCTATTAAATGTATCATAAAAATTAAAAACATCTGTAAAAATAAAAAATGGCAGAAAAAGAAGTATCAAAAAAGAGAAAAATACTAAATCACGAAATTTCATAATTTTATTTTTTATGCATGCAAAAATAACAGAATATGATTAATAATTTCAAATTTGAAACCACTCCGAAAAGTGTTTTTGACACGAATTGCACAAATTGTCTCTGAAAATACAACTAATAATTAACATATTAAATTCGTGAAATTAGTGTCATTTATTGGTTTTTGGGGTTTTTCAGAGTAGACTCAAATTTACGGAATAGTGTCAACTTCGGTCGCATCGGAGCGGTTGTTGATATTAGTTGTCAGTTCCAGATTCCATTCTGGTTTGTTGAAAATAAGAAGTAAAAAAGAAAGTAAAAATTATTTTTCGTTTACACGGACAAAAATCATGTAAAAATGCGTATCGCTTTCTTTATTTAAAAAGATCAAAGAATCTTTTGTGATTTTATTGATTTCAAGAAAACTTTTTTTCAGAGGTTCTTCGCTGATTGTTGTAAGTGTTTTTCCATCATTGCTAAGTTCCCATTTCCCTTTGTCTGTCTTATTTTTCTTCTTTGCAGTAAAAGAATGATTTCGATTTAAGCTTAGCATCATAGTCCCTCTCATGTTCTCAAGTTTTTTTGAAAAACTATCAATAGACGCTGATGCTGCTTTTTTCAGGCTGTCGGTTTTACCCGGAACATTTATTTTCAAGCTATCAACTAAATTGCCAAGACTTCCCATGTTCATAGACACAAGATCCCACGATCCTGTCAGCATTTTTTCTGTTTTCTTTTTTGCTTGCTGGGAGAAAGAATTAACAGAAAAATTACAAATTATTGTAGTAACAAGTAGAACAATAAAAATATTTTTATCACACAGATGTTTCATTAAAATCACTCAATAATTTTAAGTTTTGCAAATTTTAGTAACAACTGCTTCTGCCCGGAGCTTTGAAAAAAAATCGTTGCTTTTGTATTTGGAAATTTCCCTTCAAGCTGCAATACTTTTCCTGGACCAAACCGTTCGTGGTAAACACTCATCCCTGATTGAATTCCTGTAACATCATCGGTTTCTACAATTTCATTTTCAGAAGAAATACTTTCCTCTGTATTTTTTACACGTGAAAATTTATTTGATAACTGGGGTGTTTGAACAGGAAATGGTTTTTTCTCGCGGGCTTGAAATTTCTTTTGTTTGAAAAATTTCACAGGAGAGGCTTCAATATCATTCAAATCGTCTTCTTCAAAGCCATCATCTTCGTCAATAAAATTATTATCAAGATAATTCGGGTCAATATCTTTTAAAAATCTGCTTGGAGAGGAATTCGTAAACTGCCCCCATTTAAAGCGTGAAAGCGCAAAAGAAATGTATGCAAATTTTTCTGCCCTTGTTAGTGCCACATAAAACAGCCTGCGCTCTTCTTCAATTTCTTTGCTTGTTGTATTCGACATCGAAGAAGGAAAAAGATTTTCTTCCACGCCCACAATAAAAACACATTTGAATTCAAGCCCTTTTGCTGCATGAACCGTCATAAGTGAAATTCTGTTTTTATCTTCCGGTTTGTCTGTATCCATATCTGTAAGAAGCGCAATATTCTGCATATATGCATCAAGACCTGGCATCCCTTCTTCCTCATTAAACAAATCAACAAATTCGTTAATCCCGTTTATCAATTCTTCAATGTTTTCAGAGCGACTCACACTTTCAGGCGATTTATCTTCTTTAAGTTCTTTCATAATACCTGCTTCTGCTACTATTTGCATAGCAAGGCGGTATGCGTCCAATTCCTGAAGTCTTGCAGAAAAACTTTTTATTAAACCTGCAAAATTAGTCAGTTTTGTTTGTGTTCCTGAATTTAAAGATACACCGTATTCAGCCGGATTTAATAATACATTCCATAAAGAAACATCTGCTGCAGTAGCTCCTGCAATTAGTTTCTCAATAGTTGTATCGCCTATGCCACGCGCAGGATAATTGATAACCCTTTTCAGCGCTTCTTCATCTTTATTATTTATAGCAAGCCGGAAATATGCAAGTACATCTTTAATTTCTTTTCGCTGATAAAATGATATTCCTCCGTATATGCGATAGGGCAGGTTTCTTTTTCGTAAAGCTTCTTCGAGTGAACGCGATTGCGCATTGGTGCGGTATAAAATGGCATAATCCGAATAATCAAATTTATTCTGATAAATATTATCAAGTAAAGCACCAACAACCTGATAACTTTCATCTGTATCAGACATGGATTTGAGAATTTTTATTTTTTCTCCTTCTTCATTATCAGAAAATAATTTTTTTGGAATCTGTTCTTTATTTTTTTTAATCAAGCTGTTTGCGGCGAGCACAATGTTTTGCGTGGAACGATAGTTCTGTTCCAGCTTATAAAGCATATAATCGGGATAATCATTTTTAAAATTCAGAATGTTCTCAATTTTTGCTCCGCGGAATGCATAAATACTCTGCGCATCATCGCCTACTACACAAATATTTTTATTAATTGCAGCCAATTTTTTTATGATAAGATACTGCGAGTAATTTGTGTCCTGATACTCATCCACGAGAATATAGCTGAACTTTTTTTGATATTTTATCATCACTTCGGGAAAGTTCCGAAGCAGGATGTTCATGTTTACAAGGATATCATCAAAGTCCATGGCATCTGCCTTTTTACAGCGTGCAACATAAATCTGATAAATTCTTCCCAACTCGGGCTTTTTGGTCATTCTGTCAAACTCCTTGTATTCATTGGTTGCGCAGTATACTTCGGGAGTGATAAGATTATTTTTTGCTCCGGAAATGCGGTTGTAAATTTCATTGGGTTTGTAAGTGTCTTTATCAAGGTGCATTTCCTTGACAATTGTTTTTATCAGGCTCTTTGAATCATCGGTATCATAAATAGTAAACTGCGAAGTATAGCCAATAGATGCAGCTTCAAAGCGAAGAATTTTTGCAAATACGGAATGAAATGTGCCCATCCATAAATAATTTGCGATATCGGACCCAATGAGTTTGCGAATGCGTTCCTTCATTTCTTTGGAAGCTTTATTTGTAAAAGTAAGCGCCAGTATAGAGCGCGGGTTAACGCCGCAATTCAGCATGTGCGCAATCCTGTATGTCAGTACTCTAGTTTTACCCGATCCGGCTCCTGCTATAATCAAAGAAGCTCCATTATAATTCACTGCTGCTTCCTGTTGATATTCGTTTAAATCTGTAAGATATTTCTGCATATTTTTTTTATTCTGAAAAAACAAAAGTAATGATTCGCTTCTTACTTTTTATTTATGTTGATAAAATTAATTTATGTTACGTAATTTTTTTTTTTAGTCAATCTGAAGCACGAAGCACGAAGCTCGAAGCTGGAAGCCTGAAGCTACTTCCGACTTCCAGCTTCGAACTTCCGGCTTCGAACTTCTATCCTAAAAAATCTTACATTGCGTTACATCCCTTTTCCACTTTGGCATACTTTTCGCTATTCAATTCCGTTTTTTATTTTATTCATCGGATAAAACTAACCGTTCATCGAAAATATATAGGTTATTTTTTTTATTAATTTAAAATTTGCAGAAAATATGAAAAAAGCTTTTGCTTTCTTATTAATAGCTGTAACAGGATTGCAGTTGAACGTTCTTTCACAAAATAATAATGACGCAGAACAGGAAATAAAAACATTGATTAAAAAAGTGGACGACCACGGTTTTTATATTTCCATGGATATGAGATACGCAATGGTAAAACCAACAGGTGTGAAAAATGATGCATTTCATATCGGTGGTCGTTTAGCATGGATCGCAAATCATTATCTGGCAATTGGGATGGCGGGTCATGGAATAATCGGAAGTTCTTTTCATAATGATGTTTTAATGAAAAAATCAATGCTTACGGGCGGATATGGTGGTTTTATTGTTGAACCCATTATTTTTCCAAAAGAGATAATTCATATTTCAGTTCCGATACTTATTGGTGGAGGGGGCGCAATACTTACAGATTCGCAGCATCACCATACGCAAGACCCTGATAACTATATTATGGATGATCAGGACAATTTTTTTATTCTTGAACCGGGAGTTGAAGCGGAACTGAATGTTTTCAAACATTTTCGATTTGCAGCAGGAGTTCATTACAGGTTTACGAATGGCATAGATTTGCTTGGTGTTAAAAAAAATGCGCTGGATGGTTTTTCAGCAGGAGTGTCGTTAAAATTTGGAATTTTTTAGAAACGTAGAATCGTTCCACCAGTGCTGAGCGAAGTCGAAGTATGGAATGATTTTACATTTCGGAACAGAACCGTTCTACGTATGGAACGATTATTCGTACAAAAAAATACAAAAAATACAACAATGAAAAAAATAAATATTCTATTGTTATTCGCCATATTTCCCATGCTAATACAGGCGCAGGAAGAGGGAAGCGACAACAGTTTTAAATATCTTTTTGATGGGAAAAAGGTAAAAGTAACAGGCTTTGGAGCTCCTATCCATGAGTTTTCGGCTTATGATAAAGAATTAGCCTATTGCAGTGGTGGTGGAGGCGCTGTTTTGTTTGATTATTCTTTCTTCTTTGGTGGCTATGGCATGAGTCTTTCAAACAGATTTGAAAAGAATTTTGTAAGAACCCTGAATGATGTTTTTATTTATAAGTATACTTACAGACTCAAAATGAATCATGGCGGATTCTGGATTGGATATATCTATAAACCACAGTCTGTATTTCATTTCAGCGGAAGCCTGAAAGCCGGATGGGGACAACTCGCCTATTATGATTCAGATTACAATATAGATAAAGCTGACGAGTATTACAGAGATAATATCTTTGTCTTAACGCCACAAATTGAAGCCGAAATTAATTTTCTGCGCTGGCTGAAAGTAAATGCAGGTGTAGGTTACAGATATGTGGGAGGCATTGGAACAAAAGACGAAGAAGGCAATGAAGTGTATAAAAAAAATGCTTTTAGCAGCCCCATCGCATCTATATCAATAATGTTTGGAATATTCGGAAAAAAACAAAAAAATGAAAATGAAAAATAATAGAAACGGTATTGTACCATCGTCCCACTTGTGCAGAGCGAAGTCGAAGCATGGGACGATGCCACAATATCTGATAGCAATCCTCTTCCTCCTCTTCTCTTTTCAATCCAATGCAACAGAAAACACGCCCGCGAAAAAAATTACAATCAGCGGCAGAGTGAAAGATAAAAAAAACGGTGAGGAACTTATAGGTGCGAGTGTGTACGTGAAGGAAACAAAAAGCGGATCCAGTACCAATACCTACGGATTTTATTCCATAAGCCTTGAGCCGGGTGTATATAATTTTGTGTATTCTTTTGTTGGTTATACGAGCATCGAAAAACAAATCAACCTGAAAGAAAATATCACTATTAATATTGAATTGGAGGAGCAGGCAAAAATTACGAAAGAGGTTGTGGTTACTGGTGAAAAGCAAAATGAAAATATTGTAAAAACAGAAATGAGCACCGTAAAACTTGATGCAAAAGCAATTCGTCAGATACCAGCGCTTATGGGCGAAGTGGACGTAATTAAAGCCATACAGCTTTTACCGGGTGTGCAATCCACCGGAGAAGGAGGTTCTGGCTACAGTGTTCGTGGAGGGTCGACAGATCAGAATCTTATTTTGCTTGATGAATCTACGGTATACAATGCTTCGCATCTTATGGGCTTCTTCTCTGTATTCAATAATGATGCTGTAAAAGATGTGAAATTATATAAGGGAGATATTCCGGCTGAATACGGGGGCAGGCTCTCCTCTTTATTAGATGTTAGAATGAAGGAGGGGAATCTGAAAAAATTCAGCGGATCCGGTGGTATAGGAACTATATCAGGTCGTGTAATGTTCGAAGGACCCATCATTGAAGACAAATGCTCTTTTATGGTTTCGGGAAGAAGATCGTGGGCAGATTTATTTTTACCTCTTGCGCCAAATAAAGAGATTAGAGATAATAAATTATTTTTCTACGACTTGAATGCAAAGATAAATTATACAATAAGCGATAAGGATCGTCTGTTTTTATCGGGCTACCTCGGTAGGGATATTTTCCAGTTTGGCAAAACAGATCCTTTTCGTATGAGCTGGGGAAATCAGACGGTTACTGCACGCTGGAATCATTTATTCTCGCAAAAACTCTTTGCTAATTTTACATTTTTATTCAGCAATTACAATTATGATCTAGGTCAGAATTCTGCGATTCAGGGTTTCAACTGGACTTCAAATCTTCAGGATGAAAGTATAAAAGCAGATTTCGGTTATTTCCTGAACACGAGTAATACACTGAAGTTTGGATTGATTACAACATTGCATTCCTTTGATCCGGGAAGGGCAAAAGGCAGTGGCGGTTCAAGCATCTTCAATGAAATAGCCGTTCCTGGTTCACGAGCTTTGGAGCATGCTGTATTTTTAAGCAACGAACAAAAAGTAAATGCGTTGCTCACTTTAAACTATGGCTTGCGGTTCTCAGCATTTCAGAGCATGGGTAAATCTACAGTTTATAATTTCGACGGATTGTATAATACAATTGATTCTACTGTTCACAAAGAATTTGAATTTTATAAAAATTATTTTGGTCTTGAACCGCGCTTTGGATTTAATTTTCTGATTAATGAAGTGTCTTCTGTCAAGGGTAGTTACTCGAGAACGAACCAATATGTGCACCTTGCGTCAAACTCAACCGTTGGAACTCCGCTTGATGTATGGCTTCCTTCTTCTCCGAACATCAAACCACAGCTTGCCGATCAGTTTTCTTTAGGCTATTTCAGAAATTTGAAAAAAAATATGTTCGAAACTTCTGTTGAAATTTACTATAAGAAAATGCAGAATCAGATAGATTTTAAAGACCATGCCTCCATTTTTCTTAATCCTAAATTAGAAGGAGAAATACGTTTCGGCGAAGCATATTCCTACGGCGCAGAATTCCTTATCAGAAAACAAACAGGAAAGCTCACGGGCTGGGTTGCATACACGCTTTCACAAGCTAAAAGAAAAGTTCCTGAAATAAATGAAGGAAGATGGTATACAGCTCCCTATGATAAAACACATAATGTTTCCATAGTCGGGAATTATGCAATAACAGACAGAATTACGGTTTCTGCAACATGGGTCTATTCAACGGGTGCGCCTATTACACTGCCAACGGGTCGTTTCACGTATGGCAACATCATTGCTCCTGTTTATTCTGAAAGAAATTCATACCGCATGCCCGATTATCACCGCCTCGATATAGGATTAACTTATGACTTCAAAAAAGATGAAGGAGATATTTTTGAGCATTCTCTGAATTTTTCAGTCTACAATGCTTATTACAGAAAAAATGCGTACATGATACAATTGCAGCCAAATAAAGACGACCCGAATATCACAGAAGCATACAAGGTCTATCTTTTCCCGATAATTCCTGCTATTACTTACAATCTGAAATTTTAATTTTATGAAATCAAAATTATTAATATACATTTTTATTGCAGCATCTGTAATAGCAACATCCTGCTCTGAAAAAATAGATTTAAAACTCGATGATACCTATACACGGCTTGTTGTTGATGCAAACATAACAACTGAACACAAATATCAGACGGTGAAACTTTCACTCACGAGTAATTATTTTTCAAATTCTGCTTCCCCTGTTGTTTCCGGTGCTGATGTTACAATTTCAAACGGAGATACCACAATGGTACTTATTGAAAATCCTTCTGGTTCGGGCATATACCAGACATTAACTCCTGTTAAATTACCTTATGAAAAAAAATATACTCTTAAAATTGGCAATGTTACTATTGATGATGTTACCAAAGAATATGAATCCTCTTGCTTTATGAGACAAACCATGACAATGGACTCAATAACCTACGAGAAATTTGAACCCTCTCACATGCAGGCTGGACAATACGGGGTGGATCCAAATGCCACGTATTATAAAATCAACGGATGGGGGCAAGATAGCCCTATACCCGGCGATTATTATCTTTGGGAGTATTATATTAATGATACTTTAAAAACAGACACTATAAGCGAATGCATTTTTACAGATGATTTATTAGTAAACGGCAATTATATTCCGGGTCTCACAATGTTTTTAATAAATGCAAATCCCGGAGATACGGTTAAAGTGGGAACGTATTCCATTAATAAGGAATTTTACGATTTTATAACATCATTAATGCTTGAAACCGCTTGGAATGCAGGTCCCATGAGTGGTCCTCCTTCAAACATAAAAGGCAATATTAATAACGGAGCTTTAGGTTTTTTCAGGGCAACGGATGTAACATTTGTGTCGGTAGGAATTAAAGAGTGAGGGGCAACAATACTTTACACTAAATTGCAATTTCCCTGAGTTTAAAATCTTGTCGTTCGCTTGAATTTTACTCCATTTATCCCTTTAGTTGTTTGATATCTCAAAAGCACTTCATTCATTTCTTTTTACAATTTTATTCATAGATAATTCCACAAAAAAAGTAATTTTGCACAAAAATGAGCACGAATGCTAAAACACCTTTTCATACAAAACTACGCACTTATCAATGCACTTGATATTGATTTCGATAAAGGCTTTACGGTTATTACCGGTGAAACAGGTGCAGGAAAATCTATTCTACTTGGCGCGCTATCTTTAATTCTTGGACAGCGAGCCGACTCATCTGTACTAAAAGAAAAATCAAAAAAATGTATTGTTGAAGGAAAATTTGACGTGAAAAATTATTCCGTACAAAACCTTTTTCAGAAACACGAACTTGATTTTGAAGAAACAGCAATAATAAGGAGAGAGGTAGGAGCAGAAGGCAAATCACGGGCATTTATTAATGACACTCCCGTTAACCTGAATGTTCTGAAAGAAATCACTTCAAAACTTATTGATATTCATTCGCAACACCAGAGCCTGTTGCTGGCAGATTTGCAATATCAGCTTTCAGTTATTGATGCCTATGCGAAAAATGAAAACCTTCTGCTTGAGTATAAAATGGTCTTTTCAGGATATAGGGAAGCTAAGAATAATTTATCAGCATTAATAGAAAAAGCTACCCGTTCAAAATCAGATCTCGATTATTTTCAGTTTCAATTTTCTCAGCTTGATGAAGCAAAATTAGATACAGATGAAGAATCGGAACTTGAAAAAGAACAACAGGCATTAACTCATGCAGAAGAAATAAAAACAGCGCTTCAAAAAATTAATTATCTTCTTGAAGAAAAAGATGAAAATGCGCTTATCATTTTAAAAGAAATTCAAACAATACTTACAGGTATTCAGAAATATCTTGCACCTGCTGATACTCTGATTCAAAGAATTTCCAGTATCATTATTGAATTAAAAGACATTATATCTGAAACAGATATTCTTTCTTCCGAAATAGAATATAACCCGGAAAGAATTGCATGGATTAATGAGCGTTTGGATTTAATTTACACGCTACAGCAAAAACATCGTGTATCATCTTTAGGGGAGTTAATTTCAATAAGAGAAGAATTGCAAAAAAAAATACATGAAATAGAATCGTTCGATGTTGAAATTACTGCAAAAGAAAAAGCGACAGAAACACTTCGTCTTAAACTTTCAGAAATTGCTGATAAATTAACTGCTTCCCGGAAAAAAGTAATTCCTGCTTTTGAGTCTGATATAAAATCCATGCTTGTGCAATTAGGTATGCCACATGCATCATTCTTTGTAAACTTAAATAAGACAGAAGATTTTCTTCCGAGAGGTATGGATAATGTTTTATTTCTATTTTCTGCCAACAAAAATATTGAACCACAGGAAATATCAAAAGTTGCATCCGGAGGAGAATTGTCGCGACTCATGTTAAGCATTAAATCAAAAACAGCAGGACAGAATCAGCTTCCCACAATTATTTTTGATGAAATAGATACAGGCGTATCAGGAGAAATAGCCGATAAAATGGGAAGCATTCTGAAAAAAATGTCTAAAGAAATACAAATAATAGGCATAACACATCTTCCACAAATAGCAAGCAAAGGGAAAGATCATTGTATTGTTTATAAGAAAGAGGGAAAAGAAACGACTTCAACACACATTCGTATTTTAACTCAGGAAGAACGAGTGAAAGAAATAGCCAAAATGCTCAGCGGTAGCCAGCTCACAGAGGCAGCGTTAAGTAATGCGCTTGAGTTGCTGAATGGGAGGTAACCTAAAAAAATAAGTTGCAGGTTGCAGGTTTTTGGTGTTGCAAGTTGGGAGTAGCTCTAAGTTTTGAGATGCAACCTTCAACCTGCAACATACTTTATTTCCATCACATCTTCTTCTGTTTCTCCTTCAATTCTCTTATAGCATCCGCAGCAATCCACCGGGCAGCTTTATTCCCTTTTTTATAGATTATTTCTGCCGTGTCCAATGCTTTTTCATTCAATGATATATTTCGTTTACCAATCTGTCGTAATGCCCAATTTACAGCTTTTTTAACCATGTTTCTCTCATCTTCTGCCCCTTCAATCAGGTAGGGGAAAAATGCTTCAAATTTTTTATCATCGGCTTTTTTATCTTTAACACAAAGCTGCGCCATTAATACAAAGCCTGCGCGTTTTACAAATTCTCTGTCATCTTTGCACCAGATTATTGCTTTTTCCCATGCAAGCAGATTATTTCTGAATAAATTTGCGCAGCACTGATCGCAAATGTCCCACGAATAAAATTTTGCAGCCCATTTATCCATAAGTTCTGAGTTCAATTTTTTGGGTTCGGCAATCATTGTGGCAAGTAGTTTTATTTCATGATATGGGTTTTCCCATAACTCCATTGCCAATTCATGATTTTTCCCGATTTCTTTTGCCAGAGTCCGGATTATAGGTAGAGGCGCACCAAAGGCTTTTTCAAAACAAATTCCAAAGCGCTGCATCCCTTCCTTATTTTTCTCACTTCCGGCTGCTTCCAACCGTGATTTTATTTCGTCTGTCGTGATTTTTCCTGCACTCATAGATTTTTCATTATTTTATGGAAACATTTGTTGTGTAAAATGTTTCCGGTGTGTAAAACTATTATATATTTGCCCCGCAAATTAAATTAAATTTTAATATGGACGATAAACTTGATCAAATTATCAAGATTTCTGCAGGTCTTTTTGTTAAATATGGAATTCGCAGCGTTTCTATGGATGATGTAGCACGGGAAATGGGTATGTCGAAAAAAACACTGTACCTTTATCTTAATAACAAAACAGACCTGGTTGAGAAAATTCTTGAATATCATCTCAAAAACCGTTGTTGTTATGGAGATTTTATTACAGGAAAAAAATTAAACGCGATAGATATTCTTCTTGAAGTAAGCAAAGAAGTAAGTAAAAATTTTCAAAATTTTAACCCTGCCGTGATGTATGATTTGCAAAAATATTATCCCGAAATATTTAAAAATTATATGCACAAGCACATGGATATTATACAGGATCATGTTATACAGAATATTGAACAGGGAATAGAAGAAGGATTATACCGGGATGATTTGAGCGTAGAGCTTATAGCCCGTTTATATCTTAAAAAATTAGAAGCCATTCATCAACCTGAATTTCTTCACAACAATGAGTTTAATTTTAAAGTCATATTTGAGGTAATGTTTGAAAGCCATATCCGTGGAATTGCAAACAAAAAAGGAGTTAAGTATTTAGAAAAACAAAAGAAAACGTTTAATTTTAATATAGGGTAATTTATGTGCAGGTATTTTAAATTTTCAGGTGTAATATTTTCAATCTTATTTTTTTTTAATAGCGTAATTGCACAGGATAAAAAGCAGGCGGGAGGAGATATGCTGCTTACTTTGCAGGAAGCTGTTGATTTTGCATTAAAAAACAGCGCGGATATAAAAAATGCGCAAATTGATATTGAAATAGCCAAGAAAAAAATATGGGAAACAACTGCTATCGGTCTTCCTCAGGTTAGCGCAAAATTTGCTTATCAGAATATTTTTAAAGTCCCGGAAATGACTATGTATAGTGCTACTCCTGTTTTTCCAATTCCCGGAGATTATTTTACGCATACGCATAAACTGGATACAATGAAGTTAAGTCTTGGTGTAAAAGAAAACACAACGTTAGATATTACTGTTTCGCAAATTATTTTCAGTGGAGAATACCTTGTAGGAATACAAGCCTCAAGAACCTTTAAATTATTAAGCGAACAAGGAGTTTTAAAAGCAGAAAATGAAATACGGGAAACAGTATCAGGAACCTACCAGTTGATTCTGATAACAGGAGAAAGTAAAAATATTCTCGACTCTTCTCTTACAAATATTATGAAAATTCTGGATGAAATGGAAAAAATGTACAAAGCCGGATTTATTGAAGACACAGATGTTGACCAGTTGCAATTAACAGCACTCAACCTTAAAAATACTATTGCTTCTTTAGAGCGTCAGATAGATGTTGCGAAAAATCTTTTAAAAATGCAAATGGGTTTGTCTGCCGATCAAAATATTATTTTAAAAGATAAACTTACAGATATGCTTCTTACTGTTGACCCGAACGGATTTTCATCTCAGTCATTTGATGCCGCTTCTAATATTAATATGAAGTTGATAGATACACAGGAAAAACTTACAAAATTAAATTTACGCAGATATCAGTCACAATGCCTGCCTTCTGTTGTGGCTTTTTACAGACATCAGGAACAGGGAAAAGAGCCCGAATTTAATTTTAACCCGAAAGATGTTCTTGGGATTTCTATTGAAATACCCATTTTTGCAAGCGGTATGAGGCATGCAAAACAGCAACAGGTAAAACTTGAATTGGAAAAAATCAATAACACGAAACAAAAAGTTTCGCAAGCTCTTACGATAGAATACAATCAGGCGCTTGCTTCTTTTAATGCGGCTGTTGATAAATATAACAGGGAAAAAGAAAATAATACACTTGCCAAAAAAATCTATGATAAAACTTTAGTAAAATACAAAAAAGGAGTTTCTTCAAGCCTTGATCTTACACAAGCTCAAAATCAATATCTGCAAACACAAAGCAGTTTTTTTCAATCCATGTTTGAAGTGTTAAGCGCAAAAAATAAAATTGAAAGAATTCTTGCGGGAAGTAGTGGAAAATAAGGGTAGTGCTTATGGCACATATTTTTTCTAAAGTCTTTTATTACGCAAATATTCAGTTATTTTTTTTATCCTTTTTTTCAAGCCGTTTAAAACCGAAATAAATAAGCAAAGAGCAAATAAGCAGACCGGATAGAGCAGGAATTATTATAGCAATTCCCGATTCTCCTGCATTATAAATACTCCATATTATTTTTCCCGTTGCCATAAGAATAATAACTGCCAGTCCCATCCAAAGGCTTCTTTTCCAAAAAGCGAGTCCGAGCAATGTGAAAGAAAAAGGGACAGATAAAACAAGCAATATTTTTTTATAGTCCCAACTCCTGTTAAGCCAATCCATTTCGAATTGCAGGAATGCAAGCGTTTTTTCATTTACAGTTTCAGGTTTTGGAAACCAGAACATACTTGTAACAAGACAAAAAATTGTAATTGCAATTCCCGACCAACTGTGCTTGTATGCAAAAAAACAGAATGGAATCAGAAAAATCGGACGGATATACCAACTCAGAATATTTTGATGGTGCTCGAACATCCAGTTGAAAAATGTTTCATTACATGCAGAAAAAACAATGAAAAGGAGGATTAATCCAGAAAAAACAAGAGCTAATGGGATGTCAATTTTTCGCATTTTGAAAAATTTATTTAAGCCGTGAGTTAGCAGGGACAATTATTTTCAGGGATGTCGGGCAAATTTCTACCTCTAATTTTTTTCCCATAATTCCCGGGTCTCCGTCAAAATGAACAGAGCCTTCTTCTTGTCTTTTTACAATAATTTTTTTTCCGGCAAAGGTTTTCACATTTGCAGATTTATCAATATTTTTCAGATATAAGCGAGTGGCTATCACAGGGGCTGTGAGAAGTGAAACCGATTTAACAAGGGTAATGTTCAGCAAGCCATCCTGAATATCTGCTCCGGGAGCTATCTGTGCTTCATTTCCCCATTGGTTTGCATTTGCAAATGTTATTAAAAAAGCTTTCTCAGAATAAGTTTCTCCATCAATTTCAAGTTCGTATTGAGAAGGTTTGTATTTGTTGAATTCGGCTGTTATTTTTTTTATATAGGTCATTGGTCCACGCTTCCCGGCTTTTGCAAAAAGAGTTCCGATATGCGCATCAAATCCTACACCTGCTGTGCAAAAAAAATCTTTGTTATTTATTTTTCCGGAGTCAATAATTACTTCTTTCCCTGTAACAATAAGTTCAATTGCTTTTTCAGTATTAAGTGGTATTTTAAGAAATCGAGCAAGACCATTACCAGAGCCAAAAGGAAGAATTCCAAGTGTTATTTTTTTTCCTTTCACAAAAGAGGCCATTCTGTTAACTGTACCATCCCCGCCTGCAGCAACAAGAATGTTGAAATTTTCTTTCTCAATTTTTTTATTGATTTCGGTTTCTATATCCTGAGATGCGCTTTGCCAATTCAATATTTCAAAAGGGATACTGTTGTTGATTTTAGTACGAATTAACTCAGGGAGAAAATCTTTATTCTTTCCTCCTGAAATGGGATTGATAATAAAAAGGACTTTTTTTTCTTGCATTGGCTAATATATTAATTTTTGTTGCAGGTTGCAGGTAACAGGGTGGTTTCGACTCCGCTCAACCACCCTGTTACCATTCAGAATACGGAAAATCTATCATGTTTGCATTATAATATTTCGGGTCGTTTGTTACGTCTTTACCAATCCAATCGGGTTTAACAAATTCTTCTGTTTCTGATAAAAGTTCAATTTCTGCCATTACCAAACCTTTGTTGTTTCCCAAAAATTCATCCACTTCCCACAATTTACCTTCAAACATAATTTTGTATCTGAATTTTTCAATTATTTTACCTTCGCAATATTTTTCAAGAAGGCTTTTTGCATCATCCACGGGAATGGAGTATTCAAACTCATCTCTCGACAAGCCGGTTCTTCCTCCCTTAATAGTTAAATAGCTTGTGTTGCCTGCTATTCGTACACGAACAGATTTTCCCGCGTTCCTGCAAATATATCCCTGCATATACAAAACCCCCTGCTGTTCTTCTTTCCATGATTCGTTTGTAACTGTAAATTTTTTTTCAATTTCAATATTCATAATTTTATTTTTAGTGATGAGTTTGTTTACTATTTCCGTTTATTCTTATTAGCAACGGTTTTTTTTATCTATTTTTTCCATATTCATCACAATAAAATCTCCTAATTTTTAGAGAAACTCTTATGTCATGATTTTGGTACATAGTATATCAATTTATTATTATTTTTTTCGTAGCTAATATATTTATCTTATCCATTAATATGAGGTTATAGATACCTTTTTTATCAATATAAATTTTTTGTTGGTCACTTTGAAAATTGTTAATTTTTAGTACTTCGTGCCCATTCATATCATAAATTATTAGGAAACAATGAAAATATTTATTTTGTTCAAATTCGAGTGTGACGTAATTCTTACTGGGATTTGGAAATATTTTCCAAGATATAGAATTAATATTTTCTTCAATGCTGTTATAATAAAATATATGTATTGAAGGTGTTATCATGCTTGTTTGATTCCCAAATGTAACCATTAGTCGGTAATACAAAACGCCATTTTCTAAAAAAGGACCACTATCATTATACAGATAATTAGTAAGAGTTAAACAATTACCAGCTGCTAAAATTGAATCAACAGAGTAAAAATTAATATTGTCAGGACTTCTTTGAATATTATAAAAAAGCGAACTATCTTCAAATGATGTTGCCCATGTTAATACAACAGTATTATTTACCTGATTAACATTAAATGATATCAATTCAATAGTATTATGTATTTGCCCTTTAATATTTAATAAAGCAAAGTTGAATAATATTAAAAATATAACTTTTTTGGTCATTTTCCATGATTTTCAATAATTATTCCAAGACCTTCAAATTCGTTTTGCAGTTTTTGATTTGTTACATTGATCATTTCATCATCAGACTCTTTTCCATTTAATATAAGGCTTCTATCATTGTTCATCTTTTTCATTTATATTCTTATTAGTATGTTTTAAAATATGCCTTCTTTAAATAATATTGAAAATTTACATTTGAATCCACTCTGAAAAGTGTCTCACGCTGTCCTGCTAAGTGTGGCAGGCAGGTCTACGGGAAAACAATAAAAAAATATTTTCGAAGGTAACTCAGTTTTTCATTTCATTTTCATTAAAACCTCTGCAATTAGTAAATCAGTGGGTTTTGTGATTTTAATATTTTCTTCATTTCCTTTTACAAGATGGATTTTATTTCCGGCTTTTTCGAAAACACTTGCATCATCTGTAAAACTTTTTTCATAAGGCAGCTTGTAGGCTTCCTGCAATAAAGAAATTGAAAAAACCTGGGGAGTCTGTATGATTTTATATTTTGTACGATCTTCTGCGTGTGAAGCATTCTCTGTAATTTGTCGTATTGATTCGGGAATGTCAATACATGGAATCGCGCATCCATGTTTTTCTGCTTCTTCAAAACACCTGATAATTGTTTCTTTGCTAACTAAAGGACGCACACCATCATGAACAGCAATGAACCCGTTTTCGCTTACAGTCTGTAATCCGTTTTTTACAGAAAAATAGCGTTCTGAACCTCCCGGTACAATAATGTGAGGAATATTAAATATATGTTTTTCGCACAAATCTTTCCAGAATTGAATTTGGTCTTCAGGAAGAACAAGAATGTATTTAAAATTTTGTTTTGTAGAAAAAAATGACTCAAAAGTATGCATTAAAACAGGCTTTCCGTAAATTTCCAGAAATTGTTTGGGAGTGTTATTTCCCATGCGGCTTCCGCTTCCTCCAGCTACTATTAATATATATTTATTCATTGGATTACTGTTTCCAGAGACTGTTTTTTCAGATGATTTTGTCATAAAATTTGCGTATACATCTTTGCTATTCTATTTGGAGCAAATACAGAGCAAATTTTTTGCCAAAATCGGTATTATTGTCTTTTATAACCCCGAGCAACGCTCGGGGTTATAAACATTCGACTACTTCGTAGTCGCATTTAATGTCCGCAAGAAAACTATGTATTTTTTGCTCGCAATGTGTGTGCCTGATAAGAAAACATCAAGTTCAAGCCTGCCTGTCCGCCTGCCTGCCGGCGAGGCAGGGTAGGCAGGGCTTGCGAAGACCTGAAAATTAGGAGCCTGCCTTGTCGGCAGACAGGTGTACTAATGTACATGACTACTTTTCAGGTCAAGCGTAACGATGAAATTGATGTTTCCTTGCAGGCATTTAAGGCTTTCCGATTGTAAAATTACTAATTCTATCAAACCAGCTTTTTTTGATAAAAGCGTATTTATCATTTTCATCATCTGCTTCATCAGCATTATCGCGGTCAACTAATTCATCGGGAATCTGAAATTCTACGGTTCTCAGAAATTCTACGGTTTTGTTGATTTCTGTGTACAAAATTTTATCGTTTTCGATAAAGGGAACATACGTTCTGTAGCGCTCGATGAATTTTTCTAGAAACGGCGAAGTTTTTAAAGGTCTTCTGAATTCAAGAGCCTGAGCTGCATTCAAGAGTTCAATGGCAAGAATACGCTCTGTATTTTCAACAACCTTATACATTTTTGAGGCAGCATTTGCTCCCATACTCACATGATCTTCCTGACCCTGAGACGATTCAATTGAATCTACAGAAGCAGGAGTGCAGAGCAATTTATTCTGATTCACAATGGAAGCTGCTGTATACTGCGGAATCATCAATCCTGAATTTAAACCTGGGTTGGCTACGAGAAAATGCGGCAAGCCCCGTTTCCCACCAAGCAACTGGTAGGTTCTTCTTTCAGAAATATTCCCCAGTTCTGAAAGGGCTATTGCCAGAAAATCATAAGCAATGGCAAGGGGCTGACCGTGAAAATTTCCTCCAGAAATAATCTGATCATCGTCCGGGAAAATAGTAGGATTATCTGTAACGGAATTTATTTCATTTTGAACAACCTGCGATACATAGTTTATGGCGTCTTTGGATGCTCCATGCACCTGTGGAATGCAACGAAACGAATAAGGATCCTGCAGGTGTTGTTTATCTTGCTCAATAAGTTGGCTTCCTTCAAGCAGCAGAGAAATCGTTTCCGCTGTCTGCATCTGGCCTTTATGATGACGTATGGACTGAATATTTTCACAGAAAGGTTCTATGCGTCCATCAAAAACATCAAGGGAAAGTGCTCCGATAATATCTGCAAGTTCTGAAATTCGGAATGTTTTCAGCATGGAAGAAACACCAAAAGCACTCATGTATTGCGTTCCATTGAGCAATGCAAGCCCTTCTTTAGACTTAAGCTTAACAGACTCCCATCCGAATTTTTGATAAATTTCTTCTGTGGGATGTACTGCGCCTTCAAATAGAACCTCTCCCAATCCGAGTAAAGGAAGACTCAAATGTGCTAATGGAGCGAGATCTCCAGAGGCACCGAGTGATCCCTGCTGATAAATAACGGGGAGAATATCATTATTAAAAAAATCAATAAGTCTTTGCACGGTTGCAAGCTGTATTCCGGAATGTCCGTAAGAAAGAGATTGTATTTTTAACAGCAGCATTAATTTTATAACTCTTTCAGGAACTCTTTCTCCCAATCCGCATGCATGAGAAACCACAAGATTTCTTTGCAGGGTTTCAAGATCAGCGTTGCTGATGGTATGATCACACAAAGAGCCGAAGCCTGTATTTATGCCATACAAGGGCACTTTCGATTCCGCTATTTTTTTATCAAGATAATTTCTGCATTTAAGAATACGTTCTACGGAATCTTTAGATAGTTCAAGCTTTAAGCCTTGTCTTAAAATTCTGAAAATAGTACGATAAGTAAGATTTTCAACACTGATTTTATGTGGTTTCATTATTTGGATTTATAATACTTTGCGAAAGTATAAAAACAAATACGAACTCTTCAAATCTGCTTTTTAATTTTATTGACAAGTTTTAAGCTTATGAACAAACCGATGAGTGCATGAGGTAGGATGCAGTAAATGCCGCTAATACAAGCACGACATAAAACAAATATTTTTTTACGGGGATGTATGCGGAAGGAGAAATTTTCATTAATTTATAAATAATCAGAATTAAAAAAACACGCTCAAGGCAATATGCTATTACGGTTGCAGTCGCAACACCTCTTATTCCCATGAAATTTATTAATAAAAGGCTTAATGAGATCAAAAGCAAAATTTCAATCAATGAAATAAAAAGTATTTGTTTTGTTTTTTTCATTCCTATAAGCACAGTTTGCGGGAAAACCATATAACTTATAACAAGCAGTAACAGAATATTAAATATTGAAGCGCTTTCCTGAAACATTTTGTTAAAAACAACAGGATACAACCAATGGCTTGTAAGGAGCAGCACCATGGTTGCCGGGAATAAAAGATGCATCAGCTTCAACGATTTTCTTCTGATTTCTGAAAGTACTTCCTGCATAGGTCTGCCTGAAAATTCGGGTATCATGGAATTGCTGAAGCTGTTTGCTAAGAGAACAATCAGGGGGAATTGTTTTGCTCCGTATTTGAACACGGCAAATGTTTCACTGTCGTAATAAACAGACACAATGTAATCATTTATATATTGAGCTGAGCCACTCAAAAGTGCACTTAATATTAATGGGTAGCCCAAAGAAAGATGTTCTTTAATGAAGGGAATATTGAGAGAAAACCCGGAATGCAGATATATTAGCCGGAGCAACCATATTACACGCAAACCAGAAATAACAACAAGTCCTGTTATTCCCCATATAATTGGGTAACCCAAAACAACGGGCAATGCGACAAATAATAATTGCAGGGTCATGGAAATAATACCGTAGTATATCAGTTTTTTTGCTTGCCCTGTAAGAAGATAAATATACTCTGCAAGGTTTGCCGGACCGCTCAGCAGCACATATAAACACAGGAGGTCTATGTAAGGAATAATATCAGCTTTTCCGATAGAAGCAGTTATGGGCGTTCTTGCAAAAAATATAATTCCTGAAGCAAGAATGCTGAAAAATGTAATCAGTAAAAAAGCATTAAAAACAGCGGGATTTTTTTTATCAGTCTGCTTGTTGTTTTTATATAAAGGAAGAAGCGATTGGATTAACCCCGACAACCAGAAAAAACTTACAGCACCTGCAAGAAAAAGTATCGTTTCATAAATTCCGATTTCTTTAACGGCAAGATGTGTTTTAGTGAATATAATACTTATCAGCAGAAGAACTCCGAAACGAAAAATCTGAAAAAACTGCAATGCAGAAATGTTATTGATGTATTTAGAAAGTGGCATCAATTATTTTTATTGGGAATAAATAATAAACAATAAAAAAGCACTTTTGTTATAGAAAGTGCTTTGTATTTTATTGAGCTTGATAGGTTTATTTTTTCTTCTTGCTTTTAGTCGGTGCTTTTACTGCTGCCGATTTTGGCTTTGCTGTTACTTTTTTCAAAGCTTTTACAGGAGTTTTAGCTTTTGCCACAGGTTTTGTTGTTGCTTTTTTGATTGCAATAGGTTTTATAGCTTTCTTAACTGTGGTTGGCTTTTTCGTGTTTACTGCTGTTTTCTTAACTGCCTTCACAACTTTTGCTGCTTGTTTTTTTACTGCTTTTGGCTTTGATTTTTTGATTGCAGTTTTTGCATTTTTAACTGTAACGGGTGCATTTTTAACTACAGCTTTTACTGTTTTTTTTGTCGGTATAATTTTCTTTTTCCCTACAGGTTTCGCTGCTGCTTTTTTTATAGGAGCGGCTTTTTTAACAGGCTCTGCCTTCTTTGCCGGAGTCGTTTTTTTAACTGTTCCAATTTTTTTTACAGTAGTTGTCTTTTTTGCAGGTTCAGCTTTTTTTACAACATTAGCCTTATTGTTCTCTTTCTTAATTGTTGTGGGTTTTACCCTTTTAACGGGCTGTTTCTTATTAAGCGTGTTTACTGCTTTTTCTGTTTTCTTTACAGGAAAATTTTTCTTCTGATCCTTTAATTCACTTAAAATAATGCTATATGCCTGTAATTTATCTTCGATTTCTGAAGGAGATAAATTAGAAAAATCCTGTGAAAAATCTTTAGGAAACAACTTTTCTATTCTGATAATAAAATCGCTCAGAGCATTCATATAGTTAATATATGCTTCATAAGGCGATCCATAGGGGTTGAAATAATTATGAACAGCACCATCGGAAAACCATTTTGTACACATGTAATAAAAATGGTCGCTTGTTTGAAGATAGTTCCAGTCTCTTTGAATATCCGGATCGTCAATTAGTTCCACTCTGTTTTTCAGGCTGTATAACTTTGTGAAAGCCTCGTCCTGCATTTCGTTACCAAGCCAAGCTGTGAGGTCGCGTTCTTCATCTGCCCAGGAAATCGGATAGGGAACATTAATAGCAGAAACAGGGTCGTGTGTAGCGGCAATTTCTCCTGGTGTGTTGAATTGCAGCCCCTGTTCGATTGCTTTTCCGGGAAGCGCTTTCATAAATTCAAATATTCCTGTTTCTTTCCATTGATGCTCTCCGAAGGTTTCATAATCCATGAATAGGTTCACAATATTTTCTTTTGGTTCAAATGCATGAATCCAGCCTAAAAACTTATCTACGGTCAACGGCCATTCGCTCCAGCCCTTATTAGAAAAGCGGAATGCAATATCATCGCTGAGCCGGAAATTTCGGAGCAATACTTTTAACTTCGGGTTGATTGCATTGCAATAGAGATAATTCGGGCTTTTCCATCCAAGTATATGTTTTGCGCCTTCAGTCAGCATTGCCTTATATCCTAATTCAGCAACAGTTTCGCCAATCTGATCCGAATAAATCAACTCTGTTAATCTGAAAACTTTTGGTTTTTGACCAAAATATTTTTCAATCAATTCGTTTTGCATTTTAACCTGCCTTACAAATTCTTCTTTGTTTGATAATGCAGAAAGCGAATGGGCATAGGTTTCCCCGAGAAATTCAACACAACCTGTTTCTGCCAGTTCTTGAAAACTTTTTAATACATCCGGCGCATATTTTTCAAATTGCTCAATAACTGTTCCTGTCAGAGAAAAAGATACTTTAAACCTACAGCCCCACTCTTTTATAAGGCTCAACAGCATTTGATTTGCCGGCAGGTAACACTTTTCAGCTACCTTACGCATCACGGAGCGATTCATGTACTCATCCCAGTAATAGTGATCATTTCCGATATCGAAAAACCGATAGCGCCTAATTCTGAAAGGTTGGTGCACCTGGAAATAAAAGCATATAGTTTTCATAAAAATATTTATGTTAAAAAGGTTTTTATTCTAAAATTGTATTGTTTATGGCTGATTCGTAAACATTCTTCACTTTGAAAGCAGCATTTTCCCATTTCAGGTTTTCTACTTCTGAGCGACCATACCTGCGGAACATTTTTGATAATCCTGTATAATTAACAAGTCCGTAAATTGCATTGGCAATAGCATCCACATCCCAGAAATCTACTTTTACGGCATGTTTTAATATCTCAGCTACGCCAGATTGGTTTGAAATTATTACAGGTACATTAGAACGCATTGCTTCAAGAGGAGAAATCCCAAAAGGCTCAGAAACTGAGGGCATCACGTATACATCGCTCATTGAAAACATACGAACTACATCATCGCCTTTGAGAAAGCCTGCAAAATGAAATTTATTTCCAATTTTCAGTTCTGCAACCCTTCGTATCATTCTGTTTGTAAGATCGCCACTGCCTGCCATCACGAACCTCACGTTGTTATCTTTTTGCAACACTTTGTAAGCAGCTTCAACAAAGTAATCCGGTCCTTTCTGATACGTTATACGACCTAAAAAAGTAACGATTTTCTCTTCCAGTCCTCTTTTTACTTCCACAATAGATTCCTGTACAGGGTCAACAGCATTGTGTACTGTGTAAACTTTATCAGGATTGATTCCGTATCTTTCAATAACAATATTTCGCGTGAGATTGCTAACCGTGATAATTCTATCAGCTGCTCTCATTCCTTTTTGTTCGATATCAAAAACAGAGGGGTTCACGTTTTCACCGCTGCGGTCGTATTCAGTAGCGTGTACATGAATAACAAGTGGCTTTCCGGTCATCTCTTTAGCTGCAATACCGGCAGGATATGTGAGCCAGTCGTGAGAATGAATGACATCAAATTCATGCATAGAAGCAAGAACAGAGCCAATAATAGCATAGCGGGCAACTTCTTCCATCAGGTTTGGTCCATACTTTCCTGAAAAATTAAAAAAGCGGGAAGTGATGCTTTCGTGCAAAGCTTCTCGATCTTTAGTATTTTCTGAAAAAACTTTTCTAAATTCTTCCGGATCCATATATGGAATAATATTGGAGCCTACTTCGAGATACGTAATTTTTTTCCAGAATTCTTCATAATCGAGAATCCTGTGCCGCAATTCTACATCTCCGGCAGCCTTGATATCGAGAAAACTTTTATCTTCATCTCCAAAAGCTTTAGGAACAATAAAAATAATTTCCACATCATGCTTTGCAAGACCCTTGGTCAGCCCGTAACACGCTGTTCCCAACCCACCTGTAATGTGAGGAGGAAACTCCCAACCAAACATAAGCACTTTCATAGTTTATTGTTTATTTGTTATTTCATTTTTTTATATACAGAAATAAGTTTCCCTACTCTTAGCAACTCGCCAACGCTGCACGCAAGAGAAACAGCTCCTTTAGGCTCGTGAGGAGGGTCGCCGTCAAACAATTCTCCGATTGTACCAACACCGTAAATGGTAAGTTCTTTTTCAAATCCATTGACAATTTTTTCGATAAAAGAGATACCCGCTTTTCCGTAAAGCTTTAAATATCCTTCAGCAAAATGACCTAAAAGCCAAGGTCTGGCAGCTCCCTGATGGTATGCTTCATCGCGTTCAGCAGGGTTGCCTTCGTAGATTCCTTTATACAAAGGGCTTTTAGGCGTTAGTGTACGCAAGCCGCGTGGCGTGAGTAAATCTGCCTCAACATTATCTAAAACCGCTTTTTTAATTTCATCTGCAATCATAGAATATTCCATAGACGTTGCAAAAACCTGATTCGGACGAACCGTCCAGTCTTTGTATTCTCCGTCTACATAGTCGGCAAGATGCCCTTTGGTCGGATCCCAAAAAAGTTGATTAAATGAAGTTTTACACAACTCAGGAATTTCGCTCCATTCTTTAACAAAGGCGTTGTCTTTATTTTTCTTCGCCAATGCAATTGAAAAACAAACGGCGTTATACCAAAGTGCCTGAATTTCTACAGCATAGCCCATTCGTTGCGTAATCGGTTTGCCATGCACTTCGGCATCCATCCAGGTCAGTGCTTTTCCGGGCTGACCGGCATAAATAAGACCGTTTTTGTGCATTAAAATTCTACTGTCCTTTCCTTCTCTGTAACCTTTGAGTATTTTTTTAATTTTAGCTCCAAACTCTTTCCAGGTATTTTCCGGTTTTTTCGTATAATCGTTATACTGCTGAATTGCCCAGATAAACCAAAGAGGAGCATCGGCAGCACTGCATTCGGCAACAGAATCTACGCCAATATCTGAGAACAAAAATCCTTTCATTTCAGAAGACATCGTATCCAGAACATCTTTGCATGTTTTTTTATCATCCTGACAAAGTGTAAGTCCGGGCAGTGCAATAAAAGTATCTCTTCCCCATCTTCCATACCACGGGAAACCGGCTACGATATCTGTTTTCTTATTTCTTTTATAAATGAATTGCTGTGCGGAATTTATCAGACAATGTTCAAAACTGCTGCGAGGAATGCGCATTGAAATTTCCTTGTCAAACTCTTTAATCAGACCAACAGTTGCAGAATCTTCCACACCTGCAGCAAATACAATGCTTTCTCCCTTTTTTATAGAAGTTTCAAAATATCCCGGAACATAAAGATCTTCAAGATATTCATAACCTCTTTTTTGTTCTTCATGATATTCGATATTGTAATACCAGTGCGGAACCGGGACATATTCAACTTTTTTAGAAAATTGCATAAATAATTCAGGATACCCGTAATATAACTTCAGGCGAATGCCGTTTTTGCATGAAAAATAGTTGGTATTCACATCTAAATTTGCTTTACTGAGAGCGTGAATATTCCTGAATGCCATAAAAGGTTTAAATCTTAATTTAGTTGGTGAATGGGCTTCAAGAAGCGTGTATCTTATTAACACTTTATCTTCCATGCTCGATAAGAGCATTTCTTTTTTCAGCAGTACACCACCCACACGATAAATAATAGCAGGTATGGGTTCCGATTCGTAGTCCCTGATGTACTTGTGTCCGCGCGGTTCATACGTGCCGGGATATTTTCTTATCCCAAGATTAAACGAAGCATCGTGCTGGATTACCGTTTCATCAAGAGCCGATAGTAAAACATGTTTCCCTCCATCCAGATGAGGAAGCGGAATACATAACAGCCCATGATACTTACGTGTGTTGCAACCAACAATGGTTGTACTGGCATAAGACCCTGCCCGGTTTGAGCGAATAAGTTCTCTTTTCAGCGAATATTCTAAATTAATGAGCTGGGTTTTATCAAAATTTAAATAACTCATTGTATAATTGGTTATAAATAAATTTATATGTTATTATTTTCTCTGAAATATAAAAAACAGATAAAAAATTTAACAAAAGTAATAAAAATATAAATAAAATCATTAAAAAAATTATTAATAAATAGTAGCAATAAAGATATTTTTTTATAGTTTTTAATTGATTAAAGTCAATCACTAACAAATGTTCTTTTGCCTTTTAATTGAACCATGGAACGATTTCTCGACGATTGTTACAATCGTTCCATGGAACGATTCTACAATCTTAAAGGCAACTAATCATCTTTATTTACGTCTTTAAATTGGAAATTGTGATAATTACATTATTTTTGTAGGTTATATTGCTGAAAAGTAAGCCTTTTAAAGATTTTTACCCAATGAAAAATATTTTATTAATAATCTTTTCCTTGTTCTGGATTCAGGTTTTTCCTCAAACGTATCTTATAAGCGATGGAGGAACTGTAAATACATGTGCCGGTACATTTTATGATAGTGGGGGCGCAGGTGGAAATTATACCGTAGGTTCAACCCATTCTATAACTTTTTGTCCTGCTAACCCCGGTACTTTTATAAGCCTTCAGATGGTTACTTTTGATGTTGATGCAACTAATTCCGGAGGATTGTGCTTTTATGACGGACCCACAACCAGTGGGATTTCTCATGGTTGTATAACAAATCTTGATGGTTTAGGAATGCCTATTACACTAACTTCCTCTGATGCCTCGGGTTGTATGACTATAACTTTTAGCGCAGGAATAACTGCCGCTGCCGGATGGACTGCATTTATAAGTTGTACTTCGCCTTGTCAGCAGGTGGTAAGCGTGCTTGATGCGTGTGTCCCAGCAATAAACAACGGATTTATTGATATTTGCCCAGGAGATGATATTACTTTTAATGCGCATGGAGGTTATCCGCAGAATGCAACTTATTACAATCAGTCGGATGCAACATCTACTTTTCTTTGGACTTTCGGCGACGGCACTTCTGCGCAGGGACCGTCTGTAACACATAATTTTTCTAATATCGGCGGATACGATGTAAATTTAAAAATTACTGATATTCACGGATGCACCAGTGCCAATGATATAGGTCTTCGGGTGCGCGTAAACACAGAGCCCAATTTTGCAGGAACGGATCAAAGTCCTGATACAATATGTATTGGGGAAACATCTGTTTTGGCAGGTGTTGTTAATCCTACCTCATGGAGTAATATTCCTACTACCGTTATTGCAGGTACAACTTTTTTACCCGATGGATTAGATTCTTATTCAACCATACTTAATTTTGATAATTTTAACCCGGGTCAAACTTTAACAAGTGCTGATGATCTTCTTACACTTTGCCTTAACATGGAGCATTCCTATATGGGAGATCTTACGATTCAGCTCGAATGCCCTAACGGGAGCTATGTTACTCTGTTGCAATATCCCAATTCTGGTGGTGGAACTTTTTTCGGCGAACCTATTGACTCTGATTCAAATTTGAATCCAGGCGTTGGCTATACTTATTGTTGGTCGCCTGCATCAACTTATGGAAATATGAATTCCCATACGGGTGGCACCATGGCTGCATCTCCGCCAAATTATGAAGAAACTGGGGAAAGCGGTCATACTTTTGAATCGCTTATAGGTTGCCCTTTGAATGGTGATTGGACAATAACAGTTATTGATAATCTTAATTCCGACAATGGTTATATTTTCTGGTGGGGTATTGATTTTGAACCCTCGTTGTACCCATCCTCTTGGGAATTTACGCCTGTTTTTACGAATACTTCAACCGATCAATACTGGTCAAGTCTGAATAACGACATTGTAACACCCAACGGAAGTACGGTTACAGTTCAGCCTCCAAGCGCAGGAATTCACACGTATACATTTACAGCTATTGACAATGCCGGTTGCAGCTTCGACACGAGTCTTTCTATTTATGTTAGACCGCAAACAGACGCTCAATGCTGCATCAATCCTATTGTTTCAGCAGGAAATAATGCTGTATCTTGCGGTTTATCATATCAACTAAATGCGTCACTCACTACTGGAAACACAGGCATCTGGTCAGCGTTAAGTGGTCCGGGAACTGCGCTGTTTTCTAATCCCACATTACAAAACGCTGTTGTTAATGTTGATGCCTTCGGAACATACACTTTCAGGTGGAAAGAAACGTATAATCCGGCTTGTTTAGACTCTGCTGAAGTTTCAATTACATTTACAAAAATTGATTTTACAACATCAACACAGGATATTACCTGTAATGGTTATAATAATGGAAGAGCTTCTGTAAATGTCACATCTTCTTATCCCCCTTATACCATGGTATGGTCAAACGGAGGCTTTGGGCCTATGATTACGGGGCTTGATGATGGTAATTTTTCTGTTACAATATACGATGGTAATGGCTGCGACACTTCTGCCTCAGTTACGATTAACGAACCGCTTCCTTTTACCATTACTCCATCCCCCGATTTATTCCTGTGCTATGGAGAGCATCAGTTTATTTATGCAAACCCCTTTGGAGGAATTTCTCCCTACAATTTTTACTGGAACAACACGCTTGATTCTGCTTCTATTTATATTGGGCCGCTTGCATCAACCTCCTATACTGTTTCTGCAGAAGATGCGAATGGTTGCCGGAGCGATACCTTTAAAATTATGGTTTATGTTGATCCTCCACTGAATTTGCAATTAATGGTAAGCCATGATACTGTTTGTCCTGGCGACCCTGTTCTCATAAGCACCCTTGTTTGGGGTGGTTCAGGTGGTCCGTATTATATTTATGTAAATGATGAATATATTGAAAGTCCTCCGATTTTTGTATATCCGAATGAAACAACCTACTATATTATTGTTGCAAGAGACCGTTGTGGCACCTACGGGGTCAGAGATACAGTGTTAGTGAATACCTATCCTCTTCCTCAAGTTATGTTTCAGTCTGATAAAGTAGAGGGTTGCCAGCCATTGCCTGTTTCGTTTAATGAATTAAATAATAATACAGGTGCTTCTTTCTTATGGAATTTTGGCGATATTGACGAATACAATACATCTGTAAATAAATATCCTACCCATGTTTTCCGTGAACCCGGCGTATACGATGTCAGCCTTACCCTTATCTCAAAAGAAGGTTGCTCAAACTCAAGAGTTATTACAGATATGATTACAGTATTCCCAACTCCGGATGTGCGTTTTGTGGCTTCACCCATTGTTACAAAAATTATTAATCCTCTGGTTTATTTCGACAATTACACAACAGGCGCGATAAATTATTTTTGGTCTTTTGGCGATGGCGATTCTTCACAATACATCAGCCCACAGCACGTGTACAAATCGGTTAATACGTTCCCTGTTGTACTCACTGCGCAAAACGAATACGGTTGCCTTGATACGTCAATGACAAACATAATGATAATGGATGAATACACCTTCTTTGCTCCCTCAGCATTCTCTCCTGACAAAGATGGCATCAATGATATATTTAACGTTTACGGTCACGGCATAGACCCCAAAAGTTTCCTCCTATCTATATACGACCGTTGGGGCGGACTTATTTTTCAAACTAAAAATATGAATGAGGGATGGAACGGCGTAATTAAAGACAGTAAAAGAGATATTGTAAAAGGAGGAGTCTTTTCCTGGCAGGTTGTTTATAAAGACATTTCAGGGGTAGAACATCAACATGTTGGCTCTGTAACATTGATACAATAAATTAAAAAAAAATTAGTATTTAAAAAGACTTTCCATTTGGAAGGTCTTTTTTTGTTTAGTACACCCTTTTCTCGCTCCCCTTTTTCTCTCTATCTTAAAAATGACAAACAACATGTGTTTTATAACAATGTTATTATATTTCAAAGATTTACACTGAGCGTGTGTTGTAGGTGTGTGCAGGCAGTCGAAGTGTACAAAATGAAAGCTAATCACAACGGGTACTTTACTCTTTAATGCCTGTTACCCTCCTATAATAAAAATCATAAAAGCAATGTATAAGGTATTGTTTAAAATCCTAACTTTGCAAAAAATTCATATATGATTTCCGGAGAATCTTTAGTATTTATTGGCTTCTGTATTTTTATACTGGGCATATTATTTTTCGACCTGAAAGTGGTTGGGCGAAACAGCCATGTTGTTTCTTTCAAAGAATCCATATTATGGACTTCTATTTGGGTATCTTTTGCTCTTGGGTTTTATTTTCTTTTATATTTTTTCGGTGAAAAGCTGCATGGTATTGAGAATACAGAAAAACTTGTAGAAGTAACGTCAAAATACGCCGAAAAACTTCTCATTACCGGAGATTTTGCAAGCGACATACAAGCTTACAGAAGCAAAATTGCAATGGAATTTATTACGGGTTATCTGGTGGAATACTCTTTATCTATTGATAATGTTTTTGTGATAATGATGATCCTGAGCACTTTTTCTGTTAATGAAAAATATTACAAACCTGTGCTTTTCTGGGGTGTGCTTGGTGCGATAATTCTCAGGTTTATATTCATTTTTGTTGGTGCTGCATTAATTCAGAAATTCGCATTTATTTTATATTTCTTTGGTGGTTTTTTAATTTTTTCCGGTGTTAAAATGTTTCTCGGTCGTAATAAAAATGAAAAAATTGACCCCCAGAACCATTCAATAGTGAAATTTCTTTCCAAAAGACTTCCTATTCATCCACATTATGTTGAAGGGAAATTTTCTATTAAAATAAACAGCAAACATTTTTTTACCCCTTTATTTATTGTTTTAGTATTAGTGGAATTTACAGATTTAATTTTTGCTTTCGACAGTATTCCTGCAATTTTTGCAATTACTACAGATCCCTACATCGTTTTTTTTTCTAATATTTTTGCAATAATCGGGTTGCGTTCGCTGTTTTTCCTCCTCTCAAAAGTGGTCGATTTATTCAGATTTCTTAAAGTCGGAATTTCTTTTTTGCTCGTGTTCATTGGCATAAAACTTTTATTTCATAGTTTTCTTGACGACATTGGCTTTGAAACAAAATATTCTCTTTATATAATTTTAGCAACTTTAATAATAAGTATTTTGGCTTCAATTCTCATTAAAGAAAGGGAAAAAACGGAATCAATTTAAATTCACAAACGTGCATAAAAACTTAATACGAACCATTTAATGATCAATTTTCAACATCCAACATCCAATAATTAATAATTAACAAAACAAAAATGGAACAACGATGCTTCTGGCCTCAGAACGATACTCTCATGATTGCATATCACGATCAGGAATGGGGAGTGCCTGTTTTTGATGACAATAAATTATTTGAATTTATAGTTCTTGATTCTTTTCAGGCAGGCTTAAGCTGGAAAACAATTTTATACAAACGTGAAAATTTCAGAAAAGCTTTTGCCGATTTCAACGCAAAAAAAATTGTTAAATTTGACGAATCAAAAATTCAGGAACTGCTTCAGGATATCGGTATAATACGAAACGAATTAAAAATTCGTGCAACCATAAAAAATGCTCAGGCTTTTCTTACTGTTCAGAAAGAATTCGGAAATTTTCATTCGTATATATGGCAGTTTACAAAAGAAAAAACCATTCTTAATAACTGGAAAACGCATAAAGAAATTCCTGTCTCAACTTTAGAATCCGATACAATGAGCAAGGACTTGAAAAAACGTGGATTCAGTTTTGTCGGAACAACTATTTGTTATGCTTTTATGCAGGCAGCAGGAATGGTAAACGACCACACTACAGATTGTTTCAGGCACAAGGAAATTGTAAAAATTGCAAAAAAATAAAACCAAACAAATGGATAAAATAGTATTATTTCCCGGTACTTTTGACCCTTTTACAATAGGGCATGAATCTATCGTAAAAAGAGCGCTTCCAATGTTTGATAAAATTATTATCGCTATTGGATATAATTCTGTGAAACCCGATGGCTTGTTTCCGCTTGAAAAAAGAATGGGATGGATACGTAAAATTTTTAAAGACGAAGCTAAAGTTAGCGTGGAGAAATACGATTGCCTGACTGTTGATTTATGCAGAAAATTTAATGCGAATTATATTTTGAGAGGCATACGCACTTCAGCAGATTTTGAATACGAACGCGGCATTGCCCAAACAAATTTTTATCTTGCTCCTGAAATTGAAACTATTTTTTTGCTAACCACCCCAGAGCTTACACCTATTACTTCCACATTAGTACGTGAAGTAATAAAATATGGTGGCGATGCAAGTATGTTTGTTCCGAAAGAGATAGATTTGAAGGAGTAATGGTTATTCCATCTGATTTGTTTCTAATTGAAGATTTTCAGACAGGGGAGTTTCGTTTTCCCTAACAAAAAATGAACACAATAAAAATTAAAAAATATTTCCAATGAAAATAACTTATGTATTTATCAGTGCGTTGATTCTGTTTTCAGTGTCGTGCAAAAACGAAAATAATAAATCCGAATCATTAAATATGAAAAATCAAAACAAGACAATCATTACCACTCAGGTAACAGATACGCTTATTTCATCTCTTGTGAAAAAATTTGGTGCAGCGCATGAGTTACGCATCAAAAAAAGTATTCCCCAGCTTGTGGCGCTTTGGACAGAAAAAGATGGATCGCAAGATGTTTTTTCAGAATTTTGCCATAACAATTTTATTGCGTCAGATGATATTCTGGAAAAAACAGCAAAAAGATTGGAATCAAATTTTGAATCGCTCTACGGCTATTATAATCGTATTAGTACAGATTTGAAAGTCCCCCTGCATCTCGAAATCGGAGAAGTCTTCCCCATTGATGAATTGTTTGGCGGTTATGAACCATTTTCTCACATGACCGAGGATTTTTTCAATAATAAAATCGGATTTGTTGTGTTGCTGAATTTCCCCTATTATTCACTTGCAGAAAAAGCAGAGGCAGCTTCTTCATGGAACAGAAGGCAATGGGCTTATGCGCGACTCGGTGATATTTTTGCTTCGCGTATTCCTTCAGAATTATTGTTGAAAGAGGGAGAGGCTATGAGCAATGCCGATTCTTATATATCGAATTACAATATTTACATGGGAAATCTTGTGGACGATCAGAATAAAACTCTTTTCCCGGAAGACATGAAACTTATTACACACTGGGGCTTGCGTGATGAATTGAAATCAAATTACAGCAATAAAGAAAACGGACTTGTGAAGCAAAAAATGGTGTATCAGGTTATGAAAAATATTATCGCACAAACTATACCTGAAAGCGTTATAAATAGTAATAAATACAAGTGGAATCCTTTTTCTAACAGACTTTTCAAAGATGGAAAAGAAATAAAATTTAAACCCGAACCAGATACCCGTTATGAGAAGCTGTTGAATTTATTTAAAGCAGGTAGAGAAGTTGATGCTTTTTGCCCGAATTTCCCAACAATGATTGAGCGGAAATTTAACAGAGATATGGAATTATCACAGGAAGAAGTTGAGAAGATTTTTATTCAGCTTTTATCTTCCGCACAGGTAAAGCAAGTTGGAGCATTTATAAGCCAACGGCTTGGCAGAAACCTTGAACCATTCGATATTTGGTACGATGGATTCAAAGCGCGTGGCACTATTTCAGGCGAAATATTAGACAATGCCTGTTTGAAAAAATATCCGAACAAAGATGCTTATGAAAAAGATTTGCCCGAAATTCTTGTCAGACTTGGCTTTAACAAAGAGAAAGCAAAACAAATCTGTTCACACATTACTGTAGATGCATCAAGGGGAGCGGGGCATGCGCTGGGAGCAGAAATGAAATCAGACAAAGCACGGCTGCGTACACGTATTACCGAAAAAGGAATGAATTACAAAGGATATAATATTGCAATTCATGAATTCGGACATAATGTTGAACAAACCTTATCATTACAGGACGTAGATTTTTACATGATGCGCGGAGTTCCAAACACCGCATTTACAGAAGCTCTTGCTTTTATTTTTCAGAAACGCGATCTGGAATTATTAGGAATTAAAGACAATGACCCTAATAAATTTCACATGATGGCACTCGATAATTTTTGGGCGTGCTACGAAATAATGGGTGTTTCACTTGTAGATATGTATGTGTGGAAATGGCTGTACAAAAATCCTGAAGCTACTCCTGCGCAATTGAAAGAACAGGTTATTCTTATTGCAAAAGATGTTTGGAATAAATATTATGCAGAAGTTTTTGGATCAAAAGACGAACCCATTTTGGCAATTTATTCACACATGATTGATTACCCCTTATATTTATCAGCGTATCCACTCGGTCACCTTATAGATTTTCAGATAGAAAAACAAATACATGGGAAAAGTTTTGCAGAAGAAGTGCAGCGTATTTACACGAAGGGTCGCCTTATTCCTCAGGTGTGGATGAAAGAAGCAGTCGGAAAAGAAATTTCCTGCGGACCAATACTGGAAGCTACTTTTGACGCTTTAAAAATAGTTAAAAAATAAAGAAAATTATTAAAAAAACGGCGATGAGTTTTTTTTCAGGAGAAGATTTTTTTTAAAGAAGATGGGGCTTCCTTCTTCCTCAGTGGTACAGCGTAACCTTTAGCCAAAAAAAAAGACACTTTTCAAGTGTCTTTTTTTTTGGGAGGAAGAGGGGGCTCGAACCCCCGACCCTCAGAACCACAATCTGATGCTCTAACCAACTGAGCTACATCCTCCGTTTTAAGGATTGCAAATATACTGCTTTTTTTTATTTGCACAAAATTATTTTTCGGCTTTTTCTTTCCTGAAAACGCAAAATACATTGCGTAAAAGTACTGGTTTTTGTTGTATAACATTCCTAAAAGTACTGATAAAAATCCCTACAAAATACCCTTTCAAAGAGGTATGGCGACAATGTACTTTTGTCTCAGAAGTTCAATTGAAAAAATGAAAAGTGAAACAACAAATATAATCATTGCGGAAGACCACGAAATTTTTAGGGAAGGATTAAAAATGGTTCTCGGAAAAATGAAAGAGTTAAACATTGTTGCTGAAGTTTCAGATGGTTTTGAACTTCTCGAAGTATTGAAAAAAATTAACACACATATAATATTACTCGACATTGAAATATGCGGAACACAAGGATTCGAATCCATAAAGAAAATACAAAAAACATATCCCGACATTAAAATAATTGTTCTGACAATGTTTAATGATAATGAGGTACTGTCAAAAATAGCTAAAACGGGTGTCCATTGTTTTCTTCCAAAAAATTCAGAAAAAAAAATAATAAAAAGGGCTATACATCTTGTAATTGAGGGAAAGTTGTTTTTCCCTTTACATTTTAATGAATATTCAAATAATTTAAATTTTACAGCTATGAAAACCACAAAAATTTTAATCGTAGATGACGATATTGATGTTATCACGGTAATCGAAACAATCCTTAGTAAAAAAGGATACGAAGTTATTACAGCCATGAACAAAGAAGAAGGCATGAAAAAAATCAGGGAAGAAAACCCCGATCTCGCTATTCTTGATGTAATGATGACTACGCATTATGAAGGCTTTGAACTAGCTAAAGAAATCACTGAAGATCCCGAGTTGAAAAACATGCCGGTACTGATGCAGACTTCTATTGAAGTGCTTATTACCACACGCCCTGATGTTCAGGAAATGGCTCGTGAGTTCAGAAAAAATCCAGGATTTAAAGACCTGCATGTTTTACTCGTAAAGGACATTATTACTGGAAAAGCAGGAATAGATTATTTGTCAGAAAAAGGAAAAACCGTTTGGTTTCCGGTAGATGGATTTGTTGCAAAACCCGTTGATCCCGGCAAAATATTACCGGAAATTGAAAAAGTTTTGACAGCACGGAAAAATTAAAAAATTAACAATGTGGATTTAAGAAGCAATCTGGTTTATATTATCAGATTGCTTCAAACGTCCGTTAAAGGGAAGTTTTTAAATCTAGCCTTAAAAAGTAATGAAATGGAAAAAGTAGATTTAATATTGAAAGAATATAAAAATGCCTGCCACGACAGCCTTATTCCTATACTTCAGGAAATTCAGGAAGCAGAAGGGTTTCTGTCAGAAACAGCAATAGTAGAAGTGGGAAACCATCTGCATCTTCCTACCAGTAAAATTTATGGAGTTGCAACATTTTACAACCAGTTTCGCTTTCAACCCAAAGGGAAATACAATATTCAGGTGTGCAGGGGTACTGCTTGTCATGTGTTGGGTTCATCCACTGTTCTTAATGAACTTGAAAAATATCTGAAAATTAAAGCAGGGCAAACATCCAGAGATAACTTATTCAGTATAGAGGTTGTCGCTTGTATTGGCGCATGCGGTCTTGCTCCTGTAATTGCAATAAATGGAGAATTTCATGCAAAAGTAACTGTAGATAGCTTAAAAGAAATTGTCGAATCGTATAGAAACAGGGAGGAGTTATCATGAAAATTTTTGAACAAAATACGATAAAAGATCTGTTAGTACGGACACTTACAGATAATAATACAAACAACGATGAAGTGCTGCTTCATGACGTAATGTCGCTTTTAAAAAGAGAAAATATTGATACCATTCAGATATTTGTCGGTGCCGGTACATGTGGTTTAGGCGCAGGTGCTGATAAGACAATCCGGGCAATTAAAAAGTATTTTTCGAAAAAAAAATTAAATGCAGAAATTATTGAAACGGGGTGCATCGGACTATGTTCTTCGGAACCTATTGTTGATATTTCAATCCCCGGAAAAAAAAGAATCTCTTTTGAAAAAGTAAATGCTGAAAAAGTTGAAGATATTTTTAACACTATTTTCGCAAACAATGTTCCATCTGATTGTGTTTTGGGGCAATTCCGTGCAGCGCATGGTGAAGCATGGAAAGATGTTGCATATCTTGATGAGCATCCATTTTTTTCAAAACAGAAACGCATTGTACTGCAAAATTGTGGAATTATTGACCCAACCAGTATTGAAGAATATATTGCAAATGGTGGTTATACCTCTTTATATAAAACGCTGAAATTACAATCTCCGGCTCAGGTATGTGAAACTGTTGAAAAAAGCGGTTTACGGGGCAGAGGAGGGGCTGGTTTTCCTACAGGGAAAAAATGGAAACTTGCATTGTTTGAAAAACAGATACAAAAATATTTAATATGCAATGCCGACGAAGGAGATCCCGGTGCTTTCATGGATCGCGCTGTTATAGAGGGCGACCCGCACAGACTCATTGAAGGGATGATTATCGGCGCTTACGGAATTGGTGCAAATAACGGGTATGTATACATACGTGCTGAATATCCCCTTGCTATTGAAAGATTAAAAAAAGCAATAGCGCAGGCAAAGGATTATGGCTTGCTTGGCGAAAATATTCTTAATACTGGTTTTGATTTTGATCTGAAAATTAAAATGGGTGCAGGCGCATTTGTTTGTGGGGAAGAAACAGCTTTAATGCACAGTATTGAAGGAAAGAGGGGTACACCGAAACCCAGACCGCCTTATCCTTCTGTAAGCGGTTTATTCGGAAAACCAACTGTAATAAATAATGTGGAGTCATTCGCTAATGTCGCTGCTATTATGAAAAATGGAGCAGACTGGTATTCCGCAATCGGAACTCAAAACAGCAAGGGCACTAAAGTTTTTGCATTATCTGGAAAAATTGCAAAAACAGGTTTGGTTGAAGTTGCAATGGGAACTACGCTTAGAGAAATAATTTTCACTATTGCCGGTGGTATTAAAGATGGAAAAAAATTTAAAGCAGTGCAGATTGGAGGACCTTCTGGTGGTTGTATTACTGAAGAGAACCTCGACATTTTAATTGACTATGAATCGTTGAAAAGTGTTGGAGCCATGATGGGTTCTGGTGGCTTGGTTGTTATGGATGAAGGCACCTGTATGGTTGATATCGCGAAATTTTTCATGGATTTTATTCAGCGCGAAAGTTGTGGGAAATGTATTCCCTGCCGCGAAGGAACAAAACGAATGTTAGAAATTCTTGAAAGCATAACCCAAAAACCGTCAACTGAAAATAGCAAGGCATTGGAGCGTTTTCAGGGAGTCATCATGCTTGAAAAACTGGGCGGTGTAATTAAAGAGACTTCTCTTTGTGGACTTGGACAATCTGCGCCGAATCCTGTACTCAGCACCATTAAATGGTTCCGGCACGAATATGAAGAACATATTTTTGAAAGAGTTTGCAGAGCAAAAGTATGCACAGAATTGCGTAAATTTTTTATTAATCCGGAAGTATGTACCGGTTGTATGGCATGCCTGAAGAAGTGCCCAACAGGAGCTATTATAGGAAGTAAGAAAAGTCCGCATGTGATTGTTGAAAATAAATGTATCGGCTGTGGTGCTTGCGCTGAAACTTGTAAATTCAATGCAATAACATTTTCATAATATAATCTACTGTAAAATCGTCCCATGTAATCTACTGTAAAATCGCCCCATGTAATCTACTGTAAAATTGCTCCATGGGGCGATTCTACAGATAATAATAATAATAATATGAAACTAAATATAAAAATAAATACCAAACCTGTTCAGGCAGAAAAAGGCGAAATGATCCTTGATGTGCTCGAAAGAAATGGAATTAAAATTCCAACACTGTGTTATATGAAGGATAAGTTTCCGGCTGGAGCGTGCAGAATGTGCCTTGTAGAACATGTAAACAGTGGTAGGCTCATTACATCCTGTTCTTATCCTGTTGAAGATGGAATGGAACTACTTAGTCATTCTCCGAGAGTTATCAATGCCCGGAAAACCATTGTCGAATTGCTTCTTTCAAACCACCCCGACGATTGTTTGTATTGTGTACGGAATAAAAACTGTGAATTACAAAATTTGTCTGATGAGCTGGATGTAAGACATAGAAGAATAACAGGAGTAAAGAATAATCATAGCATAGATTATTCCGGACAAAGTATTGTTTGCGACCCGGATAAATGTATTCTTTGTGGACGCTGCGTAAGAGTTTGCGAAGAAACAATTGGCGTCTCTGCGATTGACTTTATTTTGCGAGGGAGTAAAACAATTGTAGCACCTGCTTTTAATAAGGGACTGAATACTTCTTCTTGTGTAAACTGTGGTCAGTGTCTCATGGTTTGCCCTACAGGAGCCATTGCAGAAAAATCTCATCTCAGTATTGTAATAGAAGCATTGCAAAATCCTGAATTAACAGTCGTCGCTCAATATGCTCCGGCTATTACGGTATCTATTGCTGAAGAATTCGGACTGGAACCCGAAAAAGATATGAATGGTATTTTGAATGCAGCATTGCGGAAAGTGGGCTTCAACAGGGTTTTCGATACTAGTTTTACTGCCGATTTAACCATTATGGAAGAAGCGACAGAATTAATTGAACGAATCACAAAAAACAGTGATCCGATACCAATGTTTACAAGCTGTTGTCCTGCATGGGTTAAATACGTTGAAGAATTCTGGCCTGAAATGCTGTCGAATGTTTCAACCTGCAAATCTCCTCAGCAAATGATGGGTTCAATAATTAAACATTATTATTCTAAAATTGAAAATATAAAACCTGAAAAAATATTTTCAGTTTCACTCATGCCATGTACTGCTAAAAAATTTGAAGCACAACGTGAAGAAATGACACAGGAAGGAATATCAGACGTAGACGCTGTTTTAACCACTCGTGAATTGGGAAAATTAATTCGCCTTTATGGTATTGATTTTAAAAATTTAGAACCGGAAGATACAGATTCTCCTCTGGGAACAAGATCTTCTGCTGGTAAAATTTTTGGCGCCACCGGGGGTGTAATGGAAGCTGCATTACGTACTGCCTATTCTATGATTACAGGGAACGAACTTGAAAAACTTGAATTTGAAGAAGTGCGCGGTTTAAGCGGTGTTAAACATTCAAAAATCAAGATAGATTCTCTTGAGCTGGGAGTAGCAGTTGTCAATGGTCTTGGTAACGCAGCTTCTTTACTTAAAGAAATATCTGAAGGAAGAAAAGATATTCATTTCGTTGAAGTGATGAGCTGCCCCGGAGGATGCATTGCAGGTGGAGGACAACATATAGGAGCAGATAAAAATTCTATTTATGCCCGCATTAAAGCATTGTATGAAATTGACAAAAATGAAGCACTCAGGGTATCTCATAAAAATCCTCAGATATTAGAACTGTATCAGAAATTTCTCGGCAAACCCAATGGACATTTGAGCCATAAATTATTACACACATGTTATAAAAAACGTATTGTATTATTGTAACATCGCCCCATGGGGCGATGCTACAACAATAATAAATTTTTATGTCAAGAAAAGTCAACATATCACCTCTTGTTTCAACGATAAAAGAACGTTGTAAAATATGCTATACCTGTGTTCGGGAATGTCCTGCTAAAGCAATCAAAATTGAAAACGGACAGGCTCAGGTAATAGAAACTCGTTGTATTGGATGCGGCAATTGCGTTAAAGTTTGCAGTCAGGATGCTAAGGTTTTTTATAATTCTGTAGACAGTGTCCTTGCCTTAATTCAAAAAGGAGAAAAAGTTGCCGTGTGCATTGCACCAAGTTTTCCTGCTGAATTTATCGAATTCGATGATTACAGAATTCTTGTGGGAATGATAAAAGCAATTGGGTTTGAATGGGTGCATGAAGTTGCTTTTGGTGCCGATCTTGTTGCTCGTAAATACAGAGAGTTCATACAAAGCGAATCGGGTATGCACTTTATTTCATCCGACTGTCCTGCTATTGTAAATTTTGTAGAAAAATATTATCCGCACCTTGTTAAAAATCTGGTTCCTTATGTTTCGCCAATGATTGCAACAGCGAAAGTAATTCGGAAAAAATACGGAAAAGAAACACCCGTTGTTTTTATTGGTCCCTGTATTGCAAAAAAAGAAGAATCGGATGAAATCAATGAAGTGCTTACTTTCCGTGAACTTCGCCAGTTATTTACACGGCTTGGCATAAATTATGAAAACACAAGTCCTCTTGAATTCAATTCTCCGGTTGGAGGAAAAGGCGCTATTTTTCCCGTTTCAAGGGGTTTGTTGCAAACAGTAGATCTGGAGGATAGTATTCTGGAAGGAGATATAATTGTCGCAGACGGACGCGTTCGTTTTGCAGATGCAATAAAAGAATTTGATGCAGGACTGATAAAGTCGCAACATATAGAATTGCTTTGTTGCGAAGGATGTATCATGGGTGTTGGAATGTCATCTCAAAACGACCGTTATTCAAAAAGAGCAGCAATAAGAAATTATGTTTATAACAAATTAAAAAATGCTGATTTATGCGGATGGAGGCAGGATGTCGAAAAATATTATTCATTGGATTTGTCACAAGAGTTTAAAGAAAACGACCAGCGCATTTTAATTGCAACATCTGAGGAACTTGAAAAAATCCTCAAAGAGATGGGGAAATATACAAAAGAAGACCACCTGAATTGTGGGGCGTGTGGTTATGATACCTGCTTTGAACATGCCTTAGCTATTCACAAGGGTCTTGCTGAAAATGAAATGTGCCTACCTTTTACAATAAGCAAACTTCATAATTCTGTTAAAGAACTTGCGGTTTCAAATGAAAAGCTTGTTTCCATTCAGCAGGCACTTAAGCAATCAGAAAAGCTTGCACACATGGGACAATTGTCTGCCGGTATCGCTCATGAACTCAACAATCCGCTGGGTGTTGTTATTATGTATAGCAATATTTTATTAGAAGAATGTCCCATTGACTCACAAACAAAAAAAGACTTACAGCTAATAGCAGAACAAGCCGGGAGATGCAAAAATATCGTGGGAGGTTTGTTAAATTTTGCACGAAACAATCAGGTAAAATATGAACCTGTAGATTTGAATGAATTGATCAACACAAGTCTTCATGCAATAATAATCCCCCAAAATATTAAACTCGAAAAAGAAATTATTTTGAGCAATTCAGGAGCAGAACTCGATAAAGAACAAATGGTACAGGTATTATCGAATCTTATCAAAAATTCAATTGAGGCAATGCCCGATGGGGGAATACTGAAAATTAAAATTGAGCAGGAAAACAATACTGTGATTTTTACAATCAGCGATACCGGAACCGGAATCTCTAAAGAAAATATGGATAAGATTTTCACACCGTTTTTCACAACAAAATCTCCAGGAAAAGGAACAGGATTAGGTCTTCCCACTTGCTATGGAATTGTAAAAATGCATAAAGGAGATATAAATATAACATCAAATTGTGACCCTCAATGCGGACAAACAGGAACAAGTTTTAAAATAAAAATACCCACTAGACTGTAACATCGTCCCATGGGATTGTAACATCGCCATATGAGACCGTAACATCGCCCCATGGGGCGATGATACAGTCCCATAGTAGTAATCTTGTAATACAAAGTATATGAAAACAAAAGAAAAAATAATACTGATCGCTGACGACGATACCGATCAGCTCAGTGTGATGGAAGCAAATGTGAAGAGCTTCGGATTTAATGTTTGCTCTGTTCAAAGTCAGAAGGAGGCAGAGGATTATCTTGAAAAAAATAAACCTGATCTTGCCATTTTCGACTTAATGATGGATAACAAAGACAGTGGTTTTATTCTAAGCTATAAGCTCAAGAAAAAATACCCTGATGTTCCTGTTATTATCGCAACAGCAGTAACAGCAGAAACAGGTCTTGTTTTTGGTTTAGACTCCCAAAATGAACGGCAGTGGATAAAAGCCGACACGTATATGGAGAAAGGTATCCGAAAGGATCAACTGCACAAAGAAATTAATAAATTATTGAAACTATAAAAAGAAGTATATAATAGATGATATCCTGTTGCAAGTTGCAAGTTACAAGTTACAGGTTGGGCATTGAGCGGAGCGCCACACTGAGTTTGCCGAAGTGTCGAAATGCAACAAACAACCTGCAACAACAAACAACCTGCAACAAATAATATTAAAATTCTACAATTATGAAAAAGCTCAAAGTATTAGTAGTAGACGATGAACCCGGAATCCGTTCAGGAATCATAAGGATACTAAAAAATTTCAGTGTGGGATTTCCCTTTATGGATGAAGATTTTTGTTTCGACCTGATTGAAGCTGCTACAGGGGAGGAAGCAATTGAAATCATAAACAAAGAGCAGATGGATATTATTCTCCTTGATAATAAACTGCCCGGTATTGAGGGAGTGGAAGTGCTTGAGTATATCAACAAAAACAAGTACGATGCTATGGTGATGATGATTACAAGCTATGCCTCGCTTGAACTTGCAGTTAAATCAACAAAAAATGGAGCCTATAATTTTGTTCCGAAACCATTTACTCCAACGGAACTGAAAGCTGCTATGGAAGGCATTACAAAGCATCTTTTTCTTAAAAGGATGACACAAAAAATGAATGATGAAGACAAGCAGGTAAAATTTCAGTTTCTTTCTGTTTTGTCTCATGAATTGAAGTCTCCAATTAATGCTGTAGAAGGCTACCTGCGTATGTTACAGGAAAAACAGGTAGGAGATAATGTTGAAGATTATATGGAGATGATTGATCGTTCTTTGATACGAATGAAGGGAATGCGGCATCTGATAAGCGATTTACTGGATTTGACGAAAATTGAATCTGGAGAAAAAACCCGTGAGTTGGCAGAAGTAGATATTTACGAAATTGCAAAATTTTCTATTGATACATTAGAACCGCTTGCATTACAAAAAAATGTAAAATTGTATTTCGATGCTCCGGAATCATTGAGACTAAAGGCAGACAGGCAAGAAATCGAAATTATTTTTAATAATCTGATCTCAAATGCTATTAAATACAATAAAGAAGGAGGACATGTTAATATAAATGTAAAAGATCAAGATTCTTTTATTAATATTGTAGTTGAAGATACAGGTATTGGAATGAGTACAGATGATCTTGCAAAATTGTTTCATGATTTTGTAAGAATAAAAAATGTAAACACACGTAACATTTCCGGAACAGGTCTCGGGCTTTCAATTGTAAAAAAAATAGTAGAATTGTACAATGGAAAAATTGATGTCTCAAGTAAACCGGGAGAGGGAAGTATATTTACTATATCTCTCCCCATATAAAATCAAACAATCTCTTAATTGCCACAAGAAAATCCTATGAAATTCACACCTGAAAAATATAAAATTGCCGATGAAGCAATGAGACCATTCATTGATCCGGAAGAAATATGGGAATATATAAATACAACAAAATCAAGCAAAGAAAGAGTAAGAGAAATTATCACAAAATCTCTTTCCAAAAAACGCTTAACCCTTGAAGAAGTTGCAGTGCTTATTAATGCTACAGATCCAGAATTAATTAATGAAATCAAAGAAGGCGCACGCGAGTTAAAACGTACAATTTACGGAAACAGAATTGTTCTTTTTGCGCCCCTTTATATCGGAAATAAATGTTCAAATAATTGCACGTATTGCGGGTTTAGGTCTTCTAACACAAATGCTGAGAGAAAAACACTCAATGATGAAGAAATTGTGAATGAAATTAAAGCGCTTGAAGATAATGGACAAAAGCGCCTTGTCTTGGTTTATGGAGATCACGAACAATACAACCCGGAATACATTGTACACACTGTTAAATTAGCCTATTCTGTTAAAAAAAATAATGGAGAAATCAGGCGTGTAAATATCAATGCAGCACCTTTGGATATTGATGGTTTTAAAATTATCAAAGAATCAGGTATTGGCACATATCAGATTTTTCAGGAAACCTATAATTCGGAGGCATACAAAACCTATCACCTGCGTGGAAAAAAAGCAGATTTTTCTTACAGATTAACAGCTCTTGACCGTGCTCAGGAAGCTGGTCTGGATGATGTCGGGATTGGCGCATTGTTTGGATTATACGATTGGAGATATGAAGTTTTAGCATTGGTACGACATTCGAATCATCTGGAAGCATGTTACAATGTGGGTCCGCATACAATTTCATTTCCAAGAATTAAAGACGCTTCAATGCTTCAAATGGGAGAAAAATATTTTGTAAGAGATGAGGATTTTATTAAGCTGATTGCCATTTTAAGGCTTGCAGTTCCTTATACAGGGATGATTCTTACAGCGCGTGAACCTGCAAAACTCAGAAATGAAGTCATACAATTTGGCGTTTCACAAATTGATGGTGGAACAAAACTTGAATTGGGAAGCTATTCAAAAAATTTAAATCAGGAACAGAACTTAAACAAAGGACAATTTCGTATTAACGATGACAGGTCATTGAATGAAATCATTGATGAGTTGCTCCAACAAGACATGTTACCTTCTTTTTGTACCGCTTGTTATCGCTTGGGAAGAACAGGAGAACATTTTATGGAGTTTTCAGTACCTGGGTTTATAAAACGCTATTGTACTCCCAATGCAATTCTTACGCTCGCAGAATATCTGCTGGACTATGCTCCAGAAGCTACAAAAAATAAAGGCTGGCATGTAATTGAAAAAAATATTGAGCAGTTAAATGACGAAATAAAATCGGGTTTAAAAAATAAATTGGAATTATTAAAACAGGGAAAACGGGATTTGTATTATTAATTAGAGCCTTATCCCGGTAACAAGAATATCATCAATCTGAGGAAATTCTCCCATCCATTCAGTCAAAGTAAGTTCAAGAATCTCTTGTTGTTCATTTAGGGGTTTATTCGAAATAAATGAAAGAAGCTCTCTGAATTTCTTTTTCATAAACTTTTTATTGTAAGCGCCCCCAAACTGATCTGCATAGCCATCAGAAAAAAGATATATTATATCGCCTTTAGACAAAGAAATAATATTGTTTTTGAAATTTGTTTTTTCATCAGTATGATAACCTACCGGCATTTTATCGGCAACAACTTCATGAAAACTACCTGAAGCATAATCATCAAACCTAACAATACAAAGAGGATTAAAAGCACCTGCATATTGAAGCGAATTTTTATTCAAATCAATAATGCACAAGGCAATGTCCATGCCTTCTTTATTTTCATTCGCTTTATTCGTGTGCATAAAGGCACTGATGATTTTTTCTTTTAACCTGTTTAAAATGTCGCAGGCTTTTATCTGTCGTATCTCTTCATCGGAATAATTGTTGATTATTTCATTTAAAGATGAAATTCCTAAAATACTCATCAACGCTCCGGGTACTCCGTGTCCTGTACAATCTGCAACAGCAATTATGATTAAAGATTCAAATTGCCTTACCCAGTAGAAATCTCCACTGACAATGTCTTTTGGTTTAAAAAATATAAAATAGTCGGAGAAATAAGTTTTTAAAATATTTTCTGAAGGGAGCAATGCTTGTTGTATGCGCTTTGCAGCAATAATGCTGTCTGTTATATTTTTATTTCTTATCCCTAATTCATTTTTTTGAATTTCAAGAATGATATTTTTTTCTGAAATTTCGAGAGTTCGGTCGTAAACGCGTTGTTCTAGTTCTTCATTGATTTGTTTTAATTCTTCATTTTGTTTTTCAAGTTTTTGATCTTGAAAATAACTCTTGATTGCTTCACGCACGGTCATTGCAAGATCTTCAGCAACCCAAGGTTTGGAAATATACCTGTAAAGACGCGCCCAGTTTACTGCATTGGTAACCCCTTCAGTAGTGGCTTGCCCTGTCAGCATTATTTTTAGAGTTTTTGGAGAAATTTCATGAAATCGTTTAAGCAATTCATCGCCCTTAATATTTGGCATCACATAATCAGAAATAATTAAGGGTATTTCAACACCGCTTTCTACAAGCTCGTTGAAAATCTCTACAGCCTCTTCCGGGTTTTCAGTTAATTCAATATTATGATGTTCTCCGAAGTTCTCCTTTAGTTCAATTTTCAAACTATTGAGAACCATTTTTTCATCATCAATACAGAGAATTACAGATTTCTTTTTCATAATTTATGAATACCGCTTTTTATTGTTTCAAATAATTCATCTGCTGTCCATGGCTTATGTAGGCATTTATGCAGATTTGCTTCTTTTACTGCACGTTCTATAGCTTCTTCTTTTGCCTGTCCTGTTAGCATTATTTTAACAATGCCGGGAAATTTCTTATGAATATTAATCAGAAATTCATCCCCCTTAATCCCTGGCATAAGCCAATCTGAAACAATAATAAGAACATTGCATCCTTCTGTAGTAAGCTCATTCAGCACTTCTTCTGCATCATTTGCATTCTCTGCAGTTTCATACGAAAAATCATTTCCAAATTTTTCTTTTAATTGTGTTTTCAGACTATCTAGAATTATTTTTTCATCATCAACACACAAAATTACATTTTTTGACATAAATTGTTTTTTTAATTAACACTCATGATTGTTGTAAATGTTGTTTTCCCTGGTTCGCTGTTAAAAGAAATCGTTCCTTTATGTTTTTCTACTATTCGTCGTACGATATCTAAGCCAAGCCCACTACCTTCTCCCTGAGGTTTTGTTGTAAAAAACGGGTTAAATATTTTGTTCTGTATTTCTGGAGGAATACCTTTTCCAGAATCGGTAAAACTTACAATAAGATTATCATTTTTAATGTAAACGTCAATGGTTAATGTTCCTTTATTTTCCATCGCCTGAAGCGCATTGTGAATCAAATTTGTCCAGACCTGATTGAGCTCATCGGGGTAGCATAATATCATTGGAATTTCCTCATAATTTCTTACAACTGTAACACCATGTTTTAATTGGTTATAGTAAAGAGTAAGGATTGTTTCAATGCCATTAATAATATCTGATTTGATCATCTCTCCAGAGTTGTCGTAATGCGCAAAGTTTTTTAATGCGAAAACAATTTTACTCGCCCTGTCTGCTGCAGTATTAATGGTCTGGCTGCTTCGCAACAATCCTGAAAGTTTGTATGCCATCTGTAATATTTGAATACTTTCTTTAGATTTCAAAAGCTCAAAGAAAGGAGTAATATCTTCATAAATACACATGTCTACTAATGTGTCGGCAAATTCATCAGGGGTTGAAATATTATTTTCTTCCAGAATATGGACAAGTTTTCTTTTATGTGTCCTTTCTTCTTTTGATGTCAGTGCAGGTTTATTTTCTATAGATTTTTCAAGAAGCATGAAGAAATCGTTTTTTTCAGTCTCTGTTATCATTCTGAAAAAATCGGGCAATTTTGTAAGTATTTGCTGTAGGGTGTTTGATATATTTCCAACAGACGAACGGATTGCACCCAGTGGTGTATTAATTTCATGTGCAACGCCAGAAATCAATTGACCCAGTGCGACCATTTTTTCAGATTCAATTAGTTTTTCCTGCGATTTCTGTAACTGATCCAGTGCTTCTGTTAGTTCTCTTGCCCTTTCTTCAATAGAATCTCTTTGTGCAGTTATTTCTTCGTTCTGAACATGAATTTCCTCTTCTGCCGCTTTTAGTTCGGATATATCTGAACAGATTGCAACAAGCTTTGTTATGTCTCCTGCGTCATCAAGAATCGGAGTCAGGGTAATTTGTGCCCAGATAAAACTTCTGTTTTTTGTAGGGCAGGGGGATTCGAAAATAAGCGTTTGCTTTGTTGAAGTACATTTAACAAGTGCTTCTGATGCAGAATGATCTGTAAGAATTGTTGTAAAACTTTTTCCCTTGTTAATTAAATACTCATCATAAGAATAGCCAAACATGTTCGTATAGCCATGATTATACCATTCAAGAATACCGGCATGATCCATAATCAAAACGCCATTGTATGTTTTGCTGGCAACAATGGATAGATTTTCAAGTTCCAGATTATATGTTTCAATCACATCATTAGAAACTTTTAATTCTTCAACCATTTCAGATAACTCCTGTGTTCGCTCTATAACTCGTCTTTCGAGTTCATCCCGTGAATTCTGAAGTTCTATCTCTGCTTTTCTGCGATCTGTAATATCTGTTAAAATAGCGAATGATCCGGATTTTTCGCCTTGTTTATCAAAAAGCGGAGTAGCATTAACAATACAATATACTTCGTTGCCATCTGAGGCAGTAAGCATTAATTCATAGGTACTGTTTTTATTTTGTGAGCGCAGAGCAATCTGTTGACTCAAAATTTTCTTATTGTCTTCGTTTAAAAAGTCGTACAGTGTTTTTCCTTCAAAAGAATCTATTTTGAGTAATTGTTTAAGTGCTGGGTTTACATCAACCAGTCTGACTTTATTATCAATTTGAAGAAATCCCTCAATCATAGTATTCAGAATATTCTGCAAATGTTTCTGACTCTCTTCTGTTTCACGATGCGCAATTTCACCTTCTGATGACAAGTAAAAATGACAATTTTCAGGTCTGTTCAAACCATTAAAAATAGCAAATGCCATTTTATCACATCGCCCATAACCACAAGAGGAACAATTATAAATATCAGCCTCAGTATATTTATGCATTTTGCGATAAATTTCCTGAAGTTCATAAGGGTTTGGTGTATCTAAATTAAAATTTTCAGAAAGATTTTCATATTCCCTGTCATAGAGACCTTCTTTCCAGTATTTATTAATTTCTTCTTCAATTAATTTTACATTTTCTTTATTTTCCTTAGAAGAGAGATTCGAATAATATTGCCGCATATCTTCATTTCTCTTGCTTATATAATATTCAATTTCATCAACAGGTTTATCCTTAGCAAGAGTAAGAGGTCCTCCATTGCACCCTTTTTCGCAATTCAGACAATCCACTAACAAGGGAGATTTTCGTTCCAGAATCATTCTGGGAAGATTGTCCAAATAGTCATAAATAGTATGAATTCCTTCAATTTTTCTCGTTTTATTTCTAATTTCTGGAATCCAGCGTTCTGCTGTTTGTAATAAACCACCAGGACTGGAAAATAGGACAGCTCTTTCAGCAGGTGGATTATCGTAATCAACTTTATCAAATTTATTTAAAGAGATATTATTATTTTTCAAATATTTATCAATAGACTTATAAGACACATTGTATTCACCCAAACCAGTTTCTTCAAATTCTCTTTTCTTGGCAAGACAGGGAGAAATAACAGCAATTTTGTGGTTTTTGTATGCTTCGTAAAAAGTTTTAATCATTTTTATGGTATGCAGCATGGGGCTATCAGCAGGTGCAAGAAAACTGATCAATTCAGGTTTGAAAATTTCAATATAGGTAACAATTGCAGCACAAGGTTGTGCAATTACAGTCTGGGGATTATTTTTTTTAATATGATTGATATAAGACGGAACTGTAAGTTCTGCGCCAAAACTGACATCAAAAATAACATCCACTCCAATACTTTTAAACCATCCATTTAACTGTAAAAATTTTCCCGGAAAATTTGCAGCAACAGATGGTGCGACAATTAAAGCAATTTTCTCTCCCTTTTTTAAATCACTCATAAAAAGGTCGAAATCATCAAAATAATAACGGGCATCGTGCGTACATGCAGAAAGGCAGTGCCCGCAAGCGATGCAGAGATTTTTGTTTACAGTAACGGATTCTCCGCTACCGTCATTACAATATTTTACAGGGCATGCATTAATGCAAACATGGCAGTTTACACATTTTTCCTTATCAACATCAATGATTTTAATTAATTCTTTGTTTACCATTTCAATGTTTTTAATCCCAATTAATAATGTACTCTGTTACTTCATTTCCTTTTGTCAAAGATTGTGTTATACCTATTTTAAGATTTTTAGCCCCAGCCATAGTAATTGCCTGAAACATCCAGCCATGAATTCTTTGTTCAACAACAATATTCATTTCCGGAAAATTAGAAATATGAACAACCGCACTTTTTGATAGATTCTCAACAACAGTAATATTGCTGGGTTCAAAATAAGAACCGAAAACAATACCTGCTCTCTTAATAATAAAATTTGGGGATGATACTTTTATGAAAATCTTATAAATTCCATTTAGTGCAGACTCGGCACTGTACTTACCCGATTCATATCCTGCTTTTATAACGTCATTTTCAAAAAACAATTTTGCAGCAGTTTCTGTAGGAATTATGCAGGCTTCATTGAGCGGATACCAATTAGTTACAAAAATAGGGTTTTGAAAAATATATCTGGAGCTTTCCGGTAGGGAGCTTATCCACTTTTCATATTCTTCAGGAAAGCGTTTACGGATAAAGTCATTTATTGATCTTACAGCAGTTCCTTTGATTTTCATAAATGAAAATGTTAAATGGTTATTGGGCTTATAATAAGTTAAAATAAGAAAATTGCTATGTTAAATAGCTTCAAATATAAAATAATTCCATTTATGTTGCAAATTTTTGAATTTTCTTTTGATAAATTTGTAGCCTGTAGAATCGTTCCATGATATGACCGTAACATCGCCCCATGATATGACCGTAACATCGCCCCATGGGGCGATGATACAGTCAATAATAATAAATATACTACTATGCCCAAAGGAAAAGATCAAAAACCACATATAGGAATTTTCGGTCGGAGAAATGTCGGAAAAAGTTCTTTTATCAATGTAATTACTGGTTCTGAGGTTGCTATAGTATCTGATGTTGCCGGGACTACAACTGATCCTGTAAAAAAATCCATTGAAATTTTTGGAATTGGTCCTGCAATTATTGTAGATACTGCCGGTATTGATGATATCGGGGCTCTGGGTGAAAAAAGGATTCGTAAAACAATGGAGCTTGTTAAAATTGTTGATTGTGCAGTACTTTTAATAGCTGAAAATAATTTCGGAGAATACGAAATCAACCTGATCCGCATGTTTAATGAGTATGAAATACCCTTTTTAATTATTCATAATAAAAAAGATATTCAAACTCTTCAGAAATCTACTTTGAAAGAAATAGACTTTATTTGTAAGGCAGATGTTTTGGACTTCAGTTCTGTCGAAAATGAGAATATGGATGCTGTTGTTGGCTTGCTGAAATTAACAATACCTCAGACTTCATATCAGAACATTGCCTTATTTGATGGATTGATCAATGACAAAGATATTGTTATACTTGTAACACCTATTGACAGCGAAGCTCCGGATGGAAGAATGATTTTACCACAGGTAATGGCCATTCGAGATGTGCTGGATCATAATTGCATTAATGTAGTTCTTAAGGAAACAGAGCTAGAAGATTTTTTAAAAACAAAAATTAAACCACGGATTGTCATTACCGACAGCCAGGCATTTGCGAAAATTGATAAAATAGTTCCAAAAGAAATTCCTCTTACTGGCTTCAGTATTTTATTTGCACGTTTGCGCGGAAATTTTGAAGCCTATCTTGCTGGCACACCTAAAATATCTCATCTAAAAGAAGGAGATAAAATTTTAATTCTGGAAAGCTGTACACATCATGTGAGCTGCGATGATATAGGAAGGCATAAAATTCCCAACTGGCTTAGTAAATTTACCGGAAAAAATCTGGAATTTGAATTTATCAGCGGTTTTGGAAATTTAAAAAATAACATCAAAGAATATGCACTGGTAATACAATGCGGGGGTTGTGTTTTTACCAAAAAGCAAGTGTTAAATCGCCTGAAACCTGCTATTGATGCCGGAATTCCTGTTACCAATTACGGAATGATGATTGCATTTACCCAGGGCATTTATGAAAGAACACTGGCATCGTTTTCCACCTAGTGTCAGCAAGAAAAAACACGAGTTTTCTTGCTGACACTACCTAATAAAAAAATCATTAATGCTTCCCATTCAAGAAATAGTAGAAAAAGAAAACCTCACAAAGGAAGATATCGTAACACTCCTCACTGTTAAAACAAAAGAAGAGCAGGATGTTTTATTGCAGAAAGCCAACGCTGTAAAAGAACAATTTGTCGGGAAAAAAGTGTACCTTCGCGGTCTTATTGAATTATCAAATATATGCGGAAAAAACTGTTTTTATTGCGGAATTAGAGCAGAAAATAATAATACAAAAAGATACAATATTCCTGACGAAGAAGTTGTAGAAGTAATAAGATTTGCAAAGTCCAACCAATTTTCAAGTGTTGTAATTCAATCAGGCGAGTTATGCAATTTTGCTTTTACAAAGAGAATAACCCGCCTTTTAGAAAAAATTCAAAATATTTCAGAAGAACAATTTCGTGTTACGCTATCATTGGGAGAGCAATCTGAGGAAACATACAGAGAATGGTACAATGCAGGAGCGCAAAGATATTTGCTTAGGATTGAAAGTTCAGACAGAGAGCTATATCGAACACTTCATCCAAATAATAAACTTCATGATTATGAAGCACGCCTGAAATGTCTTCAAGTATTAAAAAGAATAGGATATCAAGCCGGAACAGGTGTTATGATTGGTCTGCCATTTCAGACTTTTGAAAATCTTGCAGATGATTTGCTTTTTATGAAAAATCTGGATATTGATATGGTTGGAATGGGACCCTACATAGAGCATGAAGACACACCATTGTATCAATATCGTGAATCATTATTACCAATTAAAGACAGATTTGATTTATCTTTAAGAATGATCGCAATTCTGAGAATTCTGATGAAAGACATTAATATTGCTTCTACAACCGCCCTTCAATCAATTGATCCGGAGGGTCGAGAAAAGGGACTTTTAGCAGGAGCGAATGTTTTAATGCCGAATTTAACTCCGTTAAAATACCGTGATAATTATATGTTATATGAAAATAAACCCGGAGTTTTTCAGGATGAAGAAGAAAGCGTAGTGTATATTAAAAAAGTGGTAAATTCTGCTGGAGAAGAGATTGCTCAGGATTACGGAGATTCACTGCATTTCAAAAAAAAGAGGCAGTTCTAAAAACTGCCTCCCGCAATTAAAAAATTTCAACTCATTTGCTATTTTTCTGGTAAGCAACAAACATTAAATCCAACACTTCTTTAAAAATAGAACCATCATTGTTTGTTTCAGCTGCAGTTTTTGCAATACCTTTAAAAATTTCAGCATAGTCGTCCGCTTCTGAAGTAAGTTTCGCAGCGTAAGCAATTGCTTCAACATTGAATTGTGCCTGAACAATCATATTTGTGTATTCCAATAGCATTTCTTTTGAAAAACTACCAACTGCATAATACTGACAAATTTTATTAAGAGCTTCTTTCTTTTCATTTTCAGCCATAAAAGATGACATTTCTTTTACTTGAATAAGACAATTTATTGAAGGAAGGCTTTTCCCTTTTGAAGAAACAGGATTTGCATGGACATTAACGATTGCAGCTACTGCAAGTATTGTTAATATTATATTTATCGTTTTCATAATTGTATATTTTTTAAAATTTATTTATTACACTTTTTTCTGGATTTATTTTTGTTATTTTGTTCTACCATATTATTATTTTTCGTTTTATTGTTAGAACAAATATAGGCTGCATCCTATGACGTATCCAAACAAATTATATTTATTTACATTTTGGTTATGTGAAAATACAGAAACGAACGTTGAAAAACGAAATTGGATTTCATAGATTAAAATGCAGGTTTTGACGAAATAAACAAGAAGGGAAAAAGATTATTTTCGTGCTTCTTCAATAGGCAAGCCCTTTTTAACATAGTCGAGGTAATCAAAAATCATTGCATTATAGAGTAAATCTGCAACAATACCGGCTCCTTTGTTTGTGAAATGGGTAAAATCTGTCCTTGCAAGCTGTGGTTTTGTAAATACCCAACTGGGCATAGAATTGCGTCCGCCCATTGCTTCATACAAATCCCAGAAAGCGCATCCGGCTTTAAACGTGGCTCTTTTCTGTGCATCGCGGATTAATTCAACATTCGGATAGGAAGCATAATTTCCGTTTATTCTGCGCGACATATCTGAGACTCCAACAACAAGAATAGAAAGGTCGGGACATATTTTTTTCAGTGATGCAAGCTGGCTGTACAAACCATCTTCATAAAAAGAATAGTTGCTAGAAATATTGGGGACTATGTTTACTCCAAATTGTAATATTACAAGTTTAACATTCAGCCGCTGATACATTTCTTTCAAGAACTCCATGTCTGTCTTTGTAAACTCAAGTCCGGCACTACCTCGCATTGCTACATTGTCTACAGCAATTCCGGTTTCATCATCCAGCGCTATACCATATACATCGGGGCAGGCTGTTCCTTTGAATTTAAAAACCGTTTCTTCCGGTGTTTCTTCAAATGTAAATTTTAGAATTGAAAAATGATTTTCAGCAGGGATATATTTTTTATCCAGCAAAACCCCTTTGCTATACAACTCTACGCTTGCCGCTTTTTTATTATTTGCGCAAAAAAGACGACACTGTTTGAATTTTTTAACGCTTTCAAGGCAATAAGGCGATTTCTTAAGAGACAACCATCCCTGAACGGTATTTGTATCATTTGTTGAAACGGGAATCAAACGGGAGAAGTTAAGCAGTGCTCCGTATTTTTTATGCTCTGCATATCGCTGATTAAATCCGCATTTTTTAAATATTTTCCAGTTGTTCGAGGAATTATGCAATACGGTTAATGAAATAAGATTGTCAACCGTAGCGGGTACAAGACCTGGTCCGCTTCCTCCGAAATATGCATGCATTCGGTTTCGAAGTACAGAAGAAATCCGGTCTCCCTCAATCTGTGAATCGCCATAATGCATGATTCGTATAGGTTCATTTTCTTTATTGCGTGAAATAAGTTCAGAGAAAAAAGTGCTTAAAGGGTTTACCGAACCATCCGGATACTCAATTTTTTGAAGACTTAACTTTAAACTGTCTATATTAAAATTTGTTTTTGAAGAAGGGAGGATGAGTTTATCGCTTCCGGAAACTGGCTGAAAAGCTTTCTTCTTTATCGTATCAGTAATGGAAGAAAAAAGAGTGTGTTGAATGTCTTCCTTTGCGGGAACTGATAATGCGGTATCCGTTAGAAGGCTATGAATTTTTAATACATGACTGATATCTGCATAGGCGTTGCGTTCTTTTTTTACAAAATCATCAGGAGTTATAAATTTTAAGGAGAATTGTTCGGTAACATTTATCCCTGATGCAGGAAAAATAAAATAAAGCGCAGAAATAATAATAAACAAAGAAGCCATAAAAAGCAGTATTTTAAAGGGCTTCATCAGCATATTTTAAAATATTTTACTGTTCAAAAATAAATTAAAGCGTAAAAAAACCGGTTTAAACCGATCTATTTGTCTGTTTTTTTAATTTTTATTTTTTGTCCGGGAGAAATTACATCAGCCTCGGTTAAATTATTATACTGCATCAGGTCTCTTGTAACCTGAGAAAAACTTTTTGCAATAGACCATATCGTATCACCAGACTGAACCGTATAAAAGAAATAATCACGCTGGGTATCGTTTTCTTTTACTTCTGCTATATTATCAGAGCTTGTAAGTTTATTTGATTTATTAGCCAAAGAATCTGCTGTTGCAATTTCCGTAGAATCTGCCGATTCGGGATTGTCAATACTGTTAAGAACTTTCGATAATTCTGCAATTTCTTTTTCTTTTGCTTCTTTCTTTTCTTTTTCTTCTTTAGAAATCACAGGAGTCTTTTTTGCTGTATTATTTTCGTCTTTTGGTTTAAATGCCGATTGCTTATTTGTATAAGAATTTGTTACTGCAAATTGTTGCTTTTGCGTAAAATTCATTGCATTTAATTTTTTATACTCGTCTACTTTATCTTTAGGAACATAAATAGCTATTTGCTGTCCTGACCTCACTCCTTTTTTGATTTTTTTATTCCATTGTTTCAACTCACTTTGTTCCACATTAAACCAACGGGCAATTAAACTGAGTTTATCGCCCGATTTAACAGTATAAAAAACCTTTGTAAGTAAGGAGTAATCATTCGAGTTAGCATCACCCGGTTTGTAATAAATTTTTTTCGGATTGAAATAAACGGAATCTCTGAAAGCAAAGATAGAATCTTTATATTCAATATATTTATTCACATTTTCAGCAGGAATTGTAAGAGCGTACGCATCTGAAACAGCTGCAGGAATAACATCTTTTTTAAAATGGGGGTTTAAATCGCGTAACAGGTTAATATCAACATTCAGTACCAGTGCAACCTGTTCCAGATGAAGCAAATCATTTACATGCATTGTATCTGTTGCAAACAATTCTATTTTTTGCGGAACAATATTGTGTTCTTTATAGTAAGTCATCACATAATTTGCAGCAATAAATGCAGGAATATATCCTCTGGTTTCTTTTGGTAAATAATAATAAACATCCCAGTAATTTAATTTACCATTGGTTCGTTTGATTGCTTTATTCACATTTCCCGGACCACAATTGTATGCAGCTATTGCAAGCATCCAATCGCCATAAATTTTATAAAGTTGTCCAAGATATTTGCATGCAGCCGTTGTTGATCTTACAGGGTCGCGTCTTTCATCAATATAAGAAGTTTGTTTTAACCCCATCATTTTTCCGGTAGAAAACATGAACTGCCACAAACCTGTTGCGCCGGCACGTGAAACCGCACGGGGATTTAAAGCCGATTCAATAACAGGAAGGTATTTAAGCTCCAAAGGGAGATTATTTTTATCTAATTGCTGCTCAAAAATCGGGAAATAATAATCAGAAAGACCAAGCATAACTCCAACCAGATTTCTGCGTCTTTTTGCATAAAGATCAATAAATGCTTTAACTTCTTCGTTGAATGAGAAATCCATAGGAGAGTTCATTCTTTTTATTCGTTCAACATAAATAGAGTCCGGAAAATCTATAAATGTATCTTTTACATAGTAAAATTCATCTTCTTTAAATTGTGATTTTATAACATTTTTAACATAGTAATTATTCAGGAGACTGTCTATGGTTTCAATAATTTGAGAATTGTCCGTTTTATTATTCTGATGGGTAGTGTCTTTTGAAGTTGAGGCAATTACAAAAAGCCCCTGCACTATCAAAACTATAAGCAAAATGTATTTTTTCATGTTATAAAAATTTTAAAATTTAATTACACATCGCAAACCGATTGTGTTGTTTTTATTATTATAATCTATTATCCCGGGTTCTAATCTCATGGATAAATTGTCGCTTACATCGAAATCAAAAAGATTTGCGTCTACATTGGCATCAATAATATTGAGGATGTAAACAACCGTGATTCCTAATATGCAAAGATCTCTGTTCCGCCTGTATTGTTTTCTGTAATACAGCAACTGATCATTTGAAACACCAGCAAATTCACTTATGGTGCTGCTCAATGTATCAGACTGGAAGAGGTATGCCCTCTTGAAACGCTGATAATAATTCTGATTTTTATCAGCGTAATAGATTAAAGTTCCTAAACTTAAATATATTATCGGAACTTTCCAAATTTTCTTGTTGTAAACCTGACCCGATCCGGGAAGAATTAAAGAAAAAATCATCGCTTTGCCGGGCGATTTTTTTTTCACAAAACTACTGTCATTAGATGATTTCGAGTTTTTTTGAGAAAAAGAATTTATGGAAAATATACAAAATAAAAAAGTAATTAACAGGGCGTAAGAATTTTTTAGGGGGTACTTGTTAATTACTCGTTTCATTAGGAAAATTTAATGTTTTTTTAATGTCAGACTTTGTAAGTTTAGTTGACTTCAATGAGTTTATTTTTTATGGCGTATGCAAGAAGATGAACGGTGCTTTTACATCCTGTTTTTGATAACAAATTTGATTTATGTCCGATTATGGTGCGCTCGCTTACAAAAAGTCTGTCTGCAATTTCTTTGTTGCTGAGCCCTTCTAAAAGCAGATTCAGGATTTCAACTTCTCTTCGTGTAAGCTTCAAATCTTCTCCCAGCGAAGGTTTGTCTTCATGGGTGAGCCTTTTTGTAAAAAAAGACCAGAGTTCTTCGGAATAGTAGTTATTTCCTTTATTTATTGCCAGCAAAGCTTTTTCAAAAATTTCTTTTGTTATATTTTTCAGAATAAATCCCTTTACTCCTGCGTCAATCATGCTTTCTACATATTCGTCTTCATTAAACATTGTAAGAGCGACAATTTTAAGATTTGGGTACATTTCCAATGCTGCTCGTGTAGCCTCTATCCCGTTCATTTCAGGCATTTGAATATCCATAAGCACAATATCAGGAAGATTATTTTCGCTGAGAATTGAAAGACATTCTTTTCCATTCGATGCTTCTGATACAACTTTCGCAAATTTAAGTTTATTGATAACCATTTTCAATCCGCTGCGGAAAATCTCGTGATCGTCAACAATCATTATTTTTATTTGTTCATCCATTATTTATTGCATCATTTTGTATTTTTTAACTGATGTTCCGCAAATTGTGGAAATTGAAGTTGAAGTCAGAAGTCAGAAGTTAGAAGTTGAAACAGCTTCCAACTACTGGCTTCGAGCTTCGAACTTCGAGCTTCCGACTGATAAAAAAACATTTTGCGTAACTTCAGATATTAAATATCTGTCCATAATATCAGTGTTTGGACAAACACTATTTTGCCACAAATTTAACAAATGCAGGGAAGCAAGCAAATTCATTAAGAAAAATAGTTATTCGGTATTTTTAGTTGAAAGTAATTTTAATATTTGGTTGCAAGTTGCAATTTGCAGGTTATTTGGTAAAAACCAACCTGCAACCAGCAACCATAATTATTTTTAATTTTTAAGATCTTATTATTTATGACGAATCATCAGAAATATCAACCCAAAGCCTCCCAATACTCCAGAGCTCTTCGTGTATGAGGAATAACAATAGTTCCCCCGACAAGGTTTGCCACAGCAAAAATTTCGAAAAGTTCAGCGCTTGTTACTCCCAACTCATGACATTTTTCAAGGTGGTATTTCACGCAGTCATCGCATCTTAAAACCATTGAAGACACAAGCCCCAGCATCTCTTTTATTTTTATGGATAAAGCCCCTTCCTGATAACAATTTGTATCAATATTGTAAATTCTTTTAATAACAAGATTGTCGGATGCAAGTATTTTTTCATTCATCTTAGCCCTGTAGTCGCGGAATTCGCTTACCTTTTTATTCATGAGATATCAGTTTTAAATAATTGAAGGAAAACAAATATAACAAAGAGTTACAAATATACCCGTTTTATTTTCTTTAATAGGTTGAGTCTACTCCGAAAATATCATTTCGCCACGAACCTGCCAGACAGATGGGCTGGAGCACAAAATCACAAAATTTCACAAAAAACACATTAATTGATTCTTAATGTTTTGTGGATTTTTGAGTTCCTGCCTGTCAGGCAGACAGGTTCATATTCCTGCCTGCCGAAACGACAGTACAGGCAGGTTAGTGGCATTTCTAATTTATGGGGTTTTCGGAGTAGTCTCGAACAAATTATTACACAATTCTGTTTCCGGAGTACCTGAATTTTTATTTATGAAATCTTTACGCTTAAATAAATATTTTTTGGGAAGTACAAACATTTTTTTCTTTTTTTTATATTTGAGATTAAGAAGGGGACCAGACGCAAAATAAGGAACACCTTTTTTCTCTCCTGTTACAGTTAGTACAGGAACTTTTGAAGAATCAATACATGCAAGTGACCAGACTCTGTTTTTTTCTTGAAATCCCTTTGATAAATAAATTTCGCTTTTATAAGTCAGATACATTTTCACATTCTTTAGTCTTGGTATTTTAACAAGCGGACCATCATCTTCACATCGTGCCATGAACTGCTTATCGAGATTAAATCCCATCATCGTATCTGTTTTAAATTCATAATAACGATTGTTCCCTTCAACATAACTTAAATCAGCACTTGCATATTTCCATTTTATGGAACCTTTTGAATCTTTTCTGGCAACATATAATTGCATATCTTTATCAAAAACTTTTGCCTGAAGAGGTACTTTTATGCGTACAAATTTGCCTTTAACGGGATGTATCGCTATTGTGTCAATTATAGCTTTAACAAATATCATTCCTCCTGAAATAAGGCAATTTCCATCTTCTGTGTGGGTCGTAATATTGTTTTTAATCATATCGCAAAGCGAGTATACCTCTTCAACTTCAAAATTTATATCTTTAATTTTATATGGGAAAAAAGTTCCTGCTTCAAACTCCAGAATCGTTCCATTCGGGAACTGAAGAATCGTATCATTTTCAAATGCAGAAGCAATATTTTTCTTAGATAAATTTTCGTTACGATTTAAATCAACAGATGTATTTTCATATATAGAAACAAAAACTTCTACCCTGCGATTTTCTTTTTTCCCATCATCTCTTTCATTTGAGGCAATAGGCTTTGCTTCTCCCATGTATGAACGTTGTATTTTTTCATCCAAAATATTTTTTGATATGAGATATTCGTAAACAGCATTCGCTCTTTTTTGTGATAATTTTTGATTATAAAAATAAGAGCCTGTGTTGTCTGTATGACCAATCAGATTAATGGAATAATTTTTAGAAACAGAGGTTTGTTCAATGATTCTATCAAGAGTAGTAATAGCATCTGAGCGCAATTCATATTTATCAGAATTAAAAAAAATAACACGCTGCTGCGCCCGTGCATTTATTATCAATGCGGTTAGGGCTATTATGATATACAATTTCATAGGAATAATATTTTTTATAAGACGCATGAAACAGAGGAAAAAGTATAAACGAATATGGATAAAAATACCCATTTTTATAATGGTTTGGTAAGTAGGAATCGTTCTATACTTCGGTAGGCGCAACACACTCGAAAATGTGTGAATTGTGTAATTTTTATCCGGAATTGTATAATTTATCGACTATTTTTTTACTAATCTTTGCAATATAGATTTGTAATGAAGAATACGACTCTCTGTTTTTCCCTGTTTTGAACGCAGGGATTTCTTTCTCCGTTTCACGTACAATTTCATCACATTCCTGATATTGATAATATAAAAAACATCACGGAACTGTATGTGATACCTGTTTGTTTTATTAAATTCCTTCTAAAAAAAATTGAAATACAGCCTATGAAAATCCTTTTTGTTTATCCCCAATACCCTGATTCTATCTGGAGTTTCAAACATGCATTACGCTTTATATCAAAAAAAGCAGTTATGCCTCCGCTGGGTCTGATAACCGTTTCTGCCATGCTGCCTGCTAACTGGCAAAGAAAACTGGTGGATCTGAATATTATCCCGATTAAAATAAAAGACATTCAGTGGGCCGATTATGTTTTCATCAGTGCTATGTATATACAGAGAGAATCAGTAAATAAAATTATTGATGAATGTATTAAACAAGGTACGAAAATTATTGCCGGAGGGCCTCTGTTTACTCAGGACTATGAAAATTATCCTCAGATAGATCATCTTGTTTTGAATGAGGCGGAGATTACTTTGCCTTTGTTTCTGAAAGACCTGGAAGAGGGACACCCGGAAAGAATATACAAAACGGACATGTTTGCCGATATAACTTCAACTCCGATTCCCGATTATAATTTATTATCAAGAAAAAATTATGCTTTTATGAATATTCAGGTTACACGGGGATGTCCGTTTGCCTGTGAATTTTGTGAAATCACTTCTTTGCTCGGTCATAAGGTTCGAATTAAAACGACAGAACAAATTTTGGATGAACTGCAAAAATTATATGAACTGCAATGGCGCGGAAATATATTAATTGTTGACGATAATTTTACAGGGAATAAAAAGGTAATAAAATACGAATTACTTCCTGCTATGAAAAAATGGATGCAGGAGCGGAACTACCCGTTTGTTTTCAATACACAGGCTTCTATCAATCTGGCTGACGACAGCGAACTTATGAAATTAATGGCTGAAACCGGATTTACTTCCGTATTTATCGGAATAGAAACCCCTGAAGAAAATTCGCTCATAGAGTGCAATAAAGGACCTAACAAGAACAGGGATCTTCTGGATAGCATAAAGAAAATACAAAGAGCAGGCTTGCAGGTTTCCGCAGGTTTTATTGTTGGTTTTGACAGCGACTCGCCATCTGTTTTTCAGCGACAGATAGATTTTATCCAGCAGAGCGGCATTGTTTCTGCCATGGTGGGTTTGTTAAATGCGCCTAAAAATACTAGGCTGTACGAGCGGTTGGAAGCTGAAAATAGGTTGACAACGGATGCAACAGGGAACAATACGGATTCATCAATGAATTTTATTCCCCGTATGAATTATCAGGTGCTTGTTGATGGCCATAAAAAGATTATACGCGATATATATGCTACAAAAGCCTATTATAAAAGGATACGGAACTTGTTGCTCAATTACAAACCAAATCATAAGAACCCGGTAAAATTTGATTGGGTTGCACTGCTAGGCTTTTTTAAATCAATTTTAATTATCGGAATCATCAATAGGGGTCGCAGAGATTATTGGAGGTTCATGCTTTGGACTTTTTTCAGACGCCCTGCCTTATTCGTAGATGCAGTGACTTTTTCTATTTACGGATATCATTTCCGGACTGTCTACAGGATAAAAAACAAATATAGAAATTAAAATTATCCGGAATAATTCAATTGAGTATTCGAGCCATTGAATATTTTATTATTGTCTACAAAAAGCACAGCCAGCCTTATAATCTGTGAGTGATGTAAAATATAAATGCGGTTCTGTCGTATTTACTAAAATAAAAGAATGCGCCTTGCCCTTTGATTTCGGATTTCTGTCATTACCTTTCAGATTTAACTATCCTTTACAAAATGAATCATCATTCTCCGGTCGGAAAATCGGCGGTTGGTTTTTTCATGTATTAATTTAATATTCGAAGACGTGGATTCTAACTAAATTGGAAAAGCAATATTGTAAAAAATCAAAAGAAGAAAACAATGCTTTTGTATTTTAATTCTGAAAAATTATCTTTGAAAAAATAAATTTATTTAAGTTATGAAGAAACAGATTGCTATTACATGTGTTAATGATGGGAAAAAATATTATTTTGATGCAGGAACAGATTTGTATGCAGTTGCAGAAAAGATAAAACCGTTATTAAAATATCCGGTTGTCGGAGCCCTTGTCAATAACGAGTTACAGGAACTTTCCTATGAAATATTCAGAGCAAAACATGTGCGTTTTGTTGATATAACAGACACTATCGGATACAGAACCTGTGTGCGTTCATTATGTTTTGTCCTGATAAGAGCTTTTTATATTCATTATCCGGAGGCTACATTAAGAATTTCACATGCAATTTCTAAAGGTTTATACTGCGAGTTTGAAAACATTTCGGGTACTTTGACTGCTGCGGATGTTAAGAAAATTAAAGCCACAATGGCGGATATCATCAAACAGAATATTCCGTTCAGACGTGAAGAAATGCCCAACGATGAAGCACTTGAAATGTATAAAAACGATAAGCAGTGGGATAAAGTCAAGCTATTTAAAGATCGTAAAATAATGTACACTTCTGTATATTTTCTTGAAGATACGATTGATTATTTTTATGGGTATCTGCTACCCTCTACCGAATATATTCCTGCATTTGATCTTGTTTCTTATCACGAGGGCATGTTGCTGCGCTTGCATAAGCAGGCAAATCCAGAGGAACTTGATCTTCAGAATAAAGAAGAAAAAATGTTTGAAATTTTAAAAGAACACAAACATTGGGCGCAAATATTAGGGGTCGAAAATGTGGGTTGCATGAATGAGCTTATTCAGCAAAATCAGGTAAGCGAATTGATAAAAATTTCAGAATCGCTGCATGAGAAAAAAATTGCCAAAATTGCGGATGAAATTTATGCAAAAAAAGATAAGGTACGCATTGTGATGCTGGCAGGCCCTTCTTCTTCGGGAAAAACCTCTACCTGCAAGAGAATTTCAATTCAATTACAGGTACTCGGTTTTAAAACCATGATGATTTCTTTAGATAATTATTTTGTAGATCGTGAGCATACTCCCCGCGATGAAAACGGCGAATACGATTTTGAGTGTATTGAAGCCATAGACATTAATTTGTTTAATCAAAATCTGCTTGATCTGATGGATGGAAAAGAAGTAGAATTGCCAAAGTTTGATTTTGCTCAGGGACGGAAACAATTTACAGGAAAAAAAACAGTAACGCAACCCAATTCCATTTTTATTGTAGAAGGAATTCATGGCTTAAATCCTAAATTGTCATCAAAAATTTCTGATGAATTAAAGTACAAAGTTTACGTATCAGCGCTTACACAAATAGCTATTGACAATCATAACCGTATTCCTACAACCGACAACAGGCTCTTGCGCCGTATGATTCGCGATTTTAAATACCGTGGTTATAGCGCGCTTGATACATTAAAACGCTGGCCAAGCGTGAAGCGTGGAGAAGAAAAAAACATATTCCCTTTTCAGGAAGAAGCCGATGCAATTTTTAATTCTGCGCTTTTATATGAAATTTCTGTTTTAAAAAGATATGCTGTCCCGCTACTCAGTGAAGTTCCACAACAGGAAGATATATATTCTGAAGCAATGCGCCTGATTAAATTTCTTTCATTTTTCAAAGATGTTCCCGAACAATACGAACGCGAAATTCCGCCCACATCCATTTTAAGAGAATTTCTCGGTGGAAGCAGCTTTAAGTATTGATAGGGAATCAGAATAAGAACGGGTTTATTGATGGAATAAGGTAAGTTATAGGCAATTGCAAAATCACGAGACAAAAAGATTTAATTGATAAAAAAAATTCAGGATAAAAACATAACCAGTGAGTAAAAAACTTAAAATAATAATCTTGATAATATTATTTGGTTATAAAATATCAAATTCACAGATTATCGACCAGTTTGGAATTAGGACAGGTGGTTCAATATCACAAATTAACTGGAATTATTCAAATTTTTTTATAGACAAAATTGATTTTCAAAAAAGAATTGGTTTTTCATTTCAAGCTTATGCCGATTTATTAGATAAAAAATATTTAAACATTACAACTGGCTTAGGTTACATAGAAAAGGGAGGAGTGCTTAATGTAACCCTTGTTAATGAATATGGAGATCCAATTGGAAAATCAAAAAGAGTATCAAAAATAAATTATTTGACATATAATATTCAATTAAAGGGAAAATATACTTTAAAAAAAATAGTATCTTATATATCGATAGGTCCAAGGATTGATTTTACAATAAAATATGACAATATTTTTCAAGAAATACATGATTACGATAAGTTAAATGAAATTATTTATGGTTTTGTTTATTCAATTGGAACTGGATATGAATTAAAAAAAATAATGATATTTATGGATTTCTCGAAAAATATAAATTTAAATAAAATAGCCAATTTTACCAATAGTACATCAAATATAGGTGTAAATGTAAATGATGATACGATGATTTTAAGTATTGGTGTATCAATAAAAATAAATAAAGATGATGACAAATAGCAACATGCCTATAACACTGCGCGTAGCACAATTTTATTTTTATTGAAATCCGCAAGCCCTACGGGCATAGGCGGTAGGTCTAAGGTAAATAAAACATGTGCCAGCGCAGGTACCGTTAGCACCAACCGTTCGAAAACTCAAAATCATTTGGAATATTCCTAAAAAGTATATACTTTTGTAATATACTATTTTTAATATTTTAAATTATGAAAACTCTTTCATTAAAACTTGACGAATTCATTTTTCAGGAGACAGAGCAAGTATTAATCCGATTAAAAAAAACACGTAATCGTTATATTAATGAAGCTTTGCAATATTATAATCGTCTTCAAAGAAAAATATTATTAGCAAAAAAAATAGAGACCGAATCCATGTTAGTACAGAAAGAATCGATGAAAATACTTGCAGAATTTGACAACCTTGACGATTATGATAATTAAAAAAAATGAAATATGGGTTGCAAATCTTGATCCAAGACATGGAACTGAAACTGGAAAAACAAGACCTGTATTAATAATTCAAACTGATTTATTAAATAAAATACATCCATCTACATTGATTTGTCCTATCACAACCAATATTCAACTTGATAGCGAAATATTACGTGTTCACTTGAAAAAAGGGACAGCAAAAGTAAAAGAAAATTGTGATATAATGATAGATCAGATAAGAGCTATTGATAATAAACGATTAATAAAAAAAATAGGAGACTTACCAAAAGAAGTTTTTGAAAGAGTAAAAGAAAATATAAAAATTATTCTTGACTTGAATGATTAAGAAATGCACAAAACGCTAACTCTGCGCATAGTTCAATTTCGCTTTTATGATAACACTAACTTCGCTTCGTGCGATGAAGTAAACCAACAATTACTGTCTATTAATTCCAAACCCCAGCCTCCTCAACCTGCAACACCTCCTTGGTGTCGTTATCAAAAACAAAAGCCACAATGTGAAGGTAATTGATATTCCAGTCTGTGCCTGTCAAAGAAAAATTAAAATTCCGGTTAATTGCCTCATCTTTATTGTAAGTTCCACTTCTCAGCACATCTCCAATTTGCGAACCCGTTGTCCATGTTCCGTTGAGTGCTTTTCTCAGCACATGCTTATGCTCGTAATGTTCTATTTCCTGAGGATCTGCATCCGCATCTACTTGTTTTGAAATAATACTGTCTTCAATAACAAAAACGACAAGGCGCAGATTTTTATTTAAACTCTCAAGCGCGGTTGTTTTTACAGCAACATCTACATCCTGATTGCTGTTACTTAAATTTTTGGTTATTTCAATTTTTAATAAAGCGTTTGTATTTACAAACTGCGCTGTCAGAGACGACCACGATGCGTAATTGGTCGTGCAATCTTCTTTTTTTAGGCTGTTTACTGCTCCGGCAGGTGTTTCTAATATTTCAAAATATCCGCTGGTAGTAGCGCCGTCGCCACCGAAAAATAATCCGACATTTGTTCTGAAATCATAAGGAAATGAAGAAGTTGTTGCAGCAAAAAAACCGGTGTGAATAGCAACAGGAATAACTTTGTTTCCATAGCTTGCCACAATCTGGTCTATTGCCCTGTGCGAACGCGGACAGCCAATACACCTATGTCCTGTGAAATCAAGAATCAGCGTTTTCCTTTTCACAATATTTGAATTTGTATCTGTAGTATCAATCGGAATACTTTCAATGAAGGGACCCTCAACCTTATCACAGGAAACAAATAAAGCAAAAAGAGTAAAAATTGATAATAAAATTCTAATTTTTTTCATATACTGTAAGCGTATGATATTTTAACTATTTCACTTTTGTTGCAAGTTTCAAGTTGCAGGTTGCATTTCGACACTTCGATAAACTCACTTCGGCAAGCTCTGTGCATCGCAGTGCGGCGCTTCGCTCAATGTCCAACTTGCAACTTAAAGGTAAAAAATTTATGCAATCTGAGTATAACTAAAAAGCCTAAAAAGTACTGGATATTGAAATTGTCAAACCATTAGAAGCAGGAACAGTACGGCATACGCCTCCCACGCACATCACACCCTTTTTCTGCTTCCCGTATCCTATCTGAATTCTTGTACCTTTTTTAATATAACCAAACGATACATTCATGTAATGAAGCCTTTTGCTGCTTTCTTCATTGCCGTAATTATACATATCCTGAACTGTGAAAAACCAACGAGGAACAGTAACTTCAACAAGTCCCATTGCCCAGTTTCCCTGATCCTGTTTTGTGAAAAGTCCTTCTATTTCTCCTCTGATTGCTTTATTTGAAGTCATCTTATACGTGAAATCAATAAGTCCGGTATTGGCAAAAATCTTCCCGTGGTAATCTACTCCATGTAATACATCATTATTGTAGATAAGATTTTGATATAAGACTGTTGTTTTCATTTTGTCGGATAATTTTCGAGTAAACTCAATATTAAAATCCTGATAAAGCATTTCTTTTCCTGCGTCAAACCAATCGGTATGATAACCCAAAGTTCCTGTTTGTCCAATAGGGATTGTATCGTTAATTTCAAATTTATGCAGCGCATGAACATAAGTAAAATTCATATTTATATCTGTTCCGTATTTTCCGCCCAGCATCGTTTCTTTCTTTAATTTATACATGATTTCCGCAGAAGCTCCCAACTCTCCCATTGATTGCGAGGCATAGGGATACATGTTCAGAAGCGTATATGTGAATGATTTATTAATAGCAGGAAGATAATTTATGCTGAGATTATTCAGCTTTTGTGTCCGGTCTGAGCGATACGACATATTATCTATACGTTTTGCAGACAGAATACAGCCAAAACCTTTTGTTGAATAAGAAGAGTTGATGAGCAAGGCCTCTCCATGTTTGTAAATAAAATTATTATCAAAAGAGGGGTCGTTGTATTTGTATGCATATTCTCCTGACGTTGTAATTTTTCCATGAGTTACATTAAATCTTCCTGAAAAAGCAAGAACATTTTCCGGCAATTTGTAAATGATATTGTCGTCTTCCTGAAACTTGCTGACGACACCGCCGCCGAAAGAAATCTGGGTTTTCATTTCAGAAAGGGAAGGAATCGCTTCGTTGAGGTTAACTTCTCCGTCAGCACCACGCACAATGCCGGGTCCTTTTTCAAAATAAAGGCGTTGTAAGCCCACAAGCCCTTTCAGATAAACGCCTTTTACTGGTTCATATTTTAACCGTACACCGTCCATAGCATTATCGTAACCCAGTCCTTTCTCTTCATAAGCGCGAAGAATAAGCCCGCTTCCAAATTGCTCGTAAAAATTTCCGGCAGTAATTTCCATCTCATCATTTTTATAAGTAGCATAACGGTAGGGAATGCCTACACCATCGTTCATGTTATTGTCATTCTGAAATCCCTGCAATGTGTTCAGGTAACCTTCAAAGCGGACTCCTGCTGTGAATTTTCCCTGTGTGTACACAAAATTAGCATAGGAATTCATCAACATTTTTTCTTTCGGAATTTCACTGGCTCCGATAGAGGAATCTTTCTGATAAATTTGCCCGTCGAACTGAAAGTTGCCATGGAGTTGTGCTCCGCCCTCGTTGCCTTCATTAGAGCCCTCATTGTTTTCCTGAGCAAAAAGAAAAACAGGAAAAATTAAAAATATTAAAATGAATAAACTTCGGATGATATACATAGTGTGTAGTTTTGAAGCTTAAATTTTATATGATGAAAAGATGTTCTACTATTAATTTTTCACATCTATACTCTTATCGGTCATTTTTCTCAATCGCTTAAACCCTTGAGGTGGGGTGACCTAAATCCCATAATTTTGAATTTTTTCTCGTACCATTCAATTTAACAATTGCATAAAAAATTTCTATTGCACCCCTACAGGGTGCTTGCTTTTGAGTGTTTTATTTTTTATCACTATTTGCCACCCTACGGGGGCAAATAATTTATTTTGCATTGATTTACGTCCCCCCACCCTTGAGGTCTCAACGTGCTTATCCAATGGAGACCTCAAGGGTTTTCCCAAAGCATAAAAAATGACCGGGCTTGGTATAACAATTATTTTTTAATCTCCTCTCCTTTTGCAATTTTTTTCAAAATTTCAAAAACTTTATCTTCATCTCCTTCCGTGTAGGTTGTATGCTGGTATACAATTTTTCCTTTACCATCCAAAATAAATGTATGCGGAACATTAACCACATTCATTTTTCTTTTAAAATCCGAATTTACATCCAACAACACTTCATACTCCCAGCCCTTTCCATTAACAAAAGGATTTACCTTGCTCGTACTTTTTGAGTCATCAATAGAAATTGCATAAATAATAACACCTGTTTCTTTTTTCCATTGATCGTACACTTCAGAAAAAGCAGTAAGTTCTTTCACACAGGGCTTGCACCATGTTGCCCAAAAGCTTATTATTATTGGTTTTCCGGGGTTAGAAATAGACGATGTATTAAAAGTGCCACCATCTGCTTTTTTCAGATTCACTGCCGGGATAGAAGAATTTTGCGCGAACAAAAAACCTGCTGCCAAGATAAAAACAAAGAACAATCCTGATTTTTTCATAAAAATTTGAATTATAAAAAAAGCCAGCAACTCTATACAAAGGCTGCTGACTTTTTTTGAATTAATATCATATTATTTTGTTAATACAACTTTCTTTGTAACAACTTCCTTGCCATTTGAAATTTTCACAAAATAATTTCCTTGTGGCAATCCTGATAAATCAAGAGTGTTTACATTAGTCGCTTTTGACACAGTTAAAACCTGTTTGCCTAAAATATTATAAAGAGAAATTTCAGAATTATCAGCATTGTAAATGTAAATAAGACCGTCTGTTGGATTTGGGTATACCATAATGTTTTTTGGTGCAGCAGCATTATTTTTAATAGCTGTAATACTAGTAATATTTATTTGATCAACGTATGCATTATTGCCATAACCAGATATAGCATGAAATCTTACTAACACATTATTCGTTCCATCAAAGGCGCTAAGATTAGCAGTTTCAGCTCTCCAATGAGCTGCAGTAGGCGTATAAGCACTTGTAGTTACAGTTGTTGTAGCAAGAGTTGCACCGGCTTTATCAAAAACGGTTGTCCATGTTGTACCACAATCAGCTGATGCCTGAACCTGCAGGCGGTCTGAATAGGATGTGCTATATTGAGCATGAGCTAAATGAAATAATAGCGTAGCATCAGCAATATTGGTCAAATCAATAGGAGGAAGGATTAAATCATCAATATTTCCATCGGTAATATTATAAAAGTCAATCTTTGCGCTTCCGACAGTGCTTGCAGCTCCAGCGGCTGCCCTTGACCATGTCAGGCCACCATCAGGATTATATCTGCTCCAATTTGCCGGAGGAAAAGTTGTTGTTAAAAAAGATTCGGTAAGAGGTGCTGTTGCGCTGGATCCAAAAATAATAAAGGGTACCGTTTTGGAATTATTGGCTGTGAAATTATCAGGACTGCCATTAAATTCAGTAACACTAACAGTAAAAGTATGTGAGCCTGTAGTTCCTGTAATAGTAGGAAGGGTTATTGCTTCAGATGCATTTGTTGCTAAACTTCCAGTCCATGTATAATTAGTAGCTGCATTATTGTCAATTTTATATGCAATTGTAGCAGATGTAATCGTTGTTGACCCTGTATTTTTGAAAACAAAACCCGGATCAAAAGTTGTATTGCACTGCATAGCGGGCACATTGGAAACCGACATAATAGCTGCGTCTGGAGTTACAGGAATTGGCTGGCTGTATGCTGCCTGCTTAACATTTTTATTTGCATTGTCCTGAATAAAAGAAACAATTGCAAGCTGATTTTTGTTATAAATATATGTTGGAATAGGAACAGCATAGTGAAAAGTTGCTGTTTGCCCAGCAGTAAAACTTGTTGGCAATGTTTCACCCTGATCAGAGGGAATCATCTTTCTCATTACATCATAAAATTCTGTTTCGCCGTTACTCCCCGGAGCAGTTGCAAAATAAATTTCTCTTTCGATCATAACATTATGAAGTTTTAGTGTTCCGCTGGTAGCTGTTTCAGCAGTTACAGTTACGTCAATATAAACAGAATCTAAACCAGAAGAAATGCTGTGAACAAGGCTTATCGTAAATGGGGCAGAAACAGGGTATTCATTATCAATATTCGTTTGAGAAAAATATCCCGGGTGGTCTGCAAAAACATTACCATCCATATATCCATCAGGAACGCCTTCTACTCCATAATAAGTTAATCTTGTAGAAACCTGGGTTGGATTTTGTGCATTCATCGGATCAGATCCGGGAAAGTTGGCCTGATATTTAATAGAAATAATTTTAGATTCGTTGCTCGGGTTGTGCAATATTGCATTTAATCCCGGGTTTGTTGCAGCACAAGGTGCGCAAGAAGCATTTGTAAATTCTTCAAATAAAATTAGTCTTTGCGCTTTAGATTGTCCGAAAATTGTCGAACAGAGCAAGAAGCTTACAGCGATTAATAAGTAAATTTTTTTCATGGGTTAGATTTTTTTGATTAATAATTATGACAATAATATGATATAAATTTTCAAAATCCAAATTTCTTTTGTTAAATTTATATGTGAATGTAAATCGTTTTAGAAGATACATTCCGAAATTGCTCTTAATGAAAGGAAAAAGACAAATAAATGTTTTATAACATAAAGCTAAATCGTTTTAGATAGGGATGTTTCAATTAGAATGATTATTTGAATGATTATTTGAAAAATTCAACTTTCGTGCTGCCATCTGATGAAAAAAATCCCCTGAACATCCCTGTGGTGTTAAATGAAAACGAAATATTCCCTTTGTTGTCAACAGCAATGAGTCCGCCCGTTCCTCCCAGCTTCGTTAGTTTATCCTGTATTACAAAATCAGCTGCTGCTTGAAGTGTTTTACCGCTATATTCTATAAGGGCTGAAACATCATAAGCAATAACATTTCTGATAAAATATTCACCATGACCTGTACACGAGACCGCGCAGGTTTTATTATTCGCATAGGTACCGGCTCCGATTACAGGAGAATCGCCAATACGTCCGTATTTTTTGTTCGTCATTCCTCCTGTTGAGGTTCCCGCTGCAAGATTGCCAAACTTGTCTAATGCAACACATCCTACTGTTCCCTTTTTCTTTTCCTTAATTTTTTCGAGTGTTTTCTGCAATTGATCCCATCGGTCTTTTGTGTAAAAATACGAACTGTCAACGATTTCAAGGTTTTGTTCCTTAGCAAATGCAGAAGCGCCTTTGCCGGTTAGAAAAACATGTTCGGATTTTTCCATTACAGCCCGTGCAGCACAAATTGGATTTTTTACATCATGAACACCGGCTACTGCTCCTGCATTTAAAGTCTTGCCATCCATTACAGACGCATCAAGTTCATTTCTTCCTTCATGTGTAAAAACGGCTCCCTTTCCAGCATTAAATAAGGGAGAATCTTCCAATATTTTTATTACTTCCTCAACCGCATCCAGAGAGCTTCCTCCGTTGGTTAAAATACTTTTTCCTTTTTGCAGGGCTTCTTCCATTTTTTTCCTGATTTGCTTTTCAAGTTCAGGGGTTAAATCTTTTGGAGTAAAATTTCCAGCTCCGCTATGAATTGCCAAAGCCCATTTTTGCGCAAAACTATTCACTGAAGGGAATATCAGGAGTAGAAAAAATCCAATTATACTATTTATTTTTATTCGCATTGAAACTAATCAATTCGTATATTTCCAGATTGAAAAAATATCCCGGAAGGAGTTGAAATTAATGAATAAGAATACATAGCCTTACTTAAATCTGAAGGAAGATGTATATTTCCGGGAACACTCACTAAGCTTTGCATTATTTCTTTTCCATGAACATCGGATAAAGAAAAAATAAATTCTTCATGTGTTTTATCTGAAGTAAAATTAATATGTGTTTTTGCAGGATTCGGATATACAATTATCTGACTTTTTGTTTTTTCAGAATCGTTTATTCCACTTGTATTTTCATAAGCTTGTGCGAAAAATAATAATGCTCCTACGGATGCTCTTGCAACCTGAAATACATAATTTGTATCAAGATTGGAAAGACTGTCGTTAATCGTATGAACAAAATCGGATTGATTCTTCTCAAACAAGCCCGTAATTACGAAGTCGTTTTGCTGGAATGGGACATAATCTGATCCGTAAGCATACGTTATTTCCGAACTCAAAGAAGAATACATCTGAACAAGATTGCTCAGGGTATCCGTAAAAGCCTCGGAAACCTGATTATTACTGAAAGGAGGGGAAAGATCTTTTTCACATTTTATAACATTGTTTTCTAAGCCTGCAATGCCTCCGACTTCATCTATATTAAAAACCAACCGTATGCTCATATTCAGAGGAACAGCAATACTATCTGCATAATACCGACTTCCCAGATATCCTTCTTCTTCTCCAGAAAAAAATATGAATTTAATTGAGTAGCGCATGGAAATATTTTTCAGCAAACGGGCTGCTTCCAAAATAATAGAAACACCTGTTCCATTATCATTAACGCCGGGTCCCGTTTCTGTATCATAATGACCACAAATAATAACATACGAATCTGGAAAACTTGTTCCGGTTTTTGTTGCAATAATATTTTTCAGCGTATCATTTTGAAAAAGAAAATTGTTCTCTTCAATATTTGAATAACCATAATTAGAAAGCTTTGAAATAATCCAGCTTGCTGTATTTCCCAATTCCACAGACGGACATGCTTTCACTCCAAGTGATTCAAATTCCCGCAGACTCACAACTACTGAATCCTGACTGACATTATTTGTAATGCTATTGTAAAATGGATTTAATATTTGCGCAGATATTGCAATAGAAAAAGCGGATAAAAAACACAAAAGAGATAAAGATTTCATCAGAAAAAGATACGTGTGTGATTATGTTTTAACAACGAAAAGCAGTTTTATTCCCAGAGTTTTTTTCATAAAATAAAATTTAAGATAAATAAAATGAATTTCTTTTCACTTAAACAAAATTATAAAATTAATTTTACATTAAAAAATTATTGAAATAAAAAAAGGGGGTCTATATGAAACCTTGTGGAAAATTTTATTCAATGTAAGCATGATTTTTTTTGATAATAATATTTCGCTGCTCTGCAGCTTTTTAAAATGTGTATCATTCATTGTTTTTACAAATATTCCGCAGCGATACTGCTAAAAGCAGGTGCAGAGCACCGATAACATTTATAGCTACAAAATTGCAAAATATTTCTTAGGTGCAGCGCACCGAAATATTTTTGTTGAACACATTCGTGATATCAGCAAGCCTGCAATATGGAAACCCCGAAGGTGTTCTTATAGATTCAATAGTTAATTTACCCACACAAAATCATATAGAACCAAAAAAGGGTTGATGCTCAACCCTTTTTTATCGTAATAATTTACAAATTACTACTTATATTCTGGTTTTGCTCCCAATGTATAAAACAAGAACGACCATACATCTGCGTATTCATCAATAATTTTAGCTGTTGGCTTTCCTGCGCTGTGACCTGCCATTGTTTCAATTCTTATAATTACAGGATTTGATCCTTTATATTTTGACTGAAGTTCAGCTATATATTTGAAAGAATGAGCCGGTACTACACGATCGTCGTGATCTGCTGTAGTTACCATTACTGCAGGATATTTAATATCTTCTTTGATGTTATGCAGCGGAGAATACTTGTAAAGATATTCAAACTCTTCTTTGTTATCGCTAGATCCGTAATCAGAAACCCAGTTCCATCCGATTGTGAATTTCTGAAAGCGCAGCATATCCATAACTCCCACAGCAGGAATTGCAGCTCCGAATAAATCGGGTCTTTGATTAATAACTGCACCGACAAGAAGTCCTCCGTTAGAACCGCCACGGGCAGCAAGCTTTGATGGGCTGGTATATTTTTCTTTAATCATATATTCAGCCGCAGCGATGAAATCGTCAAAAACATTCTGCTTGTTAAGCTTTGTGCCTGCCTCATGCCATTTTTTTCCATATTCTCCTCCTCCACGAAGATTAACCATACAGTATATTCCACCGTTTTCTAACCATACAACCAAGGCATTATTAAAGCTGGGCGTAAGACTTACATTAAATCCGCCATAACCATACAAAATAGCAGGATTGCTTCCATCAAGCTTTAATCCTTTTTTATGTGTTATAAACATTGGGATTTTTGCGCCATCTTTACTTGAAAAGAATACCTGCTTTACTTCATATTGCGTTCCATCAAATTTAATTTTTGATGATTCATACAATTCTGATTTTCCTGTTGAGACATTGTACTGATAAATATCTCCGGGAGTTGTAAACGATGTAAACACGTAAAAAGCAAGATTTTCTTTTTTATCTCCATTAAACGTAGAAACAGTTCCAATAGTCGGTAAATCTATGTTTCGCACAAAAGCACCGTTGTTTTCATAAATCTCCATTTGGGAATATGCATCTTTCATATATTTAACAACAAATTTGCTTCCTGCTGCTACTGCACTTTCAAGAACATTTTCTTTTTCAGGAATCAGGTCTTTCCAGTTTTTTTCATCCGGATTTTTAAAATCTATACTTACGACCTTGTATTTAGGTGCATTTTTATTGGTACGTGCATACAAAATATTACCGTCATTATCGAAAAAGCTGTATTCATAATCAAATTCTGAAATAATTTGTTTAAAAGGTTTATTGTTTTTTAAACCAGCCTGCCGGCAGGCAAGGTCCTTTACATGAATTGCGCTTCCTCTTTTTCCGGCTGATGATTCGTAAACAATCAGAAAATTTTCATCTTCCGTAACGCTTCCATAATGCATTCGAAGGGCTTCTTTTTTATTCTCCATTACGATCATGTCTTTATCTTGCGGAGTCCCCAGTTTATGATAATATAATTTATGAAATTCGTTTTTTTTTGTCAGTTCTGTTCCTTTGTCAGGAGCATCATAACCGCTGTAATAGAATCCATCTTTATACCATGAAATACCACTGAATTTAACCCATTTGATATTATCTTCCATATCTTTGCCTGTAGCTATTTCTTTAACGAGAATTTCATTCCAGTCAGATCCGCCTCGTGCAACAGAATATGCAATATATTTTCCGTCTTTGGAAACAGAAATGGTTCCCATTGCAACAGTACCGTCTTCAGAAAGGGTATTTGGGTCAATCAAAATGCGGGAGGAAGCATCTTTTTCAGAACCTTCCTGAATATATAGAACAGACTGATTTTGTAATCCATTATTTTTATAGCAAAAATAATGACCGGAAAATTTAAAAAGTGCTGATTTTCTTGGATAGTCCCAGACCTGTGTCAGACGCTCACGAATTTTTTCACGGAAAGGAATTTTTTCGAGAAAATCAAAAGTAACTTTATTCTGTGCCTTTACCCATTCTGCTGTTTCTTTTGAAGTATCATTCTCAAGCCAGCGGTATGGATCGGCTACTTTTGTTCCAAAATAATCATCAACCTGATTGGTTTTTTTGGAAACAGGGTATTCAAGTTTCATAATTTCATTTTGGTTACACGATAGAACAGCAAAAGAGATTGCAATAATTAATAACTTTACTTTCATATTTCACAATTTTAAATTTTGGCTAAAAATAAAAATATTTACGGATTAAAAGTAATTCAGGAAAATTAATCTTTAAAATGTAATCGGTAAAACAGCAAAACTAATAGTTGAAATTACGAATTACGAATTAAAATGGGTTGAAAAACAATAGGGATGCAATTGATGTTCAATAGGAATTCGATAGAAATACAATAGGTGTTCGATAGGAAGACAATTGTACATCTATCGAATCAACAATTGAACACCTACTGTACATCTATTGTAGCACTATTGAACACCTACCGAATCAACAATTGAACATCTATTGAATTCCTACCGTTGCACAATTGAACATCTACTGAATTCCTATCGTTGCACTATTGAACATCTACCGAATCAACAATTGAACATCTACTGAATTCCTATTTTGTTAAATTATTTTATTTGTATTGCCAGTATTATTAATTTTAGGATATTATTTTAATTTTACAAAAAAATTGACTTTATAAATTTTAAAACCAAAAAAAATGAAAAACGTATTCTTTCTTTTGTTTGCAACAGCATTATTTTACGGATGTGAATTCAACAAGTCAATCAAAAAAGATTTAATGACCGGTCTTACAACTCAGGGCGATGGCATATCTGCTGAAGATGTATTCATTACAGTTAATGATAAAAAAATAAGCCGTACAACTTTTGTTTATGGAGAAGAAATGGTTATTAATTTCAGTAATGTTGAAGGCTTGCAACGAGAGAACGGTAAGGCTTTTCCAGGGATTCGTTTTGTTGTAATATCACAGTCTGGTGATACAGCTATGGCAACCGATGATTTATATACGCAGTATGATACGGAAGGAATTACAATAAGCCCTCTTCGTTTAACAACGAGTCTGGTTGTAGCGAATCCGGTTAAATCAAATGAAGAATACACAATTCATATTAAAATCTGGGACAAAAAAAGCAAAGGAACTTATACCGCAAAACTAAATTTTAAAGTTGAAACGAATAAAAATATTACTATTGAAAAAAATAAAGCAGAATATACAGATGTTTATCTTTTTGCTAAAGAAACAAAAAGTATTGTGATAGATGAAATCTACCAAAAAGAAACCGTTTATATGATGTTTGAAGGATTGAGCGGTTTCACAGAAATAAAAGGAATGGTTTTTCCGGGTCTTGGAATAAAAGGAATAGACAAGAGTGGAAGTACGATTGTGGATGTTCCCGACTTATTTTCGATGTATACCGAAACAGGCGTTAATACTACAGATTTTAAAGAACAAGTTTCTGCACGTTTTAATTTTGAAGACATGCAATTGACTCCTCCTGTAAAGATTGAAGTTGTGGTATGGGATAAAAAAGGGGATGCGAAAGTTAAGGCTGTTGTGGAATTAAAAATAATCAAGTAGAAGTATAATTGAATATATGAATGACTGGGTATTTATTGGGAAGAATTAGGAATTAGGAATTACGAATGCAATCCTGTGAGGTGGGGTGACGTAAATCAATGCAAAATAAATTATTTGCCCCCGTAGGGTGGCAAATAGTGATAAAAAATAAAACACTCAAAAGCAAGCACCCTGTAGGGGTGCAATAGAAATTTTTTATGCAATTGTTAAATTGAATGGTACGAGAAAAAATTCAAAATTATGGGATTTAGGTCACCCCACCTGTGAGGTTTTGAGCGTTGGCTCGTGCGAAAGATCCTTACAAGATTGCAGGAATTTTGTGCCATATACAAACAATGCAGAAAACACAGAACATAAAATTTTTCATCATAATTTCGTGAAATTAAATTTTAAATTAACTTTGACCTCTTAAATTTTTTAGACAAAGAATTATGGATTTAAAAAAAGACGCTGTAAGGCAACCAGATACTGATGATATTCGCTTTGCCATACCCCGTGAGAACTATAAATTTATCATAATTGGTGTAATTGCTATAGCTTTAGGCTTTGTTCTTATGGCAGGAGGCGGTTCAGATGACCCCAATGTTTTTAACCCCGAAGTATTCAGTTTTCGTAGAATAACACTTGCTCCGATGCTCGTTTTTGCAGGTTTTATATTCGAAATTTGGGCAATCTTGCGCAAACCCAAAAGTAAAGAATAATCCATGGACTGGATTGATGTTATTATCCTTGCTATTGTAGAAGGATTAACAGAATTTTTGCCTGTTTCTTCAACCGGGCACATGATTATCGCCCAGTCCCTTCTTGGAATTGAAAATTCAGAATTCATAAAAGCATTTATTGTAAATATACAGTTTGGAACAATACTATCCGTTGTGGTTCTTTACTGGAAAAACTTTTTTAAGAGTTTAAATTTTTATTTTAAGCTTTTTGTTGCATTTATTCCTGCTGCAATCATCGGTTTAATTTTTGGAGATTACATAGATCAACTTCTCGAAAATGTTGCGGTTGTCGCTGTTTCCCTTCTACTGGGAGGAATTGTTTTGCTATTTGTTGATAAATGGTTTAACAAACCCGATGAAAACAAACAAGAAGTAACTTACCCGAAAGCATTTAAAATAGGACTGTTTCAATGTATAGCCATGATTCCCGGAGTCTCGCGTTCTGCTGCAACCATTATTGGAGGAATGACACAAAAACTAACCCGGAAAAATGCTGCCGAATTTTCTTTTTTTCTTGCTGTTCCTACGATGTTTGCCGCTTCTGCATACAAACTATTAAAGACTTATAAAATTATAGAACCACAGCATATAAAGTTTTTACTTGCTGGAAATATTTTTGCATTTATAGTTGCCCTGATTGCAATAAAAACATTTATCGCTTTACTTACCCGTTATGGCTTTAAAGCTTTCGGGTATTACAGAATTGCCGTGGGCGTTCTGTTATTGGTACTTCTTGCCTTAGGGGTTGATTTGAAAATTATCTGAAATTAATAAACTTCATTATATACACATGCCATTAAATTTTGCTGAGGGACAAGTCCTGCTTTTTAACAAACCTTACATGTGGACTTCCTTTGACCTCGTTAATAAAGTGAAGTTCGTTCTGAAAAAAAACAATCCGGATTATAAAAAAATCAAGGTTGGTCATGCTGGTACTCTTGATCCATTAGCAACAGGACTTATGATTGTGTGTACCGGAAAAAAAACTAAAGAAATAAGCCATTTTACAGGACTAGACAAAGAATATATCGTGACTATAAAATTCGGAGCAACAACCCCCTCTTTTGATTTAGAAACGCAGGTTGACAATGAATATCCTTATGATTTTATCACAATTGAGAAGCTGAAAGAGGCTTTATTGTCATTTAAAGGGAAACAATTACAGAAACCACCTTTGTTTTCTGCAAAAAAAGTAAATGGGGTCAGAGCTTATGATAAAGCCAGAGCAGGTAGTACTCTTCTTTTGAAAAAAGTAGAAATAGAAATTAAAGAACTGGAATTGCTCGATTTTACGTTACCCGTAGCAAAAGTAAAAATTTTATGTACGAAGGGAACATACATAAGATCTTTTGCTTATGATCTGGGAAAATTTTTAAACAGCGGAGCACACTTAACTGCGCTTGAAAGAACGAAAATAGGAGATTTTTCAATTGACAAAGCTATTGATATCAATGATTTAATTTTATTTGTCAAATAATTTTGTAACCTTTGCAAACTTTTTTCGTAAAAAGACTTTTGGTTTTTATGTTAAACTAAAATTTATAAAATGAAATTATCACAATTCAGGTATTCCCTTCCAGATGAGCTTATAACCGCTTATCCTTCAAAAAACAGAGACGAATCGCGCCTTATGGTGTTAGACAGAGCTACCGGGAAAATTGAGCATAAGGTGTTTAAAAATCTCATTGATTATTTTTCTGAAGGCGACGTTATGGTATTTAATAATACCAAAGTTTTTCCTGCCCGGCTGTATGGAAATAAAGAAAAAACAGGCGCTAAAATTGAAGTATTTCTGCTCAGAGAGCTCAACAAAGATCAGCGCTTGTGGGATGTACTTGTGGATCCTGCCAGAAAAATTCGCATTGGAAACAAACTATACTTTGGTAAAAATGATTCATTGATTGCTGAAGTAATTGATAACACAACTTCCCGTGGTCGTACCTTACGATTTTTATTTGACGGCGATTATGACAGTTTTAAGAAAACCCTTTATGATATGGGTGAAACTCCCCTGCCTAAAATCATTAAAAGAGCCGTAGAGGTTGAAGATAAAGACCGCTATCAGACGATTTATGCAAAACATGAAGGTGCTGTTGCCGCTCCTACTGCCGGTATGCATTTCAGTCGCGAATTAATGAAACGACTCGAAATAAAAGGAGTTAATTTTGGAGATGTAACGCTTCATGTGGGTCTTGGAAACTTCCGTACAGTTGATGTGGAAGATCTTACTAAACATAAAATGGATTCTGAACAGATTCTTATAGAGGAAAATACTGCAACCCTTGTTAATTTAGCGAAAGAAAGCAAAAAGAATATTTGCGCTGTTGGAACAACCGTTTTACGCACTCTTGAAAGCTCTGTTTCTACAAATGGATTGTTAAAACCTTATGACGGCTGGACAAATAAATTTATTTTTCCTCCTTACGAAGTGCAGGTTCCGACACGTTTGATTTCCAATTTCCATTTGCCCCTTACCATTATGCTGATGATGGTTTCTGCATTTACCGGTTATGATAAATTGTTTGATGCCTATAAGGTTGCAATAAAAGAAAAATACAGGTTCGGAACTTATGGTGATGCAATGCTTATTTTGTAAGATTTTATTGATACGACAGGTTTGTGAAAATGGGAGATATATTGGATTAAGAACCTGCCTGCTTGACGCAGTCTGGCAGGTTAAGGAGTAGGAGTAGGAGTAAAGCATTGTGTAAAGAGAATTTTACTTCTAACGCTAAAGCAATATGGGTTTTCCTACTCAATTTAGTGAAATGATGATTATCGCAGTGATTAAACAGTTTACGCTGATAAATAATAAAAAGAGCCTGCGAAAGCGGGTTTTTTTATATGCGAAAAATAGCAGCAAATTATATAATTACATTAACCGGAAAACCGCTGAAAAATGGTATTCTTGTTTTAAATGATGACAATGTCATTACTGAAATTATTGACACAGGCGGGCAATTAAGAGATGCTGAAAAAATAGAATTTTATAATGGAATTCTTGTGCCCGGTTTTGTAAATTGCCATTGCCACCTTGAACTTTCATTTATGAAAGAACGCATTCCGGCAGGCGCAGGAATAGATGGCTTCATTGATGGAATGGTGCATCTTCGTAAAGAGGATGAAAATGTTATTCTTCATGAAATACATAAGTATGACCGGATAATGGCATCAAATGGGATTGTTGCTGTTGGAGATATTTCAAACAACAGTTCAAGTTTTGAATTGAAAAAAAAATCTTCTCTTTTTTATCATACTTTTTGCGAAGTTTTTCATCCCGATGAAAAGCATGCAGATGATGAATTTATAAAGGGGCTTGCATTGTATCAAAAAGCTAAAAAGGAATATAATTTATCCGCATCAATTGTTCCTCATGCACCGCATACCGTAAGTGATAAATTATTTTCACTTATAAAAAAACATGCAGCGCAGACTGGAGATATTCTTTGTATTCACAACCAGGAAAGTGCTACTGAAAACGAGTATTTTTTGTCTGGAACGGGAAAGCTCTATAACAAATTAAAAGAAATACGTAAAGACTCTTTTGCCTGGGAAAAGAAAAATGTTTCTTCGCTGAAATATGTTTATGAAAAATTGCCTCCTGTAAATAATATACTATTTGTTCACAATACTTTTTCATCACAAAATGATATAGAAACAGCGTCATCTTATTTTAAAAATTTATTCTGGTGTCTTTGTCCGAATTCAAATTTATATATTGAAAACGCACTTCCTGATGTGCATTTGCTGAGAAAAAACAAACAAAAAATTGTTGTAGGAACAGACAGTCTGGCATCAAATACTCGTTTAAATATTCTTGAAGAACTGAAAACAATTTCAGCAAATTTTGATAATATTTCTTTAGAAGAAATGATTTCATGGGCATGTTTGAATGGCGCAGAGGCTTTAAATATTGAAGATATTTATGGCAGTTTTTATTCGGGGAAAAAGCCGGGTGTTGTATTACTTGAAAAAGTAAATATCCAGAACTTCAAACTAACACAGGAGAGCAAAGTTAAAGTGATTGTCTGATATGAATACCTGCAATAAAAATACGTATTATATAACTTTCCCCGTAATTATTTTTTCCCTTCTATTTCTATCTGTTAACAAGGTCTATTCTCAAAACATTACCACAAGATGGTTCAATGGAAACATAAAATTTGAAGGTGCATATAAGAACGGAATGCGCACAGGAACGCATACCTATTGGTATTTCAACGGACAAAAAGAATTAGAAACGAATTATATTAATGATTTACTTCAGGGAAAAGTTACCGGATGGTACAGAAACGGACAGATAGAATTTTTGGGCGATATGCTCAATAATCTGAAACATGGCAAATGGCAGTATTATTATAAGAATGGGAAGCCCATGGCGCGCCAGTATTATGTTTTGGGAGTACGGGACGATTACTGGTATTTGTGGTATAAGAATGGCATGATGAAAGAAAAAGCATATTATGTGAAAGGTAAAATCGAAAGCACGTGGACATCGTGGTATGATAACAAGCAAAAAAAAGAAGAAGGACAAAGCATAGACGGGCAAAAGCATGGTATCTGGACAGAATGGTATCGTAACGGAAATAAAAAACAGGAAGCAGAATACAGTTACGGAGAGCTTATAGAACCAGTAACGAAATGGTGGTCGAATGGCAGACCTGATGAACCGGAAGACGCTTTTCACCGAAACAGGGAGAGGGAGTGAAAGAGTGCTTGTTAATATTTTTTTGTTTATTTTTGTCAAAATAAAAATAAAAAATTGAACCTTCAAAATAAAACAATATGGATTACCGGCGCATCTTCAGGTATTGGAGAGGCTTTAGCAATTGAGCTGGCAAAAGAAAAATGCAGCCTGATTCTTTCCGCGCGCCGTAAAGAAGAGTTGGAACGTGTTCAGAAAATCTGTCTTGAATATACTACTTCATGCAATATTTATACGCTTGACCTTTCTGATATTGACTCTTTGGATAAAGCAGCGGAAGATGTGATGAATAATTTCGGTCCGGTTCAAATTATGATACACAATGGAGGAATCAGCCAGCGTTCAGCCGTTGCAGAAACGAATTTTTCAGTTGACAAACGCATTATGGATGTGAATTTTTTCTCGTATGTGAAGCTAACAAAAAAGATTCTGCCATCAATGATAAAAAATAAAGAGGGACATTTTGTTGTGATAAGTAGTGTATCCGGCAAATTTGGTTTTCCGTTGCGTTCTGCTTATGCTGCATCAAAACATGCATTACATGGCTTTTTCGATACGCTCCGTTTTGAAGAACATGCTAATAATATTGGTGTAACAATTGTTTGTCCCGGAAGGATCAAAACAAATATTTCTTTTCATGCTCTTGAAAAAGACGGGAAGCCGCATGGGAAAATGGATGATGGGCAGGAACAAGGCATTGCTGTTGATGTGTGCGCAAAAAAAATAATACGGGGAGTTAATAATGGGAAAAATGAAATTTATATTGGAGGTAAAGAAATACTGATGGTTTATATTAAACGGTTTTTTCCGGGGCTTTTTAACTGGCTTGTATTAAAAATTAAACCTACGTAATGTTTGCAAGAAGCAGATAGCAATAACGGGCAAACATTAAAAAAAACTCCTAAGATAGACGCAATAAATATAAAAAAAATTTCATTTGAATTATCATCTAAAATCATGAATAAAAAAATTATATGCGGCATTCAGCAGATTGGGATTGGGAATCCTGATACTCCACAAGCCTGGAAATGGTACAGGAAATATTTCGGAATGGATATTCCTGTTTTTGATGAAGCAGCCGTAGCAGGATTGATGCTCCCTTATACAGGAGGACAACCACAGGAACGCCACGCTGTACTTGCTGTTAACATGCAGGGTGGGGGTGGTTTTGAAATCTGGCAATACACGAAAAGAACGCCTCTTTTCCCGGAATTTGAAGTTCAGCTTGGGGATCTGGGAATTTTTATTGCAAAAATAAAATGCAGGAATATTGACAAAGCATTCGACTTTTTCAAGAGTGAAAATGTTTCTTTAAATGATACTATTCAAAAAGACCCTGCCGGAAAAAAATTCTTTTTTGTTAAAGACCCCTATAAAAATATTTTTCAGGTTGAGGAATTTTCTGATTGGTTTTCTAATGGAAAAAGTCTTACAGGAGGTCCTTGTGGAGCCGTAATTGGTGTTAGCGATATTGAAAAATCTATTCCGTTTTATTCAGATATTTTGGGATACGATAAGATAGAATACGATCACACAAATGTATTTGAAGATTTCGCATCACTTCCCGGCGGGAATCAAAAATGCAGAAGAATTTTGTTAAGTCATAGTCAACCGCGAAAAGGTGCTTTCAGCAAGCTTTTAGGGACTTCTCATATTGAATTAATTCAGGTTTTTGAAAGAGTGCCAAAAAAAATATTCGAAAACCGTTTTTGGGGCGACATTGGTTATATTCATCTTTGTTTTGATATTTGTGGTATGGACATGCTTCGAAAAGAATGTGCAGAAAAAGGATTTCCATTTACCGTTGATACTGGTAGCAGCTTTGATATGGGCGATGCAGCAGGTTCGTTTGCATATATTGAAGATCCAGATGGAACACTTATCGAGTTTGTAGAAACACATAAGGTTCCTGTATTAAAAAAATTAGGTATTTATTTTAATCTGAAAAAAAGAAATCCTGAAAAACCGCTTCCTGACTGGATGGTGAAGACATTATCGTTTAACAGGGTAAAAGATTAATTAGTGTTTGCAAGAAAACGCCAACTACTGCGTTCATCGCACCAGCTCGCTCAAACAACCACTGGTTGTTTGCCGTGTCATGAAAACAGTCATTTACAAAAGTAAACTCCTTAGTTTTCATGACTTCGAAAGTCTTGTATTTGACGTTTTCTTTGTCAAACACATTGTTTTCTTGCAGGCAAAAATAGGATTTATTATAATGCGCTATTTGATAATTGATAAAACTATTTTTTATTTTACAACGTCTATTATTTTTTTAAATAACCGATTCTATACTCTTACCTATCATATTTTCTCAATCGCATAAACCCCTTAGACCTCCTTTCGATAGGCGCAATGAGACCCTAAGGATTTTCCAAAAGGACAATTAATGACTGGGCATGGTATAAATTTTTAGCACCCAATTTCGGGAAAACGATTTTGTTTAATGTGAAGCAAAATAATCATTTCTTATTAATACTTATTACAAGTGGCGATGTTGTTTTTTTTTCATAGGTTTGTATAAAATTATTATATGGAAACTTTGGAGCTGATAAAAAATGATACGTACCTGGAGCCTTTTGCTGAAACCATAATCAGGAGGCATCAGTTATTTTCAGATAAAGAACTGGAATTAAAAGGTCGTTTTGATTTTCTTCACGATGCTATGAACGGCTATTTGTATTATGGTCTTCACAAATATGCAGATAAGTGGGTTTTTCGTGAATGGGCACCACATGCAACATATATTTATTTTCTTGCCGCTTTTAACAACTGGAAACCTGATTCTGCTTTCCTGTTGCAAAGAAAAGAAAACGGAAACTGGGAAATTGAGTTGCCATTGAATTTGTTAAAGCATTATGATGAATACAAACTTCTTGTATGTTGGGAAGATGGAAGCGGAGAACGCATTCCCGCATGGGCACGAAGAGTTGTGCAGGATGAAAGAACTTTAATTTTTAATGCGCAGGTGTGGAATCCTAAAAAAGAATATAAATGGAAAAATAAAAAGATAAAACTTCCGCAATATCCATTCGTCTATGAAGCTCATGTTGGGATGTCTTCAGAAGAGGGAAAGGTATCTAGTTATGAAGAATTCAGAGTGAATGTGTTGCCGCGAATTCATACAGCAGGGTATAATGTAATTCAGTTGATGGCAGTACAGGAGCATCCATATTATGGTTCATTTGGCTATCATGTTTCGAATTATTTTGCAGCCTCTTTCCGTCAGGGAACACCTGAGGAGTTGAAGCATCTGATTGATGACGCGCATGGGTTGGGCATCGCTGTAATTATGGATATAGTCCATTCCCACTCCGTTAAAAACATAGTGGAAGGGTTGAGCCAATTTGATGGAACCAGTTATTTGTATTTTCACGAGGGTGGGAGAGGAGATCATCCTGCCTGGGATTCCCGATGTTTCAATTACGGAAAAAATGAGGTTCTGCATTTCTTGTTATCAAACTGCAAGTTCTGGCTTGATGAGTACAATTTTGACGGTTACCGTTTCGACGGCGTTACAAGTATGTTGTACAATGACCATGGATTGGGGTCGGATTTTCATTCCTATGAGCAATATTTTAATTTGAATCAGGATGAAGATGCCATAGTATATCTGATGCTGGCGAATAAACTAATACATGATTATAAACCGGATGCAATTTCTATTGCAGAAGAAATGAGTGGAATGCCGGGACTGGCTTCTCCACTGGATGATGGGGGCTATGGCTTTGATTACAGGTTGGCACTCGGCACACCCGATTACTGGATAAAATTAATTAAAGAAGTTCGTGATGAAGACTGGCATGTGGGAGATATGTTTTACAGACTTTCAGATAAGCGTAATGAAGAAAAAGTAATCAGTTATGCAGAATGCCACGATCAGGCAATTGTAGGAGACCAGACAATCATCTTCAGGCTTATTGGCGCAAATATGTATTACGACATGCACAGACAGCATCAAAACCTTTACGTTGATCGTGGTGTTGCATTGCATAAAATGATAAGGTTGGTAACAGCAGGGACAGCAGGAAATGGCTATCTAAATTTTATGGGTAATGAATTCGGGCATCCGGAATGGATAGACTTTCCAAGGGAAGGCAACAACTGGTCGTTTCATTATGCACGAAGACAATGGAGTTTGTCTGATAATCCAGATCTACATTATATGGGTCTTGGTTTTTTTGACAGAGATATGATTACTTTGTTAAAAAAAGAGAAAATTTTTACTTTTTATTCAGAACCTCTTGTGCGCAACAATGAAGATCAGGTGCTGGTTTTCAAACGAGGGAAGCTGTATTTTATTTTTAATTTTAATCCTGTAACGTCTTTCACGGATTATGGAATAGAAATTCCAAAAGGAAATTATTCAATTTTGCTGAACAGCGATTCTGCTATGTATAACGGGCATAACCGAATTAATGAAACAATGGTTTACGAAACAATAAATAGTAACAAAAAAAATTATTTGCGTTTGTATTTGCCGAGCCATTGCTGTCTGGTTGTAAAAAAAGGGAAATAGACTGTTATCTCACATCAGAATTTTTTATCATCTGATCTAATATTTTTTGCTGGTCCAAAATTTCTTTGTCTTTAAGCAGTAGATTGTCTTGATTTAATTTTATTTTTTCTTCAGCTTTGATAATTTTTTCTTTGTAAATTTCAATATCACGGGTTAATGTTTCATTTTCTTTAGTTATGAAATCTTTTTGCTTTGTAAATCCGAGCATTATTTTTTCCTCAGCTTTGACCCTGTTTTTTAATCCTTTTTCGCTTAAATCTTTTGCCAAATTTAACACCATTTTTTTTGCCTCTTTGTATTCTCTCGGATGCTGACCAGAGGTCATATAAGCTCCTCCAAGATCAAATCCAACAACAAAAATAATATCTCCTTCCGCATTGGATTCAGCACGCGCATATACATCAATCGCATTCTGCGACATATCTTTAATGATTGCATTATCGGCAAACATTTCTTTTTTCTTCATGCTCACTTTTGCATCAAAATCTTTCATAATGCTTTTCCATTCTTTAAACACGTCATCTTCTTTGCTTTGAAAAATTTTTACAACAAGGGCATTGTGGTTGCCTCCACCGATATCTTCGGTTTGCTCTTTGATTTCAATTTTGCTTTGCGCTGTTGCAAACAAATACGTCAGAAAAAGGATAAAAAGAAAACTTGTGTGTTTCATAATTATAAATTTTTATTTTAATAAATTTAATTCTTTTTGCTGCGCTTTTGTCAGCTTGTTTACAACAAGATCATAGGAATGATCAATCCATGATTGCAATAATTTTTTTGTGATTGTTGCATCCGAGAATATTGTATTCCAATGTTTTTTATTCATGTGGTAACCGGGATGAACTGCGTTATACCTTTCTCTAAGCTCTAAAGCCCTTTCTGGATAGCATTTCAGATTGTAAGTAGGGATATCCTCGTCAAGACCTGTAAGCGCAAACATTTTTCCCATTACTTTAAAAACAAGCGTTACTTCATCAAAAGGGAATTCTTCTGTTACTCCTTTTTTTGAAATGCAATATTCTCTGAATTCTTCAATATTCATTTTGTAATATATCTTACAAAGGTAAAATTTATATTAGTATCTCATGTTACGTAAAATGGTTTTTTTATAAATCTGTTTACGACCTACAGTCTACAGTCTTCAGTCTACAGTCTGCAGTCTACAGTCTACAGTCCACAGTCTACAGTCCACAGTCTACAGTCCACAGTCTACAGTCTGCAGTCTACAGTCTACAGTCCACAGTCTACAGTCCACAGTCCACAGTTTTCAGTCTGTCCTGACTGCCTGACTGCTGACTGGAGACTTTCTTACTGGAGACTTTCTTACTGCCGACTGCCGACTGTAGACTATTTGACTGCCGACTTCCCCACAATATAGGAACAACTCTATAATTTCAACTCTTTTGCAGGATCCCAAAAAATCTGATGAAAATTTACAATTTGATTTTCTGCAATAATCGCGCCTTCGTTCTTTAGCAAATCTTCCATTACATCAGAACCTCCGAAATGATGCTTGCCTGTTAACATTCCAGTTCTGTTTACAACACGATGTGCCGGTACGTATTCTTTTTGTGTATGCGAATTGTTCATTGCCCAACCCACCATGCGGGCAGATTGTGCAGATCCTAAATATTTTGCAATAGCACCATACGATGTAACACGACCGTAGGGAATCAGGCGTGCAACCTGATAAACCAAATCAAAAAAACCATCCTTGTTTTTCATAGATTTTTTCTCAACTTTGACAAATATACAAAGTTATGAAAAAATGAAAAAAGAAAAAGCTGTTATTTTTGATATGGATGGTGTGCTTGTTAACAACAATCCGTTTCACAAAGATGCGTGGCTGAGATATTGCCAGACCTTCGATATTGCAATTGATGAAATCGAATTCTTCAAAAATATTTGGGGAAAATCCAATGAAGACATTTTAAATTTTCTTTATAAAAATTTACTTTCTCCTTCTGAAATAATTGATCATACTGAAATCAAAGAAGCAATGTACAGAGATGTTTTCAGCGCATCAATAAAACCTCTCAACGGGCTGTATGAATTTTTAGAAAATCTTAAGATTGCAGGTTTTAAAATGGGAATTGCTACCTCAGCGCCAACAAGCAACCTAAATTTTGTATTGGAGCATTTGCCCATACGTCATTATTTTTCTGCATTGATTGATGACTCTATGATAACACAAGGAAAACCCTCTCCTGAAGTATATTTGAAAGCTGCAGAAAAACTTTTTGTTGCTCCCCATAATTGCGTTGCTTTTGAAGATTCTTTTTCGGGTATCAAATCGGCAATGTCTGCGGGGATGAATGTCATTGGGGTAACAACAACTCACTCGCAAGAAGAATTGCAAATGATAAAATTCACGATTAATGATTTTTCAAAAATAAAAGTAGAAGATGTTGAGGGATTGTTGAAACGATAAGACAGAGATAAATCAACAGCATAATTTCTTAAAGCAAACGTATGTCTTTGCTTAAACTTTAAACCCAATCACTAGCACATCGTCTACCTGCTCGTTTACACTTCTCCATTCTTCAAACATTTTTACGAGCTCATCTTTTTGCGTTTGCATATCCTTATTCTGAATAGAAGAAATAAAATTTTTCAATGTTTGTTTTTTGATTTTTTTATTTTTTGGACCACCAAACTGATCAGCAAAACCATCGCTCATAAGATATATCCTGTCGCCTTTCTGTATTTGTATGTTTTGGTTTGTAAAGGATGTCATTTTATAGTAAATGCCGATGGGTTGTTTGTCTCCCTTGATTTCTTGCAGGGGCATTATGGATTGTGGCAT
>MEOG01000122.1:0-32805 GCA_001769125.1 Bacteroidetes bacterium GWF2_35_48 | reverse complement strand
TCGCCCCATGGGATTGTGGCATCGCCCCATGGGATTGTGGCATCGCCCCATGGGATTGTGGCATCGCCCCATGGGATTGTGGCATCGCCCCATGGGGCGATGGTACAACCCATGTGGGATTATTAGCCCCAGCAAATTGCATTTCGAGGGTATCGGTATTTATAATGCAAAATGAAATATCCATTCCATCACGAATATTAGAAAAAACAGAAACAAGGCAGCTCATTTGCGTGGTCTGCTTCAGTGAACGTATTATTTCCTCGCGCAGACGATCTAAAATTTCAGCGGCAGAAAAATTAGGATTATGCGCGATTATTTCATTCAGAAAAGTAATACCGAGCATGCTCATAAAACCACCGGGTACGCCATGACCGGTACAATCAGCAGCAGCTATGTACAGAAGGTTTTCTTTTCTGAAAAAATAATAAAAATCGCCACTGACAATATCCTTAGGAAGGTATAAAATAAATGAATCGGAAAAAACATCTGTCAGTAATGATTGCGATGGCAAAACTGCTTCCTGTATTTTCAGCGCATAACGAATACTGTCTTCCACTTCCTTACTCTTTGCGAAAATTATCTCTGACTGCACCTGCAACTGGTCTCTTTGTCCCAGAATTTCTTCTTTTTGTTGCTGCAACTCTTCATTTTTCATTATGATTTCTTCCTTTTGTTCTGCAAGAATAGCTGCAGATTTTTTCTTAATCTTATAAGCGCGGAAAGCAAAAAAGAAAAAGAATACAAGAAGAATTGCTATTCCGGATATAGTGTATTTAATAATTTGCTGCTGTCGAATTTCTTTTTCTTTATATTGTTTGTCGAGGGTTAAAACCTCAATTTCTTTTTCTTTTTTTTCAGATTCATATCGCTCCTGTAGCTCTGCTGTTTGTTTGACAGACTCAAGCCTGTGCAAAGAATCTGTAAAATCAATGTATTGCCGGAGAAAGGAAATAGATTGATCTTTATCTCCTGTTTTTTCATAGAAATATCCAAGAAGCTGTATTGAACCTTGAATCATTCCTGCATCCTGAATTTCTTTTGCTAAAACATACCCTTTATTTGCATATTCAATGCCCTCTTTATATTTTTTTTCCTGCTTGCATAATTCCGCAAAATTAATATTCGCCGAAGATTCTATATGTTTATTTTTTGTTTCAATTGCAAGCTGTAACGTTTTCCCGTAATAATATTTTGCGCTGTCAAGCTTACCAAGTAACATATAAGAAATTCCAATGTCATTAAATGAATATCCTATTGAAACCGAATCTCTTATTTCTTCTTTAATTTTCAATGATTGCAACTGATATTTCAGCGCATATTTATAGTTTTTCTGACCATTATATATGTTGCCGATTTCATTTAAGGAGGTAAATTTAACTGTATAATACCCCAAAGAATCTTTTACTATTTTATGCGCTTTCATAAAATACTCCATGGCTTTTTCCTGTTTTTTCATATCGCGGTATAAAAAACCCCATGCCAGATAATTCATGGGAAGCGCTTTTTTGAATTGTTTCTGCTCTGCTTTTTTTTGTACTAACAATAAAATTTCACTCGCCTTATCAAAATTTCCGGTAACCGTATAAAAATATCCGGCATAATTCATAGAATGAAAACCTTTAAGGTCGTTCCCTCCTTTCAGATAATTTTCTCCGCTTAAATATAAATAATGTGCGGATTTAGAAAAATTTCCTTTTTGCTTATATAGTTCACTAATGTTGTTATTAGCTTTTGCAAGACATATATAATCGGTAGTTTTCAATGCTTCTTCAAGCGCCTGAAATGCAATTTTTTCTGCTCCCTGAAAATTTTCGGAAGAAAGCGCATCGCTTTTACTGATAAGCGAATTCACAAGGTTTGTGTCTCCCTGCGAAAACAGGAAAAATGGAATTAACAGCAAAATAATAGAAGAAAAAAATTTCATTGCATGATTATATAAAAACAAAAATAGTAAGAATGCGATAAAAAGCAAGACCTGAAAATAAAAAAGCGCAGTGAAAGTACTACGCTTTTTTATTTTGATGCTGAAATAATTTAATCGCTCCTTCTTCCACCTGTAAATATTGAGATATAATACAAAAGTGTTGCAATAGAAGCCAACGCAGCCACAACATAAGTTAATGCAGCCCATTTGAGTGCATCTTTTGCTTTGCCTTGTGCTTCGAATGTTGTAAGTCCAGAGCGGCTCACCCATGCCAGTGCTCTCTTGCTTGCGTCAAATTCTACAGGCAGTGTAATTAAACTAAAAATAGTAGTTAAAGAAAACAATGCGATACCAGCAAGTAAAAGATAGGGGAAAGAATGCAACAATAATATTCCTGCAAGCAAAACCCATTGCATCCACTTTGATGTAGCACTAACAATAGGAACTAAAGCAGAGCGCATTTGAAGAAAACGATATGCTTTTACATGTTGCACTGCATGTCCGCATTCGTGAGCAGCTATTGCTGCCGCTGCAACGCTGGATCCATTGTAAACAGAAGCGCTGAGGTTTACTGTTTTCTTCATCGGATTATAATGATCTGTCAATTCTCCTTCTGTTGAAATTACAGTTACATCTAATATTCCGTGCTCCCTTAGCATTCGTTCTGCTATTTCTTTTCCCGTAAAATTTCGTGTTAATGGGGTATTGGAATATTCTTTAAATTTTGCTTTCAGCCTTGCTCCCACAGCCCAACTGATGAGCATAAAAATTCCCGCAATAATTAATTCTCCGTAAAACATAGTATCTATTTTTAAATTTAGTGGATTGCATACATCAAATAATCTGCCAAGGGGCAACACGTGCCATTATGACATAAAAAAGTCCGGTGGTTTCAACTTCGCTCAATCACCGGACTTTTTTCACTAATAATCTATTCTATACTGCCAATTTCTTTTTCCAGCGTATCAAGAATTTCGCCAGATTTAACAAGGGCTTTCATATTATTGTGGTCTGGATATAACGGACGATCAATATCTAAATATTCAACATGTTTTCTGATAACTTTATGCGCGATGGCTGTTCCATCTCCGAATTTATACGGTGTTTCAAGTTTGGTGCGTAGATCGAGAGCCTGTGCGGCAGCCATCAGTTCTATGCCAACAATTCCGTATGCATTATCAATAATCTGAAGATTTTTTAAAGCACCATTCATTCCCATAGAAACAAAATCTTCCTGATCTGCGGCAGCTGGAATTGACTGAATAGAAGCAGGAGCACTGAGAATACGCTGTTCAACAATCTGCATATCGGCAGTATACTGGCTTAACATCAAACCTGAAAACATTCCCGGTTTTGCAGTGAGGAAAGGTGGCAATCCGACACTTAATGCAGGATTATTGAGGCGGTTCATTCTTCTTTCAGATAATACACATACCATCGTTACCGCAATACCAACCATATCCATTGGTAAAGCAACCGGTGACCCTTGGAAATTAGCTCCTGAAAGTGCAAGTTTTTCTTCTGCAAAGAAAATTGGGTTATCGCCAACACCGTTTAATTCAATTTCTACCTGTGTTCTTGCCCAGGCAACAGCGTCGTGTGCAGCACCAATAACCTGTGGAGTAGAGCGCATAGAATAAGCATCCTGAACTTTTACTTTTAATTTTCCTTCTGAAAGATCGCCGCCTTTTGTAATTTTACGGATAGCAGCAGCACTGCGAATTCCACCGGCAAAGCCACGCACTTCAAGAATTTTATGATGATAGGGTTTTAGATTTGCCTTTAAAGCTTCAAGCGACATGGCGCATGCAATTTCTGCCTGTTTCAGAAAACGGTTGGTATCATAAATCATCAATGCGCCAATTGCTGTTAATACATTCGAGCCATTGATTGTGGCTAATCCGTCACGCGCTTCTAATCCCGGGACAGGAATACCAGCTTTTTCCAGCGCAACTTTTCCGTCCAGAAGTTCTCCCTTATAATAGGCATGACCTTCACCCATCATCAACAAAGCAATCTGAGACATGGGAGCCAAATCGCCACATGCACCAACTGAGCCTTTCTGGCAAACAAAAGGTGTAACGCCTTTGTTCAGCATGTCAACTAAAGTTTGAGTGATTACAAGACGACAACCTGAATTTCCATGTGCATGAACATTAATACGCCCAAGCATCGCACCGCGAACAATTTCTTCTGGAAATGGATCTCCGATACCAGCAGCGTGATTATATACCAGATATTTTTGAAAATCTTTAACCTGATCGTCGTTCAGAACTATTTCAGAAAATTCACCGATTCCGGTATTGATTCCATACATGATTTCATGATTTGCTATTTTTTTCTCAAGCATATCTCTGCATGCCTGAATGCGTTTCGCAGCATCGGGATGGAGTTCTACTTTTTCACCGAAACGGGCTACTTTTACTAAATTTTCAATGGTCAGACCATTGCCGTTCATTACTATTGCCATGATTATTTATTTTTTAATTTTTAAGGTTAATTTTCAAAAAATCGAAGGGCTAAAATAGAGTTTTTTTAGAGAAAAAAGAATGTAATTGAGAAATTTTTCAAATATTTTATTGTGGAAATGTGCTTGAGTACACTTTAAAAGTCTATATATTGCCACGAAAACATAAAGAAATAAAAATTTATTTTTACCAAATTACAGAGTCAATCTTTCACGCACCGTACTGCAACTCCATCTGCTTTATAATCATTATACACAACCGCCATTTTATTTTTTTTTCCAAAGCTCACGTACCAAGAATAATCGGCATATTTTTCTGTTTCGGTTTTAGTTCTGTAGTAACCGTACATGCCAAAATCATAAAATTTTATACTGTCTCCGAGTGATCCGATAAAGCTTGCATTAAATCCCATTTTACCTCCCTCTACGAGATTGCTGTAAGCTTTCGGTCCTTCGCCTCCGGCTGCTTCAAAAAGTTTCTCCCATTCTGTTTTTGATGGCAAATGCCAACCGGGAGGACATACTGTTTTAGATGCTTCCCAGCCATACAATCCTCCATATTTATCACAATTTTCTGATTTATTTTGATAGCACCAGAAATTTTTTCCGGTATTGAATTTCATGTTTTCTGCTATCCATGTCTGTGTCCCGATAGTAACAGTTTTATATGTTTTCTTATCGCGGGAATCAGTCATAGTTCCTTTGGTTTGAGAAAAAAGATTTATTGCAATAAAAGCCAGCAATAAAAAAAATCCTAATCCTTTCATACATATTTTTATTTTGTGATATTACAAATGTATAAAAAAAATGAAATAAAAATTTATTGAAATAATATTTATGGGTTAAAGACAGAAATATTTATCTCTTATGGAAAACATCATCCATGCCTATCCGGCTTTGGGCGAGGAGCGTTTTATCGTTTGGAATGGAAAGGACTTGCGTTTGCCTTGAAAATTGTTCATGGTACTACTGTTTTGCATTGGGCTGCCACCAAAGGAAATTTTGAAATAATAAAACTGTTCTTAAAATACAAAGCGCAGGTAAACGCTAAAGATAACAAGGGTCGTACTCCTTTAATGCTCGCCTAATGCTTCGGATTTACTGATAAAAAATGGTGCTAATGTAAATGAAACAGACGCATTGGGAAATAATCTTGATTTTTATATTCAAAACGGAACTGTATTGGATTACTGCGACTGAAATCAATAATGCATATATTTCTTCTGAGCATATATTCAATGCCAAAATAATTATTGAATAGAAACGTTAAACTTTTTTCCCTTTCTTCCGTAATAAATACTAAATTTCTCTTTATTTTGTGAGCAAAATAATTGACGATGAAAAATGTATTTATTATACTTATTTATATCATATTCCTTTCATCCCCTGTTTATTCGCAAATAGTTTTTTCAGAAGGATTTGAAAGTGGTTCTCTGCCTTCGGGGTGGAGTAATGTTCCGGTTTCCGGAGCAATTAACTGGAGTTATACAACAGGAGGAAATTCAGGGCATCCGGCAACGGCTTATGACGGAATAAAAAATGCACTGTTCTTTTATGGCAGCTATGGAAGCGAAAAAACAAAGCTTGTTACGCCTCCTGTTGATTTAAGTTCTGTTACCTTTCCTGTACTTAAATTTTGGCATACACAGGACGCATGGGGCGTTGATCAGGATAAATTAAATGTGTATTACAAAACATCTGCCGGAGGAGAGTGGGTTTTATTAGCTTCTTATACAAATGAAATTATTAACTGGACTGAAGAAATAATTTCGCTGCCCAATCCATCTGCTACGTATTATCTGGCTTTTGAAGCACAAACAGGTTATGGATACGGTGTTTGCATTGATAAAATTAGCATTGAACAAACACCCGCAATTCCAAAAAATCTCACTTCAATTTTATTTGAACAAGCATCAGAACAATATGTATTGCAGGGCTCTTTTACAAATCCTGTATTTCGCATAAAGCTTAATGTGGAAGGAAATTCGGGCATACTTAACCTGAACAATGTTACAATAAAATCATTGAACACAAACGACAACACGATCATTACAAACGGTGTGAAATTATTTTTTACGACTACACCCGATTTTTCTCCTGTTACTCAAATTGGCATCGGTCAAAATTTTATTGCAGGTGTTTGTACATTTTCTTCATTAACTTACGATTTACCGGCAGGACAATCTTATTTATGGATTACTTACGATGTGTCTGCTACTGCACCTGACGAATCGGTTTTCGATGCTTATTTTGATGCAAATGCTGTTGATATCGGAGGTAGCACCTTTCCTTCCGTAATTACATCGCCTGTTGGCAACCGCATTTTAATAGAAACAATTTTTCAGGATAACTTTGAAACAGACAATGGCTGGACACTTACAGGGGAGTTTGAACGCTCTGCCCCACTTGGTCTTGGAGGAAATTATATAAATCCGGATCCTGATTTTGCATACAGTGGCATGAATGTGTTGGGCACAGACCTGAGCGGAATTGGATTTTATCCCGGCGATTACGAACCCTGGATTGTTAGCAAAGCCTACACAGCAACGTCTCCGCTTATTGACTGTTCTTTTTACACGAATGTTAAACTTCGATTTTTCAGATTTCTGAATATAGAAAACTGGGATAAGGCATATATTGAAATCAGTAATGATGCCGGTTCAAACTGGAATACAATATGGATGAATCCCGGTCAGATTGTTGATGAAACATGGGGCTTGCAGGAATACGACCTTTCCTATTATGCAGACAGAAAAGACCAGATAAAAATACGATTCGCTCTTGGGACTACAGATGGAACGAATCATTGCTCCGGATGGAATATTGACGATGTAATTTTAACCGGTAATTTTTATTCCCCTGAGGTAGCCGTTACACAATTAGTTTCCCCTACAAATGGCTGTTTTCATACAAGTACGGATACTGTTAAAATTAAAATTCTGAATTTTGCAGGAGCTCCTACAGAAGACAGTCTGCGACTTTGCTATTCTTTCGATGGAGGTATTAATTATGTTTACGATACCCTTTTTCAATCAATACCCATGGGAGACAGCATTATTTTTACATTCAGACAAACGGTTGACCTTTCTAATCCCGCGACCCACAATGTTATTGTTGCTACTCTTGCACCCGATGATAAAAACACAAGTAATGATACGTTAAGAACGACCATTACTTCCTCTCCGCAATTTTCGATTCCGTATTTTTCAGATTTTGAAAGCGGACAGGATGGTTGGTATGGGTACGGCGTAAATACTTCGTGGGCAATGGGCTTACCATCGGGAAGCGTTATTAACAGTGCAGCTTCCGGGGTAAATGTATGGTGTACGAATTTGTCGGGAAATTATAACAACAATGAATTATCAGCGCTGTACAGCCCCTGCTTTGATTTTACAGGAATTGCAAATCCCGTTATAGAATTTAAACTCTGGTATCTGTCAGAGCCCGATTTTGATGGAGCAGCGCTTCAGTATTCTACAAATAACGGAACGAGCTGGGGCAATGTTGGTGCATATAATGATGCTGTTAACTGGTATAATTTCGATACAATTTCAAGTAACCATATTGAATTTGGCGCTGTTGCAGGATGGAGTTACCTTAATCAGGGATGGAAAAAAGTAAAACATGCGCTGCCTCCTGTTATTGCAAATAATCCGGATGTACGTTTCAGGCTTGTTTTTGGAAGTAATGAAATAAGCGTCAATGAAGGATTTGCTTTCGACGATGTTGCAATTTATGATAATATTCCCGACATTGGAGTTGCATCGCAAAATACTCCGATTTCTGCATGTTCTCTATCTAATGCTGAATCAATAAGCATCACAATTGAAAATTTTGGTACAAGCATTTTTAATATTGGAGATACGCTACTAGTAACAATGCTGCTAAACGGCACATTGCAATGCACTGATTCTATAATTCTTCCCACTGCGTTTTTACCCGGATCAGAAATCACGCATATTTTTTCAAATAATATAAATATGCAGGCGCCGGGCAATTACAATTTTGATTTTTACACTTCTCTTTCCGGTGATGCGAATAACACGAATAATCTATTTAGTGTTACGATTGCTAATTATGGTTTTCCAACCGTTTCAATACAGGGCATAAGCGCATCTTACTGCAATAATTTACCGAATCAAAATCTTACAGCAACACCTATCGGAGGTACTTTTGATGGTGATGGAATAATTTCCGGAACTATTTTTTCTCCATCCTCTTTCCTTAATGCCGGGAATTATTTTATTTCATATTCCTACACAGATGGCTTTGGTTGCAGCTCCACTGATACAGCCTATTTTGAAATTTATGAAACACCTGATGTGAGTTTCGCGGGTCTTGATGCAGAATATTGTTTTCATAGTACTGCGATGCTTCCCTACATCCTTTCCGGTACTCCTGCTGGCGGAAATTTTATTGGAAACGGAATAACGGGAAACAGTTTTCATCCTTCGATAATTGGCTCCTATTCTATAATCTACACGTTTACGAGTACAGAAAGCTGTACAAATTCCGACACGCAATTGGTTACTGTTCATCCTTTACCGATAGTTTCTTTCAGCGGACTTTCAGAAGCATATTGTGAAGATGCAGACTTTAGCGTGCTGAGCGGTTTTCCGGCAGGTGGAATTTTTAATGGAACAGGAATTCAGAACGACACATTTTATGTTTCTGTTGCAGAAACCGGACAACATGTAATATCTTATTCCTTTTCTGATATTTATAATTGCTCTGCTACTGCATCTGACACAACAATAATATATCCCTTGCCATTGGTTTCTTTTACCGGCTTAGATGCGTCCTATTGTAAATCAACGGACATAGTAGAATTAACCGGAACGCCGATGGGTGGTACTTTTTCAGGAACTGATATTTTCAACAATGAATTTACACCTGCTACAGAAGGAGTACATTTAATACAATATACGTACACAAGTCCCGAAAACTGCACGAATACATACTCTCAGAATGTAACTGTATTTGAGCTTCCTGCTGTAAATTTCACAGGATTAGAAGTTGACTATTGTATGAATGAAGCAAGTTCAGTGCTTACAGGAAGTCCTATAGGAGGCATTTTCAGCGGGAGCGGAATTGTCAACACAAATGAATTTAATCCTCAAATTGCAGACGCAGGGGCTCATACTGTTTTCTACAATTATACAGATACGAATGGCTGTTCATCAGAAGCTGCAAATACGACAACTATTTATCCTGTTCCTGATGTTTTCTTTTCAGGTTTAGAAAGCTCCTATTGTACAAGCACAATTTCTGACACACTAACAGGAATACCCACAGGAGGGACATTTTCAGGGCTTTCTTTCAGTGATTCCATTTTCACTCCCACGCAAGCAGGCTCGTTTCAAATTAGCTATTTCTATACGAATATTTACGGCTGCTCTGATGCTGACACACAAGCTGTAAATATTTATGAAACGCCCGTTGCTTCTTTTACAGGCTTAGCGCCTCACTATTGTCCGGGAGCAGAACCCGACACTCTTAGCGGCTTTCCGGCTGGAGGAATTTTTTCCGGCAATGGAATCACAGACACTGTTTTTTCTCCAATGCTCGCAGATACAGGGATGCAAAGCATCACGTATGTTTACACGAACAACGATGGATGCTCAAGCAGTGAGAGTCACACAACACTTGTACTTGCTGAACAGGATGTACAATTTACTGGGTTGAACGCTTCATTTTGTACAAACTCTGCGGATGTAAACTTATTTGGCATTCCTTCCGGTGGAATTTTTACAGGACAGGGAATAAGCGGAACGTTGTTTTCCCCATCATCATTAATGAATGGAATATACGAAATAATATATTCTTTCACAAACAACTATGGTTGTATAAATGCTGACACACAACAAACAAGTGTTTATACAGCTCCTGTTGTAAGTTTTACAGGACTTGATACAAGTTATTGTTTGCAGGAAGAAGCAGATACGTTAATCGGATTTCCAACCGGAGGGTTCTTTGCAGGAAGCGGCTTAAACGGTACTATTTTCGCGCCACTTGCAATTGGTAATTATACTTTTTCATATCATTACACAGACAACAATAATTGCAGCAATTCAGACACACAGCAAACAATTGTATATGATATTCCGTATGTAAATTTTACAGGATTAGCAGATAATTATTGCTTAAATTCCGACACGATAAATTTAACAGGAATACCCGAAAATGGGGCGTTCACAGGTAATGGTATTTCAGGAACAGTGTTTCATCCGGATGTTGCAGGAACAGGTTTCACGGGAATATTGTATTCATACACGGATTCGAATAATTGCACAAATACGATGACGCATTATACAACGGTACATGAAAATCCCGAAGCATCTTATACAGGGCTTGATAGCAGTTATTGCGCCAATGGAGAAGCATCTGTACTGAACGGTTCTCCTGCCGGTGGTATTTATAGTGGAGGAAACATGTCGGGCAATGTTTTCATTCCATCAATTTCAGGAAGCGGGACGATTAGTATTACGTATATTTATACAGATACTTTCGGATGCTCAGGAAGTGAAACAAAAAGCACAAATGTTTATGCGCAACCTGTAACTTATGTTGAAGGAATTGATTCCTCGTATTGCGAAGGAGCACCACCTGTATTACTTTCAGGTTACCCTGACGGTGGTACATTTTCAGGTCAGGGAATGGATGAAAATATTTTTAAACCAGAATTGTTAGATGCCGGAAATTATTCCATTTTTTATTTTTATACGGACAGTTATAATTGCTCTGACACTACAGTTTCAGAAGTTACCATTGAAGAAAATCCTGAATTTTCATTTACGACTGATTCTTTAAAAATTAATTTTCCATACACGATTCATGCAGGAGAAGGCTTTTCAGCATATTTATGGAATAATGGATCGAGTGCAGAGAACATTACTGTAACTGCCGCGGGATGGTATTCCTGTACTGTTTTCAATGAAGCAGGCTGCACTGCAAGCGACTCTGTTTATCTTTCCAAAATAGATGGTGTTGAAGAATTATCAATATTTGAATCTGTAAAAATTTATCCAAATCCCGCTACTGATCTTGTTTTTCTTGATATCATGTTTAAATATCCTATAGGATTTAATTTTGAAATTTCAGATTATCTTGGAAAAACTATTTTAGTTTCTGAAGTTGAAAAAACATCCCGCTATTTTGCCTCTGAAGATATTTCAAAATTATCTTCGGGTATATATTATTTAAGAGTTAGAGTCAGTGGAGCAAGCATTCATAGAAAAATTGTAATTGACCGTTAGCTGAAATTCTTTTTTGCAGGTAAAAATATTCATTAACGCATGAAAAAATTAAATATCATTATAGTAGATTATGGAATGGGAAATCTGCATTCTGTAAAGAAAAAATTATTGCGAATAAAGACAAATCCTGTTATATCATCAGACCCTGCGGAAATTCTAAAAGCAGATAAACTTATTCTGCCTGGAGTAGGACATTTTTTAAAAGCAATGCAAAATATAAAAATGCTGAATCTTCTGGATACTCTTAATGAAGCTGTGTTAGCGAAAAAAACCCCTATTCTGGGAATTTGCCTTGGAATGCAATTAATGGCAAAGAGCAGTGAAGAAGGAAATGCAGAAGGATTTGGCTGGTTTGATGCAGAAGTTATCAGATTCAATATTGAAAATACATTAAAATATAAAGTACCGCATACAGGGTGGAATCAAATTATGAAGAAAAACGAAAGTTTTTTAATGAAAGATATTGCAGCAAACGCTGAATTTTATTTTGTGCATTCGTATCATTTCAAAACAAATGTACCCACAGATATTTTAAATGAAACAGCGTATGAACATTGTTTTGTTTCAGCAGTTGAAAAAGAAAATATTTTTGGAGTTCAGTATCATCCGGAGAAGAGCCATGATGAAGGAGAAAGACTATTAAGAAATTTTGTAGAGATATAAAATTATTTTTCAGAAAAGAAGCTTAAGCAATACGTTTTGGTCATTTCAATGCTTTTTAGCAAAGATTCTGAAAGGTTAAAAATATCCTGAAACAAACCAATAATATTTTCAGGGATGTACTCATGAGCTATTAAATTTCTTAAATCCCTTATCTCTATAAGATCGTCTGCTGAAGTTATCAGACACAACTTTTCTGCAAGGTTTACTTTGTCTATAAATGTAATTGTATTTTCCCTCAATATAAAAAAAATCGTTTTTAAAATTTTTTGAGTAAAAATATCTGAAGTACGCGCAAATTTAGAGGTTAGAGAGTCGAAAGATTCAAGTTCTTCAAAATTGTAATCCTTTTTCAATCCAATTTTTTTACATTTCTCACAAGAAGCAACAAATGTCGCTACGGAATTTTCAAGAAGTTTTAATTCGTTACTCAGTAATTCAATATAATCTTTTTGCTGCTTCATCATATATTTTCATTAAATCAACTCAATACAGTCTTGCATAATAATATTTTTGAATGGATGCTCCTCAAAAAAAGAAAAATTTACAATATCAATTTTTTGCCATCCAAATTTTTTATAAAAAGAGGTTCTTAATTTTCGTATGAGGTTATTCGGGAGCTTTTTTTCTGAAAGAATGAGAATATCAATATCTCCACCCTTTAATGAATCTTTTGTACGCGAGCCAAAAAGATATATCTTTGTGTTTTCGGGAAACAATTCATTTTTTTTTTGTTTCAGGAATTCAATGATTTCTTTTTTAAGTCTCATTTGCGTTGTTTCTTTTTCGTATTACAAAGATAATAATTTCATACACAATTAACGAATATTTTTTAAAACAGTACTGAAAATTATGTTTCGCCCCAGAATAATACCTGTATTACTTTTAAGAAACCTTGCGCTTGTAAAATCGGTTCAGTTTAAAAATTTCAAATATATAGGGGATCCCATCAATGCTGTTAAATTATTTAATGATTTGAAAGCAGATGAGCTTGTGTTTTTAGATATCAATGCAAGTAAAGAAAAGCGGCTTATTTCATTAGATTTTATTAAGGATGTTGGAGAAGAATCAAACATGCCTTTTGCAGCAGGAGGAGGAATTCGCTCAATAGATGATATTCGTAAAATAATAAATGCAGGTGCTGAAAAAGTTGTTATCGGAACCTATGCTTATGAAAATCCTGATTTTATTAAAGAAGCTTCTGATACATTCGGATCGTCCACTATTGTGGTGTGTGTTGATGTTAAGAAAAAATTTATAGGAGGAATTCAGACATGGGTAATGAATGGAACAAAAGCCACGGGCTACACACCCGTTGATTTTTCAAAACTGATGGAAGAAAAAGGCGCCGGAGAAATTATCATTCAATCAATAGAAAGAGACGGTATGATGAATGGCTATGATATCGGATTAATAAAAAGTATTTCAGAAGCAGTTCATATACCAGTAGTCGCATTGGGAGGAGCCGGCTCTACAGCACATCTGAAAGAAGCATATCAGAATGGCTACGCAAATGGACTTGCAGCAGGAAGTTTGTTTGTTTATTATGGCTCGAATAAAGGGGTTTTGATTAATTATCCGGAGAGAGGGGAGTTGGATATGCTTGGGATGTTTGGGATGCTTGGGATGTAAATACGTTGTATGCAACGTATCCACATGCCAAAAACCACATGAAAAACCACATGAAAAAACCATATAAAAAAATATCATGAAAAAAGCACTAAATACCCTTGCGATGATTGTGTTCTTCTTAACAGGAACAATCGCGCAGCCATGGATGCACCTCATCCCGGAAGACAAAAAGAATTCTAAAAAAATAAATTTCCATGATGAGCAGAAAGCTTTTTATGAATATTGGCAGGGGAAAAAAATTGAACGAAGTCGCGGATATAAACAATTTAAACGCTGGGAAGAATTTATGGAAGCCCGCGTGTTTTCTACAGGAGAATTACTCAATACACTCCTTTGGGAAGAACAGAAAAAAGTTTTTTCTCAAAAAAACACAAGTGCAAACTGGATTTCTCTCGGACCATGGGAAACGCCAACTGATATAAATACAACAACATTTCGTCAGGGCTCGGGAAGGCTGAACGTTATTGCATTTCACCCAAGTGATCCGAATGTTTTGTACGCTGGTTCTCCATCGGGGGGATTCTGGGAATCAACAACAGGAGGCAATTCGTGGACTACTACAACCGATCAGCTTAGTAGTATAGGTGTGTCTGACATTGCTGTAAATCCTATCAATCCTGATATTATTTATCTTGCAACAGGAGATGGAGATGGAGGAAATACATATAGTATCGGAATATTAAAATCAACAAATGGTGGGATAAACTGGCAGATTGCAGGAAATAACCTTGCTGTTCAGGATGGAATTACTTACAGAAGAATAATTATTCATCCATCAAACCCCTCTGTATTGATTGCAGCCGGAAGTTATGGAATTTTTAAAACTACAGACAGTGGATTGAGCTGGACACAAATTCAAACAGGAGAGTTCAAAGATTTACAATTCAAACCTGGGAATCCCGATATTATTTACGCGGCATCGTACAATCGCTGGGGTGGCGCAGATATTTACAGGTCATTAAACGGGGGAAATACATTTTCACAGCTTACAACTGGCATCAACAGCAGCGAAGTAAACAGAATTGTTCTCGGCACTTCACCGGCTAATCCTGAAATCGTGTATGTATTATGCAGTGCGGCATCTGACAATGGGTTTCATGCAATTTATAAATCCACAAATAGCGGGGACAACTGGACAGAAACATTTAATGTATCTTCTGCAAACCTGCTTACATGGTCGTCAACAGGCGCAGGTTCAGGCGGACAAGGTTCGTATGATCTGGCAATGACTGTTTCTCTTACGGATGCAAATACGATTTACGTGGGAGGAGTAAACATCTGGAAATCTACGGACGGAGGGAGTAATTGGAGTATCAACGCGCACTGGTATGGCGATAATGGAGTTGCTTATGTTCATGCAGACCAGCATTTCTTTGCAATAAATCCGCTGAATAATGTTGTGTATTCTGCAAATGACGGAGGTCTTCATAAAACAATAAATGGTACTGACTGGATAGATATTAGTGATGGCTTGCAGATTTTACAAATTTATAGAATAGGAAGTTCTGCATCGAATCCAAACATTGTTTTATCAGGAACGCAGGATAACGGTAGTATGAAATACGATGACGGTTTGTGGATGGCTACTATTGGAGGCGATGGTATGGAGTGCATTGTGGATTATTCGAATGAAAATATTTTATATTCGGAATATTATTATGGCGCAATACATAAATCAACAGACGGTGGATACAACTGGCACAACATTCAGCCATCTGGAGCATCAGGAGCATGGATTACGCCTTATGTGATGCATCCGACAAATCCGAATATATTATTTGCAGCCTATTCACAACTTTATAAAACGACAAATGGAGGTGCAGACTGGCAAAATCTGGGAGGGCCGAATGCATCGGGTTCATTACGTTTTCTAGCTGTTGCACCTTCTAATCCTGATATTATAATAACAGGAGATTATTCTTCAATTTACAAATCTACAGATGGTGGAAACACGTGGAATAATGTAGGCTCTGGATTGGCCGGAAATGCAATTAAATCAGTAGCGTTTTGTTACGATAATCCTCAAAAAATATGGATTACACAATCTGGGTTTTCTGATGGAGAAAAAATTTATATGAGTACAAACGGCGGCCTAAGCTGGACAAATTATTCACAAGGGTTGCCTAATTTACCTGTTAATTGCATTGTGTATGAAAAAAACACAAATGATGCGCTTTATGCAGGTACAGATGCAGGTGTATTCTACAGGAACGCATTCATGAGTCAATGGATTTCATTTAACACAGGGCTTCCGAATGTGATAGTAAATGAATTGGAAATTCAGTACATGAGCAGAAAACTACGCGCCGGTACTTATGGTCGTGGATTATGGGAGTCGCATTTGTATGAAGAACCCGCAGTACCTGTTGCTGCATTTAATAGTCAGATTGTAAATTCCTGTACCGGAGATGTTAATTTTTTCAGCGTTTCTACAGGAGTTCCTACCAGTTATTTATGGGACTTCGGAGATGGGACAAGCGCATCTGAAATGAACCCGATACATACATTTCCTGCAACCGGAGCATATCCTGTAAAATTAATTGTATCGAATGCATTTGGAACTGATTCTGTAACACAAAATTTAACATTACAATCACTGCCTGTAACTGCTGATTTCCGCATGGAGAGTGGCATTACATGTGATGCGCCGGCTTTCGTATATTTTGTAAATGAAAGTGCGAATGGAAACTACACCTATTCATGGGATTTCGGAGACGGCTTTACAAGCACGGAATTACACCCTTATCACACGTATAACAATGCAGGTGTATACAATGTGAAACTTGTTGCTTATGGCGGATTTTGCTCTGATGATTCGCTTACACAAAATGAGGCGGTAAATATAAATTCAGGAAATTCCGCAGTTCAAAGTATGCTGATGTCTGGAATATCGCCAACACAGATATGTTGCTCGGGAACGCTCTATGACAGCGGAGGGCAGGGAGTTTATCAGAATAACACACACAGCATTATTACCATTGCTCCTAATGATGCAGAAAATGTTACACTTAATTTTAATCTCTTCGATTTTGAACCGGGTTCGAATGGTAGCTGCGATTATGATTATCTTGCCATTTACGACGGTGCAGATGTTAATGCGCCTGTTATAGGTTTGTATTGCAATAATACGATTCCACCGAATACAATTCAATCTACCGGTTCTGCAATTACAATTGAACAATATTCTGATCCCGGCGTTACAGGAGAAGGATTTGAGTTGACATGGTCGTGTTTGGTTTCAGAAAATAAAATCAATTTTCATGAAGAAATGATTACAATTTTTCCCAATCCAAATAACGGAAATTTCTATGTTTCTTCAAAATTAAACAGCTCGGAAAAAATTATTAAAGTGTATGATGTATCGGGCAAAATTTTGTATCAGGAAATTGTGAAAAGTAAAAATTCTTTTTCGGAAATTTCTTTGAAAGACTTGAAGGCAGGTGTATATTTTATAAAAGTTGAAACAGAAGGGAGAATTTGTTGGGAGAAGATTTTTGTGTATTGAGGGGGTTGCAGGTTGCAGGTTGAATGTTATATTTACCACTAAGCCACTAAGGACACTAAGGTTCACTAAGGTTCACTAAGGTTGACAAGTTGTTGCATGTTGCATGTTGCATGTTATATTTTACCACTAAGCCACTAAGGACACTAAGATTCACTAAGGTTGACAAGTTGTTGCATGTTGCATGTTATATTTTACCACTAAGCCACTAAGGACACTAAGATTCACTAAGGTTGACAAGTTGTTGCAGGTTGAGAGATGTTGCAGGTTAACAGCAGTTTTTTTTTATAAATTTTAATGAGAAAAGAGTCCTCCAAAGAATTATTTTTTGTAAGATGCAGCTATTTTCAGGGCATTCCACGCATTTACCACACCTCCTGTTACGGATAGGTTTTCAAATTTCACTTTTTTGCTTTTTTTATCTTTTATACTCGGAAGGAAAACTTTTTTATTGTATTTCTGAACAGATTTAAGGAGAATGTCGCGAACTGCATCAGCAGATAAATCAGGATAAGCACCCATAATAAGAGCAGCAACTCCCGAAACAACAGGAGCCGCGAAGCTGGTACCACTTTTCACGCTATATTTACTTCCGGGGGTTAAAGAAAATACATCAACACCGGGCGCAAACAAATCAACATTTATCTTGCCATAATTTGAAAAAAAACCAGGAAAATTTTTCCCTTTTTTCATTGATGAAGCTCCTACGTCAAGCCAGCTTTGGAGCAGCGGTTTATTCTGCGAATCCCGGTTGGTAGGATATCGGATTTCAACATCATTATTGTCGCCTTCATTCCCTGCGGCATGAACTACCAGAACATTTTTCTGCCCTGCATATTTTAAAGCTCGATCTACTAATTCTTTTTGCGGAGAAAAATCTTTTCCGAAGCTTAAATTAATAATTTTCGCACCATTGTCCACTGCGTAACGAATTGCATTTGCTACATCCTTGTCTCTCTCGTCTCCATTAGGTACAACACGAAGCGCCATAATCTTCGCATTTTCTGCAACGCCATCACAACCTATGTTGTTATTACGAACCGCTGCAATAATTCCGGCTACAAAAGTTCCGTGATCTGCCCGCGGACCTGCTACATCATTATTTCCATACAAAGAATCTGCATTTGTTTCAGGATCATCGCCAATAATCTCACGAGGATTAAAATCAAAGTTAAGATGGTATAAATATTTTTCTGTCATATCTAATGTAAGTTCTTTATGAGACTCCTTTGAAAAGCCGCTGTTGATTGTACCAATAAGAAATCTTTGTGATGCACCTATTCTTTCATCGCTTGTTTTTATTGATTTCAAATCATCAGTTGTATATTCGTTTTTATTAAGAAACTTTGCAATCAAACTGTCTGCAATATGATAAACAAGATTAAACTGCATGACATCATCGTAATCTTTTTTGCTTTTTCAAATTCTTCTCTGAACACTTCGTCAATTTTCTTTAGTAAAGCCATATCCGGAAGATTTTCTGGAACAGTACCCGATGCTTTTGCCTCTTTTACAATGTCTGAATATTTCTTAAACAAACGCGCTACTTCCAGCGTTTCATAATCAATGTTCTCTCCTTTTGAATTGCCAAGAAAATTCCATCCATGAATATCATCAATAAATCCATTTTTGTCATCATCAACTCCATTACCGGGAATTTCTTTTTCATTTACCCACATTTTACCTTCAAGGTCTTCGTGTTTTGTATCTACACCACCATCAATAACCGCCACTACAACAATTTTGAGCTTCTTTTCAGAAAGAAAATCTTTGTAGGCTTTTTCTGTACTTGCGCCCCATATCTTATCATTAACCGGATCCAGATTGTACCAGTTAAGCACTTTTTTTTCCTCATCAGAAAATATTTTGCCCGTCTGAGCAACGACAATTGTTACGCTAAAACAAAGTGTAAACAATGAAATAAAAAGTAATCTCATAGATGAAAAATTTTTTCTAAAATTAATTTTTTTTACGAAAATATGAAAATGGGAGTGAGTTGTTGGTTTCGACAAGCTCAACCTATCAGGTTGCAGGTTGCAGGTTGCAGGTTGTTGGTTGCAGGTTGTTGGTTGCAGGTTGCATGTTGCAGGGAAACCCAGGTTGCAGAGTAGATTTACCATTAGTAAAAAAGAGAAATAGGATCGAAATTAGTTTTTTTTCTTTTCAGGAATCAGGAGTGAAAACAGCATTGCCATTGCAAAAGCAAAAATAAAACTTGCAAGACGTTCAGAAATGCCTGTATCTTTTTCTAAGAAATTTTTCCAAATAATTGTTCCAACAGTTCCTGATATCAAAGAAGCGACAATCCCTGCGCGGGAAATTTTTTTCCAGAAAAGCAGAAGCAAAATTGCAGGACCGAAAGAGGAGCCAATTCCCGACCAAGCGTAAGATACAAGCCCGAAAACAGAATCTTTTACAGTTAATGCCATTAGGAAAGCCGCAAGTCCTACAATCAGAGTCATAATTCTGTTAAGCCAAAGTTCCTGTTTTGCTGATAGTTTTTTCTTAGAATAATTTCTGTACAAATCTTCAGTAACAGCAGAGGAACAAAGAATTATTTCAGAAGAAGCCGTTGACATCATCGCAGAGATAGAGCCAGAAAGTAATAGCCCTGCTATAACAGGAAAAACAAAAGCATTAACCAGCACCGGAAAAATTAATTCAAAGCCTTTGTGATCAACATCCGCGAGTCTTGTAGCAGCATCAGCAGGGATGAGTCCGTTTGTAACAAATGCATATCCAATCCAACCTATTAAAATTGCTCCGGTGTATGCGATTAATGTCCAAATAATGGCTACCCATTTTGCTATTTTAACATCTTTCTCGTTTTTAATAGCCATCATTCTTGTGAGTAAATGCGGTTGTCCCGTGTATCCGAAAGCCCAGCTCAAACCGCTTAAAGCAAGCAGAATTGCGGGTACTCCGGTTTTTCCTGCAGTTATAGAATTATAGGATTCTCCAGCTTTTTCAAGCGATACAGCAATGTTTATATCGCTTTTTGACGCAATATAAAGTAATATTACAGGAAGGATAATTAGTGAGATAATCATGAGAACAGCCTGAAGAACGTCTGTAGCGACTACAGTGATAAATCCACCAATCATGCAGTAAATAACTACAATCAAAGAACCGATGATAAGTCCCCAGATTGGATCGAGACCAAATGTATCGTGTAAAACTTTTCCACCACCGTAAAATTGTGCTTCAATATAAAAAAGTAAAAAGAAGATAACAATAAGTGAGGAGAGGGTTCCAATCAGTTTTTCAGAGCCCGGAAATTTTCTGGAGAGGAGGCTGTTGATTGTAAGTGCTCCTGTTTTTTCTGTTTCAAGACGTAGGCGATTGCTCATAAACAACCATATAAAAATAACCCCTAAAACACAACCAAGGGCTGTCCATATTTCGTGCATCCCTTTATAAAATGCAGCACCTGTAAGTCCAAGTATCAGCCATGCTGATTCGCCGGTTGCTCTTTCTGATAATGCAAGAGAGAATCCGGATATTTTTTTCCCGCCTAAAACAAAATCAGACGCTGTTTGCGACTTGCGTGCAGTATAAAAAGTTATAACAAGTAGTGCCAGCAGATAAAGGACGAAAACTATAAGCATTGTTGTCATGGTTGGGGGTGTTTGTTAATGTTGCAGGTTGCAGCCGTAGACTGAGCGCCTGCCTGTCCGGTAGGCAGGGAGTCGAAGTCAAGGTTGCAGGTTGCTGTTACATTTTGTTGAATTTTTTTTCTTCTTTCATCATAGCAAAGTATTCTCTGGACTCTTTTACGATAACAGGAGTAAGAAGGAATAAAGCAATAAGATTTGGTATTGTCATAAAGGTAATAACCATGTCTACAAAGTGCCAGACGAGGTCAATGCCCCACACAGAACCAAGTATAATAAATCCGCAATAAACAAAGTAATAGGGTTTGATCGCTTTATCACCGAAAACATATTGAGCAGCGCGGCTTCCATAGTACGACCAACCTACAATTGTAGAAAAAGCAAAAAGAACAAGAGCTATGGCAATAAAATGTCTTGCATAACCAACAATTCCAATTTCTGCAAAACCAGCTTCGAAAGCGTTTACTGTCATTGCAGCACCTTTGATACTCGAGCTCCATGCTCCTGTAACGATAACAACTAATGCTGTTAATGTACAAATAACAATTGTATCGAGAAAAGGTTCCAGAGAAGCAACCAGCCCTTCACGCATGGGATATTTTGTTTTAGCTGCTGCATGCGCCATTGGAGCAGAGCCTTGCCCTGCTTCATTGGAAAACAATGCGCGACGAATTCCCCAAATCATTGTCATCATAAAAGTAGAGCCCACAAAACCACCAACAGCAGCACTTCCTGTAAATGCATCGTGAAGTATCATTTTAAAAGCGCCTGGAATTTGTTTTGCAAAAACAATTAAAACAATTATGGATCCAATGAAATAAAAAATTGCCATAAAAGGGACTAATTTGCTTGTTACATCTCCAATACGTTTAATCCCTCCAATAATAATAACCATTGTTATTAATGCAGTAACAACACCTGTTACTACAGTCGGTATCGCATAATTAGTAAATAAAACATCAGACATAGAGTTTGCCTGCGCCATATTTCCAGTACCGAAGCTGCAAAGCATTGCTGCAAAAGCAAAAACAAGCGCAAGAATTTTTGCAAATTTTCCGAGTTTTTCTTTCAAGCCGATTTCCATGTAATACATTGGACCACCAGAAACAGTGCCATCTTCATTAATTTTTCGATATTTTAAAGCGAGTGTACATTCAACTAATTTCAGCATCATTCCGAAGAAACCGCAGACCCAGAGCCAGAATACAGCACCAGGACCACCGTAATAAATAGCCAAAGCAACTCCAACAATATTTCCTGTTCCCACGGTGCTGGATAGCGCGGTTGTCAGTGCTTTAAAATGACTTACATCGCCCTGCTCGTCTTTTTTATCGAATTTCCCTGCAACAAGCTGCCATGCGTGTTTGAATTTAAATATCTGAATAAATTTTAATCTTATGGTAAGATATATTCCAGTTGGAACTAATAAAAATAAAATAGCATAATTTCCTACGTATTCGTTGTATGCTTTTATTATGTTTTCAAAATTTGCGAGAAGGTCCATTTTGGTGTTTTAAGTTTTAAGTTTTAAGTTGCAGGTTGCAAGTTTAACGTTGATAAATTACATTAAGCCTTCGATGAAAAATGCACCAATAGCAACAGCGCCAACAGCAATCGGGGCTATAAATTTAATAATAAAAACGAGTATTGTTGCAATAAGCGGGTGTACTTTTCCTCCCTCATTAATTTCATTAATAAAGTTTGATTTTCCGAGTTTCCAACCGGTATAAATAACAATAAATAAAGCACCAAATGTAAGGAAAATATTTGCCGACATATAATTCATCAGGTCAAAAACAGTTTTTCCGAAAATGGTAAAATCTTTAAGCGGACCGAAAGAAAGCGTACACAATACTCCAATTGCAGTTATTGAAATTCCTCCAATTAAAGTCGCTTTTAGTCTTGACATTTTAAGTTCTTCTTTCATATAAGCCACTACTACTTCAAGTACTGATATAGTGCTTGTAAGTGCAGCAACAGACAGAAGAATAAAAAATGCTATAGAGAAAAAATATCCTCCCGGCATGGATTGAAAAATTTTGGGTAAAGTAACAAAAACAAGACCCGGACCACCAGCTGGGCTTTCACCCATTGCAAACAGGGCAGGAAAAATCATCACACCACTTAAAACAGCAATCAGTGTATCAACAGTTGCAACCTGAACTGCAGTGCCTAGTAGCGGAGTGTCTTTGCGAATGTAGGAACCGTAAGTTATCAGAGCACCCATGCCAATACTGAGAGAAAATGCAGCTTGACCAAGTGCAAGCAATATACTTTGTCCGGTTATTTTATCAAAATCGGGTACAAAAAGAAATTCTAAACCAGCCTTAGCCCCGGGAAGGCTTAAACTTCGTATGCAAATAATAATTATAAGTATTAGTAATGCAGGCATAAGAATTTTAGTATATTTTTCAATTCCTTTTTGAACACCGGCAAGAACAACAACAGCAGTAAGTGCCATAAAAATAATCTGCCAAAAAACCGGTCTGAAGCTGCCAGAGGTAAATGCAACAAATTCTGTGTTTAACTGTTCCATGTTTTTCCCATCAAAGCCACTTGCAGCAGCTTGGAAAATATATTCAAGAGTCCAACCTGATACAGTACTATAAAATGAAAGAATTACAAAAGCAGCGATAATGCCCATCAGTCCTATCAGCCACCATGATGAGCCGGGAGATAATTTTTTGAAAGAACCAAGAGCATTGCTTTGAGAGCGCCTGCCAATAACAAATTCAGAAAGCATGACCGGAATTCCTATTGCTAAAATAAAGAATAAATATATTAATAAAAATGCTCCGCCACCATTTTCTCCGGTAATGTAGGGAAACCTCCAGATATTTCCCAACCCTACTGCGGATCCTGCTGCTGCTGCGAGAACTCCGAATCTTCCGGAGAATCCGTCTCTTTGAGGTAATGCCATAATTAAAAATATTTTTGTGTTTACAATGGTTTGATTTGTTTATTGAAATTAAATCATACAAAAATAAAAAAAACAACAAGAAATTAAAGAAAATTACGAATTATGAATTACGAATGCGGAATGATGAATGCGGAATGTGGAATGTTGAGCGTTGGATATTAAATGTTGAATATTGAATATTAATCGTTAAAAATAAACAATGATCAACATCAAATAAACAATGATCAACATCAAATAAACAATGATCAACATCAAATAAACAATGATCAACATCAAATAAACAATGATCAACATCAAATAAACAATGATTAACAGGTTTTCTGTTGTTGAATGCTATATGCTGAATGTTGAATGCCGAATGATGAATTACGAAGGGTTTTATAAAACTTTTTGAATACGAAATAAGATTGAATATATTTGCAGCATGAAAAGATTAATTTTTATCTCTATTATTATGCTTGTTTTTTTTGGGGTTGCCTGTAGAAAACCTGTTAAGTATTCAGATATACCTGAGATAAAATTCAAGTCATTTTATTTAAGAGATACAATTGATGCTTTGGGCGATAATGCTAAAGTTGGGACTCTTTTGTTTTATTTTGTTGATGGGGATGGAGATATAGGATTGAGACAGGGAGATACTTTTCCGCCTTATGACACGCTGCGCTATAATCTTTTCACGGAACTTTATGAGAAAAAAGATTCTGTTTTTGAAAAAATTCATATTGTAAATCCTAATTACCGGATACCTTATTTAGACGAACAGCAAGGGCAAAATAAAACCATAAAAGGAGATATTAAAGTTGATTTCACATTTACAGACCCGGATAAATATAAAACGATAAAATATAAGTTTTATATTATGGACAGAGCTTTTCATAAAAGTAATGTGGATTCAACGTATGAAATAAAATATAGTGATTAAGTTTTTATTAATCAAATTTTTCTCCGAGCCCAAATTTCAACTTATTCTTTAATAAATTTTCCTGAAAAATTAATTTTATCAGAGGTTAATGAAATGTGATATAGTCCCGAATCAAAGGATTTAATATCAATTTCTGAATTAAAGTTGTTAATAATAAAAGATGCAATAAGTTTTCCATTGGCAGAATATATATTGCATAATAAAGGTGTTTGGGGAAAGTCAGGTTGTGATAAATATAATTTATTTTTACAAGGATTCGGATATATTTCCAGATGATTTTTAGTTAAAATATTTTCTATTCCAGAGAAAGATGCAAGTTTAACAATCCACCAGTCTGTTTGGCTGTGATGACCGGTTACATCGCCATTCGTTGAATATGAAAATCCGGAGATAATGCATCCTCCATCACTTGTAACAGCAATACTAAGTGCCTCGTCCTGATCTGAACCACCCAAACATTTTTGCCATGCAAGAACTCCGGTAGAATTAATTTTTACGACCCAATAATCAGGGCTGTAAAAGCCTGAATGAATTCCGGAAACATCACCGTCGTTTGATGTACAGAGACCTGTCAGCAAAAATCCCCCATCATTTAGAGGCATTATTTTTTGTCCTTGTTCACTCAGAGAACCACCCAGACATTTTTGCCATAGCAATGTACCTGTGCTGTTTATTTTCACAACCCAGTAATCATCATTGCCTGAGCCGGGATTATGTTGACCGGAAACGTCTCCATCATTTGAGCAGGAATAACCAAAAAATATATAATTTCCATCAGCAAGTTGAATGATCGAATTTGTTTCTTCCGTATCAGTTCCTCCATAAGATTTTTGCCATTCAATTGCTCCAGATGCGTTTAATTTTACAACCCAGCAATCAGTGCCTCCGTTGTTTCCTGTTACATCTCCATCATTGGAACTGGATCTTCCACAAACAATAAATCCATCATCAGAAGTTTGTATAACAGAATAAGCTTCTTCATGATTTGAACCACCCAGACATTTTTGCCATTGTAACTGACCCGAACTGTTTAAGCGGATTACCCAATAATCAGTATCTCCATGATTACCGGAAACATCTCCATTGGAAGAATATGTTATTCCTGCAACAATAAAGCCACCATCGCTGCATAATGCAATCGCATTTGCTTCATCTTCATAAGAACCACCATAAGCATATTTCCATACAATTGTACCACTTGCATCAATTTTCACAATCCAGAAATCGGATGAATAGGAACCATGATTTCCTGTAACATCGCCATCGTAGGAATAAGTGTAACCAGCCAAAACAAAGCCTCCATCTGCTGTTTGAACAAATGAAGTACACTCATCATCCTCTGATCCACCATATAATTTCTGCCAAAGAATTTGTCCAGATGAATTTAATTTTACAACAGCAAAATCACTATTGCCATGATTGCCGGAAAAATCTCCGTCATTTGACTCGGAGTATCCTGCAGCAATAAAAGTTCCATCACTTAAGGCCTTAATATGATTCGCATATTCTGCATTATTTCCACCTATAGATTTCTGCCATTGAATTTCGGGCTGAGCTGTTGCAGATATAGAAACACATAAAATTGCTATTAAGTAAAAAAATGTTTTCATGTTTTTTTATCATTAAAATTTATTATACTGTTTTATAAAATTCTAACTGGAGTTTTCTTTTTTACAAAAATAGAAAAATAAAGCAGATTTTTTTCTTATAATACTTTTATCGGTATTATTTTCACAATCGCATAAATCACTGCTTCAATGAGTTTTCTTTCCCTTTGTTTACAAGAAATACGCCAAGCAAAATTACACCCATAGAAGAAAGTTGAATCACAGAAATTTTTTCGTTATCAAGCATTCCCCAAACGATAGCAAAAAGCGGAATAATATACGTAACGCTTGATGCTGCGACGGCGGTAGTTCTTTTCAATAAAACATTCCATCCTAAAGATGCAAGTGCAGAGCCAAAAACAGCAAGTGCTGCAATACTCAAAAAGTTTTGCACATAATGAGGCGTAGAAAGAGCGTATGAGAAATCTGAAAATAGTAAGTATATTCCACAAGCGGGGCCGATAATAAAATATGTTAGCGCTGTAATGGAAATGCTATCCATATCCTTTAGATTTTGTTTTACATTATTTGAGTTAATTCCGTAAAAAAAAGTTGCTAAAGCAATGAGCAATCCATACCAGTTTTGTCCTGAAAAAAAAGTACTGAGATTTTCCGAGAATAATCCTACAGCACCTGCAAAAGCAATAAAGATTCCAAGAACACCAATCCAATGTGTTTTTATTTTATACCAGAACATTCCGACTATCATTGTAAAAAGAGGGGTTAAAGAATTCAAAATTCCTGCTAAAGAACTTTCGACTTTGGTCTGTGCCGTAGCAAACAGTAATGCGGGAATGCCATTCCCAATAATATTCATTATAAGTATTGGTCCGATATTTTTTTTGTTTATTAATTTAACTGCGCGAAAAAGAAATGGCAGCATAACAACTGAACAGATAAGCATTCTGAAAGCAGCTAACTGAAAATTGGAATAGGATTCAAGACCACGCTTGGTAAGAATAAATGAAGTGCCCCATATCATAGATAATACAAGCAGTAACACCATGGGCAATATTTTGCTGTTTCGGTTAATCATTTGGGGGGCAAATGTATAAAAATGATACGTTGTAGCTTATGATTTTTTCTTTTTTATAGAATGAATTATGATTTGATTAATGAATTGAGCCGAGGTACGATTGTACAGATCCGAATGATATGCATTGTCAGGCATTTTGGGATGCATAGCAGTGCGTTGATGAAAATATTTTTTTCTTATGATTGATTTTTTAATTTTGTTTGATTAAAAATTTATTTTTTGATATTATGGATACTTATGAAATTTATGTAGGCGGAATATTTAAAAAAACAGGAACTGTTTTGAATGTTGTATGTCCGTATGATTATAAAATTTTTGCGCAGACATTTCTTGCGGGAAAAGCGGAGCTTGAGGAAGCAATAGAAAAAGGTCTTGCAGCAGAAAAAGCAATGAAAGAGATGCCCCTGTACAAGCGATATGAGATTCTAATGCAGATTGCAAATGAACTAAAAGCAAATCGTCAGCATTTGGGAAAAGTGCTGGCAATGGAATCTGCAAAGCCTTTAAAATATGCGCTTGGTGAAATTGATCGGGGCGTACAATCTTTTTTAGTCGCAGCGGAGGAGTCAAAACGTTTGCCAAAAGAATATATGGCTATTGACTGGATGGCTGTAGGAGAGGGGAAAGAAGGACTTGTGAAATATTTTCCGATGGGTCTGATTGCAGGAATTTCGCCTTTTAATTTTCCGCTAAATCTTGCTGCTCATAAAATAGCTCCTGCTATAGCAGCGGGTAACCCCATTATTTTAAAACCTGCCCGGACAACACCATTATCAGTGTTGGAGCTTGCAAAAATTGTTGATAAAACAGAGTTGCCAAAGGGAGCATTGAGCATATTGCCTATGGATCGTGAAGCAGGTAATCATCTTGTAACAGACCCACGTATTAAAATGCTCACGTTTACAGGTTCTTCTTCTGTTGGCTGGAAAATGAAAGCAGAAGCAGGAAAGAAAAAAGTGTCTCTGGAGCTTGGTGGAAATGCAGGTGTGATTATTTCAGATTCTGCTAATATTGACCTTGCTGTGAGAAAATGCGCAGTCGGTGCTTTTGCTTATTCGGGACAGGTTTGTATTCATGTGCAGCGTATTTATATTCATGAAAAAATATTTGATGTTTTTACAGAAAAGTTTGTAGAAGCTGTGAGAAATTTAAAAGTCGGGCATCCTACAGAGTCTGATACGGATATCTCTGCTATGATTAATGAAGAAAATGCTTTACGTGTCGAGCTGTGGATAAAAGAAGCAGTTGCTGGAGGCGCAAAAATTATTTGTGGTGGGAAAAGATCAGGTGCATTTGTTGAACCAACAGTTTTTACTTCAACAAAACATGAAATGAATGTTTGCTGTCAGGAAGTTTTCGGACCGGTTGTTACTTTAGAAAAATTTGATAATTTTCATACAGCTGTGGAATGGGTAAATAACACGGAATATGGCTTGCAGGCTGGTGTTTTCACAGATAGTATTCATGAGATGAACTATGCATTTAATAACCTTGATGTGGGAGGGGTTATGATAAATGAAGTTTCATTATTTCGTGTAGATCACATGCCTTATGGAGGAGTGAAAAATTCAGGCGTTGGTCGAGAAGGAATTAAGTATGCTATTTTTGAAATGATGGAGTCGAAGTTGTTGGTAAAGAATGTTGATTGAGGGGGGAGTTGGGAGTTGCAGGTTGCAGGTTGCAGCCGTAGACTGAGCGGAACCGAAACCTGATTTCCGATTTCTGTGTTCCGAATTTTAACTGGATGCAATAAAAATATTTTCAAAAAGTGAAGTAAGAAAATTATGATACTTCAGGATGAATATGTATTTTTGTTGTTTACTTCTTTAACAAAAAAATATTCTACAAAATGAAAGCAGTTTTTATAATTTTACTATCCATATTTTATTTTATTGCATTTTCACAGGAAAAAGAAAAACCTGTTGCATCGAAAGTTTCTTCTGTAACACTGTTTTTAAACGGAGCAGAAGTTACCCATACTGCGCAGGTAGCTTTAGGGAAAGGTCGTTCAAATTTAATCTTCTCAGGAATTGCCTCAACAATTGATGAAAAAAGTATTCGTGCATCTGCAGGCGCTGATGTCAAAATTATTGCCATTACTTATGAAATGGATTATCTGGAAGATAAAACGGTGAGTGTTAAAATAAAAAATATTCAGGATTCATTAAAAAAACAGAGTAAAAAAATTGCAGAAATAAATGCAGAAATAAATGCATGGGAAGAAGAAAAAAAATTGCTTACAAAGAATAATTCAATAGCAGGGCAAACAAACGGAGTGAGCGCAGCAGAGCTGATAAAAATGGCCGATCTTTTCAGAACGCGTTTACGTGAAATTAACACACAAATGTTAAAACTGGAAGAAGCCAGAATGGTCGTTTCTGAATCTTTTAGTAAAACAACGAAACAACTCGACGAACAAAATGCGAAAGAAAATCAAGCTTCATTTCATATTATGATATCTGTAAATGCAGAAGCGCCTGTTAACGCAAACATAGAATTCAAATACCTTATTGAAGATGCAGGATGGGATCCTTATTACGATATTCGCGCACTTGATGTGAGCACTCCCATTTCATTTGATTATAAAGCAAAAATTTATAATAATTGCGGACTTGATTGGAATGATGTTAAACTAACCCTTTCTACAGCCGATCCTTCTTTGTCTGCTCAAAAACCAAAACTCGATCCGTGGAATCTGAATTATAAATCTACAGATGACTTTGAAGGACAACTTAACAAACAAGGCTATCTGCGCTCAGAATCACTCAATGAAGATAAAAAAGGGAAAATGAGTATCAAACAGGAAGCATCCTCTGTTGAGGTATCTGAATTAACAGTAGATTTTGAAATCAAAGCAAAATATACGATACCTTCAAACAATAAAATTTATATTGTAGATATACAAACAATAGAAATTCCTGCTTCCTACACCTATTTCTCTGTTCCGAAAATTGAAAAAGAAGCATTTCTTATAGCAAGCATAACAGGTTGGGAAGCGTTGAATCTTATTGAGGGACCAGCAAATATTTATTTTGCCGGAACATACGTAGGGCAATCATATATTGATACACGTTTTGCAAATGATACGCTTGATATTTCAATGGGAAGAGATAAAAAAGTTGCTATTACACGTACAAAAAAACAAGATTTTGCAGATAAAAAATTCTTTGGAACAAATAAAAAAGAAAGTTTCCTCTACGAAATATCTATTAGAAACAACAACAAGGTTTCGATTGAAATTGAAATACAAGATCAGTTACCAGTTTCACAGGAAAGCGACATAAAAGTAGAAGCTATTGAAACATCAGGAATTAAAGCAGATGAACAAAGCGGAATATTAAAATACAATTATAAAATTGCTCCGTCTGAAAGTAAAATTATTAAAATTGCATACAGCATTCAATACCCGAAATCTAAAAATATTAAAATAAGAAAATCACGACAAACGCAAAAAAGCATGAGATTTTTGTAGAAACTTTATGAATTATTACAACTTGTTTTAACCAACAACCAACAATAAAAAAGGAGGACTTATGAAAACCAACCAATTATTTTTACTGTTTTTACTTATTTGTGTATTTACCGTTCAGACAATGTCCCAATCTTCAGGGGATCTTGATTCTACTTTTGGAACCAACGGGTCAGTAATAACTGCTATCGGTACTGGAGATGATTCTGGTCTTTCTGTTGTGATCCAGCCTGACGGAAAAATTATTGTAGCAGGGTATTCTTTTATAGGATCAGGCTATGATTTTGCTTTGATCCGTTTTAATCCTGACGGTTCTTTTGACAATACTTTTTCAGATGATGGAATTGTTACTACGGAAGCGGGTGATAAAATCAACTCGGTAGTCCTTCAGTCGGATGGAAAAATTATTGCTGCCGGGGTCTCATACAACGGATTTAATGATGATGTTACAGTGATTCGTTACAATGCAAATGGCTCTCTGGATACATCGTTTTCTTCAGACGGAATTGTAAGAACAGATATTGCTGGCTATGGTGATTATGGTTTATCTGCTGCTATACAGCCGGACGGAAAAATTGTGGTTGCGGGTCGTTCAAATATTGGTGGAAATCCCGATATTGTTGTTGTCCGTTATAATCCTGACGGATCATTGGACAATACTTTTTCTTCGGACGGATTTGTTACAACAGGAACAAGTACCAATTATATCGGTTTTTCAATGGCTTTACAGCTAGATGGAAAAATTGTTGTAGCGGGTCAAGCAGATGATGGCATGTATTCTGATTTTGCTGTTGCCCGGTTTAATACGGATGGCTCACCAGATTCAACTTTTTCTTCAGATGGTATCGTTTCCACTATTGTATCCACTACCAATGATGTAGCCTATTCTGTGGCCATTCAACCTGATGGGAAAATTGTGGCCGCTGGTATTGCTGCTAATGGTACATTTTCTTCGGTTACCGTGATTCGTTATAATACGGACGGATCTCTTGACCTCACATTTTCCGGAGGAATTGTAACAACTGCAAGTGAAATCAGTAGCCCTGTCGGTTATGCACTGGCACTTCAACCCGATGGAAAAATTGTTGTAGCCGGAACCACGAGTAATGGAGTAGATTGCGATTTTACAGTTTTTCGTTATAACCCGGATGGTACACTTGATAATACTTTTTCTGCAGACGGAATTGCTTCTAATCCCATTTGCAATTTTGGGGAGGATGTGTTTGCAGTCGCATTGCAAAACGATGGAAATATTGTTCTTGTAGGAAGCGCATGGAATGGTTCGAATATTGATCTGGCCATTGCAAGATTTCTGGGCTCTTCTCCCAATTTCGTCAGAGAACCTTTTCCGACTGAAAATGTTTTTATCTACCCGAACCCTGCATCGGATAAAGCATTTGTTAACGCTCCTTTAAATTCCTGTATTGAAATTTTAGACCTTCAAGGGCGGATTTTACAGAAGGCTCATCCTGTAAATACTAAAGCCACAATTGATCTTACAGAAATTAATTCAGGTATATATTTTGTAAAGGTAATTAGTGAAAATAAAGTTTCTATAATAAAAATCATCAAAGAATATTAGTCGACTTTTTTATTCTCAATTTTTTTTCAGATAGTCAGCGCCCCTTAATATACATCAATAATCAAGAACAACATCACAAGCGAAAAACATGCAAAGAAAAATACATAGAAGTATTAAATACTGAACTTTCGCATGAAAAAGAACTAATAATTTTTGTAATTAGAAACAATTGTTAACAGCAATTCATGCAAGATATACTTCGACAGCAGAGCTA
>MEOG01000121.1 GCA_001769125.1 Bacteroidetes bacterium GWF2_35_48 | reverse complement strand
ATTTTTATCCTAAAATCATAGTTAATATTATGTTAACAACCTCGTAATTTTTTATATTTTTGAAAACTGATTAGTTACCATTTTTTTATGGTGCAAAATAAAAAGCGAGATTTTATCATAAAATTTGCGGTTTAACCATTTTTCACAAAAGATAATCTTGAGCAAATTTAGAGCAAATACTCTGTTATACTCTTGCCGATCATATTTTTTCATCTGCAAAAACCCTTGAGGTCTCATTACGCCTATCAAGGGGAGACCTCAAGGGTGGGGTGACCTAAATCCCATAATTTTGAATTTTTTCTCGTACCATTCAATTTAACAATTGCATAAAAAATTTCTATTGCACCCCTACAGGGTGCTTGCTTTTGAGTGTTTTATTTTTTATCACTATTTGCCACCCTACGGGGGCAAATAATTTATTTTGCATTGATTTACGTCACCCCACCTCAAGGGTTTTTCCTAAACGCAATCAATGATCGGGTATGGTGAATTCGTTCTGATATCATATTTCTGACCCTGAATTATAACCAGGAACTTGTAAAATGACTTTTCTTAGCATATTCAATGCGGTAGCTGTCGCTCTTTTTATATTTACATCGCGCATTTTTCCGAAAATATATTTTTGAGAAAATACTCCTGAATGAGATGCAACCGCAATCCAGATAGTTCCAACGGGTTTTTCTGCTGACCCTCCATCAGGCCCAGCAATTCCGGATGTTGCAACGCTATAATCGCTGCCAGTTTTGCGCAATATGCCTGTTGCCATCTGTTCAACCACTTCTTTGCTTACAGCTCCTTCTTTTCTGAAAATCCGTTTGTCAATGCCCAATTCATTAATTTTAATTTCATTTGAATAGGCAATTAAAGAACCTAAAAAATATTTAGAACTTCCGGGAACAGAGGTCATTAAATGAGAAATATAGCCGCCTGTACAGCTCTCAGCTAATGAGACCGTTGCGCTTCTGTCCATTAATAATTTTCCAATTACAGATTCCAAAGAATCATTGTCATAACCGAAAATATCATCGGGAATAATTTTTAATAATTTTTCAATTTTATTTTGAATTTTCGTTTCCAACAATGCTTTATCAGAGCCTGTTCCAGATATTCTCAATCGTAATATTCCCGGCTGTGGAAGGTAGGCCAATGATAGATTTTCAGAAACAAGTCCCCGCTCCCACTTTTCAAGCATATCCGAAAGAGAGGATTCAGGAATGCCCTGTATGTGTATTGTACGGAAGATGAAAGTATCTGGATGAAATTTTTCGGAAAGAAGCGGAATCAGTTTTGAACCCATCATTTCCTTCATCTCGAAAGGAACACCGGGCATGAAAACAAACAAGGTATTATTTTGTTCTAACCATAGACCCGGCGCAGTGCCTATTGAATTAGGAATAATTGTTGCTTTATCAGGAAATTCAGCCTGTTTCCGATTTGTTTCGCTAACAGAAATTCCACGCTTATAAAATAATCTTTCAATATTTGAAAATACTTCTTCCGAAAATACAAGTTTGCTTGAAAAATATCTGCAAATAACATCTTTTGTTGTATCGTCTTTTGTAGGACCGAGACCGCCTGTTATTAAAACAATATCTGACCTGCCAGAGACTTCTTCAAGAATAGAAAAAATTTCTTCTGATTTATCTGATATGGTAATTATCTTCAATACATGAAATCCTTTTTCGGTTAACAAAGTGGCCATCCACGAAGCATTGGTATTTACAACCTGTCCGATAAGGAGCTCATCTCCTATTGATACGATTTGAACTGTGGCACGTTTTTCTGACATACATTATATAATATAAATTTCTATTGCCATTCTCTGGCACTTGTTTCGTAATAATTGACAAGTTTTTGAGTGTTCAGTGTATTTGTATCTGTAGGAATTTCATTGATATCATTATCGAAAATAAAAAGACTGGGTATTAAGTTTGGATAAACATATTTTAACCCGGTGTGAAACTTTTGCTCTGCAAGTTTTGTTTGTAATGCTTTTATATAATTATCTGTAGAGTCAATACGAATTTTATTTCCAGCCATTACAAAACCCCACTGTCCGAAAGTTGGGACATAAGTTGTATACGGAACAACAACCGGAAATACGGATTGAAGCGTATGAACTATACACCAGAAAGCGTTTCTTGCAAAATAAGGAGATGTTGCCTGCGTTACCATTACACCATCAAGCGCAAGTCTTTTACTAAGCATTTGATAAAATTCTTTAGAGTAAAGCTTTCCTAATCCCGTATCATTGGGGTCTGGTAGATCAATAAGAATTGCAGAATATATTTCAGAAGATTTTTTTATAAAATTAAATGCATCCTCATTATGAATTTTAACTTTTGCATTATTTAAGGAATTTTCATTTAAATTCGTAAACAGAAAATGTTCTGAAGCCAGCTTTGTCATTTCAGGATCAAGATCAACAACATCAATTTTTTTTACTTCGGGATATTTTAAAATTTCTCTGACAGCCATTCCGTCACCACCGCCAAGCACTAATATATTTTCATGATTAAATGCCGTAAGCATTGGAACATGGACAAATGGTTCATGATAACGATATTCATCAACAGAAGAAAATTGTAGATGTCCATTCAGAAATAATCTGAAATCCTGATTCCATTTTGTTACAATTATTCTCTGGTATTGCGACTGCCGGGTTAATAAGATATCATCCTGATAAAGCAATTGTTCAAAAAATGAATTGATGCGGAAAGAATAAATAAACCCTACTAGTAAAATCAATATAGTTACAAGCGATGAAATAAAAATATTCTGAAATTTTTTAATCAGATGTTTAAATGAAATTGCGTTAAAAATAGCCACTCCGCAATTAATAATCCCAACAATAAATGCAGTTTTCATCACACCATAATAGGGAAGTAAAACAAGAGGAAAAATAAGGGAAGCCAGCAATGCGCCAATGTAATCGAAAGATAAAACATTCGCCATGGTTTCGCGAATAGAAGAATATTGATTAATAATTCTGGCTATTAATGGTATTTCCAGACCGACAAAAGTTCCGATCAGTGCAATAATAAAAACTACTATCAGATAATAATTTTCTGTAAGAGTAAAACCGGCATATAGAATTAATGCGCTGAAACCCCCAACAATACTGAGAATAATTTCGATATAAATAAATGCTTCGAGAAGATTTTCTTTAATAAAGCGGGAAAGATAAGAACCCACTCCCATAAAAAACATGAACAACCCAATTGTGATAGAGAATTGCAGAATACTGCTGCCAAGAAAATATGTAGAAATACTTCCAAGCAGCAATTCATAGAGAATTCCGCATGTAGCGATAATAAAAACAGAAGCAAGCAGTATCCTTAAATCAGGCCTGCTATTATCCCGGGAAGAAGTCAATGGGAAAATTATTAAATGTTACTAACCATGAATAGAAGCTGCAACAATAATACAAATACCGAGAATCATAGCTCCGGCTACAACTGCAAGCGCTAGGTTTTTATCATCGGCAATTTGTTTTCCCATATTTCCGGGTACCAACCAATCAACAACTTTATACCCTAATACACAAAAAATAATGCCTAAAACAGAAAAAATGATTGTTTCCAAAACGCCTTTCTGAATGTTCGCCATCAAATCAATTTCGCTTAAAATAAGAAGTAAATTCATAATAATTTGTTATTAATAGTTTATTACTCAAATTGTTTAAATCCGTTACTTTTAAGATGCAGGTTGCAGGTTTAACCGTAGACTGAGCTTGAGGTTGCTGAGCCAAGCCGAAGCATCGAAGTCAAGGTTGCAAGTTGCAAGTTGCAAAAAAAGTGAAAAAATTAAAATATCATATATTTACAATATTTTGTTTTTGCTAAACCTTTCTGTTTATAACCTTCGAAGATAGTTACATAACGTGTGGTTTAAGCCTTAATATTTATTTTCCAAAACGATATCCTCCTCCCCTAACCGATCTTTTAGCAGCCAGTGGATCTCCTTTAGATATTATTTGTTTTTGCGATAATTTCTGCAGACCGACACCTGTATAAGATGCATAAAATCCTGTTGCCAGAACACCGCCTACTCCACAAAGAAGTAATATTTTAGTAAATATTGCCATATTTTTTTATTTTCAAAAATAATTAAATTTTTTTAAAAATCAAAGTTGCAAAATTTTGTTTCAATATTATTTTTTTTTTTTACCAACACCACTTGCCATTGCCTGAAGGCTGAATTTTATATTTTGCATATCCGATATTCCTTCATTGGAAGGATTCCATATTATTTTTTTCTTTTTACCGGGCTTAACACCATAACCTACATCTCCTTTAGCAGAAGTAATTTCGATTTCATCTAAATCTTCGCTATTTTTAAAAGCATACAGGGATATTAAAAATTTTTGCTTTTCCGGACCGTGCAAATTATAAGTAATAATAATAGTTCCATCTTTAATTTCAGACTTAATCTGTGTTATTTTCTGAGCTTGAACAATAGGAGAAAATAACATTAAAAAAGATATGATTGTTAAAAATAATACTGTTGTTTTCATTAGATTTTCAGGTTGGTTAAAAATTGTAATCTTTATAGTCTTGCGTAAACTCTTTCGTATCGAATTTTAAATTAACTTTCATGTTAATAAATTCATACTCTTCATATACCCCAAGATCGTCATATATTTTCATAATAACAGGCAGAAAAGTTTCTTTATCGAGCCATATATCCATTTTAGTTGCATAATCATTTGGAATCTTTACTGTCATACCCAGTTTGCAATCTTCAAATTTATTGATTCCTGCATTTTTATCTATAATATAATAATCGTTAATTTTATATTTTTCTGCTATTTTGTGTGGGTTTTCATTTTCTGAAATCTTGTGTTTTATATATTCAAAATGTGGATTCTTCATAGTAATTTTCCAGCATTGTTTGTTTTTCCATACTATAGTTCCTTCGTTAGAAATTAAATTTTCAATTTCATCTTTATATTTATCCATGAGATGCGTAATAATAGAATAAACATATTTTATTCCGGCATCATAAATTGAATGGTGCTGGTCTTTTCGCATGTGATAACTGTTTACATCAAAATTAAGATTGGTCCACGGAAAACTATTGGGATTTACGAGTACATTATTATTGTTTGTCCCAGTTACATATAGAGCTTCCATTCCTTTCATCGGGTATTCCTGCTTTAAATAGACCTTAAAGGGAGTATATTGTATTTTAAACGAAGATTTTGAAACCACTAATTTTCCATTAACCCTTTCTTTTATTGTCATATCAAACTTAAGCGTATTGATTTCTTTTTCTTTGGCAAGCATTTTTGTAACAAGCTCCATACCGGATTGAGAAAAGCAAATAATCGAATTTAATAATAAAAGCATGAAGAAATAAAGGCTTTTGATTTGAAATATTTTCATGAAAAAATCTTAATTATTTTATGCTATGCTAAATGTTTTTTTATTAATCAGCTCGAAGTCGGAAGCTCGAAGTCGGAAGTCAGAAGTAGAAACAGCTTCGTGCTTCTTACTTCGTGCTTCCAGCTTCCAGCTTTTGGCTTCTCTAAAACACCAGTTTTTGCCACGATGCAAGTTTTTGTGGTTCTATAAGCATAACTGCTATAACTGAATTGAGTTCTTTAATTTTTTTCTGTAATTCTTTTAGTACTCTATCATCAAAAAATCCGGGTATCCGTAAAAAATAATCAATATTTTTCAATTCTTCAATAAGAAAACCATTGTCGCATCTGTTGGATATCAATATGAGCCTGATATCTTCCTGCTCATCATCTGTTGAAAAAACTGAAAAAAATGAAACGGAATTTTTTTTCAAATCTTTTATTTCGAGATTTTCTGATCTGATAAAATTAACGAGTAATTTTTTATTCAAAGCCCAGCTTAACCTGTAATCATTTTCGTGTGATGCGATTCCTATCAAATGAAAGTCCGGTTCTGGCTGATAATACAATTTCTGATTTTTCTTTTTCATATCTCGGAATTGTTTCAACAAAAATAAAAAAAAAATTGATATGTTGTATTTACCATCATACCATGGTACGATGGTATCATTACAATAACCAGTTTCGCAACATTTTTTTTCCTTCCACAGTTATTATTGATTCCGGATGAAATTGTACGCCCCGGATATTAAGATTTTTATGAGTAACAGACATTATTGTGCCATCTTGTAATGCAGCAGTAACCCTAAGGCACTCCGGCAATGTTCCAGAGTCAATTACCCATGAATGATACCTTCCCACTTTGCAAGGGAAATTTATATTTCTAAATAAAACATCTTCATTTTGTAAAAAAATATCTGATGCTGCTCCATGCAAAGGACTATCAAGATTTCTAAGTTTAGCACCAAAAAAAGCAGCAATAATTTGCATTCCCATACATACTCCTAATATTTTTTTTGTTGAAGCATATTTTGATAGCATTTGAAAATTTTCTCTGAAATCTTCAGGCAAGCCGGGACCGGGAGAAATTATTATGTGTGTATATTCCGAAAAATCAGAATCATTGATATTTTTATAATTGACAACTTCCGGCACGCTCCCGCATATCTGAAACACGTACTCAGCAAGATTCATAGTAAAAGAATCATTATTATCAATTATAAGCGTTTTCATTTTTGTGAATACAAAAAACTTTTCGTTATTTCAGCCCAAATTTAATAAGTCTTTCCATTGAAAACAATTTCTCTAATTAATAAATTGGGAAAAGAACACAAATCTTTTTTTTTCATGTTTGATTTTAACATGGAATATCCCATTGTTATTGAAGAATATGAATTTTCTGATTATTTATTTTATTTTAATACTACGATTAAAAAAAGGATTCCAAAACAGCAATCTTCTGTAAAACCTTTATTTTTCAATAAAACCCCTGTTCCTTTTTCAATATATGAGAAATCATTTAACCTGATACAAAACCATCTGAAAAAGGGCAACTCGTATTTAGTAAATCTTACTTTTCCTGCGTCAGTTGAAACAAACTGTTCTCTTTTCGATATTTTTTGCGCTGCTGATTCTAAATACAAATTGTTATGGAAAGACGAATTCTGTGTTTTTTCACCGGAAACTTTTGTACAAATAAAAAACCGTAAAATATTTTCATACCCAATGAAAGGCACTATTGATGCTGCAATTCCGGATGCTGAGAAAATAATTTTATCGGATATTAAAGAAATGGAGGAACACAATACCATTGTAGACCTAATTCGCAATGATTTGAGTTATCATACACGCAATGTTCATGTATCTAAATTCAGATATATTGATACAATTAAAACAAATTCAAAAACATTATTGCAGGTAAGCTCTGAAATTACAGGCGATTTACAAGAAAATTACAGAGAACATCTGGGAACTATTTTATTTTCGATGCTGCCTGCTGGCTCAATTAGTGGTGCGCCTAAAAAGAAAACAGTAGAAATAATACAGGAAGCTGAAATTTACGATCGTGGCTACTACACTGGCATTTGCGGTTACTTCGATGGTACAGACCTTGATAGTTTTGTAATGATTCGCTTTATCGAGAAAAATAGAAATAAATTAATTTATAAAAGCGGAGGAGGCATCACTCTAAAAAGCAATGCGGAAGATGAATACAGAGAAATGATTGATAAAATTTATTTGCCGGTGTGAAGGGGGTTTGTTGAATCATTATAATCTTATCCTTTCCTATCAAGTTCTCTTAAATACATCAGTAATTCTTCTATTTCAGAAAAATTTCGTATTGCATTTGTTTTTTCAAGATATTGAATACTTGCATTAAAAATTGCTTCTTTTTTATAGTATTTTTCATGACTCCAGTTCAGAAATTTGATTACTCTGAACGCATCAAACCACACATAAAAACGCTTTCTGAAATTTATCAGCGTGGATGAATTTTTTTCTGCTTCTGAAATGGCTTTTTCAATTCCATTCTGCATTACATAAGCTTTCAGGGAATCAGGTAATAAATTACATTTTTCAGTAATATTTTCAAAACTGCATTTATAAAAAGAATCAACCAGTACTGTAAGCTTTTTTATTGATTCAAATGCATCGAAGCAATAGCTTAAATAAGTCGTTTCATCATTATCTATCCACTTGGACATTGCAGCGCCAGTGCCAAAAGGAACCCTGTCAGATACTCTCGAAGAAGGTATAACTCTTGTTGAATTAATTTCAGAAAAATTTCCAAGCATAATTATTTTATGAAGAAAATAAAAATCTTCCCCGGCTTGAAATTTATTCATGCCTCCTTGTTTTACATAAGCCCCTGCACGCACGCAAAAACTCGAACCAACAGTATGAAAAGCATAAGGTAAACCTGCATATTGCATTGCCAGCCGTAAATAACGCAGGTGTAATTCGTATTGAATAATTCCATTTTTCTGAACCTCTGTAATCATATCATTATCCAAAGGATGCTCAAAATAAATAGAAGCACCGGGTGATTTAGGATTTTTTGTAAAATGCGAATGGATTTCTATAAAATAATTTTTATCGCAAAGAGCATCGGCATCATAAGAAGAAATAATACCATCGGGTTTGTTCAGATAATTAAAACGTGCAACGGCTGCGTCCATGGCTATTTTCCGGGCAAGCCCCACTCCTGCTTCTTTTCTCTGTAATCCCGGTGCATGAATTATAAAAAAACGAAGATTTTTACGCTGTTTTTCTGTTATCCATTTTTGAGCATCCTCAATTGTCTTTTTATTTTGCAAAAGAACTTGTTCACTTGCATTTTCAGAAGAGTTTACTGCGATTATAACCTCTATATCGCATGTAGGAGAAGTACATTGCGCAAGAGATTCAATACTTTCAGTTAATGCAGTTTCATTCAAACAAGGGATGATGACAACAATTCCTAAATCAGGAGAAGGCGCACTGGTAAAAGTATTCAGGTACTTTTTATTTTTTTCAAGATAGGCATTTGCAAACATTTCTGATAAGCAAAAGAAAATTATTTCTTCTGAAGAGAAGCCCTGTATCTTGCATTGAGTGCTTTTATTACAGTATCGGTAATGTCAAGATCTTCACTTGCATACAAGAGTCCACTACCGGGTGTATGACCAAGAATAAAATTATAGTTGAAGTTTTTATTGTATTCTTTTAAGAAATTGGTAATACTATCGTACAGCTGCCTTGTAAGCTCAGCCTGTTCTTTTGCTAATTGAGATGAAAGATCGTATTCAAGCTGCTGAAGTTTCTGTTGTTTTTGTAATAGCTCCTGCTGCTGTGTTTCTGCGCTCTGTTGCGAAAGAAAAGCACCACGCTGCAATTTATCCTGAAACGATGCTGCTTCCTTTTCAAATGATATTGCTTTTGATTCAAAATTCGCCTTGGAAGCCTGTTGTTTTTTTATTAACTGGTCATTTAAAATTTTTGCAAGCTCATAACCTGAAAGCAATGAATCGGTATTTACATAGACCATTGCCATTTTTTTTGCAGATGCAGAATCAAACGTGACTGAAGTTTCAGCTTTTCCTGATGGACCAATAGAACCTCTGAATTTAAAAACCAAAAGATATAAAATTGCTACTGCTATAATAAGTGCTACATTGATAACTACTATTGCCTGTTTCATATTAATTCCTTATTTTGTATTAAAACACGAAGATAAATTTTATTTATGATATTAATTGGTAAATTGACATTTTTAGTGGAAAATATTTTTATTATAAGGTTGCAGGTTGCAAGTTAAAAACAACTTGTAACTTGTAACTTTCAACTTTTATATTTAATCTGCCCAATTAAAACTTCCACTAATTTTTGCGAATAACCTAATAATTTTTCTATAATACCCGATGGCAAATATATTCATTTTCTCGAACACAAGAAGCCATTAAAAAAAAACAGCGCAAGCGTGTGGATTTTTTATTACAATTTATATGATTTAATGTTTCAACCCAAAATCTGCGTTTGTTTTTTGTAAACAGATTTTTTACTTTTGAGAAAAAATCTTTTTGGAAAAACTTCAGATACAAACCAGCCAGAATATTGCAATAGACCACACGGTTGCTAGCGCCGGAGAACGTATTCTTTCCTATATTTTAGATTATTGTTTTATCATAGCCTACGCATTTGTGTTTATGGTATTGCCCGCTATATTTAAAGTTCAAAGTGGCGTGTATTATTTACTAATGTTAATACCTGTGATTTTTTACGATTTATTTTTTGAAAATGTTTACAATGGTCAAAGTCCCGGAAAAATAATTATGGGAATTAAAGTTGTAATGATAAGAGGAACTGCTCCCGTTTTTTTCAATTATTTCATACGCTGGGTATTCAGAATTATTGATAATCTTTTGCTCTCCGGAGCCATTGCAACTATTACGATTCTGCTTAATGGAAAGGGGCAAAGACTTGGTGATATTGCAGCAGGGACAACTGTTATAAAAATCCGAAAAAAAATCAATGCAGGTAATTTGATTTATTTGCAAGTTCCCGATGATTACAAACTGGTATATGAAAGCGTAAATCTTTTACAGGAAAACGATCTCCGAATTATTAAAGAAACATTGACTTATCTGAAAGAAAATCCTAAATCAGAGAATTATCAAACAATTGCCGAAAGTATACGAACGAAAATTGATAAAAAAATGGGAGCGCAATCGAAACAACACATTCTCGCGTATCTGCAAACTGTTTTGAATGATTATAATTTTTTGAATAAGTAGGGTCTGCTGAAAAAGTCTGTCGTATGCCAGATTCGAGGCGACAAGACGAAGATGTATAATAATACTTCGAGTCGCAGGCAACAAAGAAGATGGTATGCGACAGACTAACAAAACAAAAATATAAAATTATAAAAAGAAGGTGCAAGGATTTTTAATGAATCATTTATTTTATCTTGCACTTGTTATAAGAATAACATATTCTAATCATTTAATATCAAATACGTTTTGTGATTTTCAGCAGACCCTAAGTAAGAAAGACTGTAGGAATCGTTCTATACTTCGGCTTCGCTCATTTCGACTACGCTCAATGCATCGCAGCATAGGTGGAACGATTGTACAGTACGGTGTTAGGAGGTTTTCAAAAAATAATACAATACGGCAACAGTTTCATCCACTTGGCTTTTTCTTCATCAGAAAATTTATTGCCTCTGAGATTTAATTTCTGAAGTTTGCTAAGGCTTGTAATTTCATCGGGTAAAGTAGAAAGTAAATTATTGTATAAATCTATTTCGCGAAGGTTCGATAGGGTGCAGATTTCGCGGGGAATATTTGTGATCTGATTATCAACAAGGTAAAGTTCTCTTAAATTTTTCAGTTTACCAATTTCGGGAGGTAGCAAATTTATTTGATTTTCTGAAGCTCCAATTATTTCAAGAGATGTAATGCTTCCAATTGCGGAGGGTAATTCCTGCAATTTATTATTCCAGATGTAAAGTTCTTTCAGACTCTGAAATTTAGAAATATAAGAAGGCAACATGTCTATTTTGTTATCAATGATATTCACTTCGGACAAAAGCGGCAGATCAACAATTTCCAAAGGAAATATAGAAATATCATTTAAATTCAGTCGAATAATTTTTAATTTTCTGAGTTTTTTAACTTCATCCGGTAATTTTTTCAGTTTATTATCAGATACATTCAATTCTATTAATTCTTTCAGATTACCAATTTCAGGGGGTAATACAGTTAATTTATTCTCTGATAAAACGAGTATTTTAAGAACTTTGAGCTGCCCTATTTCTTTAGGCAGACTCGTAAGATTATTTCCAGAAATTGTCAGAACCTGCAAATTTTTTAATTGTCCGATTTCAGGAGGAAGGGTTTCTAAATAACTATTTTTAATTCTTAAAACAACAAGATTTGAAAGCTTTGAAATAGACGCAGGAAGTGTTGTCAGACCACTAAAAGTAAGATTAAGTTTATAAACTTTTTCAGGTGTTTTCAGGGCATCTTCAAGCGAAGAAAAAGTTTCTGATTTTCTTACTTCATCAGCTAAATTTCCGGGCTGTGCCATCAATTGGATTGAAGAAAACAGACAAAATAATATGATAGAAATTTTAAAATACATTAATAAAAGCTTAAATTTTGTATAATAATTAGTCTGCTAATTTAAGAAATTCAATAATAAAATATATACAATTTTGCTACTATTTTTATTTTTTGTCAACAATAAAACATATTTTTGGGCTTCAATTTACTAAAATGCCCTATAAAAATCCATATAATTTATCGTACTGCCTTTCTGGTTTGCCATTTATTGACACATTTAATATTCTTGAACAGAAGTCAATCTGTATTGATTATTTTACTGTTAATGCTGCTATTATTGGCAGTTCTCATTTTCTGAAAATAAATAATGATTTATTAGAAATTCTTACATGTCAAAAAATATCTAATGAAAATACAAATATTCTGAAATTACAAAATATTGAAGATAACAAAATTCATATTCAGAAAAAAAGAACGGGATTTTTTTATGAATTCACGTTGGTTTCGCAAAAATTTTCCACAAATGAATTTAATCAATTTATAAAAAAATATCAATCAGAAAACCATTGGCTTCAACATGCTTTTCATCAAGAAAATGCGCTTACGGTTATTGATTATCAAATTTCAGACAAAAACACCCTGCATTTTATTACCCTGCATTCCTATCCGGAAACCAATACAATAATCATTACCACCACATCTCTATGTCCTGATTTTTAAGCCTGCTCTCCCCTGCTCCGCTCAGCCGGGATTCCAAAATATTTATTTTTCAAATAATCGTCATACTCATCGGCATAATAGCCAATTCTGTTGAACATGGCTTTTATTTCATTTTCGTCTAAACCATCAAGCTCCCTTATTACTTTCAGGTAGATTCCTTCCTCATACTTAGTCATTCCGACACCAAAAAGCTTATGATTTATTTCAAGAATTTCCTGATAAAATTCGCTCTGGTTATTTTGCGGAATACCACAAATCGGCGACATTACCTGAAAATACCCAGCTCCCTGTTCGTTTTTAAAAACATCAACCCACACGGGTGCTGTACCTTTTTGAAGATTCCATTGACCAGGATTATTACCGCGTAACACAGTCGGATCAATTCCAAAGCTCCTGATAATATTTTCAACAAATTCGTAATATTTTTCTATGTTTTCCATAATTTTATATTTTAAAAACAAATATAATTATTTTTGCAATTCAAATTTGATTTTCTATTTTTACAATAAATAATAAAGCATCATTTATCAGTAAAATAATTATAAACTTAATTTATACTATATGAAAATTACAAAATTATCTGCACTTGAAATTCTTGATTCAAGAGGCAACCCTACAGTTGAAGTAAATTTGACTTTAGAAGATGGCACAAAAGCAAATGCTATGGTTCCGAGTGGCGCATCAACAGGCGAACGAGAAGCATGTGAACTGCGTGATGAAGACAAAAAACGTTACGGAGGCAAAGGCGTTTTAAAAGCTGTTGCAAATGCAAATACTATTATTGCAAAAGAAGTCGTTAACAAATGTTTCGGCTCGCAGCGCGAACTGGATTATTTTTTAATTAATCTTGATGGAACTCCCAATAAATCGAAACTTGGTGCTAATGCGATTCTTGGCGTTTCTATGGCTTTTGCTCGCGCACGCGCTATAAGCATGAACATTCCATTATACCAGTATCTTGGCGGCGCAAACGCGCACGTGTTACCTGTTCCCTGCATGAATGTTATCAATGGAGGAAAACATGCTGACAATACGGTAGATTTTCAGGAATTTATGATTGCTCCTCACAATGCGCCTTCTTTTACTGAAGCCATTCGCATGGGCGCAGAAGTTTTCCATTCATTAAAATCTGTTTTGAAATCTAAAGGCTTAAGCACAGGCGTTGGCGATGAAGGCGGTTTTGCTCCCAACCTGAAATCAAATGAAGAAGCTGTTGAAATGATTCTTGAAGGAATCGTGAAAGCAGGATATAAACCCGGAGATGATGTCAGCATTTGTCTTGATCCCGCTACCAGCGAAATGTGGGAAGACGGAAAATATAAATTTTTCAAAAGCACACAGAAACTGATTTCCAGCGATGAAATGATTAAACTTTGGGAGAACTGGGTTAAACAGTATCCTATTGTTTTATTGGAAGACGGACTCGCAGAAAACGACTGGGAAGGCTGGAGAAATATTACAAAAGAGCTCGGTAGTAAAATTGAAATTGTCGGAGATGATTTATTCTGTACGAACAAAGCAATTCTGGCAAAAGGAATCGAGCAAAAAGCCGCTAACAGTGTATTAATAAAACTGAATCAAATAGGCACAGTTACTGAAACATTAGAAACAATAGAACTTGCATATCGTAATAATTTTAATTGTTTTGTATCTCATCGTAGTGGAGAAACAGCAGACAGTTTTATTGCAGACCTTACAGTTGCAGTTAATGCAGGACATTTAAAGACAGGTAGTGGATGCAGAAGCGAACGTATTGAAAAATTCAATCAGTTAATGCGTATTGAAAAACAGCTTGGATCAGCTTCTGAATTCGCAGGAATAAAGGCTTTTAAAAACAAATAATTTTTTATTAACCCAAAATATAATACCCGAGTGTCTGAAATACATTCGGGTATTTTTATAAAAAACAGATTGATGATATCAATAAAAATACCTGGTCAGGAAACGATACATGCAAAACATTTGGTTCTTGATTATAATGGCACTCTTGCAATAGACGGCATGTTAATTCCCGGAGTAAAAGAAAAACTGAATTTGCTTGCCAACCAGATAAGTATTCATGTTATTACTGCCGATACATTTGGCAAAGCAGCCGAATCGCTGCAAGAAATAAAATGCACGTGCATTGTTCCGAAAGCAGAAAATATGAAAGAAAAAAAATTGCAGTTTATTACTGAGTTGGGTGCTGAAAATACAATTGCTATAGGTAATGGATTTAATGATGCTTTGATGCTTGAAAATGCCACGATCGGAATTGCATTAATTCAAAAAGAAGGAGCTTCGCTTAAAACCATATTGAACGCAGATATTATTTGCACAGACATCAATGATGCTTTAGAATTATTATTAAACCCTATGCGTGTAACGGCAACACTTAGGAATTAAAAAATATTGTTTTCAATATTTGGCTTGGGTTGCAAATCCGATTCAGAGTGTTTGTACAAGGGATGATTTATTAACTTTTTATTGTAATTATGAGTCCACTCCGAAAACCCTTTTGCCACAGATTACGCCAATTTTCACAGATTATTAATTCTATTAATCAGTGAATTAAATCTGTGTTAATTCGTGAAATCGGTGGCAATTCAATAAAATGATACTTTTCGGAGGAGACTCAATTACCGGAATTTTCCATTTCATCGCGGTAGATGTGATTAACAAAAAAGGCAAAACAAAAAGCCTGATTGTTAGTTGGAATAAATACTTAATTTCTAAAAAAACGCACAATAAAGCATTACTGTAATATTGTTTAAATATCAAAATATTTTTTTATTTATTTTAGTCGGTCAGTAGTGAAAAAAAATCATTTATTATATTCTTATAAATAAGACCCAAGAATGTTAATATACAGACCGCAGAAATAAAAAATGACCTACACCGCCTAATTGTTGAAACCTATGATGTTAGTGTCCTAAACAAGGTATTCGCTTATTATCGTTCACGTAATGCAACTACATTTATTAAAACAATTTACTTGTCCTTTATAATGACAGCAAAAATAAAGAGTACTAATACTGAGGAGAGAAAAACAATAAACAAAGATGTGAGAAGTTTTTTTATCACATTTTCTAATGAAATAATGTCCCATACAGCAAGAAGAGAAATAACCGTAAAAGCTAAAACAATAGCAATAAGTGTATAGGATGCAACTTTTTTAATCGTGGTGCTCATAATGTTTCTTTTTTTAAGGTTTGGATTAATTCTGGTAATGAATTAAAAACAAATTTAATGTTTTCTTTCTTTAAAACCCAATGAATTTGATTTTTATTTTGCTCTATAAAAACGATTAAATGTGTATTTTTATTTTCTGTTATTCCAATTCCATTTCTTTTCAACGCATTTTTTGTAAGTAGAAATAATGCTTTATCTCCTTCTAAAAATACTTCTGTTTGATATGATTCGTCATAAGAAAAATTCCAATGTTCGGGATTAAATTTTAAATTATTTTGTTTGAAAATTGTATTTATTTTTCCATCCATAATAAGATTTTCTGGTGTAATTTCAGATAGATTTTTTTCTTCAATAATCCATATTTTATCAGAGAATTCAAGAGCCAGTTCAATGTCGTGTGTAGAGAATATTATTGTTTTTTCTGACTCACTGGTTTGCTTGCGGAGCATCCTGAAAAGCTCAAATTTATTAGGTATATCAAGAAATGCAGTAGGCTCATCTAAAAGGATCAGAGGTGTTGATTGGGCAAGGGCTCTGGCAATCATAACCCGTTGGCGTTCTCCATCGCTGAGTTCAAAAATATTTTTATTTTGTAAATGAATAATGCCTGCATCTCTCATCGCTTCTGAAATTACCAGCTCGTCTTCTTTACTTAATTTGCCAAGCCAGTTTGTAAAAGGAAACCTGCCCAGCATAACAATTTCTTTAACTTTCATCTGCTCTGCTCCTACATTTTCTGTAGAAACAAAACTTATCTGCTTTGCAAGCGCCACGGGCTTATACTTTTCAATCTCAACTTCATTTATCAGCAACTCTCCTCCTCTTTTTTTCATTAGGGCAGCAATAGTGCGCAACAATGTACTTTTACCTGTGCCATTAGCTCCGATTAGTGCTACCAGTTCATGAACACCTGCTGATACAGTTATATTATTCAATATACTTTTTCCCTTGAAACCAATTTCAAGATTTACTAATTGTAATATTTGATTGCTATTTTCCAATTCAGGCAATTTTTTTATTTTTTATGATAATCCAAATTACTACTGGAATACCCAGCAAGGCAGTAACAGAATTAATCGGAAGCACACTGTCGTTTCCCGGTAACAGCGTTAAAATATCACTCAATAAAAGCATTATAGCCCCTATCAGTATTGTTCCCGGTATTAATACATGGTGATTTGATGTTTTAAAAAGTATTCGTGCAATATGAGGAACAGCTATTCCGACAAACCCGATTGGACCGCAAAATGCAGTAATACTGCCTGCCAGCAGACTGGTGCTGAAAAAAATAAAAAATCGGGAAGTCCTTATATTGACCCCAAGACTTTTTGCATAATTTTCACCAAGTAATAATGCATTCAATGTTTTTGCATGGATAAAAGCGAGAAATAAACCGACAGCAATTACAGGAAGCAACACGTGCAACTGAGATTTTGTTACGCCACTGAGGCTTCCCATAGTCCAAATTACAAACGATTTCAAACTTGAAGCCGGACTAAAATATTGCAAAATGCTTACAACAGCAAATATTCCGCTGCCAAACATGATTCCGAGAATAAGAATCGTAATTACATTTTTTATGCGTAATGATACGATGAAAATTAAAAGCAAAATAAATCCCGCGCCCATACATGCAGCTATAACAACAGGTCCGTTTCCTGAAAAGCCTGTAAATGCTTCTGGTAACAAAGTAGAGATGCCAAGTACTGTTATTGCAACTCCAAGACTCGCACCTGCTGTAATTCCCAGAACATCGGGACCTGCAAGCGGATTCCTGAAAACAGTTTGCATTTGCAATCCGCTTACCGAAAGAGCCGCTCCAGCAAGCAATGCCGTAAATGCTTTCGGTATTCTGAAATTATTAATAATAGACAACCATTCAGGCGAAGAAGATTCTTGTGAGAAAAATATTTTAATTATTTCTGTACCGGGAATAGATATACTTCCCATGAACAAATCAAGAAAAAATACAACCAACAAAATCACAAACAAAATTGTGAAAATAAAAGTTGTTTTATATTGATTGTATTTTTTCATTTGTTAATTTAATATTATAACTCCTACTCCTTAATCCTTAATCCTTAATCCTTAATCCTTAATCCTTAATCCTTAATCCTTAATCCTTAATCCATATTTCACATCCCCGCAAACCTGTGAGCCTGCCTGACAGCAGGTTAGGGATACCCTACGCACAAGCAACCCGCAATACCTCACAGGTTAGCTTTGTCCTACTCTTCTTTCAAAAACACACTAACAATTTCACCAATATACATCCTGTGATAATCTTTCATGGGGTAGTTTACCAAGGGCGCAGTATCAATAAAATTTTGTTCTTTAATATCATCCTGATATATTTTTTTACATTCAATAATAAGGCGCGCTTCTTCAAATGCCACGCTATTATTAGTCGTAGCAAAAGGAGTAATTCCTGATTTTCTCATTTTATCAAAATCTTTTCCTGACAATGTACCGCATTTATTAAGGATGCTTCTATAATTTTCATCAAAAAAAGTTAATGTAAAAAAATCGTTGCTTTCTGTGTATTTGAACGTGTGCCGCTGTGGTCTGATAAAAATATATCCTACCGGCTTTTTCCATAAAAATCCGAAGCCGCCCCATGCTGCAGTCATCATATTAAAATCATCAATTGTTCCGGCAGTAATAAGCATCCAGTCTTTTTCAAGCGCCACAAAAGGATTATCTGCAATTTCGGAAACGGATATGTTTTTAAAATTTCTCATCATTATAATATTTTGTATGAATTCCCGGGCAAAAATTTAACAACGCCTGAAAACTCAAGATTCAACATCAGAGCGGCTAAAACATGTACCGGGATATCCGTTTTTCTGCTTATGAGATCAATTTGCATCTCCCCTTCTTTTTGCAGTAACTGGAATATTTTATTTTCATTTTCATTCATCGGCACAAAAGAAAGCGAAGCTTGTATTTCTTTTTTCTGAGAAACAGTATCCCAGCCTAAAACATACTCAATATCTTCAACGGATTCGACCAGATGCGCAAGGTTTCTTTTAATAAGATAATTGCATCCTTTTGAATATTTATCATTTGATTTTCCCAGAACAGCCAACACATCACGGTTATAAGAATTTGCAATTTTTGCAGTAATTAATGCACCCCCTTTTTCGGTTGATTCAATTACTAAAGTTGCATCTGCCATGCCCGCTACAATCCGGTTACGCATTACAAAATTATATTTATCGCAAACCGATTTATTCGGATATTCTGTTAGCAAAGCCCCCTGCCCAACTATTTCTTTTGCAATATTTCTGTGCGCTGCAGGGTAAATTATATCTAAACCATGACCGAGAACAGCTACTGTTTTAAAATTATTTTGCAACGCGCATTTATGAGCTGTAATGTCAATTCCAAAAGCCAAGCCCGAAACTATTAGTATATCGTGCCCTTTTTCCGCCAGACGGCTAATCAAACTGGCACAAATATCTTTACCATAAGAAGTCGCTGTCCTCGTTCCAACAACACTTATCACTTTTGCCGCATTGAAATTTGTTTTACCTTTTGAATAAAGTAAAACCGGAGCATCATTGCACTGTTTCAGGCGTTCAGGATAATTTTTATCAAGATAAAAAAATGATTCAATCGAAAATTTTTCAATAAATTCTATCTCTTTTTCGGCTCTTTCCAATACATTCTGATTTATAATCCCATTCGCAAGATATTCTCCTATTCCCGGTATTTTAATAAGATTACGTTTTTTTTCAGAAAATATTCCTTCAATACTTCCCACATAAGCAATTACTTTTTTCGCCAGAATAGGACCAATATCCGGAATTAAAGTAATCGCTATTTTATATTTTAATTGTTTATCCATTTGTTATAACATGTGAATTTATCTGGTGAATCAACTATTATATTTTATTATTGTTGCAGGTTGCAGGTTGCAAGTTTCGGCTTCGCTCAACTTATCAGGTTGCACCCCCAAATTAAACCTTTGCAAAATAATAAAATCTAATGATACATATAAAATAAATTTCTTTCTTTGTGTAAGATATTAAAAGAGTGGAATATTCAGATCAAAAGTTGGTTCAGTTATTCAGGGATGAGCACCGCAAAGAGGAGGCTTTTACGCTTATTGTAAATAAATACAAAGAAAAAATTTACTGGCACATCCGTAAACTTGTGATTCTTCATGATGATACTGACGATATTCTGCAAAATGTATTTGTAAGAATCTGGAAAGGGCTTGAAAATTTCAGAGAAGATTCACAGCTTTACACTTGGGTCTACAGAATTGCAACCAATGAAGCGCTTACTTTTCTCAATTCTAAAAAAAAGAGATTTTTCCTTCCTATTGTTGATTACGAAAATCAACTTGCTAATTCTCTTGAAAGCGATGCATATTTCAATGGAGACGAAATCCAGTTAAAACTTCAAAAAGCAATTCTTACCTTGCCCGAAAAGCAAAGACTTGTTTTTAATATGAAGTATTTTGATGAAATGAAATACGAAGACATGTCTGAAATATTAGATACCTCGGTTGGCGCATTAAAAGCTTCGTATCATCATGCAACTAAAAAAATTGAAAAATTTTTCGAAACAGATTAAACCAAACCGAAAAAGTAAAGTCATAGAATTATATATTGGTTATGAAAAAACTCGATAACATAGAAAAAACAAACCCTTTTAAAACGCCGGAAGCTTATTTTGATAAACTTTCTGAAAGGGCTTTAAACAGTATTAAAAATGATACTGAAATTAAAACGATTCCATTTTCAAAAATTTTATTTCGCGCAGCAGCTATTATTATATTAGTCATTACAAGTATTACCGTAACTTATTATTTTACAAACAGCGAAAAAGAAAAAGAATCAAAAACAAATATTGCTGAAATCTCGAATCTTGAAAATTACCTTGATGAAGCGTCTATAATTAATAAAATAGCTGAAGATTCAGTAGTAGCAAACGAGTATTTTGAAAATAATTTTAATGATTTTCAAAACGACACGACCGAATATCTTGTAGAAAACATGGACTATATCTCATTATTAGCAGAATTATAAAAAATTTAAAATATGAAAACAATATTTAGTACAATCCTGATTTGCTTATTTTGTTTTTCTTTTGTTTTAGCTCAAGAAAATGACAACCACGGCAAAAAGAAAGATTTGATTAATGCTCAAAAAATTGCATTTATCACAAAAAATCTTGACCTTACACCTGAAGAAGCGCAGTCTTTCTGGCCTGTATTTAATGAATACCAGAAAAAAGCAGAAGAATTATTTGATGAAAAAAGAAAATACATGAAAAAGGTAAAAGTTGATTCTGACGGCTTATCTGAAAAGGAAAGCGAAGAACTCTCCGACAAAATAATTGAAATTGACCTTACTGAAGCTAAATTAAGAAAAGATTATCATATCAAATTTAAAAAAGTGCTTCCCAAAGTTAAAGTTTTAAAACTTTACAAAACCGAACATCTTTTTAAAAGACAACTGTTAAACGATATGAGAGGTGGCAAAGGAAAAGGTCATGGGTATCGTTATCATAATGAATCGGAATAAATTGATAATCGGTGACTGAGCGGAGTCGAAGCCACCGATTACCATTTCTTAATTCTCCCACCTACTTACCCACTTTCACTCTTATTCCCTCGCTGTGCGAGCCGAATTCTGGCGCATACATACATTGAATCTGTGTTATGCCATTTGAGAAATTTCCATTATGTGTAACTCTCAGTGGATATTCAAACACATAGCTTCCCTTTGGCAAATAGCCCATGAAAAAGTTAGTTGCTGCATCTTTGGTGCTTTCGTAATATCCAAGTCCATCTTGCCATTTATAGCGGGAAATAACATTTATTGGTTCAAAGCCGGATGCGCGCATATCTTT
>MEOG01000120.1 GCA_001769125.1 Bacteroidetes bacterium GWF2_35_48 | reverse complement strand
TGTAACCACATGTTCCGGCATTTTTTATGATTCCGGTGGTTTTGGAAATTTATATCAGAATTATGAAGATTTAACCATGACTTTTTTACCAGATGTAGCAGGGAATAAACTTCAAATGGTATTCTCCACATTTGATGTTGAAGCAGAACCAAACTGTGCCTATGACTATTTGCAAATTTTTGATGGAAATTCTATCAGCGCACCATTAATAGGCAAATATTGTGGAGCTATTTCGCCAGGAACAGTGACTGCTACCAATGCCGAAGGGGCTTTGACTTATGTTTTTCATTCGGATGAACTTGTTACAGGATCAGGCTGGGACGCAACAATTAATTGTATTTCTCCAAATCCGGTACCTAATGATGATTGTCCCAACGCTGTTACACTAATACAGACTGCTACTTGTAATCCGACAAACGGTACCACTGTTGATGCGACTCAATCAATTTCTCCCATCACATGTGCAGGGTACACTGCCAATAGTGCAAATGATGTATGGTACAAATTTGTTGCAACATCTGCAACTCCTGATATTACTGTTACTGGATCTTCTTCATTTGATGCAGTTGTTGATTTGCGCTCTGGAATTTGTAACGGTACAAATATAAACTGTGCTAATGCTGTTGGGACAGGAGGAATTGAAACGATTAACGCTTCAGGGCTTTCTATCGGCTCAACCTACTACATAAGGGTATATTCGTATGCAACTGCTGGTACCTTTACAATCTGTGTAAATGATGGAACTGTGGGCATAACTCAAAATTCTACTAATTCAGAAGTATTGATTTCTCCGAACCCGACAACCGGAATCATCAATATTACAAATGCTGAAAATAATGTGATATGTATTTACAATATAATAGGAGAATTAATTTACAAACATAGTGCAACGAAAATGCTTACTCAGGTTGATATGTCGCAGTTTTCAAAAGGATACTATTTGGTTCAGGTTATATCAAAAGATCAATCAGTAATGAAAAGAATTAATTTAATTAAATAAAACTTAAAGATTATTTTACAAATATGACTCAAAACAAAAATTACAACTGGCAGGGAAAAACTATTTTGATAGTGGAAGATAATGATATTAATTTTCTTTTAACCAAGGAAATTTTGTTAAAAACAAAAGTTGTTTGTATTCGTGTTAAAGATGGTCCCTCTGCAATAAATTTAAGTCAAAAAAATATTAATATTAATTTAATTTTAATGGATTTAGCAATGCCAGGCATAGATGGTCTTGAAACAACAAAAAAAATACATGAAATAATTCCCAATATACCAATTTTAGGTTTTTCGGCATTAGATAATAAAGAAGAATTTATTGAAGTTGGAGCATGCGGGTTTATTCAAAAACCATTTGAAGTGCATGATTTTTTTTCAATAATAGATGAGCAATTTCAAAAGCAAAATTAAACAGCATTTATAAAAAAATACAATTATTAATCTTAAAAAAAACATTTATGAAATTCATTTTTAGTCTAATTTTCTGCTTAATTCTTGTTACGGGGTATTCGCAAACTCCAGTAAGTATTTTATTTATTGGCAATAGTTTTACTAATGGTAATTCAACAATAATAGATAATGTTAATACAGGAACTTTATCTATTCCGTATAAATTTAAGCAATTAGCAGTTACTGCCGGGTTTATTGTTGATGTTGAAATGTATTGCCCTAATGGAATTTATGTTTACGATTACAACGGACAAACAGGACATGCAAACCGAACAGAAACAGCCACAAAAATTAATTCAAAAAACTGGGATTATGTATTTGTGCAAGACAATCAGGGTTCTTATGTCTGGTCAGAGGGATACATGCCCAGTACCGTTGCTAATGCAAACATCACTTTGTATAATAAAATTAAAGCAAATAACGCATGCACAAGAGTAATTTATTATGCAGGTCAAGCATTGCGGGGAGGCTTGCCATCAAGTTACTGGAATCAGGGAGGTCTAAGCCTCACCTATGACAACACACAAAATTGCAATACCCGAGTTTATAAAAATGTAAAATACCTGAATAATCAGGCGGGATTTAATGAAATTGTCACACCTGTTGGTTTAGCATGGAACAAATATATAAGTGATGGTCACAGCGATTCTGATTTGTTTCTTTCCGATGGATCACACCCATCAAACTATGGAACATATCTGGCTGCAGCAGTTGTATTTTCACAGGTTTTTAAAACAAATCCTGTTAGCATTAATTGGAATGCTGATCTATCAATTTCTACTGCGCAATATTTAAGACAAATTGCATGGGAAATTATTAATGATGTAACTATTTTTCAGGAGACACATCTTTCTGACTACACTCCAACAATAACATCATCAAATAATATTCTAACAACTTCGAATAGTTTTTCTTCTTTTCAATGGTATCAAAATCTTTCCGTTATCAGTGGTGCAAATTCTTCATCTTATTCGTATAATCAATCAGACTTTTATCAAGTCGAAGTTGTTGATGGGAATGGGTGCAAATTCCGAAGCTTTAATAGTTATTATGATTTCTCAACCATCATTGGTAACAGTAAAGAAAATGAGCAAGGAATAGAGTATCGTAATGATAAAGTAATAATAACTAATATGAGCGGAGGTGATTTTATAATAATAAATATGACAGGAACAATTTTATCTGGTAAAAAAATTCAAGAATATCAACATATTGAATTACTTGATGGATTCAAAGCTGGAACTTATATTTTAATGGCAAAGTATAATAAAAAAATATATAAACAAAAGATCATTATATTCTAAACTAAAGGTTTAATTCAAACAGAAACATAATTAAATTATTCTACTATGAAAAGAAAAGAATTTTGGCTTATTAACTGTATCCTTTTTTTATTTTTTACTATTTGCTTTTCAACTTTCGGACAGGCAAATCACCTAAAGATAATATTAATGGCAGGACAGTCGAATATGGTTGGAGTAGGGAATAATTCGGAGCTTCCTTCAAATTTACAAAACATTCAAACGGATGTTCCGGTCTATATATCTTTAATGTGCGATGCTTCCATTGCAAATCAATGGACTTACTTACAACCTGGTGATGGTGAACTTCTATCTTCTCATGGTTGTGAGTTATCATTTGCTGATGGATTAAAACAAACCTATCCTAATGATAATTTTGCCTTAATTAAATGCGCTATGGGAGGTTCTGTTCTTGCAGCAGAGTGGTTGTCGCCGACAGCGGGAGGTCCTGCAATTTATTATACATCTTTCATCAATTGTGTTAATAGCGCACTGAATAGTTTACCAACCGGAACAACTTATGAATTGATCGGAATGTTATGGATGCAGGGCGAAAGTGATGCAACAAATTTATCATGGGCCAACAACTATGAATTCAATCTTACTTCTTTTATAACAGATGTCAGAAGTGCTTTAGGTGTTCCTCAAATGCCATTTATAATAGGGAAGATAGATACCCAATCTGCGTGGACGTATAATGCAATAGTTCGCCAAGCAGAGGATAATGTGGCTTCCAATGTTAATAATTGCACTATTATAGATACACAGGGATATCCAACCGATGGGATACATTATACATCTGCTGGTTATGTGCAAATGGGAAATGCTTTTAAAGTTGCGTTGACTTCCTCCCTTACTGATAATTTGCCAATAGGATTTTTGGATAATGTTAGCCAAACCAGTGGCTCCGGATGGGCTTATGATCAGGATGCAGGTACGCTGCCAATTGATGTTCATATTTACATTGACGGAAGATTTTATGCTGCAGTTACGGCGAATCAAAGCAGACCCGATTTAGTAACTGCGGGTATAACCCCCAACGCTGAACATGGTTTTTCCTTTACAATTACCGGATACGACCCTACACGGGCACACGAAGTAATTGCCTATGCAATTAATTATGGAGGTGGAGATAATCCAGTATTAACTAATTGCCCTGCTACAATTGGCACACAGCCATCAGGCAATTCAACAATAAGTAATGTAGCCGGTCCTTCAAATATTGTAATAACAACAACACAACGCCTTGCAGGTGCAATACATTCACTTACATGGAATGGAAAAGAATTTATAGACAGTTTTGATCATGGTCGTCAATTGCAATCTGCCACTTCATTCAACGGGTACGGAGAATGTTTTAATCCTACTGAAGCCGGTTGTAGCCAAGATGGCACTGGAAATACTAGTACAAGTTTTCTTCAATATCTGAATGCTTCGGGCAATTATTTAGAAACACAATGCCTCCCAGCATTCTGGACCCAACCCGGCTTTACTGCGCCAGGGTGTGGAAGTGCGGTAAATACAACCCAAAGAGCATCACATTATTTTCATAAAAAAGTAACTATTGGAATTCCAAATATGCCTCATGTTATTAAATATGATGTTGGATTTGACATCCCTTCTGGTGAAATTTGTACTAGTGGTACTTTTGAAGCATTAACAGGTTATATGCCCTCTGAATTTTCTGTGTTTTGGACTTACGATCCGGCAAGCCAGCAATTAACTGCATTATCAGATGGTCCGGGAGAACAAGGGCTGCCTGTTGTTTTTTCTACTACAGATAATAATTATGCTATGGGTATTTATTCTCCAGACCTTCCTGATCCACAATGGATAGGTGCAGGGTATGGTCGGTTTCGTTTTACAAGTGAAAATTGTACGAAATGGAATTGCGTTTTCAGAGAAAATTCAACACCGGCTGGAACTTATAACTACCAGTGTTATGTAATTGTGGGTTCACTTGCAAATGTAACAACTTCTATGACCCAATTATATAATTATTTAAGTCCGGTAAGTGTTGGAGGAACAGCTACAGCCAGCCCTTTATCTGTTTGTAATGGAGCTGCCAGCACTATTTCTGTTTCTGATTATGCCGGAAATATTCAATGGCAAAGTTCTGCAGATGGTTTCTCATGGACTGATATTCCCGGTGCAAATGCGGCTTCTTATGCAACTTCGGCTATGACAACAACGACTTATTACAGAGCTGTTGTAACGAATGGCAGTAGCGCACCAGCTAATTCAACAACAACTTCGGTAACAGTGTATGCACCTTTAACTGCCGGGGAAATTACCGGAAACGTGTCCCCTGTTTGTTTTAATACTCCCGTGACTTTTCAATCGAATCCAAGTGGAGGAAATGGAACAAATACAATAAATTGGTTTGACAATGCGGGTAATCCTGCAGGTTCGGGAAGCACAATTTCATGGAATGCGATTTCATCTGGTTGTGGTTATTATACTGTTTCAAATTCTTGTGGAACGGCAACGAGTTCTACTGCCTGTATTGTTGTTAATCCTGCCAGCGTTGGTGGAACTGCTACTGCAAATCCATCTTCTGTTTGCAGCGGAACTTCCAGCAATATAACTATTGCCGGTTATACAGGAGATATCCAGTGGCAAAGTTCCCCTGATGGTTCCACATGGTCCGATATTTCCGGGGCAAACTCCTCTTCTTATTCTACTCCTGCTTTAACGAATTCTGTCTATTACAGAGCTGTTGTGACAAATGCAGGATGTTCTTCTGAAAATTCATCTATTGCGACGGTAACAATACATCCCCCACTGACGGCCGGAGCTATTACAGGATATTCCTCCCCCGTATGTTATGATACTCCTATAACTTTTCAATCGAATCCAAGCGGAGGAAATGGAACAAATACAATAAACTGGTTTGACAATGCAGGTAATCCTACTGGTTCGGGAAGCACTATTTCATGGAATGCGATCTCATCTGGTTGTGGCTATTATACTGTTTTAAATTCTTGTGGAACGGCAACGAGTTCTACTGCCTGTATTGTTGTTAATCCTGCCAGCGTTGGTGGAACTGCTACTGCAAATCCATCTTCTGTTTGCAGCGGAACTTCCAGCAATATAACTATTGCCGGTTATACAGGAGATATCCAGTGGCAAAGTTCCCCTGATGGTTCCACATGGTCTGATATTTCCGGGGCAAACTCCTCTTCTTATTCTACTCCGGCTTTAACGAATTTTGCCTATTACAGAGCTGTTGTGACGAATGCAGGATGTTCTTCTGAAAATTCTAATTCAGCTATTGTAAGCGTATCATCTATTCCTCAAACCCCTGTGATTACTCAAAACGGGGACACATTATTCTCTTCAGTTGTTTCTGGGAACCAATGGTATTACAATGATACAGCCATACTTAATGCAACAGGTAATTATATTGTGCCAACGAATAATGGTAATTATTTTGTTATTGCTTCTGATTCCGGTTGCAGTAGTGATACATCAAGCACAGTTGCATTTACTCTTATAAATATTAATAATCCAACAAACAATTTACAGAGTTATAAAATTTATCCGAACCCTGCAACTACGAATGTTCTTATCGAATGTGATGATGAAATATATCAACAATTATTATCTGTATATAATTTATATAGTCAGCTTTTATTTAGCACAACTTTTTATAAGAAAACACAATTAAATATGGCATCGTACCCCAAGGGAATATACATTTTATATATCAGAAACAGTAAGAATTCTTACATGCAGAGGATAGTAAAAATATAAAAAAAACAACCTATGAAAATAAACACTTTTACACTTTTTACTCTGAACGCTTTATTCATTTTTTTTACTTTTTCATGCCTGTTGTTTCTGCCGGATATTGCATTTTCTCAAGGTGTAGCAATGAATACCGATGGCAGTACAGCTGATAATTCTGCAATATTAGATATTAAAAGTACAACGCAGGGGACTCTTATTCCTCGTATGACAAAAGCGGAACGAGATAATCTGGTAGGTTCAGATGGAATTGCTGGGCATGCTCCTGCTACAGCTTGTCTTATTTATCAAACTGATAATACTCCCGGATATTATTATTACAATGGAACGGTATGGACTCTGCTGCTTTCCGGCACAAATGGATGGGCACTTGCCGGGAATACATTAAGTGGCACAGAATTTCTGGGTTCTGATAATGCACAGCCCCTGATTTTTAAAACCAGTAATACAGAATGGATGCGGGTTTTGTCAACAGGTACAGTTGGTATCGGGACAACGAACCCGGGCGCAAAATTTGGCGTTTCAGGAAGCAATCAATATGTTGCATACTTTCAGGGGACACAGACAGCAACAGACGGGGTTACTCAATATTCTGTAGTATCCGGCTCTACATTTTCCCCGGCATCTTCAACTACGAATGTTGCTCCATTTTTATCCTATGCGAATTTTCAACCTGGCAGTGGTGTTACAATCACCAATGCAGCAGGAATGTTTATAGTTCAGGGAGCACAAGGAGGTGCTGGTTCTGTAACAAATGGATACGGACTTTATGTTGATAATCCTAATTTCGGCACAAATAAATATGCTGCTTATTTCGGTGGTAAAGTCGGTATTGGAACGTCAGCGCCAACTTGTAAACTGCATGTATATAACAGTGACCCTGCTCTGGCGGTAAATTCATATTCTGAGTGTTCCCCTATTCTTACAGCAAATCAGGCAGCAAACCTGCACAGCCAGTGGAATGAAATTAATGTGGGTTCAGCATTTAATTTTAACTGCGATTTATTTGGAGCTGTGAATAGAATTAATGTTTTAGCTGCACAAACAGGAACGATTTCAATGATGGACGGTTCAACCAATGATGTCTATAATTCAGGTACAGGGACAATTGGTTTCGCAAATGGATTCGTTAGCCAGGTACACAACATATTAACTGGCAGTATTACCAATGCTTATGGTTCAAATAATCCTGTATACAACCTTTCAACGGGGACTATTACAAATGCTCATGGAGTAAAAAGTGCAATCGGGAATTCAGGCGGAGGAACGATTACAACCGGATATGGGCTTTATGTTGGTGTTATTGAAGCCTCAAATAAATGGAGCATTTATGCTAATGATGCAACTGCATTAAGTTATTTTGCAGGGAAAGTTGGAATAGGAGCAACTTCTCACAATGCAATGTTCGGGATAAAGGGCAGCGGCAACACCAATGCTACTTATGGCTTTGGAGTTAGAAACAGCGATGATACTTATGCTTTAGTTGTGCAGGATAATGGTAGAGTCGGCATCGGAATAACTTTACCCAGTCACGCATTAACTGTATATGGTGCATCTGAGGTATATGGTGCATATAGTGTATCCGGAGGCCATATTTATGGAACCAATGATATTATGCTCGGAGCATGCTCTACTATGCTTAGTTCTACCTTTTGCTCCGATATAAGATACAAGAAAGCCATTATTCCAATGAAAGATGTATTGCCTGATATGATGAAATTACAGGGCATCAAATACAACTGGCGGCAAGATGAGTTTCCTGATATGCATTTTAATGATAGGAGGCAGATTGGGTTTATAGCACAAGAGTTGGAAAAAGTGTTCCCTGAAATAGTAAATACCAATGAAGAGGGATATAAAAATATTGGGTATTCCAAACTTACGCCCATACTTGTTGAAGCAATCGAAGAGCAACAGCAGTTAATATATAATTATGAAACACAAATAATCAAATTAGAGACAACTGTGGGTAGTTTGCAATCAGAGAATGAAAATCTCAAGACCCAATTTTTAATTCGACAAACAGAAATTGAAAAAATTAAACAGCAGTTGGGAATAGAAGTAACAAAACAGTAAATCATTCGACAACAATTACAAATTATTACAAAAACAGCAAATATGAAAACAATAAATAGATGCGCATTGGTTTGCAACATAGCCCCATCTGCAATGCGATTGAAGAGGACCATGTCCCTTTTTTCAAATCGTTTAAACAGAGTTCTGTTTTTTTTATTATGTATAATATTTTTGAATAAAATTGAGGTATCTGCGCAAGGCATAGCTATTAATACCGATGGCAGTACAGCCGATAATTCTGCAATATTAGATATTAAAAGTACAACTCAGGGAACTCTTATTCCTCGTATGACAAAGGCGGAACGAGATAATCTGGTAGGTTCAGATGGAATAGCCGGACATGCTCCTGCAACAGCTTGCCTTATTTATCAAACCGACAATACTCCAGGATATTATTATTACAATGGCACAGCATGGACTCCGCTGTTTTCCGGTACAAATGGATGGACGCTTGCCGGAAATACATTGAGTGGCACAGAGTTTCTTGGTTCTGTCAATGCACAACCCCTGATTTTTAAAACCAACAATACCGAATGGATACGGGTTTTGTCAACAGGTACAGTTGGTATCGGAACAACGAACCCGGGCGCAAAATTTGGAGTTTCAGGAAGCGATCAATATGTGGCATATTTTCAGGGAACCCAAACAGCTACAGATGGAGTTACCCAATATTCCGTAGTCTCTGGATCTACATTTTCACCAAGTTCATCAACTACAAATGTTTCTCCTTATCTTGCTTATGCGAATTTTCAACCTGGCAGTGGTGTTACAATCACCAATGCAGCAGGAATGTTTATAGTACAGGGAACACAAGGAGGTGCTGGTTCTGTAACAAATGGATACGGACTTTATGTTGATAATCCTAATTTCGGCACAAATAAATATGCTGCTTATTTCGGTGGCAAAGTCGGCATTGGAATAGCAATACCTACTTTCAAACTGCATGTATATAATTCTGACCCTGCTCTGGGGATAAATTCATATTCTCAATTTTCCCCGGTTCTCACTGCAAACCAGGCAGCAAACCTGCATAGCCAATGGAATGAAATAAATACGTTTTCTGCCTACGATTATAATTGTTCTCTTTATGCTGCAGTGAATAGGGTTAATATTACAGATGCACAAACAGGAACCATTAATATGGTGGATGGTTCAGCGAATGACATTTATAATTCAGGCACCGGATTAATAAGTTTCGCAAATGGTTCATATAATGAAGTACGGAATATTTTAACCGGTAGTATTACCAATGCTTATGGCTCAAGTAATCTTGTGCAGAATATGTCAACAGGTACAATCACTAATGCTCATGGAGTAATAAGTGCAATCGGGAACTCAGGTGGAGGAACTATAACAAATGGATATGGACTTTATGTCGGCGTTATTGAGGCAACAAATAAGTGGAGCATTTACACCTATGATGCAACCGCCCCAAGTTATTTTGCAGGCAATGTGGGTGTTGGAACAACTTCTCCAAATGCAAGGTTGGATGTAAAAGGCAGCGGCAACACAAGCGCATCTTTTGGCTTTGGAGTAAGAAATAGTTCTGATGCTTATACCCTTGTTGTGCGTGATGATGGCGCCGTTGGAATAGGAACAACAATTCCAAGTTACAGGTTAACCGTTGCAGGAAATATTTATGCAACCGGTGATATTTATCTTGGAGCATGTGCCCTGTGGTTGAGTCCTTCAGTATGTTCCGATGTAAGATACAAAAAGGACATTGTTCCAATAAAAAATGCACTGACCGACGTTGTAAAGCTACAGGGTGTGAAATACAACTGGCGTCAAGATGAGTTTCCTGATATGCACTTTAATGATAGAAGACAAATTGGTTTAATAGCACAAGATGTAGAAAAAATATTTCCTGAAATAGTTAATACCAATAACGAAGGGTATAAAAACATTGACTATGCTAAACTTACGCCCATTCTTGTTGAAGCAATAAAAGAACAGCAACAGGGAATTAAAAATTGTGAATTTAGGATTTCTAATTTAGAAACAACCATAGGTAGTTTGCAATTAGAAAATAAAAATATTCAGGAATTAACATTGATGCAGCAAAAAGAAATCGAAAAAATAAAGCAACAGTTGGGACTGGAAGTAAAAAAATAAAAACATTTTATCACACAATAAATTCAAAATGAATTATGGAAATAATATCTATCAAGAGTAAGCTATTCCTAAAACTGTTTGTTTTAGCGCTAATTTTTAACTTTCAACTTTTAACTTTTAATTCTTTTTCTCAGGGAATAGCTATAAATACAGACGGTAGCAATGCCGACAATTCTGCTATGTTTGATATAAAAAGCACAACACGGGGAATTCTTGTTCCACGAATGACTCTTGCGCAACGGGCATTACTTATAGGTTCTGATGGCATAGCTGGTCATGCCCCTGAAACAAGTTGTCTCATTTACCAAACCGATAACACGCCGGGATATTATTATTACAATGGCACAGCATGGACTCCTCTTTTTTCAGGCACAAGCGGATGGGCACTTGCAGGGAATACTTTAAGCGGCACAGAATTTTTAGGATCTGTTAATGCACAACCTTTAATATTCAAAACAAATAATACTGAATGGATGCGGATATTATCAACAGGAAACATAGGCATTGGACAAACAAATCCAAGTGCAAAAATAGAGGTATCAGGGAACAATCAATATGTGGCATATTTTCAGGGAACCCAAACAGCTACAGATGGTGTTACCCAATATTCTGTAGTCTCCGGTTCTACATTTTCACCAACATCTTCAACAACGAATGTTGCTCCATTTCTATCTTATGCAAATCTTCAACCCGGCAGTGGTGTTACCATAACAAATGCAGCAGGGATGTTTATAGTACAGGGGTCACAAGGAGGTGCGGGTTCAGTAACAAATGGATATGGGATCTACGTTGATAACCCTGGCTTTGGGACAAACAAGTATGCGGCTTACTTTGGGGGCAAAGTTGGCATCGGAACAGCAACACCAAGTGACAAATTACATGTTTTTGACGGAAGTATAACTGCTGAAAATTCCAATTTATATCAAAAAAGTACATTGAATGTTGATGGAGGATTAGAACTATACCGTAGTCCATCCGGACTGACACCTGAAGCAAATGGATATGTTGATTTTAAGGATAATCCTGCAAATGACTTTGATTTTAGAATAAATTTTACAAATCCAACTGTAATTGGAGCGTATGGTGCCTTATGTTTCAAAAGTACTACTGATGGTACTTCTGCTACAGAGTTCACGAGAATGGTTATAAAAAATGAAAATGGTTATGTTGGAATCGCAACAATAAACCCACAATATACCCTTGAGGTTAATGGTACTACAGCATGCTTACTCGGTTTTTGGTCTACATCAGACGTGCGATATAAAAAAGATATTAACCCTATTACTTCTGCTTTAAATAATGTGTTAAAGATACAGGGTGTAACCTATCATTGGAGAAAAGATGAGTTTAAAGATTTGAATTTTAACAATACCCTTCAATATGGAGTTATTGCTCAAGAATTAGAAAAAATATTTCCTGAATTAGTAAATACAGATACAAAGGGATATAAATCCGTTGACTATGCAAAACTCACACCTGTGCTTGTCGAAGCAATTAAAGAACAGCAAAAAATAATTGCCAACATGCAATCTGTTGTTGCGAATCAACAAATTGCAAACGACAAGCTGAAAGCCGATGTAGAAAAAATAAAACAACAGTTAGGACTGGAAGTGAAAAAATAAATTGTTTAGCTTTGGAACAAATAAAATACCAACTAATTAATACAAAATTTTTATGAAACCAATAACTACAATACGCAAGACTTATCCTGATTTTATGTCTACCTGTAAGCAAGGTGTTGAGATGTTAATCGAAAAATTGTTTGCTTTGGCTTTAATTTCTAGTTTTCTATTTTTACCAATTATCGCTTTTTCGCAAGGCGTAGCCATGAACACCGATGGCAGCGCAGCCGATAATTCTGCAATATTAGATATTAAAAGCACAACTCAGGGAATGCTTACTCCTCGTATGACTTTAGCGCAACGGGCATTACTTATAGGTTCTGATGGCATAGCTGGTCACGCTCCTGCAGAAGGCTGTCTCATTTATCAAACCGACAATACACCCGGATATTATTATTACAACGGAACTGTCTGGATTCCCCTATTTTCGAATAATAGCGGCTGGTCTCTCACAGGAAACCTTTTAAGCGGATCTGAATTTTTAGGCTCTACAAATGCGCAACCAGTTATTTTTAAAACCGACAATACCGAGTGGATGCGGATTTTATCAACCGGTAATGTTGGTATCGGTACATCTGCTCCTTTTGGAAAATTAGATGTTACTCAAAATAGCGCCAGTGCCACTGCATTGTTTTCAAATTACGGAAACGATAATAATATATTCGTAGGAAGAGCACAAGGAACGTATGCTTCCCCGGCAGTAATTGGCAGTGACGGAAACATCTTTAATTTAATCGGTTTAGGCTATGATGGTGCCAACTTCCAAACAGCAGCACAAATTGCTTATGAGGTTGATGCAGTTTCAGGTGTCGGAGATATGCCGGGTAGGATATTATTTTCTACTACCCCTGATGGTTCTGCTACTTTAACTGAACGAATGAAAATCAATAGCACAGGTAACATAAGAATCAATGATATGTTAATTCCTACAACAAACCCTGATTATACAGATAATCCATATATCAAACTTTCTGCCACCGGAGGATTTGCATTTATAGGAAGTTTCAATTGCGATAACTCTATTGTTGGCAATAATGGTCGTCCCGGCCATACATATTATAGTGGTGTTGGTGCATTAGCTATTGGTATGAACAGAACTGCTGGCACCAGTGGTGTTGATTTCTGGAATACAACTTCTCCAGGTCAGGCTACTGCAAGTGCAGCTAACTGCAGAGGTTTCTATTTCAGACAGTATGATGTCTCCGGCAATGAAAAGTTATTGTGTTCAATTGACGGAAATGGGGTTGTTTCCGCTTATGATATTAATGCAACACATAGTGTTTATGCAGCTGCTGATATCTGGGCAACAAGTGGAATTGTTTATAGCGGGAATGCTTATATAACAAATGCTATAACAGCAAATACGGTTGTTGCATCAACATCTCTTCACTCCAACGGCAATGTTTCTGCCAGCGGTAATCTTTATTATAACGGATCTGTTTTATGTTGTTCCGATTTAAGATTTAAAAAAGACATTAAGCCAATAAATTGTGCTCTTGATAATGTTATGAAAATACAGGGCGTTACTTATAATTGGAAAAAGGATAAGTTCCCTGATAAAAAATTTTCATCTGATTTGCAGTATGGCGTAATAGCTCAGGATCTGGAAAAAATATTTCCCGAGCTGGTACTGACTGCTTCAGACGGATATAAAGCGGTTGACTATTCTAAGCTAACGCCTATACTTGTTGAAGCAATTAAAGAGCAACAAAAAATAATAGTGAGTCAGCAATCAGCTATTGATAATCTGACTAAAGAAATAGAAAATGTAAAACAGCTATTGGGGATAGAAGCAAAAAAGTAGTTAAAAAAGTTATTAGTATTTTTATGAACTGTATATACTATACAATATTTTTCTTTCTCGCTTTACAAGTTTTTTGTTGCGCTGTAGTTCCGGTAAATATTACCATTCCCTCCGGTTACAAATGCATTATGTCAGGCAGCGTTATAATGTCGGTTACCGGAAATTTATCTGTTAATGGAACTGTTTCCGCTTCCGGCACATCAAATGTCAAATTTAATGGTACAACGCTTCAGCAAATCGGTGGAAGTTCCGAAGCCTGCACATTTCAAAGCATTGAATTGAACAATTCTGCAAATATTAAATTGCTGGGTGATGTTATTGTAAACGGAACGGTAACATTTACAAGCGGTAATTTATGCACAGGAATAAACACTCTTATTTTATCACAATCTGCATCTTTCAATCCTGCGGAAGGTGCTGCTACAAAATTTGTAGACGGCAAAATAAAAAAAACAGGAAATGGTTCTTCGTTTGTTTTTCCAACAGGCGATATTCAGGGTGCTTGTATTTGGGCTCCTATTGAGATTTCTGCTTGGGATAACACTAATGACTTTACCGCCCATTATACTTATAAATCTCCTTATGACTCTTTAGAACACCCCACCTGGAATACAGGGAGTAATTTAGGAGCAGGTCTTGATCATGTAAGCGGAAAAGAGTTTTGGCTCATAGACAGAACTGGTGCAGGTTCACAAGTTCCTAATCTAACGCTATATTGGAAAGATGCTGTAAAAAGTGATATTACCTGTAATATTCCGGGATCTTGCACAGATTACGGAACAGATGCATTGGACGATTTAACCCTTGTTCACTGGAATTCCGGTACAAGCAAATGGGATGATATGGGTGGTACTGCAACAGGAATCTGGCCAACCGGACAAATTACAAATTCTATAGCTTTTACAAGCTACAGCCCTATTACATTTGGTTCAAAAACCGGAAAAAATCCACTTCCTATAGAATTGTTGGACTTTTCAGCGACTTGTAATAATAATTCAGTATCCCTTAAATGGTCAACAACTTCGGAAACAAATAACAGTCATTTTATAATTGAACGCAGTACCGATGCTCATCACTGGGATATAATAACCACAGTACAAGGATCCGGTAACAGCAATCTAAACCAATATTATTCTCATACAGACACAGAGGTTTCCACTGATGAGACATTCTATTACAGGTTGGGAAGTATTGATTATAATGGGAATATTGAGTATAGCAATCCTATTTCTACGAATTGCATTATTAACAATTTCAATATTGTCTCAACTTATCCAAATCCTGTTATTAACGGTAAATTGCAATTTATTATTTGTACTTCAGATAATATTGAAATTATAGCAACATTAAGTAATGTACTGGGACAAAAATTAGTGATGGATAAGTATAAAATTGAGAAAGGAATAACTCCGCTGTCCATTGATGTTTCAACATTAGCCAGTTCAATTTACTTTTTTAAGGTAACAAATGCAAAAGGTACTTATATGGATTGGAAACAATTAGTAATTAAAAATTAAAAATGATGATCGCATCTAAAAAAAATAAAGATTATTATAAAAGAGAGAGCAAGCTCTGGCAGTAATTTTTCTCATAACAGGAAAAGTCTCAATTGTGTTATACATAAACAATCTGTCAGAGCTTGTTTTACTCAAATTTTTATATAATTAATACAATATTAATTTAAAACATAACAGGAAGAAATTTTGTCCTTACATTATCAGTTCTATGATATAAATACGGGTTAATTAAATTTTCATTTCCTTCCTTCGAAGCAAAGCTTCTTCTTGTTATGTTTTATTAAAAGAGATTTTATCGAATTAGAAATTAACAATACAAAGTTATATTCATACCTGCCATATTTTCTCAATCGCTTAAACCCTTGAAGTCCCATCGTGCCCATCCAATGGAGTCCTCAAAGGTTTTTCAAAAGCGCAATCGCTCCGCTGCGGTGGAGGCGATAATGACAGGGCTTGGTATAATTATTAATAAACAGGCAGGAAGATTATAATATGAGATTAACATTATTCGCATTAATTATTAACTTTTTATTCTTAAACTGCTCAACTATGAAAAAGATTACCCAATTGCCTACTCAAATAGAGTTTCAGGATATAGAAGAAGTAGTTTCTCTATTAGAAACCCAAATACCTGTTACTATACGGGAACAGATAGCAAATTATAATATTGAAGATTTGAATTTTGGTATTGCAGCATCATACAATGATAGTGTCTTGGAATACAATAGCGCCAACCGGAAA
>MEOG01000119.1 GCA_001769125.1 Bacteroidetes bacterium GWF2_35_48 | reverse complement strand
AAAAAATAAAAATTAATGGAAGCTGGTATCTCTCCGAAATTACTAAGCCGGTTAAAGCTCTCCTTGATAAGCTAAAATTAGATATTACGTAAAACAATGGCGGAGTTATGGTTTAATTTCTTTCCCAAAGTTCGCACTCGTCTCTGTTCAGGCAAATATGCGGGCAAACAGGACTCTACTGTTAACACTCGACTAAGTCGAGCGTAAGCAGGGGTGTTATATGGTTATTACATATTACGGCAAGCCTATAAAACATTGATTCAATCTCAATAAAAAACGCCAGACCAAAAGCCTGACGTTTCTCTCAAAAAAAATATTCTTAGTGTTTGTCTCTAAAGTCAGTGTCTGATTCAGAAAGTTCGAGTTCAAGGCATGTGAATCATTTTAGATTAGGAGTTTACTTCCGTAAATGACTAATTTAAAATGTAAGCATAACGCAGAAATCGGACTTTATGGACAGACACTTAAAATCAATTCTCCGAAGTTTCTTCTTCAAGCTCCTGCATATTTGCTTCTTTTTCTTTTCGGAGTTTGATTTTTATTTGTTCTTTTTTCTTATCAAAGCCAATTGATATCACGTCGCCTTCTGAAAGGGGAGATTTGATGATGATTTCCGCAATAGCATCTTCAAGATATTTTTGAATGGCGCGTTTTAATGGTCTTGCCCCGAATTTTTCATCAAAGCCTTTTTCAACAACATAATCTTTTGCAGCAGCAGAAATTCTCATTTCATAGCCCATTTGTTTAATGCGGTCGTACAAACCTTTCAATTCAATATCAATAATTTTATGAATATCTTCACGCTTCAAACCGTTGAAAATAATTACATCATCAATTCTGTTGAGGAACTCTGGCGCAAATGTTTTTTTCAGCGCATTCTGAATTATACTTTGGGATTGCTGTTCCACGTAACTTTCTTTTGCTTTAGATTCAAAGCCCATTCCTTTTCCAAATTCAGAAAGCTGTCGCGTTCCAATGTTGGAAGTCATTATCAGAATTGTATTTCTGAAATCAATGCGTCTGCCAAGGCTGTCTGTCAGGCGGCCTTCGTCGAGTACCTGAAGAAGAATGTGGAACACATCCGGATGCGCTTTTTCAATTTCATCAAGCAGCACGACAGAATAGGGCTTACGGCGTACTTTCTCTGTAAGCTGTCCGCCTTCTTCATACCCGACATATCCTGGAGGTGCTCCAACAAGGCGGGAAACAGAGAATTTCTCCATGTACTCGCTCATGTCAATACGAATGAGATTGTCTTTATTATCGAATAAAAATTCTGCAAGAACCTTGGCAAGCTGTGTTTTTCCAACACCCGTGGGACCTAAGAAAATAAAAGTTCCAATAGGTTTGTCCGGATCTTTAAGACCTGCTCTGTTGCGCTGAATAGCCTGAACAATCTTTTTAATGGCATCATCCTGACCAATAACACTGCCTTTTAGATCATCGTACATACAGAGCAACCTGTTCCCTTCAGCCTGCGCTATTCTTTGAACAGGAACGCCGGTCATCATTGCCACGACTTCCGCAACATTATCTTCAGAAACAATTTCCCTATGCATGGAAAGCTCTTTCTGCCACCTTACTTTTTCCTGCTCAATTTGCTCGAGGCATTGTTTTTCCTTGTCCCTGAAATTTGCAGCCAGCTCAAAATTCTGACTCTTTATTGCTCTTAATTTTTCTGAGCGAACATTTTCAATTTGTTTTTCAAGCTCCAGAATATTTTTCGGAACATGAATATTTGAAATGTGTACTCTTGAACCGGTTTCATCCAAAGCGTCAATTGCTTTATCGGGCAACAAACGATCTGTAATGTAACGATTTGTTAATGAAACGCAGGCTTTGATTGCCTCAGGAGTATACATTACATTATGATGCGCTTCGTATTTTTCTTTGATGTTATTTAAGATTTCAACCGTTTCTTCAGCCGTGGTTGGTTCAACCATTATTTTCTGAAACCTGCGTTCCAGAGCGCCGTCTTTCTCAATATACTGGCGGTATTCGTCGAGTGTGGTAGCACCGATACATTGGATTTCGCCACGCGCGAGAGCCGGTTTCAGCATGTTTGCAGCATCAAGAGAGCCTGCCGCGCCACCCGCGCCAACTATTGTGTGTATCTCATCAATAAAAAGAATGACATTGCTGGTTTTTGAAAGCTCATTTAAAATTGCTTTCATACGCTCCTCAAACTGTCCGCGATACTTTGTTCCTGCAACAATAGAAGCAAGGTCAAGCGCAACAATTCTTTTTCCGAAAAGCACACGTGAAACTTTTTTCTGAATAATACGAATTGCAAGACCTTCTGCAATTGCAGACTTCCCAACACCCGGCTCTCCGATAAGAATCGGATTATTTTTTTTACGACGGCTGAGAATCTGCGCTAAACGTTCGATTTCTTTTTCTCTTCCAATGATTGGATCGAGCCTGCCTTCTTCAACTGCTTTAGTAAGGTCAATGCCAAAGTTATCCAGAACCGGAGTATCAGATGTTGTTTTCTGTGTTTGTTTGGAGCCTGAACCGGAACCCGAACCACTACCCTGGCTGTAATTTTCATGGGCATCATCGTCGTCATTTTGATTATATGCAGCTTCGGGAGCAGCAGGCATAATACTTTGCTTTATGGTCATATATGTTATGCTTTTATCTAAAAGATAAGAAGACACCATATTATTTTCATCACGCAAAATTGACAATAATAAATGACCAGTATTTATTTCCTGACTTTTTAGATGCTTTGCTTCAAGGTATATAAACTTCAATGCTTTTTCCGTAACTTTTAAAAGAGGCAGCTTGTCCATTTCAGAAAGAGCAATGTTTTTATCGGTTTTCAGCCGGGCTTCAATAAATTTCCTGAGGTCGTTCATTTCAATGCCCAACGAAGTCAGCACGTCCACTGCCACGCCATCTCCTTCCCTGAGAATTCCCAGGAAAAGGTGCTCGATACTAATGTTGCTGTTTCCAAGTCTTACAGCTTCTTCCCTGCTAAAGGTTATTACATCCTTTATTTTCTGTGAAAATTTTGCGTCCATAAATTGTTAAAAAATCAATCTTCTAAATTGGTCAAAAATAACTAAAAATCCAATACTTCAAAGCTTTTTTATAAACATAAACATGTTAATAAATCATGCTGTTTTATTTTTTGTTTCAAAAGTAAATATCTACATTAGACCTCTATTTTCTCAAAACATAACTTATTAATTTTCAAAACACTAATATTTATAAAATGACAGAAGCGGGAAAAATCATAAAGGTAAATATCGAAGATGAGATGAAATCGGCATACATTGATTATTCAATGTCTGTTATTGTGTCGAGAGCTTTACCTGATGTGCGAGACGGAATGAAACCGGTTCATCGTCGTATTTTATACGGGATGAATGAGCTTGGAACTTTTTCAAACAAGCCTTATAAAAAATCAGCCAGAATCGTAGGGGAAGTGCTGGGTAAATACCATCCTCACGGAGACTCTTCCGTATATTTCGCGATGGTTCGTATGGCACAGCCCTGGGCAATGCGTTACCCCCTTGTTGACGGTCAGGGAAACTTCGGATCTGTTGACGGTGATAATCCAGCAGCAATGCGTTATACAGAAGCGCGCATGAGCAAGATTGCTGAAGAAACACTTTCCGACATTGAAAAAAATACCGTCAATTTTCAAAACAACTTTGACGATACACTTCAGGAGCCAACAGTGCTTCCGACTAGAGTACCTTTGCTTCTTGTAAACGGAGCTTCTGGTATTGCTGTAGGTATGGCTACTAATATGCCTCCGCATAATCTTACCGAAATATGCAATGGAATTATTGCCTATATTGAAAATAATGAGATTGAAATTCCTGAACTCATGAAATATATTTCTGCTCCTGATTTTCCAACCGGGGGTACGATATATGGCTATCAGGGAGTCAAAGAAGCCTTTGAAACAGGAAGAGGAAGAATTGTTCTGCGTTCAAAATCGAATATCGAAGTAGATTCCAATGGAAGGGAAAAAATCGTTATCTCTGAAATTCCCTATATCGTTAACAAAGCAGAATTAATCATAAGAATTGCCGAATTAGTAAATGAGAAAAAAATAGAAGGGATTTCTGATGTTAATGATGAATCGGATCGTGATGGAATGCGCATTGTTGTTGATTTAAAAAGAGACGCAGTAGCAAATGTGGTGCTCAATATTTTATACAAAGAAACCCAACTTCAATCATCCTTTAATGTAAACAACATCGCACTCGTTAAGGGAAGACCGGAAATGCTGAACCTCAAGAAAATGATAGCTTATTTCGTGGAACACAGGCACGAGGTTATCATACGCAGAACACAGTTCGAACTCAGCGAAGCAGAAAAACGTGCGCATATTTTAGAAGGTCTTCTTATTGCCCTCGACCATATTGACGAAGTTATTGCCCTCATCCGTTCATCCAAAACAGTGGACGATGCGCGCGAAGGTCTGATGGAAAAGTTCAACCTTTCAGATGTTCAGGCTAGAGCAATTGTTGATATGCGCCTCAGAAGTCTTACAGGGTTAGAACGTGATAAACTGAAAGCAGAATTCGATGAATTGATGAAACTAATTGCGCACCTGAAAGATGTTTTAGCAAATGAAGTACTCAGAATGCAGATTATTAAAGATGAAACGCTTGAAATACGCGATAAATACGGCGATGCACGCAAAACAGACATTATCTATGCATCTGAAGAATTCAACCCTGAAGATTTTTATGCAGACGAAGATGTAGCAATTACGATTTCGCATCTCGGTTACATTAAAAGAACACCCGTTACAGAATTCCACAAACAAAACAGAGGCGGCGTTGGAAGCAAAGGAGGAGAAACCCGTGAAGAGGATTTCCTCGAACACCTTTATATTGCCTCAATGCACAACACCATGCTTTTTTTTACAGAAAAAGGACGCTGCTTCTGGCTAAAAGTTTGGGAAATCCCTGAAGGTTCAAGATTGTCAAAAGGAAGAGCAATTCAAAATCTTATTAATATTGAACCCGATGATAAAGTTAAAGCATATATTAATGTAAAAAAACTCACAGACGAAGAATACATTAAGTCGAATTACATTTTATTATGCACGAAAAAAGGAATCATTAAAAAAACTTCGCTTGAAGGATATTCAAGACCCAGACAATCGGGTATTATTGCAATTAATGTACGCGAAGGAGATGAACTTTTAGAAGCAAAAATGACACGCGGCAGAAGCGAAATTATGATTGCAATAAGCTCCGGCAGAGCAATACGCTTCCCCGAACGCAAAGTAAGACCCATGGGAAGAACAGCTTCCGGAGTTCGTGGCATCAGACTTTCTAATGCTGCAGACGAAGTAATAGGAATGGTTTGTATAGAAGGACAAAGCGAAGACATCCTCGTAGTTTCAGAAAACGGATATGGGAAAAGATCAAAAATTGATTATTATCCTGTAACAAACAGAGGAGGTAAAGGAGTTAAGACCCTGAATATTACCCCAAAAACCGGCAAGCTTATTGCAATAAAAGGAGTTTTAGATACCGACGATTTGATGATCATTACAGAAAAAGGTCTTACAATTCGCCTTGGGGTAGCAGACCTGAGAGTTATGGGTAGAGCAACACAGGGAGTAAGACTTATTAACCTGAAAGAGGATGATGCTATCGCGGCTGTTGCCTATATTGAAGAGCAGAAAGAAATTGGCAGGGATAATGAAATTGAAAATATCACGTTAGAAAATACAGAACCTATTGAAAATTTAACAGAACTCGAAGAAGGTGAAGAACTGGATGAAGATTTGGGAGATGATGAAATTATTGATGAGGATGGGGACGAAGAAGATGACGAAATAATTGAAGACGATGAATCTGAAGAAGAAAATGAAAAACCGGAAGCCTGATGAATAAATTTTTGATAATTCTAAGAAATATATATTTTTGAAAAATTAAAAAAGAATAATTAAAATTTAATCCGATGAAAAAGTTATTTATTGTTTTATTTTTCAGTGTTTTTTCAATATCAATTTTTGCGCAGCCTGCAAAAGTTACAAGTTGCTGGAACTACTTAAAATATGGCGAATTAGATAAGGCTAAAGAAGCTATTGAAGCAGCCCTGCAGCACGAAAAAACAATGAACGAGACCAAGACCTGGTATTACAGAGGAAACACCTATCATGCCATTCAGACTACCAAAGAAGCAAAATACAAAGAATTAGATCCGGATCCTGCAACCAAAGCTTACGATTCCTATTTAAAAGCTATTGTATTGAATTTTAAAGATCCCGCAAATAAATCTATTGATTTGAATAAAAATGAGGATTTAGAAAAATTCTTCAAACTGATTATGGACAAAAACACCAAATATGTTGATGAAGATATTCTTCAGGATATTATTGTAGTAAGATTACCAGCTCTTGCAAATGTGTTTGTCAATAAAGGCGTAATTGAATACAAAGACAAAAAAGATTATGCAAAAGCACTGACCTATTTTGAAAGCTCACTCAGACTGTCAGGACTTGCATTTCGTGTTGACACTCCAATTATTTATTATGCTGCGCTCGCTGCTGAAAAATCCAGCAATTTCCCGAAAGCTGTGAGCCTGTATGGTAAATTAACTCTTGTAAAATACGGTGCGGATAAAAAAGAAAAAGCAAACATGTATTTTTATCTGGCAAATGCCTTTAAAAATACTAAAGACACAATTAAATATGTTGAAACCCTGAAAAAAGGTATTTCTCTTTATCCAAACGATTGTCAGAATGTAATTGCAGAACTTATAAATTATTACTTGCAATCAAATAAATCAAAAGAAGCACTTGATTACATTAATATAGCTATAGAAAAAAGCCCGGAAAACCCAACCTATTATTTCGCAAAAGGAGCTTTATTAGAAGGAACGAAAGAATGGGATAAAGCAGAAGAAAGCTATAAAAAAGCAATTCAGTTTGATCCAAATTTTCTTGACGCAAATTATAATCTAGGTGTTCTTCATTACAATCGAGCTGCTGACATTGCAAATGATGCGAACAATGAACAAGATCAGAAAAAATATGACGAATTAAAACTAAAATCTGAAGACGAATTTAAAAAATCTCTTCCCTATATGGAAAAATCTCACGAACTTGATCCAAAAGATGTTCATGTAATAAATACATTAAAAACCATTTATTACAAACTTCAGATGACTGATAAATACGATGAAATAAAGAAAAAATTAGGGCAATAACCTTGCATTATTTAAAAATATTAAATGCAAAAAGAGAAGCCCTGTCTTCTCTTTTTGTGTAAATAATAAATAATAACATGTTAACAATCGAAAAAGAAAAACTAAAGCTATTCCGTATTCGTTATCGTATTTCTTTCAAAGAATTCGAAAAAAAAATAAATAGCAGTAAAAAAGAAATATTTTCTGAATGGGATGACTACATGGAATGGAAAGCATGTATAAATATGAAAAAAAAATATGAGGCTGAAAAAAAAGACATAGGGAATAGAAAAAGAATTACAAAATAAACAATAATAATTATGAAACATTTAACATTATTAGTCGCCGCTTTGATTGTTATAACATTTACTCAGGCGCAAAGCCGCATACAGAATATTGATAACCTCATGCGCCAGATAGATCCGAATCTTGAAAAAGCAAAAATGGCTGCTGATGCAGAATGTAAAACAGAAGCAGGCAAAACAGATCCGGTTTCGTGGTATCTAAAGGCCTATGTGTATAAAGAAATGATGAAAAGCGCGGTTCACAAGAAGAAATTCTCGAATGTCGGGGATGAATCTCTTGCCGCGGCGCAGAAATGCAAAGAACTGGATCCGAGAAAAGATTTATGGAATAAACTTATCAATATTTTGTTCGATCTGAGTCCGCTTTTTTATAATGATGGAATTGCAGCCTATAATGAAGCTACAAAACTGAAACCTGTTGGAGGAAAACCAAATCCTAAAAGCGCAGATTTTTATAAAACCGCACTTTATAATTTTGAAAAATTTAAAGATGTTTTAGAAACTTTAGATGATGATAAAGAAATATCTGTTCACCTTTTAAAATTTCATAAAATAAATGTTCATTCCATTAATTATTTTGCTGCATTCTGCGCACAACAAATAAATGATAATGAAAAGGCAAAAAAATATTATCACAATGCCATTGATTATACAAGCGATGCTGAAACCGCAAAACAAAAAGGTTCTTTGCTTGCATATTACTATTACACGGGTTTGCTAATTGATGAAAAAATATATTCAGAAGCCACAAAAATCCTTGACAGGGGATTAGAATTATATCCTGAAAGTAAAGAGCTGCCTTCTATTGCAATTGAGCTTTCTAAAAAAACAGAAAGTCCGGAAGAACAAGTGAAAATTTTTGAAAGAATTTTACAGATTCAACCAAACAATATCAGCATCTATTCTAATCTGGCAACATCTTACAGTAAATTGTCAGACAAAATGGAAAGTTCGGGTTATGCTTCCAGTGCTGTTGAATACAGGGATAAATCTGCCGAAACTTACAGAAAAATATGTACAATGACAACGGATAAAAAATTTCTGTACACCTATAATTACAACGCGGCTATTTTATATTACAAACCTGCTACCGCGCTTTATAAAGAAAACCAAGTGTTAAATGAAACAAAATATAAAGAATTATTCAACAAAGCAATTCCATTTTTTGAAGATGCGCATAAATACGAACCCGGTAATAAAAACGTTATTGAGATATTAGCAAGTATTTATCAGATAATGCAAATGACCGAAAAGGGAGTTGAGATGGAAAAGAAATTGAAGAAATAAATTCGGATTTATAAAATATGACTTTAAAAAATAATAATATTACTTCTAATTCTACAATTAAAAAAAAATCTTGGGTCAGAAATTTATTAGGGAAAATATCATTGTTCACAATCATTTTTCTTTTTTTCTCTGCACTCTCCTTCTCACAAGTAAAAAAACAAAACAAAACCCTCTCAAGAATTTTATTTATAATGGATGCATCCAACAGCATGACCAATAAGTTTGAAAAAACAAACCGTATGGATGCCTCAAAAAAACTACTCTCAAATATGCTCGACAGCCTGAGCAGAATAGATAATGTTCAAGTTGCTTTCAGAGTTTTTGGGTCGCAAAGCCTCGCGCCACCTTATGGTTCTCAGGATTGCAATGACACAAAACTCGAAGTACCTTTCAGCAGAGACAATGTTCCGCTTATCAAACAAAAATTATTCAGTTTACAACCAAAAGGAACAACGCTGATTGCACAATCATTGCTACAGGCTGCTACTGATTTTCCTGAATCAAATGTTGGAAGAAATATTATCATTTTAATAACAGACGGAATTGAAGAATGCAGTGGAGACCCTTGCGCTGTATCGTGGGAACTGCAAAAAAAAGGAATTGTATTAAAACCTTTTGTAATCGGAGTAGGCTTAGATGTTAAATTCAGAAGCCAGTTTGAGTGTATGGGAAGTTACTATGATGCCAACACAGAAAAACAATTCAGTGAAGTACTCAGTGTTGTTATTTCACAGGCTTTAAATTCAACAACAGCTCAGGTAAACTTGCTTGATGTAGCAAATCAACCTACAGAAACAGATGTTGCGTTTACTTTGTTTGATAACCTGTCGGGCAATATAAAATACAATTTTATTCACACGCTGAATCACCGCGGTAACCCTGATACGATTGAACTGGATCCATTGGTTAAATACAAACTGATGGTACATTCCATTCCTCCTGTTTATGTAGATAGTATTTCTCTTGTACCAGGCAAACACAACATCATTGCGGCTGATTGTCCGCAGGGAAATCTTTCCTTTAAAATGGACATGTACAATCAAACAAAACCTATCAATGCAATAATTCGCAAAAAAGGAGAAATGCAAACACTCAATATTCAGGAAATAAATAAAACAGAAAAATACATTGTCGGTAAATACGATCTTGAAATTTTAACACTTCCCCGCCTGTTGATTAATGATGTTGACCTAAAACAAAGTTATACCACAACTATAGAAATACCCAAACTCGGAGTAATAAAATTTACAATGCCAACAACAGGTTACGGCAGTATTTTTCTTGAAAAAGATAACAACTTAGAATGGGTTTGCAATCTCTCACAAAATACGGGAAGTGAAACATTGTCGTTACTACCGGGCAAATACAAAGTTATATACCGCAGCAAAAATATTAAAATCACAGCTGCTTCTATTGATAAATCATTTAAAGTTATTTCTGGAATTACATCCACAATTATTTTAAAGTAAACCAACATTATATTAAAATTATGCAACTCTATACAAACACAGGCAATAAAGATACACGCTCGGGCTTTGGAGTCGGGCTTTTGGAAATAGCAAAAGAGAATAATGAAGTTGTTGCTTTGTGCGCAGATCTCATTGGCTCTCTAAAAATGGATGCTTTCATAAAAGAGTTTCCCGAACGTTTTATACAGACAGGAATTGCTGAAGCCAATATGATAGGAATGGCTGCTGGTTTGACTATCGGAGGAAAAATTCCATTTGCAGGCACCTTCGCCAATTTTGCATCAGGAAGAGTATACGACCAGATACGCCAATGCGTTGCATACTCCAATAAAAATGTAAAAATTTGTGCATCTCACGCAGGGCTCACACTTGGCGAAGATGGCGCAACGCATCAGATTATGGAAGATATTGGGTTAATGAAAATGCTGCCCAATATGGTAGTTATTAACCCCTGTGATTTCAATCAAACCAAAGCTGCAACTTTAGCAGCAGGTCGTTACAATGGTCCGGTTTATCTTCGGTTCGGCAGACCTGCAGTTCCAAATTTCACTTCCGAAAATCAGGAGTTTGAAATAGGAAAAGCACTTTTGTTAAATGAAGGAAAAGATGTTAGTATTTTTGCGACCGGTCATCTTGTATGGAAAGCATTAGAGGCTTGTGAGATTTTAGAATCAAAAGGAATTTCCGCAGAAATAATAAATATCCACACGATAAAACCTCTCGATGAAGAAGCAATTCTAAAATCAGTTGCTAAAACAAAAGCCGTTGTTACGGCAGAAGAGCATTTCAGAAATGGAGGCTTGGGAGACAGTATCGCACAATTGCTTGTCCGGAAAATGCCTGTTCCTGTAGAAATGGTTGCAGTTGATGATCATTTTGGCGAAAGCGGAAAACCCGAAGAACTGCTGGCAAAATACCATCTTGATGTGCCGGATATTGTGGAGGCAGTGCTTAAAGTGGTGGAAAGGAAATAATAAAAAGAAAACAGAAAATAGGCAAGCAATGAAAAAATAATTATAAATATTTTTTCATTGCTTCTTTCACTTCTAAAGCCTTATCCGCAGAAGCTGTATCAAAGTCTTCGTGCTGCGATGCGTATAAAATTTCTCTTGATGAATTTACCAGAAGTCCGCATTTCTCATTCATGCCATTTACTACAACATCATTAAGACTCCCTCCCTGCGCACCTATACCAGGAACTAATAAAAAATGATTGGGAATAATATTTCGCACACGCAGCAACATGTTTGCCTGGGTAGCTCCTACAACATACATCATATTTTCTGGGCTGCCCCATTCTTTAGATTTTTTTATGACTTTTTCAAACAAACACATCTGCGCTTTGCAATCAAAAGCATATTGAAAATCCTCTGCGCCTTTGTTGGATGTCAGCGCAAGCAAAATCACATATTTTCCAGAGTAAGATAAAAAGGGAGTAACAGAATCTTCGCCCATATACGGAGCGACAGTTACTGCATCAAAATCCATTATTTCAAAAAAAGTTTTTGCATACATTTTAGATGTATTTCCAATATCTCCGCGCTTGGCATCTGCTATTAAAAAAATGCCCGGATAATTCAGACGAATGTATTCTACAGTTTTTTCAAGACTCCTCCACCCCTTCAATCCCATTGATTCATAGAATGCAAGATTGGGTTTATACGCTACTGCATATTTATGCGTAGCATCAATTATTCTTTTATTGAATTCAAAAGCAGGATCTTCATGTTTCAAGAGAAATGGCGGTATTTTTGACAAGTCTGTATCAAGACCCACACAAAGGAAGCTGCCTTTCGATTTTATGTTTTGATAAAGGGTTTCTGTGTTCATTATGTAATGTTTTTCTGTTATGTTTTGTATGTTGATACGTTGCATTGCAACGTATTTACAATACAAAAGCATGTATACAAAGAATTTCTATATCTCACTATCTTTTAATCGTTCTGCATTTTCTGCCATTTGAAGTTGGTCGAGCAGTTCTTGAATATTCCCATTTAAAATGTGCGGAAGATTATAAAGTGTCATATTAATTCGATGATCTGTAACGCGACCCTGTGGATAATTATAAGTACGGATTTTTGCAGAACGATCACCTGTAGAAACCATAGTTTTTCTTTTCGAAGCAATTTCATCAAGATATTTTTGATGCTCCAGATTGTAAATTCGGGTACGCAGTTCATTCATGGCTTTCTCCATGTTTTTTATCTGAGATTTCTGATCCTGACAAGAAACCACAATTCCGGTAGGAGTATGCGTAAGGCGCACAGCAGAATAGGTTGTGTTTACAGATTGCCCGCCCGGACCCGATGAACAGAAAGTTTCTTTTTTAATATCATCCATTTTTATGTCAATATCCACATCATCGGCTTCGGGCAAAACAGCAACAGTAGCAGCAGAAGTGTGGACTCTTCCCTGTGTTTCTGTTTGGGGTACACGCTGCACACGATGTACGCCCGATTCATATTTCATAATTCCATACACACTATCGCCTTTGACATTTAATATAATTTCTTTGTAACCTCCTACAGTGCCCTCTGAAAAACTAGTAAGCTCCATTTTCCATCCCCTTATTTCTATATATTTCGTATACATTCTGTATAAATCGCCTGCAAAAATACTGGCTTCATCGCCACCTGTGCCGGCTCTGATTTCGAGGATCGCGCTTTTTGAATCCTGAGGATCGGCAGGAAGCAGCAATAATTTTATTTTATCTTCCAGAGGAACAACTTTTTCATTTAAAATATCCAATTCGGCACGCGCCATTTCTTTCATCTCCTCATCCTTCTCTTTTGCCAAAAGATTTTTCGCATCGTCAATATTGCTTAAAATATTTTTATATTCTTCAAAAGCTTCTATTATAGGTTGTAAATCTTTATAATCTTTATTCAACCTTACATAGCGCTTCATGTCCGACATGATATCCGGATCAGTTAATGCCTGACCGATGTCTTCATATTTTGATTTTAACGAATGCAATTTTTCTAAAAATAATGGATTACTCATATAAAATATTTATTGTATTTATGAACTTACTTTTTCTTATCTAAAGTGATGTTATATTACTATATTGCAGGGTTGCAGGTTGCAGGTTAATAGAGTTGCAAATTTCGATGCTACAACATAAAAGACCAACAAACAATCAAAAACAAAATTCCCCAAATTCACTTTTTATTACGACACTCTTTTTATCTGCAGCCACACATTCTCCTACTATTTGCGCTTCAACATTAAATGATTCTGATATTTTAATTATATCACCGGCAATTTTTTCCGGAACATAAATTTCAAACCTGTGTCCCATGTTAAAAACCTTGTACATCTCTTCCCAACTTGCATTGCTTTGTTCTTTAATAATTCTGAAAAGCTGAGGAACCGGAAACATATTATTTTTTACAACCTGAATATTTTCAATGAAATTTAAAACTTTTGTTTGCGCACCGCCCGAACAATGCACCATTCCGTGGATATCATTTCTAAAATTGTCGAGTACTTTTTTTATTATCGGAGCATAAGTGCGGGTTGGAGAAAGAACGAGTTTTCCCATTGTCATATTTACTTCTTCAACAGCATCTGTAAGTTTATAATTGCCGGAATACACCAGACTCGCAGGAATAAGGCTATCGAAGCTTTCAGGATATTTTTCAGCCAGATACTTTGCAAAAACATCATGGCGTGCAGAAGTAAGACCATTGCTGCCCATGCCGCCATTGTATTCCTTTTCATAAATCGCCTGTCCATAAGATGAAAGTCCCACAATTACATCGCCATGTTTTATCTTATCATTAGAAATTACCTCACTGCGTTTCATACGACAGGCAACAGTAGAATCAACAATAACAGTACGAACCAAATCACCAACATCAGCAGTTTCTCCTCCCGTAAAAATAATGTTCACGCCAAGCTCAGCCATTTCGCTAATAAAATCAGCAGTTCCGTGAATCAACGCACTGACAACTTCACCCGGGATTAAATTTTTATTACGACCAATAGATGAAGAAAGCATGATGTTATCAACAGCTCCAACACAAAGCAAATCGTCAATATTCATAACAATGGCATCCTGAGCTATTCCTTTCCACACAGACAAGTCGCCGGTTTCTTTCCAGTACAGATAAGCAAGAGAAGATTTTGTACCGGCTCCGTCTGCATGCATTATATTGCAATAATCAGGGTCTCCGGAAAGTATATCAGGAATTATTTTACAAAAAGCCTGAGGGAAAAGTCCCTTGTCAATATTTTTTATTGCATTGTGTACGTCTTCTTTAGACGCAGAAACGCCCCGTGAGTTATATCGCTGTTCTGTAACCATAATTAAATATCTTTTGAAACAATAAAAAAGCGTTCTGCAATTAGCAGAACGCCTGTAAAATTAAATCATACTGAAGCTACTCGGGTTGAACTTCTTTTTCAGTATCTGGATTTTCGTCTGTTCCTCCCGGAGCCTGGCTTTTTGGTTTAGGTTGATAGTCGGTAGATAAAATCTTCATTTCAGTACGTCTGTTTATCTGATGAGCTACTTCCTGCTCTTCAACCGTAGAAAGTTCTTTAATAAAATCTTCGCTTAAAACCTGTCCTTCCTGAAGGAAACCTGGATATTTTTCAGCCATTTTTTTATTAATAACATTTGGCTTCGATTCTCCATATCCAACAGGTACAAGACGTTCTTTTTCTATGCCTTTACCAATAAGATAATCAACAACAGATTGCGCTCTGTCTTGTGATAATTTCATATTGGTTTCGTCTTTTCCGCGGAAGTCGGTATGCGCTGCAAGCTCTACCGTGATATTTTCATTTTCACTTAACAATTCATACAATTTATCAAGCGCAACCATAGATTCGGGACGAAGTGTTGCTTTAGCAAAATCGTAGTAAATATTGGGAAGTTCGTACACATCGCCCTTTTTAGCAGGACGGAGTAAAAGTTCCATTTTAAATTCTTTTGATTCTTCAATACCCTTGGTTGTTTCTTTTCCTTTACCGGCTAAATAATTTTCTTTGCTAGCCTCAACCATATAATCAGTTTGTGGATTCAGTTTGAATTTAAAAGAACCGTCTGCCTCGGATTTTGCTTCAACAGTTGAACCATCGCTGCCTACAAGTTTCACTGTAGCTCCGGTTATAATTTGCTCGGTTTTCTCGTCTTTAACAATACCAATTAAAGTAAACTCAATAGCTGGCAAATAGAATTTCCAAATATCTTCCATTCCTTTTCCACCTCTTCTTTTAGAGGTAAGGTATCCTTTTTCCTGTGTACCTTCATAACAAATTCCGAAATCATCACTCTCTGAATTGATAGGGTATTTAAGATTATCAACTGTCCATCGGGTAGTTTTTTTATCCTGAACTGCTTTAAAGACATCCAAGCCACCCAAACCCGGATGAAAATCAGAGGAAAAATAAAGGAATCCATTTATTCTAGAATAAGGAAAAACTTCATTCCCTGAAGTATTAATTTCAGCTCCCACATTTACAGCTTTTCCCCATGGAGCATTTTTCTTTTCTTTTTTTACCATCCAGATATCATTACTTCCATAACCTCCGGGCATATTTGAAGCAAAATAAAGTGTAAGCTCATCGGCAGAAATAGCAGGATGCCCAAAAGAAAAACTGTCTGAACCTAATTTAAGTTCTTCGGGATCGCCCCAGGCAATACCTTTTTTCACAACTTCATAAATTTTGCAATTTAAGTCTTGTTTCTTTTCAACCTTACAACGTGTAAAATATAAGGTTGAAACCTTAGGAGAAGTAGAGGATGCGCCTTCATCGTGTTCAGTGTTTACACCGCCCTGAACAGGAGTCGGAACACTCCAGTTTCCTTTTCTATCCATGCTCGATGAGTATAAATCAGCAAAATTCTGACCTGAAACATAATTCACTTTTGTTCCTTTTCCACTTTCTCTGGTAGATGTAAATAAAACTTCTTTAAAATCTTTCTTTGTAAAAATAGGACAAAAATCTGCATCTTTTGAATTAAAAAATGCCATATTCTCTACTTCATATCTTGTAGGTTTATCTTTCCATTTCTGAACAATCTGTGTAGACTCTACGCCAACCTTTCCACGTGGGTCATCTGGTATCAGTTCTAAATATTTCTGATATTCTACCATCGCATCCTCGTATTTAGCATTCATTTTCAGCATATCAGCATAATATAAAACAGTAACAGGATCGGGATATTTGACCATAATTGCTTTTTTATACCAAAGTTCTGCTTCCTGCGTCATATTCATACGCCTGTAACATTCGGCAATTTTAAAAGTTATTTCTGCCTGCTTGGGTCTGTTATTGGCATTTTTCATGAATGCCTTTTTATAAAGATCTATTGCTTTCAGGTATTCATAATTCGCGTACGATTCTTCAGCTTTTTCATAATCCTTTTGAGCAAATACTCCTGATGTTAAACAGAAAAGCATTAAAAAACACAGATATTTGTAAATTTTCATAGTTATATATATTACCCGGTTTATTTATTAAAACTATATGTTTGATAATCTGAAATCATAAATATTATTGAATTTTAATCATTCAAAAATAAATATGACATCCTAAACTAAAGGTGTAAAAATAAATATTTTTTTCAGAAATAAAAAAAATGAAAGAAAAACTATTCTGAAAACCTTTATAATAAAACAATAAGCAGAAAATTTATGGTAATTCGCTAAAATTAATTGAAGTTTTTAATGGGCATGTTAAATATACAAGTTACAAGTTGCAGGTTATTGGGTAACCGCAGGTTGAGCGGAGTCGAAACCCAGGTTGCAGGTCGAAAACAACTTGTAACTTGTAACTTGCAACCCTATATAAAATTATTTTCCACTAAAAATGTCGAATAACCAAATTTATTTTATAATTATAAGCTTTCTCGGGTTTGAGGATTTATAATTATCAGAAAACCGGTAAGAATAAATTCCACTGCCTAAATTCCTTACAGAAAAGAAAATTTCAGACTCCGGCTTGTTTAGTATAATTTCAGACATTAATTGACCTGCTGAATTATGTAATAATAATTTACAAGGGAATGATATGTTTTCTGGTACAGGAATGATTACAAAACTTTTTGCCGGATTGGGATAGGCTACATCTGCAAAATAATCATCGGAAGTCTTAATAATACCCGAAGTGCCTGTTTGCATTAAAGAAACAGAAAAATCATCAAAATAAAAACCATCATAAGAATACATATAATTCCAGCCGCTCTTCAATGTAAACATAAACTTAATATTTTGACCGACACAGGCTGATAAATCAGCAGTTTCCTGATGCCATTGCCCGTTATATCCGGTAAAAACAGGTTGCCCTGCAATATTTGTTACTATAGAAGCCTGCGTATTTGTAGTATTAACGGGTATCCATGAAACACCATTGTTTGTTGATAATTTCAATTGTACATAATCCTGTGCAGGATTGATATCCCATTTGGCCCAAAAAGAAAGATACGCATGACTGGCTTCGGACAAATCAATGGACTGTGTTAAGGTAATTGAAGAATTTACAGGAGAAATACTGTACTCGCCATCTGGAGAATCGGTAATACAATCTGAAGGTGAATGATACGTTGAACTGGTAGTATTCCAGCCAGAACTTGTCCAATTTGAAATGGTATTTCCCGAATCAATAAAAGCTAACTGTGCTTGTCCGAAAATTTTACTTATTGTATCTGAATGCTGATACATTCCATTATCAACAGTAATCAAAAACTTTATTATTTGCCCCGTTTGCACAGTTGAATCAAGAGTAAAATTTATTGAGTCACTGTTTTCTTCCAATGTTTGCATTCCGATAAATGAAATAGCATTGCCAACAGATATTATTTCTAGGCTTAGAGGAGTTACAGAAACTGTAAAATCAGCAGGTACATCCAACCCCAAACATTGAATCTGCAATTTCAAATTTCCATTTAAACCGGGAATAAAATCAGAAGAAATTTCACTTACCTCTGCATATTTCAAAGCAAAACGCGCTATATAAAAATTCATATCCATATTTACCCGGCAAATATCTTCTATTCTGTTTATTTCAGGCCAGAAACCATCGTTCACATTGCCGGCTTCAGGGGTAAAAGAAATAATTTTTGGTTTTGTGGTTTGTTCGCCGTACATCCAGTCGTCTGAACCTCCGTTGGCTGAATAATTTACCGTCTGGCTTGGTGTTCCATACAAATAATTATTTGAAGCAGTCATAAGCTGAGAATATTTCCGGAAGAGCAAAGAGTCAGGCGTTTCGTAATCGGGTATATAGCCCCATGGATAAATCAAAAGATTGCTGTAGCAATGAAAATTTATGCCAAGTTTGAAAGAATGATTTTCACAAAAAGATTTCATTGCCTGTGTTTCAGATTCAGAAAAACCCGAAGTGCCCCGATAGGTATCCTGTGATGGATCATTTGAAGAACCGGTATTGTCATAGCCCCACTCGTAGCCATAATTTCTGTTTAAATCAACACCCGGATTGCTTGTCCCGTTCGGATTCAAATTTTTTCTATGCATGCCGCCACCTTCAGGTTCTGTTGTTTCATTATAAATGTAACCATCAGGATTCACGCAAGGAACAAAATACATCTCAAGATTATCAACGAGATATTTTATTTCGTCGTTGGTCGAATAATTCTCCAGCAAATAATACATATAATAAATCATCTGTTGCATAGCGGCAGGCTCCCTTGCATGATGCAGTGCTGTATACAAAACCTCCGATTCCTGTTCATCAACATCGGGGTTGTCTGAAATTTTCACATAATAAATATAGCGATTTTCATAAGTCGGAATATTCGAGACAACCTGTTTCACAGAAATAAGATTGGGATATAAAATACGCATGGAGTCCAATTCCTGAATCATTTCATCATGAGTTAAAAACCCGCCCATAGAGCCAAGTTTGAAATGTGAAGGAACAGAATATTCACTTGATGATTTTGTTTTTGTTTCAGGTTTAGAATTTTTATTTCTTTCTTTATAATATTTTGTCATATCGTCAATCAAAACCTCTATCTGAAATCCATTTTGAATTAACAAATCAATATCTTTTGCAGAATATTCGGCGATAAAATATGCAGCTTTTTTATATGAACCATTTTCTACATTGAGACCCAAACGGGCAAGGTCGTTTAATTCCCTACCGTTCATCAGAATTTTCACACGAGAGTATTTGGGTTGCTGCGCAAACAAAGATGCGCAAAGGATCAGACTTATAACAAATAAAAATACGTTCTTCATAACCTGTAATTTTTCTATAGACGCAAAAAAAGGAAAAAGGATGTATGAGGTATTATTTAATAAAAGTTAAACGATATAATAAAACCATCTAAAGCAATTCCACAATAGCCTTTTTAACAATATCAGTATGATCAAATGCCAGCTCAGGGAGTTTAGAAATATCAAACCAGTCGAGATGGGCAGCATCATCGCCGGCTTTTGCATTCAACTTTTTCCTATCTGAAAAGCAATAAAAAATCACTGAAACGGTTCGTCCACGAGGGTCTCTGCCCGGATTTCCGAATGTATAAAATTGGGAAAGCGAAACGTCGGTTATACCTGTTTCTTCTTCAAGCTCTCTTAAGGCAGATTGTTCAAGCGTTTCATCCATTTCAATAAAGCCACCCGGCAAAGCCCAGCAGTGTTTATATGGATTGTGTTTTCTCTGTATCAGTAAAATTTCAGTATCCGCATCCTGCGATTTTGAAAACACAAGAATGTCAACAGTAACCATAGGGCGGGGATAATCGTAGGTGTAAGGCATAGAGAATTACAAATTACGAATTATGAATTATGAATTTTAATAAATAATTTAAAATTTGAAAAATAATTATCACATCAACACATCACTTCACAACCTTTTTAACAAGATCGGCAGCTTCCTGCAACGTTATTGCAGAATAAACTTTCAGCCCTGAATTATCAATAATTTTTTTACCCTTTTCTGCATTGGTTCCTTGCAGGCGAACAATAATCGGGATTTTAATTTCTCCAACATTCTTATACGCTTCCACTATTCCAGATGCAACGCGGTCGCAGCGCACGATTCCACCAAAAATATTTACCAGAATAGCTTTAACTTTCGGATCTTTCAAAATAATTTTAAATCCGGCTTCAACAGTAGTAGCATTTGCAGAACCTCCAACATCAAGGAAATTAGCAGGCTCTCCACCAGATAATTTAATAATATCCATTGTTGCCATTGCAAGACCTGCACCATTAACCATACATCCAACATTTCCGTCAAGTTTTATAAAATTCAGGTTCTGCTGACTTGCTTCTACTTCAGTTGGATCTTCTTCATGAAAATCGCGCAAATTGGCATATTCAGGGTGTTTGAACAAGGCATTGTCGTCGAGTGCTATTTTGGCATCTGCTGCAATAATAACATCATTTGAAGTTTTAAAAACGGGATTAATTTCTATGAGTGTAGCATAACTTTCTTCAAAAGCAGTACAAAGGGCTTCAACAAATTTTGTCATTTGTTTAAAAGCTTTTCCTTCTAACCCAAGATTGAAAGCAATTCGTTTTGTTTGAAAAGGTTGAATTCCCACTCCCGGATGAATTTCTTCTGTAAAAATCAGATGTGGAGTTTTCTCTGCAACCGCTTCAATATCCATACCGCCTTCGGTGGAATACATTACTATATTACGCCCTGTTTGGCGGTTTAGCAAAATACTCATGTAATATTCTTTCACAGGACTAGGACCCGGAAAATAAATGCTTTGTTCAATCAAAATCTTATGAACTTTTTTTCCCTGCGGACCGGTCTGATGCGTAACAAGATTCATCCCTAAAATATCCTTCGCATATTTCTGAACCTCCTCAATATTTTTAGCAATTTTAACGCCTCCGCCTTTTCCTCTTCCACCCGCATGAATTTGCGCTTTGACAGCCCAGTTATCAATACCGGTTTTATCTTTTACAAGCATTGCCGCCTGTATTGCTGCTTCCGGAGTGTCTGCGACAAATCCTTCGGGAACATAAACACCGTAATTTTTCAGTAATGCCTTTGCCTGGTACTCGTGGATGTTCATAAGAATTAAGAATTAGGAATTAACAAAAATAGTTAATGTATTAAATTTTTCACTAAATAAATAAAAATTTAGATATTTACGAAGTAAAAAAGCAGGAATATGATGCGGAAATTAAAAAATGAAGAACTTGGCAGACCTTGCCTTGAAGAATTTAAAACAAAAGAAAAAACACCAATTGTACTTATATTGGACAATGTACGCAGTTTAAACAACATTGGCTCCATTTTCAGAACGGCAGACGCTTTTGCAATAGAAAAAATTATTCTTTGTGGCATTACGGGTACTCCCCCAAACAAAGAAATCAGCAAAACGGCATTGGGAGCAACAGAAAGCATGGAGTGGAGCTACTGTGAAAAAACTTCAGATGCAATTCAAAAATTAAAGCAAGAAACTTATTTCATTATTGCTGTCGAACAGGTTGAAAACAGTATTGCTTTAAATGACTTTTCAATTGCCCCTGAAAAAAAATATGCAATCATTTTCGGGCATGAGATTAGAGGGGTTGAACAAGAAGTGATAGATCAATGCGATGCCTGCATTGAAATTCCGCAATTTGGCACTAAACATTCCTTTAATGTATCTGTAAGCGCAGGAATAGTATTGTGGGATTTGTTCAATAAATTGCAATAAAAAAGGTGGCTTTTGGTAATCGAGCCTGTCGAAATACTAGAAGCCACCTTTTTAAAATAAAATTAGAAATTATTTTACAATAGATTTGAAAGTATCATCTTCAAACCATTTAGCAAATTCCATGTCTGTTTTAGCTTTTTGAGAAAGACCTGCATCTTTTCCAATTGCAGAACGAAGATTATTAAAAATTAAATCTGTATTTGCTTTTCTTGCGCCGCAAACAGCTTTCAAATAAAAAGCAATGGCTTCGTCTTTGTCTTCTGCAATATCAAGAGTTTTAATTGCATCATCCGGATTACCGCTAAGAAGTTTTGCCAAAGCAACATTAGCAGTATTATAAGAACCAAAACTTGAAACAGCTTCTTTATATTTTGCTTTTTTAATTTGGATGATACCCTGCATATAATTTGATTCAGGGCTTCCTCCTGCTGTTGTAATATATTCCTGCGCTTTTGTCAGATCTTTTTCCTGCATAGCAACTGCTGCAAGGTTGTTGAACACCATTGCTTCTGCCTTTTTAGCTTTTGCATCTTCAAAGGATTTTTTAGCTTCATCATAGTTTTTCAATTTAAAGGCTGTGTATCCAACATTATTATGAGTTCTCCAGTCTTCAGGGAATTTTTTTGCAGCGGATTTATAAATAGCATTTTGCCTTGCTACATCTTGAGTAACAGTAGCAGCTTTCATAATCTCTTCAATTTTTAATGTATCAGGATTAGATTCTGCCAATTTTAATAATTCTTCATCTGTATAGCCTTCAATGTCTACATTTAATTTAATAGTAGATTTTCTGAGTTCCGGGAAAACATCATCTTTCAAGGATTTAAAAACTTCTTTCAGATTTTTAATTTCTTTATTTCTCTGGTCAGGATCTGAATACATTGAAAGAACTTTCACGATAAGATCTTTATCCTGTATGCCTGATGACTGAATAGCCGATTTGAAACCTTCCCAGTCTTGCCCTTTTGCAGCTTTCTTGAAACTTGTTTTGAAATCAAAATGTTTAGGCTCGAATTTTTTTATAGCTTCTTTATCTTTTTTATTTTCTTTTGCAAATTCGTCTTTTTCTTTCTTTTCCTGACTTTTCATTTCCTTTTCCATCAAGCCTTCAGTTGCTTTTGCTCTGTCCTGAGAAAGTTTATCGTTCAACTGAACAGGTCCATCAGGAGAAGCTTGTCCGCTTACATCCATTCCTTTATAAACATGTCTTTCTCCGTTTTGAGCTTTTTCAATGAATTCCTGCAAAGCTTTGATATCATCTTTTTTCAATTCTTTATCGCGGATATTGGATTTCTGCATTTCAAAAAGAATTGAAGCATCTATCGCTTCACTTGTTGTTCTTACAAAATTATCTTTTGCAGAAATTACTTTACCTTCATAAACAAACATTGTAGGAGTGGAAATTACCCCCTTGGCTACTTCTTTTTTAGTAAAGTCAACAACTTTTTTGTCTTCTTTAGCAGCATCTTTCCCTTTATATCCCTTGACACGAACTTCAAGCTTCGACATTCTCATTCCCTCTTCGTAAGGAAGAACATCTGTAAAATTAAATGAACCACCGGATTCGTATTTAATAACCTTGTTGTTTCCCTGAACTTTTTCTCCCTGATAGATTTCAGTTTTCATGGCTTTCTCACCACCTTCAAAAACCAATACAGGAGTTCCTTCAACAACAACCTTTTTGTGGAAATATTTTGGAGGAATTGTTCCTGTGATAGTAACTTTTACTGAATCACCATGCATTTCAAGAACCGGAGGATCTACTGTGTAAGTTATCTTACCTTCTTCTTTTAACATTTTCTTTAAACCACCGCAACTTGAAATCAGCAGGGCAACAGCAAATACTAACAAGACATTAAAAAACCTGGACTTTTTCATAATAATTTATTTGTTTATTTAATTATCGAATTTTAAAAAATAGATTTACAAAAATAATAATGTTTTGTGAAAAACAAACTTTCTGATATAAAACACATTGTTTTTTTTAGAAAAAACTATTTATCAATATGTTACAGATGTTATTCCTAAAGGATATTTCTTCTCAAAAATAGTTTTCATTATATTATTAAAATGATCTGGATTGTTAACAAAATCAAGATTATTAGTATCAATTACCAAAATAGCAAGGTCTGACTGCTGCTTAAAAAAATTCAAATACCCTTCCTGAATACTAAAAAGATATTCTGCCTGGATGTTTTGTTCATAGCTCCTTCCCCTGATTTTAATATTTTTCATGAGATTTTCAACACTTACATGCAGATAGACATACAAATCGGGTCTGGGCAAGGTACCATAAATAATATTAAACAATTGCCTGTAAAGGCTGTACTCATCATCTTGCAAGGTAGAGCGTGAAAAAATAAGAGATTTCATGAAATAGTAATCAGCTATGGTAAAACTTGAAAATAAATCAAGATTCTCTAATTCTTTTTTTAACTGATGGTAGCGCTCTGCAAGAAATGATAGTTCGAGGGAAAAAGAATAACGCTCCGGATTCTCATAAAATTTAGGAAGAAAAGGATTGTCTGCAAAGCGTTCATAAATTCTTTTTGCATTATACAAATCGGCAATTCTAGTTACAAGTGAAGTTTTTCCAGCACCGATGTTGCCTTCGATTACCAAAAATTTTATTTTATCTTTCCCTGTCGGGAGCGTTTGCAAATGATCCATCAAACATTTTTTTCAGGAATTAAAAATAAAATAATCCTTATAAACCACAAAAATAAATTAATGATATTTATAAAGGAGTAATGAACAATCGGGGATTAAAGATTAAAGATTAAGGATTAAAGACTGGATGGTAAATTCCTTAATCCTACTCCTACTTCTTAATCCTTAATCCCAAATTTATCTCCCATATCCCCCAAATAAACTATACATTATCATATTCGAATATAATATTTATCATACTGCTTTTTGAAAATACAATGTTTTATGTAAGTACTTTTGCAATAGAAATAATAATAATATTTAAGAAAGGAGAACATCATGGCAAATATAGAAACCCACTATTCAGGATTAAAATTAAAAAATCCATTAATTTTCGGTTCAAGTAATTATGTTACGAATCTTGATAATGCAAAAAAATTAGAAGATGCCGGTGCTTCAGCTATTGTATATAAATCACTTTTTGAAGAACAAATAATACTGGATAAAATACAACATCAGGCAGAGTCAGAAGAAAACGATTTTATTCATGCAGAAATCGGACGAATTTTTCCTCAAATTGAGCATGCCGGACCTGAAGAACATTTATTAAACCTTGAAAAACTAAAAAAGTCACTTTCTATCCCGGTAATCGGAAGTCTAAATGCAATCAATTCAGATTCCTGGCTCGAGTATGCGAAACTGCTTGAAAAAACAGGAATTGATGCGCTGGAATTAAACTTTTATTCTGTTCCCTTAGATCATACCAAAAGCGCAAAAGAAATTGAAGATGAAATGTATTCAAATATTAAAAAGATAAAGGATGCTATTCAGATTCCTGTAAGTGTTAAACTCAGTCCCTACTTTACCAATGTATTTTCTGTTGTGAAAGAAATTGATACAATCGGTGTGGATGCTGTTGTTTTGTTCAACAATTTTTTCCAACCTGATATTGATATTGATTCGCAAAAGCATATCATTCCTTACAAATTCAGCGCTCCCTCAGACATTCGTCATTCTCTCCGCTATGCAGGTATTTTATATAATGAAATAAATGCTGAAATCTGCGCATCAAATGGGGTGTATTCTGCAAAAGATGTAATAAAACTAATTCTTGCTGGAGCAAATACGGTTCAGATAGTAAGCGCTGTTTACCGCCAGGGTCCTGAGCTTATAAGTAAAATTCTAAATGAGCTTGAAGAATGGATGCTTGTTAAAAATTACAATTCAATTGATGATTTCAGAGGAATTTTATCAAAAAAGGAAATTAAAGATCCTTACGTATACAAAAGGGCCCAATATGTTGATATCCTAATGCACACCTAAATTTACTTCTTTTCGGGCCTTCAAGGCAGCCTCCGGGCTGCCTTTATTCATTTATTGCAAAACAGAGTCCCAGTCTTTCCAGACAACTTCATACCCTTGAAACTTAATCATTGCGGCAATTTCCTCAGGGCTTCTTTCATCTGCAATATGAAATTGTTCAAGGCTGTTATTATTTAATGTATAACCACCGGGATTTGTTTTTGAACCGGCACTCATAGAAGTAATACCCAATTTAATAATATTATTACGGAACTTTTCGCTTTCTCTTGTAGATATTGATAATTCCAGCTCTTCATTTAATAATCTGTACGCGCAAATCAACTGAACAAGCTCCTTATCGGAAACAGGATATTTCGGTTCTAAAATCCCTGTAGCAGGGCGCAAGCGTGGAAATGAAACCGAGTATTTCGATTTCCAATAATTTTTTTCAAGCCACGATAAATGAGCTGCAAGATAAAAACTGTCAACTCTCCAATCTTCAAGACCTAATAAAATTCCCAGACCGATTTTATATGCGCCCGCTATTCCCAAGCGATCAGGGGTTTCAAGCCTCCATGTAAAATCTGCTTTTTTCCCTGCGGGATGATAATTTTTATAATGCTCATGATGATAAGTTTCCTGATAAATATAGACTGTATTTAACCCCATAGCCACGAGCTCTCTGTATTCATCTGTGTGTAATGGCTGAACCTCCATAGATACAAGAGAAAAATGAGGTTTCACTATTTCTAACGCTCTTTTTAGATATTCAAAACCGGCTTTATTGGGCGATTCTCCTGTAACTAAAAGAATGTGCTCATAACCAAATTTCTTTAGAGCCAAAGCTTCTTTTAATAGTTGATCTTCACTCAAAGTAAGACGTTCAATCTCATTTTTATGATTAAATCCGCAATAAGTGCAGCAATTATTACACTCATTTGAAAGATAAAGCGGATTATACATTTGAATGGTTTTTCCAAAACGCCTGAGCGTTGCCAGTTGGCTTAAGCGCGCCATTTCTTCAATGTAAGAAGATGCTGCCGGGGAAATTAAAGCGATAAAATCGTCGAGCGTGCGCTTTTTGCGTGCAAGAGCATTTTCAACATCCAAAGCAGAAGAATTGTAAATTTTCTCTTTGATCGTATCAGATGAAATGCTTTTATATTGTGATGTAAATGTATCCAAAATATTTTTTTAAAATCTAATTACAGGTCCAAGACTCAAGATCATACTGTCATGAGTAATCCATACGATATTATCGCTTGTACTGCTTGATGCCCAGTACCCAAAATTTAACATCAATGCAATTTTTTTCGTGAACAGAAACTCAGCTCCTGCGGCAGCTCTGAAATCCCATCCTATTCGTTGTTCATTAAATGTTGGTGTTAAAAATGCTTCTCCTGATTTTTTTGGCCAGAAAGCAAGGCCACTTGCAATCAAAATATCAATATTTATATTATTTACCGGACTGAAAATTGTTCGTATTCTAAAATTCGGATTTACCATTAACCTTGCAGCATCGTTTGTTTGAGGCTTTCCCCAGATACTCATTACTTCAAAGCCGACAGCAAAATACGGATGAAATTTTATATCAAAAAATGGTGTAAACCCTGCTGAATAATCTGCTTTCGTAAAAACATTATTTACATTAAAAAGACCAAAAGTACCGAAATGAAACGCTACACCTGTAATTCTTTCATAGGTAAATTTTTCTTTTTCTACATCAATCTTTAATTCGATTGTTTTACCTTCTTCAATTTTTATTATTATATTTTGAGTGATACAGCCAGTACAAACCGCCCTAATATTTATATCTTTTGCAGAAATATTCTCTAATAGTAAACCCGACATATCAGCATTGGTTTTTCCTTTATACTGATCATTAACATAAATATTCACACCGGGTTTGCAATATATCTGCAAATTACCCGTCTGCGCTTTCACGCTATGAATTAAAACAAAATATAAAATTGTATTTATAAAAATAAACTTCATTTACTCATCTAAAAAAGATGTAAGCGGACTGCTTGCCTCTGCGAAATTTTTTGCTTTCGCGAGTTTTGCTTCAAAAGCCATACGACCTGCTTCCACTGCCATTTTAAATGCAATTCCCATTTGAACCGGGTTTTCAGAAACAGCAATAGCCGTATTTACAAGTACCGCATCAGCACCCATTTCCATTGCCGCAGCAGCATGAGAAGGTGCGCCGATACCTGCATCTACCACAACCGGTATTTTACTTTGCTCAATGATAATCTGCAAAAAATCAATCGTAGATAATCCTTTATTGGAGCCAATAGGCGAGCCTAAAGGCATTACTACAGCAGCGCCTGCTTCTTCAAGTCGTTTGCACAAAACCGGATCTGCATGAATATACGGCATTACGATAAACCCCAATTTTACAAGCTCCTCCGTTGCTAATAGCGTTTCAATAGGATCGGGCATCAGGTATTTTGGGTCGGGATGAATTTCAAGTTTTACCCAATTCGTTTCAAGTGCTTCACGTGCTAATTGCGCTGCAAATACGGCTTCTTTAGCTGTACGCACACCACTCGTATTTGGCAATATATTAAATTGCGGATGCGCTAAATGTTTCAAAATATCATCTTCCTTATTACCCATTTCAACACGCTTCAATGCAACGGTTACAAGTTCAGAACCCGAAGCAAGCAAGGCCTTTTCCATAAGCTCGCTGGAGCTGAATTTTCCTGTTCCTGTAAATAAACGGGAATTAAATGTTTTTCCTGCAATTTGTAATTTATTATTCATTTTTTGGAAATTAAATGACCTGCAAAATATAAGGGAATAAACTTTATTTTTCCTTGCGAAGAAACCGAATATTTTCTTGCTGATAATACATAGCCTTCTTCTGATTTGAACATATCTAAAAACATTTTCAAGCTTACAAATCTACCGGTATCAGAACTCTTCACCTCAACCGGAAATATTTTCCCATCGTTCTGAATTAAATAATCCACCTCTGCTGTACTGCTTTTTTCATTTCTTGACCAATAATACACATGTCCCATGGAAGCCATCAATTCTTGACCCACAAATTGCTCTGCAATAGCTCCCCTGTAAAATGAAGAAACATCTTCCTTTAAATATTCCCGCATTACCGGCATACCCGATAAAAAATTCATAATCCCAACATCAAGTAAAATCGTTTTGAAAATTTTATCGGAAGCAGATGCATCGAAAGGAATTACAGGCGGGTTCACAGATTTTACCTGCGCAATAACTTTTGACAATGTTAATGAATGATAAGCTTTTTTTATTGTAGGGTTTGAAAAATTATCGGTTAAACTTGCATATTTTGTTTGCGCACCTACTTTTGCTGCACAAGATGAAAAAACATGATCAAGACAGGTTTTGTCAACCGATGGCGTGTACTTAGAAAAATCAAGTCTGTAGGTATTAACAAGATCTGAAAGCACATCTGTTGCTTCTTTCAGTGATGATGTTTCTGCAAAAACCTTCACGCTTTCAGGCATTCCGCCAACAATAAAATAAGTCCGTAATAATTGCAAAAATTTTTCGTGTACTGTATCAGAAACCGCCTTTGATCCTTCATTTAACAAAGCAGCCAAACGTGTATTACCTGTTGCCAGAAGAAATTCGTGAAAAGTTAATGGATACATTTGCAGGGTTTGAATTCTTCCGACAGGCACAGAAATAGAAGAAAAAGCAAATTCAAGAAGCGAACCTGCTCCTATTACATGCAATTTAGGCATTTCTTCATAAAAATAGCGCATGCTTATTATTGCATCCGGACACTCCTGCAATTCATCCAGAAACAATAAAGTTTCTCCTGCTACAATGCGGACATTCTTTACCAGCTCTATTTCCCTTACTATTTCAACCGGATCACGTTTATCTATAAATATCTTTTTTAATTCAGGACTCCTTTCAAAATCTATAAATACAATATTTTTAAATTCTCTGGAACCAAATTCTTTAATAAGATATGTTTTACCGACCTGCCTTGCTCCGCGAACAAGCAATGGCTTTCTCCTTGGAGACTTCATCCATTTCACCAAATCGCTATAAAACAGTCTGTTCATTTATATTAATTTAAAAATACAAGGTTTAAATATCTATTTTAATTTAAAAATACAAGGCAAAAATAATATTTTTAATTTAAAAACACAAGGTATAAATTTTATAAAAAATTGAAATATAATCATTTAAAATATTCCTAAAACGGGGACATCGTTGCATGCAACGATGTCCCCGTTTTTCCAATTCAAAATTTTATATTCCTCAACAACGTATTCATCGTATTCATCGTTGCATGCAACGATGCAACGGTTTTCTTTTTATTGCTGCTATTTGTAATTACAGATGAAACGGCTATTCCGTAAACTCCGGTTTGCATTATTTCCTCTACATCGCTTTCAATAATCCCACCTATTGCAATGATGGGAATATCTATTTCATGCTCCCTGCACTTGCTTACAATTTCTTTATATCCGTCAATCCCTAATATGGGACTCAGATTTTTTTTTGTTTCTGTAAACCGAAAAGGACCAAGCCCGATGTAATCTACACCCTGTTCATGTAAACTCAGAATATCTTCAAAAGTATTTGCTGTTCCCCCAATAAGAAAACCGGAACCTAAAATTTTGCGGGCTTCAATGGGTGTTATATCTGACTTCCCAAGGTGCACTCCATCTGCTTTTATCTCTTTGGCAAGTCGTACGTAATCATTAATAATAAATATACTTTTATAATACGTACAAATATTCTTAACATCCAAAGCCGATTTAATCAAGTCATCTCCTTTCAATAATTTTGAGCGGAACTGCACCCAGCTTATTCCATGCAAACAAGCTTCCCCGGCTAATTCTGCATGTGTTCTATCGGGAATATCCTGTGTTATATATTGTAATTTTGAAATCATTAAAACTTATGCAATCCCAATTTTGTATTACTGCTGATCAAAAACTTGTAAATGTAATCGCGGGCATCCATAACAGCCCTTGGCAAATGTTTTTCTCTTGCAAGACCTGCTAATATAGCAGCAGATAAAACACAACCCGATCCATGTTTTTCAATATTTGTTACTAATTTGGGTCGAAAAGTTTGAATTTTATTTTTATGAAACAACATATCGTAGCCTTTTCTCTCGCTGCTGTGTCCTCCTTTCAAAAGAACATTACAAGACTTGCTTAATTCGCCGGCTCCTTCATCATTTTTTTTTCCAGGAAAAATTGCCATAATTTCATTCAGATTCGGGGTTATTAAAAATAATTTACCGCAAATTTCCATAAGCCTTTTCGCTGATATATCTTTATGAAAATCAAAACCAGCACTCGCTTTCAAAATAGGATCCCAGATAATTTTAATTGCAGGATTCTGTTTTAATAAATAAGAACACACAAATTCAAGCGTATCAAAATCTTTTATCAAACCTATTTTGACAAAATCAATTTTATATCGTGAAAATAAAATTTCTGCCTGTTTAATAATTTGATCTGAAGTAAGCCAGTCTACTCCTTCAAATACATCTTCATGCTGATAAGTAATGCATGTACTCACACCCAATCCAATCGTTTTAAAAGATTCAAACGTTTTTATGTCTGCAAGTACTCCAGCGCCTCCGCAAGGATCAAACCCTGCAATAGAAAGAACATAGGGACGCTTTATTTTTTTCTTCAATTCAGCCATAAAGATTTTTCTTGATTGATTCAAACTTGCTTACTAAATCCGGATTCCTCCACAAAGCCCCTAAGATAGACACACCATCAAATCCTGCATTTTTAATATCTGAAATATTTTTCTCATCAATGCCTCCCTGTGCAATGACTTTAAACTCGTACGGTTTATTTTTCAATATTTTTTTTACCTCTGCAAGCTTTATCGCGCTTTTATGAAATGTTTTAGAAATACTATCGAAAACCGGACTTAAAAAAACATAATCATACGGGTCATATAATTTCACTAATTCGTCAGTAGTATGCGCGGTAGTGCTCAAGGTTTTTCCATTATTTTTTGCTGTAGAAATTTCTTCATTCACAACAGACCATGGATTACGGCTTTTAAATTTACTTGTTAAATGAATACCTTTCAGATTATATTTATACACTAAAGAATAATGATCGTGCAACACAATTCTGTTTCTATATTCAGAAGCAATATTCAGTAACACCTGCGATAACTGATTCTCTGTATAATCAGGCTTTCGTATATGAAAACATTCCATTCCGTGTTCAAACAGAATATTAATATTTTCAAACTCATGCTCTGTATAATCAGGGTTTGATATTATTATTAATTTCATTTTTTTTTATTTTAATTATACGTTGCGTGCAACGTATTTACGTGACGATATATGAAACGTTGCGTGAAACGTATTTACATGCCAATCATGCAAGAGATTTATGTACCCAAAATCTATCATTACAGATAAATCTGATTCCCGGTTTCTTTGAATTTCTCTGCTCTTTCTTTTAATCCTCTTTCGATTTCTTCTTCAGTTGTTATATTATTTTTCTGAGCATACTCACGTACCTCATGGCTTGTTTTCATAGAGCAGAAGTGAGGTCCGCACATGGAACAAAAATGCGCAACTTTTGCATCTTCAACCGGTAGTGGCACATTGTGAAAATCTTTTGCAGTTTCTGTGTCAAAAGAAAGATTAATCTGGTCGTGCCAGCGAAACTCAAAACGTGCCTTACTTAAAGCATTGTCGCGGTACTGTGCGCCTGGATATCCTTTTGCAAGATCTGCTGCATGCGCTGCAATTTTGTAAGCAATAACACCATCTTTCACATCTTTTTTATTGGGAAGACTGAGGTGTTCTTTAGGTGTAACATAACAAAGCATTGCAGTTCCGTACCATCCAATCATTGCAGCACCAATCGCGGAAGTGATATGATCATATCCCGGAGCAATATCTGTAACAAGAGGCCCCAAAGTGTAAAAAGGAGCTTCATCGCAATACTCTAATTGCTTGTCCATATTTTCCTTTATCAGATGCATAGGAACATGACCCGGCCCTTCTATAATTACCTGAACATCGTGTTTCCATGCTATTTTTGTAAGCTCGCCTAAAGTTTTTAATTCAGCAAATTGCGCTGCATCATTCGCATCAGCAATGCAACCCGGACGAAGACCATCACCCAATGAAATTCCTACATTATACACTTTCAGTATTTCACAAATTTCTTCAAAATGCGTATAAAGAAAATTTTCTTTGTGATGAAAAAGGCACCATTTTGCAAGGATAGAGCCACCTCTGGAAACAATACCGGTTGTACGATTCATTGTAAGCGGAACATGCATCAGTCTGAGTCCTGCATGAATCGTAAAATAATCCACTCCCTGTTCAGCCTGTTCAATTAATGTATCTTTAAACATTTCCCAGGTCAATTCCTCTGCTTTTCCCTGCACCTTTTCCAAAGCCTGATAAATAGGAACTGTTCCAATCGGAACCGGAGAATTTCGAATAATCCACTCACGGGTTTCATGAATATTTTTTCCGGTAGAAAGATCCATTACGGTGTCAGCACCCCAACGACATGCCCATACAGCCTTTTCTATTTCCTCTTCAATACTTGATGAAACCGCAGAATTCCCAATATTTGCATTTATTTTAACAAGAAAATTTCTTCCAATAATCATCGGTTCAGCTTCAGGATGATTAATATTTGCAGGAATTATGGCACGACCCGCGGCAATTTCCTTACGAACAAACTCCGGTGTAATTTCATCCGGTATTGAAGCACCATAGCCAAAACCCTTATGCTGCTTCATCAATTCTTTAAGTTTGTCATTTCTGAAATTTTCACGAATTGCGACGTACTCCATTTCTGGAGTTATTATTCCCTGCTTTGCATAATACATCTGGCTGACATTTTTTCCGGGCTTTGCTTTCAATGGATTGTGCAGATTAGGGAAACGCAATGTATCAAGGGATTTATCTTCCAGCCTCAATTGACCATATCCTGAACTAACTTTATTAAGCTGTTCCACATCGCCCCTATCGTGTATCCATGGTTCACGAAGGCGGGGTAAGCCTTTCTTAATATCAATTGCAAAATTAGGATCAGTAAAAGGACCACTTGTATCATATACAATAACTGGATCATTCTTCTCAATTTCTCCATTACTTTTTTTTGTATCTGTTAAGGATATTTCGCGCATGGCAACCCTAACGTCAAACAAGTTTCCCGTTACAAATACTTTTCTGGATGCAGGAAAAGGCTCACGACTTATGATACTTTCCTGATTGGTTTTTGATTCATTCATGATGTATATTTTTTAATGTTAGACGTTACATGCAACGTCTTTACATGCCTGGTTATGATACGACACTTATAATACTACTTATCCGCCTTGTATTGCTTTAATTATTATTATTTTATCCCCCTCAAACAAACGATGCATTTCCCATGATATTTTGGGTATTACTTTATGATTAACAGCAATTGCAGAACCTCTTGTATGTTCAACTTTTAATTGTGTTAATAAGCCTGTTATTGTTATCGGATTGTCAATATTTATGGGTTCGTTATTTACGTATACTGTCATATTTTTTTATTAAGTGTATTAAAATGCATATTGTAATTTACAGTTTGCATATTAACACAAGGTATAATTAAAACGATTGGAATAAAAAGAGAGAAGGCTTTAAGAAACTTTTTCCTGCGTCGGTATTATCCGCATCAGGTTCAATGGGTGTAATCTCAGCCTCCTGGCACCCCAAAAGTTTTTTACAAATTTAAGGTATTTATTGAACGATTATCAGAATAAATATGAACTTTTTATTAACAAATATTAGATTAAATGTTATTCTTCATTTTTGTGGATGCATTATTTGGTTGCAAGTTACAGGTTGGACATTGAGCAGACCTGCCTGGCAAGCTTTGCATGGTGCTGCTTTAGCAGTAGTCGAAATGCAACCTGCAACTTGAAACTTTTTTTAGCGAATAAGCAAATTAATCAAAAGCTACACATTAAATCGAATATGCAAAATGTCTCCATCTTCAACAACATAATTTTTTCCCTCTACATGAAATTTGCCCTTGTCCTTGCACGCCTGCTCTGATCCTAAAGAAATAAAATCATTATATCTCATAACTTCAGCACGAATAAAACCTCTTTCAAGATCGCTATGAATAGCTCCTGCAGCTTGTGGTGCGGTCATCCCTTTTGTTATTGTCCATGCTCTGTTTTCTTTTTGACCAATCGTGAAAAAAGAAATCAGATTCAGCATTTCATAAGCTGATCGTATCAATTTATTCACGCTGGGCTCCTCAAGACCAATATCCTTTAAAAAAGTCAGACGGTCTTCTTCACTTTCAAGCTCTGCAATTTCTTCTTCAATTTTTGCACCGATAACCAAAACATCAGAAGCATCATTTTTCAGAAAATCTTTAACTTTTTCAACATACTTATTGCCTGAGATTACAGACGCTTCATCCACATTGCAAACGAATAAAACAGGTTTTAATGTAAGAAGAAAAAGATCTGCTACATGCTTAAGATCTTCTGCAGAAACAGGCGCAGTACGTACATTCTGAAAATCCTCCAGATGATTTTTTAAAACCAAAAGAACCTCAAGGCATTTTTTTGCTTCTTTATCGCCTCCTGATTTTGCAAGCTTTTCCGTTTTTAAAATCTTTTTTTCAATAGATTCTAAATCCTTTACCTGCAATTCAAAATTAACTGTTTCAATATCCCGCACAGGGTCAACAGATCCATCTATATGGGGCAGACTCTCGTCGTCAAAACAACGAAGCACATGAATCAACGCATCAGTATTTCGGATATCTGCAAGAAATTTATTTCCTGAACCATCACCTTTTCCTGAGCTTTTTGTCAAACCCGGTATATCTGAAATCTCAACAGTAGCATGAACGGTACGATCTGTAGGTTGATATTTTTCTATTACAGCAAGTCGCGCATCAGGAACATTAATAACACTTATATTTGTTTTATTTGAAGCAAAAGCAACTCTCGAAGCTTCAGCTTTTGTACTCGACATACAATTAAACAAGGTTGTTTTCCCGATATTCGCAACGCCAATAATTCCACATTTTAGAGACATACTATTTTTATTTATTATTATTATTACTGAAATATTTTCGCATAATTAAATCATTTTAAAACCCCATGCGGACAAACATGTTTGCAATCGTTACACAACACGCACTCAGAATCGGTAATGGGCTTGTTTCCTTTCACATATTTCATCACATCCACATCCATGGGGCAGTTTTTATTGCAGGCACCACAACTGGTACAATTGGCTCCCTGTGTTTTTATTTTTATAGCAGCAAATTGCGTAGGTAATTTCATAACTAGTGAAACGGGACAAATAATTTTACAAAACGAACGGGTGTCGTTGGTAATTAATGTAAGAGGAATACCCAATAAAAAATAGATACCATTGCCCGCAAACATCCATAGCATCTCCTGTTTGTAAATGTAGTCCCTGCGGACATCGTAGTTTAAAACAAAAACTAAAAAAGCAGGCAGAAGCAAAGAAATTATCAAAACTAAAAAACGAATATTTTTTATTTTATCCGAAATTTTCTTTTTATTATTTTTCACTGGCAGCCATTCAAAAATTGCTACCGACCAACACGCCCATCCGCAAAATCCACGTCCCCAAATTAAAGGTCCGAATATTTTTGCAATGGCATAATGAATAAAACCTTTTCCGAAAAATCCTGCCATTACAATTAAAGCAACACCCTCTAACTGAAAATTTTCATTATTGATAATAGGCACAAACAGTAGCAAACATGGCATTATGAGCAATGCCGAAATTTTTCGTCCAATATTTTTTTTTATTCCTTTTTGTGTTCGCGAAATAATGTTTCCTAATGAAATAGCAAAACCTATCCATGGAAAAATAACTAAAAATCCCCACCAATGAAATAAAAAATAAAGCAAAAAAGCAATGGATAATCCGATTAAAAAAGGAAGAAAAATTCTGAATTTCATTATTCAATATTTTTATCCATTTTTTTAGCTGCTTCCCAAATTTCATTCATCTCATCAAGAGTCATATCGTGTAAAGATTTACCCTTATGAAGCGTTTCATGTTCGAGATAATTAAACCTGCTGATAAATTTTTTATTGGTTCTTTCAAGCGCATTGTCCGGGTCAATATTATAAAGTCTCGCAGCATTGATTAATGAGAAAAAAACATCTCCAAATTCAGCTTCAATTTTGTCTAAATCATTATTTTCAATCTCAACTTTTAATTCTTGTAATTCCTCCTGAACCTTATCCCAAACCTGCTCGCGTTTATCCCAATCGAACCCCACTCCTCTTACTTTCTCCTGTATTCGTTTTGCTTTTACCATTGAAGGAAGAGAAACCGGAACGCCTTCCAAAACCATCTTTTTCCCTTCTTTTAATTTCAACGCTTCCCAGTTTTTTTTAACGTCTTCATCATCTTTCACAACAACATCTCCGAAAATATGAGGATGCCTATGTATTAACTTTTTATTTATTCCTTCAGCTACAGATTTAATATCAAAAGAACCTGTTTCAGATCCAAGCTTTGCATAAAAAACAATATGAAGCAATAAATCTCCCAATTCAGTACGGATTCCTTCAATATCCTTTTCAATTATTGCATCTGCCAATTCATACGTCTCTTCAATCGTAAGATTTCGAAGCGTTTCAAATGTCTGTTTCTTATCCCAGGGGCAGGACTCCCGGAGCTTATCCATAATATCAAGAAGCTTTCCTATACTCTCTAACTTTTCGTCTTTTGAATGCATAACAAATTATTTATCTGCTTTATTATTTTGGCAAATATACCCCTGTAGAAATGATTTCCAAAATCTATTTTATACTTCGACTACATGAGTTTCCGAAATATTTGAAATTCATACGCTCAGTACTTGTGCTGAGCTTTGTCGAAGTATAACCAGCTTCTAAATATCTTTCCTTTATTTCGACACTTCGGCAAGCTCACTTCGACCAGCTCAGCGCAACGCTGTGCGACGCTTCGCTCAATAACCATCGGAAATCTATTAAGAATTGGTATATAAAGCCTGTATTTAAATATGAGCATAATGCAAAAAATGACAGCGATAAACAAAGTCGTAAAACAGATAAACACAAATAATTCTTTATAAATTATGATATAAGTCAAATATACCAACAACATGCATATCATGAATAAATACGTTATTTGTAATATGTTGTTTAAACCTGAAATATTATTACTTGTTTTAATTATTTCCTGTAAAGGAAATACAAATCTAGATACTATGAAATATAACAAACTTAGTTCGGAGGAAGAATACGTGATTATTCAAAAAGGCACAGAAAGACCTTACAGCGGAGAATACTGGAACAGTAAAGAAAAAGGCACTTATATTTGCAAGCAATGCGATGCACCGCTTTATCATTCATACGATAAATTTGATTCGAATTGTGGCTGGCCAAGTTTTGATGACGAGATACCGGGCGCAATAAAAAAAATACCTGACGCTGATGGAGAACGAACAGAAATAATATGCACAAATTGCAATGCGCATCTGGGACACGTTTTTACGGGTGAAAATCTAACCAAAAAAAATGTGCGGCATTGTGTTAATTCTATATCATTAAAATTTATTCCTTCGCTTACCGGGAAAGATGATGAGATTGCATATTTTGCCGGAGGCTGTTTCTGGGGTGTGGAATATCTATTTAAAAACATTGCAGGTATCAAAAAAATTTCTGTAGGATATATTGGTGGAAAAAAAGAAAACCCAACATACGAAGATGTGTGCGAAGAAAATACAGGTCATGCAGAGGCAGTAGAAATTATCTTTGATACGCAAATCATAAACTATGAAAAACTTGCGAAACTATTTTTTGAAATTCACGATTTTACTCAAGTAAACAGACAAGGTCCCGATGTTGGGGAACAATACCGTTCGGAAATTTTTCACACAACTCCCGATCAAAAATTAAAAGCAGAAAGCATTATTGAACAATTAAATCAAAAAGGATATAAAGTAGCAACAAAAATTACTCCGGCAACAAAATTCTGGAAAGCTGAAAACTATCATCAGGATTACTATTCAAAAAAAGGAAGCCGCCCTTATTGCCATACATACAAAAAAATATTTAATTAAGGAATAACCTCTTTGCAAGACTGGAAGCGCAATACGTATCAAAAAAATGATACTAAACAAAATTATATTTAAATTGCTAATAAATTTTCTTCAGATAATTTTTATATTTGGCGGAATCTATATAAATTTGCATAGATTCCGCCAAATATAATATTTTTTAATATGAATAAAAACATCATCGGACGCACTGAAGAGATAAGCATGATGACAGATTTGTTATTTAACAAACACCCTGAAATGCTTGCGGTAATAGGAAGAAGAAGAGTTGGAAAAACCTATCTTGTACGAAATGTTTATAGGGATTATATTAATTTTGAGATAACAGGAATTCAACAGGCAAGCGCAAAGCAACAATTAGAATATTTCGCAACACAACTGAATAAAATATCCGGTAATAAAAAAACAACAAGCATTCCTGAATCATGGCTTGAAGCTTTTTTTCAACTATCAACTGCGCTCGAAAAGATAAAAACAAAGAAAAAAAAAGTATTATTTTTTGATGAGCTCCCCTGGCTTGCATCGCGAAAATCGGGATTCTTAACAGCTCTTGGTCATTTCTGGAATTCGTGGGCAAGCAAACAAAATATTATTGTTGTTATATGCGGATCCTCGGCATCATGGATGATAAACAAAGTAGTGCATAATAAAGGTGGCTTGCACAACAGAATAACAAAGCTTATTAATCTTGCACCATTTACTCTTGCCGAAACAAAAAAATATTTGAAAAGCAGAAACATAAAAATGGATCACTATCAAACAATCCAGTTGTACATGGCTATGGGAGGAGTTCCACATTACCTCAAAGAAATAAAACCCGGATTAAGCGCTGCACAAAATATTGATACAATTTGCTTCAGGAAAAATGGTTTGTTACGTGATGAATTTGATAAATTATATCCGGCTTTATTTGAAAAAGCAGAGAAACATATAAATATTATAAGGGCACTCGCTTCGAAATGGAAAGGCTTAACAAGAACTGAAATAATTACTAAAAGCAAGATTAAAGACGGTGGAAGCTTAACGCGTATTCTATCGGAATTAATATCATCGGGTTTTGTTTCATCCTACTTTCCTTTTGATAAAAAGAAAAAAGAAACCCTGTACAGACTTACCGATGAATACTCTCTTTTCTATATTCATTTTATAGAAAAACAAGCAAAACCGGGAATGAATATATGGCCAAAATTAATCCAATCTCAACAATGGAAAAGCTGGAGCGGCTTTGCATTTGAAAACATCTGCATGAAACATACAGAAAACATTAAAAAGGCTTTAGGGATAAGCGGCGTATATACCGAAGAATCCAGTTACATCTATAAAGGTAATGAATATGAAAATGGCTTTCAGATTGACCTTTTAATAGATCGCAGCGATGATGTTATAAACATTTGCGAAATCAAATTCCATTCCGGAGAATTTACTATTGATAAGGCTTATGCAAATATTCTAAGAAGAAAAATAAACAATTTTCAGTTGAAATCTAAAACAAAAAAGAGTATGATGCTTACATTTATAAGTACCTTTGGAGTAAAAAATAATATGCACAAAACAAGCATTGTAGAGAATGATTTGACCATAGAAGTTCTGTTCGAAGAAGGGGAATACTAATTTTATATTTGGCGGAATCTATATAAAATTTACTACATTCCGCCAAATATAAATTTTAAAATAAATATGATACAAACGCAAATGCACTACCACAGATAGAAATAAAGACGTACACTTAAAAAATATATATAATGAAAATGAATTATTTATTCCTGTTTATAATTTTTCCATTGGTAAATTTCGCGCAACAAAAAATAATTAAAACAGAATTTCCTGTCCCGTCAGGTTACAACAGGATTGAATATGACAAAGAAACCTACGCTGCATTTGTGCAATCAATGCCACTTAAAAAAGATAAAACAATAAAAGCAGCATCCGGGAAAAATATTTCAAATTCCCTTTATAAAATATGGGGAGTAGTTGATTTTCCTTTATTGTTTAAATCAGATATTGAACAATGCGCAGACTACAGCATGAGAATATGGGCAGAGTATCATAAGCAAAACGACAAGCTTAACGAACTCTATTTATTTGACTACAGTGGAAATCGAGTATATTTTAAAAAACAGAAAAAAGATTACAAAGGTTTTTTGCAACACGCATTTGCATATTCCAACTCTTCATCAATGAAGCGGGGATGTAAAACAGTTTCTGAAAAAGAACTTCAGCCGGGAGATATGTTTGTGCAAAATGAAACAGGAGGTATTGGGCACGTTTCTGTGATAGTTGATATTTGTAAGAATACGAAAGGAGACAAATTATATCTTGTTGGCTACAGCTTTATGCCGGCGCAGGAATTCCATATTGAAAAAGCACAGTCAGGTTATGGCATTGACGGATGGTTTACCCTTGATGGATACAATAAATATTTAGATGAAAACCTAAATTTCGGGAAAGCAATATATAAAAGATTTATACCATGATTGAAAAAATTATCAGCATTGCATTTGCTTTTTTCCTCATCAAATCAGACTCTATTGAAAAGTGGAATGTTTTTGAAAAAAACGTACGCGATCTGAAAATTTATAAAACGGAAGCAAAAAAACAGTTTTCAGTATTATACAAGGAGCTGCTTGAATTCTGCGCTACTAAATCTTTTTTGAATAACGACAATTGGGTTTTTCCTGTTGAAGGCGCATCAATGAATGATGTCGGGAAAGGTGGTTTTCTTCCAAAAGGATATAATTTCTATGATGGGAACAAACATAGAGGTCATGCAGCCTACGACATTTTTATTCGGGATAATAATCAAGACTGCCTCCACGATAAAACAAAGAAGCCTGTAAATATTTATGCTCCGGTTGACCTGATTATTTTATCTCATAATTTCGGATGGAAAGAAGGCTCTGATATTCGTGGCGGAAATTATATCTGGGCTTTTAACCCTAAAGCTGCATTGTTCTTTTACTTTGCACATCTTGATTCTATAAAGGTTCAAAACGGAGACTTATGCAAAAAAGGAACCGCCATTGCCACTCTTGGACGAAGCGGAAAAAATGCTTTTCCTAAAAGATCTCCTACTCATTTACATTTTACTGTTCTAAAAACCGATGGAGAAAACCTTATTCCGTATGATTATATTGGGCAGTTGAAATAATTAGGAATTCAGTAGGAATACAATTGGAATACAGTAGGAATACGATAGAAATACAATAGGAATACGATAGGAATACAATAGGAATACGATAGAAATACGATAGGAATACAATAGGAATACGATAGAAATACAATAGGAATACGATAGGAATACAATAGGAATACGATAGAAATACGATAGGAATACGATAGGAATACAATAGGAATACGATAGAAATACAATAGGAATACGATAGGAATTCAATAGAAATACGATAGGAATTCAATAGAAATACAATTGAAATTCAGTAGGAATACGATAAGGATTCAATAGAAATACGATAGGAATTCAATAGAAATACAATTGGAATTCAGTAGGAATACGATAGGGATTCAATAGAAATACGATAGGAATTCAATAGAAATACAATTGGAATTCAGTAGGAATACGATAGGGATACAATTGTTGCACTATTGAATTAACAATCGAACATCTATTGCACATCTACCGAACATCTATTGTTGCACTATCGAATTAACAACTGTACATCTACTGAACATCTATTGTAGCACTACTGAACATCTATTGTCGCACAATTGAATATCTACTGAAAAATTAATTACTTAGGTAAAACTTTCGGAAAATTATAGTTGAAATAAATTCCTTTTGGTCTTTCTGCGTAATAGCTTATAAAATCAAAATATTTTTCATTAAAATGAAAATTTTCCTGATCATAATACTGTGCTGGGACATTAAAAGGTTCTAATGTGGACAAGGGAATAGTTCCCATATTGTATTCTTCAATTTCCTGATAAGTTGATAATTTACTTACAACAATTAAAGTTCCATAATCTTCACGTAATAAAACATCAATCATTTTATCTGCAAATAATCCGCACAAACGTTTATCGTATTTTCGGCAATCACCGGAACGTGAATAGTAAGCAGTTTGTTGCGCACGCGCCTGAATACCTGTATGACGTTCTATCTCCTCTGCAACTAAACTGGAAATACCGCCATATCTTAAATTATTAAATTCATCAGTATCCATATATTGCTTACATAACACAATACTATCAGACTTTTCTTCATGCCACTTTGTTCCCTCCCCAACTGCAATAACTAAATATTTTTTCTTTATCTTATTATAAACTTCAGTTACTTTTTCGAAAAAAGGTATTTTCAGGGCTTTGGTTACAGGAAATTCAGGAATGAGAGCGATTTCTGCGCCACCCATCATTGCGGCTCCGGTAAGCCAACCGAAAGACTTGCCAAGCATTTCAAGAACTATAATCCGGGAATGAGATTCAGCAGTTGTACAAACTCTGGAAGTAAAATCAGCAATACCTTTTGCTCCGGAAGGAAAACCGGGACATGAGGCAGATTCTATTTCTTGTCCGTTATAATTATGAATAGTTCCTGTACGAATATTATTTTCAATAGTATTTGGTATAGCAATAATCGGAATGCCATAAATTTCAACAATTTTTTTTGCAACATTTAAACAATCAAAACCTCCGACAATAATTAACACATCTATCTTATACTTCTTAATATTTCTTACAATTTCTTCTACTCTGCTAATCGGATTTTTCTCTGTAGGAAAGGGATTCGTCCTCGTTGTGCGAAGCGCAGTTCCTCCATACCAGCCATCGTAAGGTTGATTTGAAAGATCAACAATATCGCCATCTCCAAGCAAACCTTTCCAGCCTTTCCTTACTCCATAAACTTGGTATCCCAGCACAGACGCACGACATTTTACTGCTTCTATACTTGCATTCATGGAGGGAGTATCGCCATCTCCTGTTAAAATTGCTAAAGTTTTACCCTCAAATATTCTGCCTTTGATTGCCATAATTGATATATATTTATATAAAAATCAAAGTTAGCAAAAAAAATGAAAAAGGCAAATTTGATTTTAGGGACTAAAAAAACAAAAATCTATTTCTGAAATTTAGAAATATACATTTTATTTCCGGTTTGAATCTTGATAAGATAAATGCCCGTACTAAGATTATTGGTGGGAATAGTAATTGATTGATTCGAATTAATATAAAGATTATTTTCAAAATAAATGAGCTGACCAATTGTATTCATAATGGAAATAGATACTTCATCAAACATTATATCGGTTTTAAATTGAATTGTTAATTTTGTCTGAACCGGATTGGGGTATATATTAATTGCATTCTTAAAGTTCATTTCTGCATCTCCTGATAAATTAAAGTGAACATCATTTGTTCTTAGAGTTACAGCAATATTGGAGTTAACAGGATTGGTATTTGAAATCGAAATAAGCGGAGATACATTTTGCAAAATCCCGGGCTTTTGTACATTTATTTTATAAGTTCCTTCCTCTATTCCTGAAAAAGTAAAACGTCCGCTTGCGTCTGATAAAGCCCATTGTAGCGAATCTCCTGTAATAGTATTATACAAATATACAGGAATATTTCTTGCGTAATTACCCGGAATTTCCACGGTATTTTCTCCAAACCAATTACAGCCAAAAATATATTTTTCATAGCGCAAAATGTCTTCATAATATATTATTCCGCTAATAACTCCTGAACCATTTTGATTTGCAGGTTTGGGTTGTAAGTAAATATCCAAATCAATAATATTCGCGTAAACATTTATTTCTGTAGCTTTTTCCCACGATAATTTATTAACAAAATAAGAAGCAAAATAACGCTGCTCTGCACTGGGCTCAGGTAATGCAAAAACAATATATTTTCCTTGCACTAATTGGCGAAAATCAAATGTTCCGCTGTTTAATTTCTGATATTGCACAGGCACATAATATCCCGATTGCTCTTTAAAAATAATTGCCATTCCTTCATTCAGCAAAGTACTCCCTGCATGTACTTTTCCTTTCAGATAAAATAAAGAAATATTATTTTCAGATGCATAAATCGTATAACATTCAGAACAAGTCAGGGTATCGCTTCCAACTGTTTTTTGAACAGTTAAACACACATTATAATTGCCAGAATCAGGAAAAACATAATAAGGATTTTGCAAAGAAGAAGTCTCGCCATTACCAAAATCCCAAGCCCGCGAAATAATAGTTCCTTCAGAAATATCATTAAAATTAAAACAGTTTGGGCAAACATTATTGCTGAATGTAAAATCAACATTGCATGAGGGAGTAAGATTCACATATATATTCTGACATACAGTATATGTGCAGCCTGTTGATGTAACAATGGTCAGACATACTATGTACAAACCAGAATCTGCAAAAATATAAGAAGGATTCTGTAAATTCGAAGTAGCCCCGTTTCCAAAATTCCATTGCCACGAGACGACTGTGTCGGGAGAATACCCTGAAAAATCATAACAATTTTCGCAGTTTGTATTGCTAAACGAAAAACTTGCAGAACAAATCAACGGTATATTTACAATTATAGTCTGACAAATTGAATCTGTGCATCCTGTCGAAGATGTTATATACAAACAAACTGTGTAAGTTCCGGAACTTGTAAACGTACGAGTAAAACTGCTATCCGATGAAGTGAAACCATCGCTGAATATCCAGTTTCTTTGAACTATTGGGGAAGAACCAGAAGAAATATCTGAAAATAAAATACATCCCGCCCCACAATTCGGAGTAATAGAATCAATAACAAACACAGCATTGCAAACAGGTGTTGATATAATTTCAACTTGAGAACAATAAGTATCTGTACAATTCCCGGAAGTTATTATCGTAAGGCAAACATTAAACGTATCTTCATTTTGAAAAACATGAACAGGGTTCGGAACAGTATCTGTATTATTATCTCCAAAATTCCACTGCCAGCTTGTAATTTGCTCTGAAGGGGAAAGAGTAGACGAATCTATAAACTGATAACAAAAAGGACCGCAATTAAGTCCGGAATCCACAACAAAATATGCCTGACATGGAAAATTATTTTGAATAATATGTATCGTCTGACAGATTGAATCATCACAATTATTACTTGAAATTCTTAAACATACGTTATACAATCCTGTATCAGAAAATAAAAATGTAAATACATTTTGAAATGATATGGTATCTCCATTAGAAGTCCATATCAAAGAATAAATAGAATCGCTTACAGACGAATTATCGGCAAAAGTGTATAATAAACTATCTGAACTAGCTACTACAAAAGAAAAATCAGCAGTACATAAAATAACGGGAATGGAAATATAAATGGAATCACAAAATGTATCTGTGCAAGAATTTGTCTGAATTGTATAACAAACATAATAGCCTCCAGAAGCAATAAAAGTATGTGTCGCATTTAACCCTGTACCACCAGAGCCATCACCAAAATCCCATGTTGCATTTAAAAGACTGTCCGTATAAAATGAAGAATCAGCAAAACTAACAGCTCCCTGATTGTTGCTGTATGTGAATCCGGCAAAGCAGCTTTGTGCCTGTGAATACAAAACAAAAGAAAGTAAAAAATAATTTATGAAAAATATTTTTTTTATCATTTTATGATGCCTATTACGAGCCGAATTTAATCAATTTAAAAAGAAAAAGGACTGAACCTAAGCACAGCCCTTTTCTTTAGTGTTAAAATTATTTTACCATTCTTTTTGTTACAACAGTTCCGTTTTCTGATATCAATTGAATGAAATATACTCCGGCTTTAAAACCTGCAGTATTTATATTGATTAGATTGCTGCCCTTTGTCAGATTGTAATTATTTTCTGCAATAAGCTGACCCGCCGCGTTGATTATTTTTACAGTAGCAACACTTGAATTTGCATTGATGAAAGACAAATTAACATTTTCTTTAACAGGATTTGGATAAACAGAAAGGGAGCTGTTTTCGCTATTTTCATTTTTAATTCCTGTAATTCCATTAATCTGAATTTTATTTTCTAAAATCGTAACAGCTTTTGATCCGATACAATTTATCGTTAAATAAACCACTACAACACCATTCTGATTGTAAGGATATGTTGTTACATACGTTACAGAATTTCCTCCGTTATCAATAATAACCCATGTTACCTGAACATTGTTTGAGTCGAGTACATTTACAGAATCAACATAATATTCAGTAACTGTTATACAAGTATCCCAAGGGGTAGTATATAATGAATCAACAGGCTCTTCCGTGTAAACATTTTCGCACGAACTTGCCGTACAACCTGATGCGTCTATAACAGTAACACAATAAATTCCCGATTGTAAAGCCTGAATATTATTTCCGATTGCACCGTTACTCCATAAGTATGTAAAAGGAGCTGTACCGCCATAAACATTGGCAACAATAATTCCGGTATTATTTGGCATAGAATCCTGATACTGATTTGTTATTACATACAAACCATTGCAGGGGTTCGTAGTTCCCTGTACATAAACATAAGTACAAGAAGAAGAAGTACAACTATCAGATGTTGTTATTGTAAGACAAACCTGATATGTGCCTGCTGCTGAAAAAGTGTGAACAGGATTTTGAATCGTGTCGAAAGTTCCATCTCCAAAATTCCAAGTCCAGCTAACAACATTTGCAGGATAATTTGCATTACCGTAGAACTGGAAGCAATTCGGACCACAATTTAGATTCATTGTATCAACACTAACGTAGGCTTGGCAATTTACTTGTGGATCCTGAATAGTAATCCATGTGCAGTATGTGTCTGTGCAACCATTATTATTGGCTATTGTCAGGCAAACATAATATGAGCCATAACCAGGAAATGTATGAACAGGATTCTGGAGAGTGCTTGTTGTACTATCGCCGAAAGACCAGCTCCAGCTTGAAATATCCGATGCAGAAGAATAATCTGAAAACTCAAGACATAAAGGGCCACAATTTAAATTATAATTGCTATATGAAAAATAAGCCTGACAACCTGTGTTTCCAAAATAAAGGGTGTCGCAAATAGTGCTGGAACAACTGTCACTTGAATTAATTGTGTGACAAATGTAAAGCGGACTGGTACCTGTGTAGGTATATGTTACCATTGTTCCGGTCAGCGTTGTTCCATTTAATAACTGCCAGGTGCTGCTTACCAATTGTCCCTGATAATACGAACTGTCATATAATGTAATAGTACCATTCGGATCTTGTGTATATACAAAACCTGCCTGACAATAGTTCTGCGCCTGTGCTGCAATTCCGAACAACAACATGACTGCGATGGTAAAAATTTTTCTCATAATACAATAAATTTAAGTTTATAAATTTGTTTCTTTAGTAATAAGACCATCATTTTTTAAAACGTTCCCGAGAAAAATGAAAAAAAATTAAAAATTATATACAACCCCTGTCTTTATGCCAAAAGCAGAAGGTCTGTTTTTTAAAATAAACGAATTAGAAAAAGTATTTAAAAGCCATTTCCGATAAAAAGGTTCTGCAAAAATTCTTAAACGGGTATTTACATCATAAGAAAAATTAAAAGAGGCTAAGATTGAAAATGAAAAATTACTCAAATATGTTTGAATAGGACTTGTTTGAAGCGTATCATTCACATCAATAATCAAACCATTTTTCTGTATTACAAAACCCGGAATTGCTCCTATTTTTGGAGTAATTGCAAATTTCTTATAATTCAATTCATATCCGAAAAGAACAGGAATTTCAAAATTAGTAATCGTATTTTTTTGCTCATATTCATATTTTTTCTGCAATGTATCAATAAGGGTGAACTGTCTGTTCTCTGTTATGTATACAGCAGAAGTATCTGTTCCTGATACAATATAATATACATCCAAGGTATCTGTAATGATTGTTAAACTTGAATCAATCAGTGTTTGCTTTGCAGTGTAAAAAAAATCATCATTGATGCGGGTAATGGCAAAGCCGATTTCTGTTCTGAATTTTCTGTTAAAGAATAAAGCATAAGCTCCAAGGGTAAAACCTGTTCGTTCAGAAACAGCATCTCTTAATTTCAATTTATATAACTCGTAAGTTTCCGATTTGACAGAATAATTATTTGCAGAAAATAATGGAGAAGCATAAAACCCCAGAGATAGATAAACAATACTTGCAGGGTCATCCACTTTAATTTCTTTGCTTACATATACAGGTTCTTTTTTTACATATACCGTATCGTATATCACAGAATCATTGCTTGCCCTTATTGTATCTTTAGAAGGATTATTGAAACAATAAATAGCATCAGAAACATTTGAGAAAACGCCGGGAGAAATCAAACATGAAAAGGAAACAAACAAAATAAAAATTTTAGTGGGCATGTGTGTAGGTAATTTAATTCCTCTTCTTGAATTTTAACTTCCCTTTTACCATCACCGTATCATTTTTATATATTGTATCATGCTGTTCGATGCTTATCGTTTTTCTGACAGGAGCAGGTTTGGTTTGTTCTTTTATTTGATTTACATCGGCTGGAATATCTTTAGCATTTTCCTCTGGATGTGTAATAACAGGAAGCTCTTCTTTACTATTCTGAACCGGACTTTCTTTATTAATTATTTCTTCTTTAACAGGAGTATCCTTTACTTTCTCTTGATTCAGATTTTTATTTTCCTGAACTTGTTTTTTGTCAGGGGCTGAATAAATAATTTCTGAGTTATTCTTTGAATTCGTCTTCTTCTCAATTACACTTTCCTCATTAGCATTTTCAATTTTTTCTTTAATAGAGACATCAAATGCTGCATCCTTAATATTGTCTTCATTCGTTTTATTTTCCGCAGGTGCTACAACTTTGTTTTGTGTTTCAGGTACAGAATTTTCAGAAGAAGCAGAAACATTTTTGCTGTTTTGCATGAAAAAAACACCTGCTATGGTTATAACAGAAACAATTAATAACGTGTAATAGATATTAAAATGAGACAATCCGAATTTCATGAAATTTTGCTTTGCAACCTTACCGGAAAGCGCAGCCCAATCACCGGCATCGGATGCATCAGAAAAATCCTCAAAAGATTTTTCGTATAAATTTTCTATGTGATCTTTTTCAATCATCAAGCAATTATTTTGCTAATTTTTTTATGCTCATTTTATAAAGTTCTCTTTGGATAATTTTTTTTGCTCTCAATAATCTTGTTCTTGAAGTGTTTTCGTCAATCTTCAGCACATCTGCAATATCTTTGTGTTGATAATTTTCTACAGCATACAGATTAAAAACGATTCTGAACATTTCAGGAACAACTTTCAAGGCTTCGAGCAATTCTTCCTGAGAAAATTCAGCATTTTTTATCATATTGTAATCAATAGTATTTTCATCAACATCGCTTAAATCAATTTCAATTTCTGAAGAATTCTCAGTATCCTCTGCCTGACTATTTATGCTTGTTTCGCGTATTTCTGTAATATCCGAATGATAATAATGTTTTTTGTTTTTATTAAAATGTGTAATCGCAGTATTCACGAAAATACGTTTAAGCCAACCTTCAAAAGAACCTTGCCCTTTAAACTGGGAAATATTTGAAAAAACTTTCAGAAAGCCGTCCTGTACAATATCTTTAGCCTCCTGTGGGTTATTAACGTAACGAAGACAAATCCCCCTAAGCATGGGCGCGTATTTTTCATACAGCATTTTTTGCGCCTGCTTGTTGTATTTCCTGCATCCTTCGATTATTTTCGCCTCGTCATACATTATTTCCCATTCAATAGACTATCGTTTTTTTAAAACGTTCCCAAAAATATTTATTTTTCTTGAAACTCTCTGTAAACAAGATATTTCGGTGCACAAAATTAACAGGATTTTCTTTAGTTCAGCATGTAAGCTCAAAAATTATTGTATTTTTGAAAAATCATGAAATGTCAGATTCTTGAAATAAAAAATCTCAGTATTCAGTTTTCGGTAGATGGTCAATTATTTGATGCTGTAACTAATTTTTCTTTTTCTTTAAAAAAAGGAGAAACTATTGGCATTGTTGGGGAATCAGGCTCGGGCAAATCTATTTCTTCTCTTGCAATTATGGGATTGCTTCCGCCATCGGCAATTATTTCATCAGGCGAAATTATTTTTCACGAAAGCGAGGAACATAAAATAAATTTATTACACGCCGATGAAAATTATAAAAGACATTTACGCGGGAATAAAATTGCAATGATATTTCAGGAACCCATGACCTCCCTGAATCCTGTCTTTACATGCGGTAATCAGGTTGTGGAAGCCATTCTTGCACACAATAAAATTTCAAAAAAACAAGCAAAAGAAAAAGTGCTGCACTTATTTTCCGAAGTATTGCTTCCCGATCCTGAAAAAGCTTTTAACAGTTATCCCTTTCAGCTTTCCGGAGGGCAAAAACAACGTGTGATGATTGCAATGGCCATGAGCTGTAATCCTTCGCTGATAATTGCAGATGAGCCTACAACTGCCCTTGATGTAACAGTTCAGAAAACAATACTCGAACTTCTGAAAAATCTGCAGGCAAAATACAATTTGAGTATTATTTTTATTTCTCATGATTTGGGAGTGATTGCAGATATTGCCCACCGGGTTTTGGTGATGTATAAAGGAAAAATTATGGAAGAAGGAAAAACCCGCGACCTGCTTTCCAACCCCCAGAATGCATATACAAAGGGTCTGCTTGCATGCCGTCCATCAACGGTAAACAGAGTAAAAACTCTTGCTGTGGTATCCGATTTTCTTGATGGCAAAGAACATATTCCCATTATTATTTCTAATGAAGAAAGAAAAATATTTCATGAAAATATTTATGAAAAAGACCCCATCCTGAAAATAACAAACCTGAAAGTTGTCTTTCCTGTTAAAAAAAATATGATGGGCAAAACAACAAAAGAGTTTATTGCAGTCAATAATGTCAGCTTTGATGTATATAAAGGCGAAACATTAGGATTGGTCGGAGAATCAGGTTGCGGTAAAACCACTCTGGGTAGAACCATTCTTCAATTAACAGAAAATGCGCAAGGAGATATCCATTACAATGAAATTGCGTTAAACAAACTCAGCAGCACTGAAATCCGTAAATTCAGAAAAAAAATTCAGATTATTTTTCAGGATCCCTATTCCTCGCTGAACCCAAGGCTCACTGTTGGCGACACGATTACCGAGCCCATGATTGTTCATGGTATTGGAAAAAACAATAATGATCGCAAACAAATTGCACTGGAATTATTGCAGAAAGTCGGATTAGAAAGTTCTCATTACGCTCGTTATCCACATGAATTTTCGGGAGGGCAACGACAACGAATTGGTATTGCGCGCGCACTTGCCGTTCAACCGGAATTTATTATTTGCGATGAATCCGTCTCTGCGCTGGATGTCTCTGTACAGGCACAAGTTCTGAATTTATTAAATTCTTTAAAAGAAGAATTTAAGCTTACCTTTATATTTATTTCACATGATCTTTCTGTAGTAAAATATATGTCGGACAGAATGGTGGTAATGCAAAATGGACAGATTGAGGAGATGGGAGAGGCTGATCAGATTTACAATTCTCCCGAAAAAGAATACACGAAAAAGCTTATTGGCGCTATTCCTTTAATAAAAATATCAGAAACAGTTGATCAATAGTGGTTACTAATTTCTTCCAAACCTGCTGCATTCAGAATATTAATTTTTTTCCCATCAACTTCAATGAGCTTGTCTTTACGAAATTCAGACAAAGCGGTTATAAGATTTTCAGTTGATAATCCTGCAAATTCAGCCATTTCTTTTCTGGTTATGGGAAGTGTAAAATCAAGTTTTTCAAAAATATTTCTATAAAAAAATAAGACAACCGAAGCAACTTTTCCTCTCATCTGTTTTTGTCCCATTTTTATCTTATTATGCAGAATATAATTTGCAGATTGCGACAAATACGTAATAACTTCCAATCCAAAATTTCCATTTAAGGTAATAAGCTTTTTAAACCAGTCCAGTTCGATAAGGCAAACTTTTGAATCTTCAAGGGCAGAGAGCGAAAACTGATAAAAATTTTCGCCAAAAAGAGAAAGTAATCCGACATAAACAGGAGGTTTGTATACGCTGAGAATAATATTTTTCTTATCACCTTCGGTATATAATTTAACCAAACCCTCCTTTAAATAAAAAACATGATTTGCAAAGGATCCCTGCTTGCAAATATCCTGTCCCTTTTTAAATTTAAGTTCAACCCGATGCTTGCAATAAATGCCCAACTCTTCTTCAGTCAAGTGACTCAAGAATAAATTCATCTCATTATTAATCAAACTATTTGAACGATTAATTATCTGTTTCATGGCGTCAAATATAATAATTTCTTTAATTGAAATCCTATTTTTTAATAGGTTTTTAACTGTAATGAAATATACACACAACTATTGAAAGACATTGGTTAAAAGACATTCAAGTTGTATCTTTGTATCAGAATTAAATGGTTTAATTTTGTACTAACAAACTAACCCAACTCGAAGGAAGCCTAAAGGCTTCCTTTCTTTTTTTTATAAAACTATAAATTGTTTTTTCAACAGGCTTTTATATTTTTGCAAAAAAAAACGTTATGATACAAAGAATTCAATCTATTTTCCTGCTCCTTGCGGCAACAGTAACAATTGTGTTTTGTTTTACAGATTTTGCCTATCTGAAAATTAATGGTCAGGATTATTCTTTTTCAGCTTTTGGAATAAAAACGATTGCTTTTGAACTGAATAAAGGAATAAGCACAACACCCCTGATGCTAATTATTCTGATTACGGCATTCATTACATTGGTTTGTATTTTCCTTTACAAAAAAAGAGTTCTTCAAATGAAACTTTGTATTCTGAATGCGATTCTTTTAATTGGAGTCATTGGTCTTATTGTTTTTCACTTTCAAACACTAAAGCCAAGTGAATTTCAGTTCAGATGGTCTGTTGTTTTGCCAATTCTGGCATTAATTTTACAATTGCTTTCTTATAAATATATAAAGAAAGACGAGAAGTTAGTTCGCTCGTTGGATAGGATAAGGTAGGAGAAATTAGGAATCAGCCTGCATGCTTTCGGCTGGCAGGTTACGAAATGTAGGAATTAAGAATTAAGAATTAAGAATACAATAGGAATACAATAGAAATTCGATAGAAATTCGGTAGGAATACAATTGTACATCTACCGAACAAACAATTGTACACCTATTGAACTAACAATTGAACATCTATCGAATCAATAATTGAACATTTATTGCATCAACAATTGTACACCTATTGAACATCTACCGCCGCACTATTGAATTTATTTTCATTAACCGGTAATACTCAAATTAAACCATAACTCCGCCATTTTTTTACGTAATATCTAATTTTAGCTTATCAAGGAGAGCTTTAACCGGCTTAGTAATTTCGGAGAGATACCAGCTTCCATTAATTTTTATTTTTTTTATA
>MEOG01000118.1 GCA_001769125.1 Bacteroidetes bacterium GWF2_35_48 | reverse complement strand
CTGATTTTGCGGATTTATGCGGATAAATATAAAATCAAACAGAATTTGTATAAAAAAACACTGTTGTCCGACAAAATTTTATCTTTTTGGTTAAATTTGTTACTTCAACACGTTTTGATGACAGGGCACTCCGATGGAGCTTCGGTATTTATAAATATAATTTTTGTTATAAACAGTACGACACTACCTGCCAAACAGCAGGCTGGCGTAACTAAATAATAAAGGAACTCCTAGGCGTGAACTGTTTATAAAATGAATAAAATCCAACAATTTAAGCAGCGTAGGAGCACCCTGTTTTTTGTCGGACAATAATGATAAAAAAAATAGAATGAAAAAATTTTGGAAACCTTTGTTGTGGGCAATAATAATATTAATCCTGAGTGGAATTCCCGGTCAGGTTGTGGAGCCTTATGTTTTTTGGAATGCAGATAAATTAGTACACACGGTTATTTATTTTGGTTTAACAATGTTTTTACTTGCCGCATTTAATAAGCTGCCTTCGCTTAGTTTCTTCAATCAAAAAGCTGCAAGCATAGCAATGTTTATTTCTATATTTTATGGCGGATTGATGGAGGTTTTGCAAGCAACAGTTTTTATTAACCGTTCCGGGAATTTACCCGATTTTGCTTTTAATTCGGCAGGGGCAATTGTCGCGGCTATGACTTTTTCTTTCTGGATGAAAAATGGATTCTTAAGGAAAATTATTGGATAACAGGAGATTTTCTCTTTCTACTTTTCCTCTATTCTGCGAATCACCGCATACGAAAGCTTTCCTTCTTTCCCGTTGTTCAGGTAGAGCTCAATGTAAGGCAGTGTTTTGAACGAATAAATCTTATCAATTTTTGTTGCAATGGATGCCGGACCAAAGGAACGTTTGTAAAGTAAAAAGCTATCTGTTTTATAGTTGATTCCCGGAGGCAAAATTTTTTTGTCTACAGGTACAATTTCGTTATCAATTTCAAATGTACCTCTGTATTTTTGTTTTGGTTCAAAATCATAAATTTTCCGGTTATCAAATTCCCTTTTATTAGGAAAAAAAATTATAAAACGCGTCAGTCCTTCTGTTGTATATATTCCGTTTGCCGTACAAAAAATCAGACCCAGTTTATCATAAATAAAATACGTGTCATCAACTTCAACTATGCGGTCGTGAGAAGAATCATTCTCTCCATCAGCATTTTTCTCGGTAATATGATGGCTCTTTGTTTTTTTCTCAATGCGGTCAGGTTTCCCCAAAACACTAAGGATTGAGTCCTTTTCGAAAATTAATTTTCTACTGTTTATATATATCGTTTTCCCTGTAATTTTAATATCAACCTGTGACTGCTGACTAAAAACAGACAGATAATAAAAAACAAATGCCATAAAAAAATGAAGTCTAATCATAACATTTTTTTTATTTGGGATTCTTTACAATTGACCCTTTTTCTAAAATAATTCCTTTATTTGACAGCATAAAAAAATATATACCTGTATCAAAATTTTGTGTATTGACAACGATGTGTCTGTTACCGGATACCGGGTTGCATGAATACGCCAGTGAACCATTCATGTTGAAAATTTTTAGTACAGAATTTTTTTCTGAAAATTTGATTTCATGTTTAATTTCAAAATAATCAGAAAAAGGATTGGGAAAAACAGTAAAGTTACTCGGTTTATTAGTCTCTGAAAAAGTACTCTGCGCCTGACACACGCCAATTTTATCCTGTAATTCATTTAATGATGAAGATTGCAGCATTTTATCGGGACAAACAACAAAATATTTCGGGGTGTATGTGATTTCGTAAAGACTTAAAACCGTATCATTCCCTTGAGTTGAAAAGCAGTGTACTGCCCACCGTAATTTACCATAAAAGAATCTATCTGTACGTTTCCTGCATTATTTGTTTCTATTCCCCAAACAAGTACAGACCCATTTCCAGAGCCATTGTCAATCCAAAGCTGATTGATATTTGGAACAGAAGAAATACAAGAGCCGCATGTTGTAGAAAAAAAATCGAGCACCACTGTTTTCCCTGCATCTAATTGTTCGTAAAGATTCCATGTATTGCCTTGGGTATCGGTTAGGGTAAAGTCAGTTGCAGAGGGGAGTTTGCCCCCATCTTGTGCCTGCATTGATGACGACATAGTCAGCAGAAGGATGATTAGTATTTTTAATCGTGTTATGATAGGAATGATTGTAATATTTTATTTTCGCGATCTACAGCATAGCTTAAAGCGGCATATATATCTGTTTCTGTAAGTTCTTCGTAATCATTAATTACATCCGTTATTGTCATTCCAGATGCTAAAAAACCTAAAATATCACTGACACTTATACGCATTCCCCGGATACAGGGCTTTCCTCCTCTTTTTCCGGACTCAATTGTTATAATATTTTATAGTCAATCATTGCTTTTTGTTATGAACATATGCAAATATACAAATAATTTAGTAAAAAAAATGATCAATATGTATTTATTATCAATGTAAAAGTTTCCTACAAAAAGTATCTAATTATTTACCAGAATGATTACTTCTAAGCTATACTATAATAATTGGTTATTCGACAAAATTAGTGAATGTTTAAATATCATTTTTATTTATTATCCTCTAAAAATGGCGAATAGCCTAATAATTATTGCGGAGACTTTTGATTAATTTAAAGCAACTCTTTTGTAGAAATCATCAATATTCATACCTACAGAGAAATTGTTGGTGGCTCCTGCAAGATGATAACGCGCGCGTCCGTAACTGAAACGGAACTTGGAAATTTTAAATCCGAAACCCCATGAAATACCAGAAAGGTAAGGTCGGGTTTCAATTTGAAGCTCCATTCTGCGCTGATGGTTGTATCCGATATTCAGAAAGAAATTTTTAACGGGAAGCAATTCAACTCCGATGATTACATGGCGTAGAACCTTATCTGAAACAACAAGGAATTTGGATTTTTTTGAAGAGGTATCTGCCGTTTGTAACTCATACGTCAAATCGGGTTTTAACAAATTGTGAAATGTAAATGAAAATCGTATGGGTGCATGTTTGAGCTTTTTTGTTAAACCCATCTGAATATCGAAAGGCATGGGTTCGCGATTGCTATCATGATAAGGCTTGAGCTGAAAGCCTGCATTTTTAATAACCAGAGCAGCATTCATCTGCCATTTTTGTAAATGATAGGTAAGTCCTGCATCAAGAAGCAAGGCAGAGGAGTAAAATTGATACATTTCTGAATACACAGTTTTCAGGTTTGCGCCAACTGTGAACATGCTATCCAAGACTGGTTTTGCCCACATTAAATTAAAATTATATTCTGAAGATTTGAAATTTCCAAGCTCCTGACCTGTTTCATCGGTTTCTCTGAAACTCCCATAATTTACATACTGAATTCCTGCAGCAAAAACACCATAATCATTGTATTTATGAGCAAAAGAAGCATACCCGTAATTAATTCCTGCAAAATAATTGCTGAAATTCATAACCACTTGATGGTGCATAGAATCTGTAAGAAGAGAGGGATTGTAAAAAGGCAGATTCAGGTCGTGGTCGTTAAGTGATATGTTATTCCCTCCTAAAGAAGAAACTCTTGCAGAATTAGGCAGATTGATAAAATCATAGACGCTGTTGCCTCCAACCTGAGCTAAAGATGCAAAAGAAAATGTCAATAATATTAATATAGTTGTTATCTTTAAATACATATTTTAAAATTTTACTCCAAATGAAATATTTCCAGCAGGTGCAATACCGGAATAAGAATCCTGGAAAATATTTTCAGACCGACCGGCATTTGTTTCAGAAAATTTAACACATCCCCCAAAATTCATATCAATAAATATATATTTGAGTAACGAAAATTTCAGACCCACAAGTCCTCCAACAGAAAGGGTACTGTAATAGTCTGTTTTTAATGAGGGCACATAATTTCCCTGAGTAACCCAAACAAAGTGATTGTACTCATCTTCGTGATATTTAAATTTTGTAAAGGGACCTGCATAAACGGTCAGCTTTCGTTCATTTTTTTCATTTTTACTTATATAAATTCTATTTATTCGGTATTGAACTTCGCCCACTCCTCCTAAAACATCCAAATTATCAGTTTTCTTATAAATTAATCCGCCACTAATAACCAGGCTCGATTTTTCAGTTATAGCTCTCTCATAGTCCACTTGAAAGGTATTCCGGAATAACTGAATAAAATTAAGTCTTACCTCATTTTTGTATACAGGAGTTGTTTCCTGAGCTACACCTAACATGGTACTGGCTGCTAATAGTATAATAAATATGCTTGTTTTCATTTATATATTATGAACTATTTAAACGAGAGATTATGTAAATTAGTGCGAAGGTAATTAATTTATTTTTGTTTCAACCTTTCAATTATTTCAAAAAGAGCCGGACAAAACAAATAATTTTTCTCCATCAGGTGCAGGCGTTTAATAAATCCGGACTGCTCTGTATGCGGGTATTCCCTGCAAGCTTTCGGGCGGATATCATAAATCGCACAATAATTATCTTCTGCAATAAAAGGGCAGGGCATTGATTTGAAAACATAGTCCCTGTCCTCATCCAAAAAAAGAAATTTTGTTGTAAAATCGGAGGGTCGCATTTTCAGTGCTGTTGCTATTCTTGAAATATCTTTATCAGTTAGCAGCGGACCAAGATTTCTACAGCAGTTCGCACATTCGAGGCAGTTAATTTGATTGAAAACCTCTTCGTGTAATGATTGAACGAGCGAGTCAATATTCCGGGGGTTATTTTTTTTTAAACGCTGAAGAAATTTTTTGGTTTCCGGAAGATTTTTTTCTGCTCTTTTCTCGTAATCCGCAATATTTATATTTTTTTTCATGTAATAGGAGCAAAGGAAAATCCTTTAGAAGAAAAATATTCAAGCATTTTAGGCAGCGTATACAAAAGATTTTTCTGTGCCTTGTATGAATCATGAAACACAACAATAGAGCCGGGTCGTGTATGCCGAAGCACATTTTTCAGACATTGTTCCTGTGAAATTTTCTGATTATAATCGCCGCTTAAAACATCCCACATAATGATTTTATAATTCTTACGAAGCCTAAATGCCTGAATAGCTTTTATCTTGCCGTAAGGAGGGCGGAATAATTTACTTGGATTTTCTTTATGCGCAAGGCTGATGTCATCGTAATAAATATTATTTTTTGTTTTCCAGCCATTCAGATGATTGTGTGTGTGGTTCCCGATTGCATGCCCTTCTTCTGTTATTCTGTCAAAAAGAGAAGAATGACTTTTAATATTTTTCCCAAGGCAGAAAAATGTACCTTTTGCATTGTATGCCTTCAGGTAATCTAAAATTACCGGAGTAATTTCCGGAGTAGGTCCATCATCAAAAGTAAGGTATATTTTCTTTTCCTTAGTAGGAAAATTCCAAACAACCATTGAAGGCAGACTTCTTACCAGAAAGGGGATGCTTGCAAGAAACATAAGTTACGTTTTACAAAGTATTTAAATATTAAAGGTAATTTCGACTCCGCTCAATTACCTTTAATGTTTTTTATTCTACATCCTCCATTTCCTGAGAAGAGCTTCCGGGAGAAGCCGTTGTTGCTGAATACAGCTTCATTAGTTCATTGAATTTTTCATCAACTTCCTTATAAAGATCATCCTGCTTATATTGCCGTGTAATACGAACAAGCTCCTGTAAAACAGCCATAGCTCTGCGTTTTTCATAATCAACACCCGAGGCATATTCCAATCCTACACTGAAATAATATGCTAAATCATTAATCGTGTTTTCTGAAAGTTTTTTCAACATTTTATTACCGCGTTCAAAGTCTTTTGCTTTATAATAAGCGTCAACTAACGCAATATTAAAATAATTATACGGAATAATATGATCCGGTATCAACTCTGCGCATTTGTCTAAAACTTTTATCGCGCGTTCAACATCTCCTTCTGTAATTAGTTGTTCTGCAAGGCGAGCAAAATTATTTCGCAGGTTCATAATCATACGCACATTATTTTCGTCGAGATACACCCGAGGATCATTCATGTTGCCCCACTTGAATTTATTCATCATGTTATCATACATAATGTCGGCATTTACTCTTCCTATTTGTCCTCCTGCACTTTGTGTTCTGATAGGGACAAGTCTGTATGCAAATCCTTCAAGCTGAAAATAAGGTTCAAGACTCATGTAACTATCGCTTCCAACAGTAATGGCAAAATAAACAGGTCGTTCCCAGTTATTAGCAGCAAGTATGTCTAACACCATCATTTCTGCCTTCATTATATAACTCTTATTTATTGTCCAATCCACAGGAACAATATTAGCTCTGTCTTTTTCACTTACTGTACCATTTTTAATAACTTTATCAGGATCTACGGGAATACTAAATTTTTTTGTCGGGCAATAATCTTGATCGTTACCGCCACTGATTTTCGTTCTTTCAGGTCTGCTGTTTGCAATGAATTTCATAGCATCCTGAACAGGTACATATTCATTCGAAACAGCTTCAATAAGTTTATCAGAAGCTGTGCGTAAATTATTAATGGATTCTTCGTGCAAATTGTATTTTTCGATGTTCGTTTTCTGCGCAAGTCCATTCACAATAGATTTAAACCTTAACAGGTTCATAAGAGAATGTCCTTTAAGAATTTTCTCATAATCTGCTTTATGCAATTCGGGGAATTTTGAATTTTCCAGAATTTTTTGCAATCCTGTAAATAATTCTTTGTATGAATTTTCAAAAGCATGATTTTTCTTGTATTTTTCGTCTATAAACGAATTTTTATCGTCAACCAGAAATACAATATCGCGTTGTCCCTGCATGTAATGAACATATTCCAGAGTGGAGGGAATAGGCTTTGAATCATAAGCCTGACGTTTCATTTGATCAATATACCAATCCGTATTGAACAGGCTAAGGTTTACAACTCTCACATCAGTTCTTACGCCTTCAACTTCCTGAACGTACCATAAGGGGAATGTATCATTATCGCCGTTTGTGAAAATTATCGCATTCGGGGCGCATGAATTCAGGTAATTAACAGCAAAATCGCGTGAAGTATATCTGTGTGAACGGTCGTGATCATTCCAGTTTTCTTTAGCAAGGAGTCCGGGTACAAAGATAGTGCAAACCACCGTAACAAAACCTGCGCTTATTGTTGCAGGAATTTTTCTCCTGAGCAGCTTGATAAGCGGAACAACCCCAAGACCAAGCCAGATAGCAAAAGCATAAAAAGAACCCACCATGGAATAATCTCTTTCACGTGGCTGATAGGGATATTGGTTCAGATATAGAATAATTGCAATACCGGTAAAAAAGAACAGCAGCATGATAAAAAGAAAATCTTGCCGTGCTCGCATATAGGTGTATATCATCCCAATAACGCCCAAAAGAAGCGGAATCAAATAATATTTATTGGTTCCTTTATTATTCTTCATGTTTTCCGGGAGATTTTTCTGAGGTCCGACAATCATTTTATCAATAGCATCAATGCCGGTAATCCAGTTGCCTTTTAAAATTCCGCCGTGTCCCTGAATATCGTTTTGTCTTCCTGAAAAATTCCACATAAAATAGCGGAAATACATAAATCCTACCTGATACCTCCAGAAATAGCGGAGATTTTCAGAAAAAGTCGGTCTGTATTCTGTTTTTGGCTTCCCTTGATTATCGGTTATCTGAATAGGTCTTCCTTTTATTTCTCCCCAGCTTTTATAAGCAGACATGTGATCTTTCTGCGGGCTCCACATCCTTGGAAACACGGTACAAAAATCAGGATCATAATTATAAGACATCTTATAATCTGCAATTTCATATCTTCCGTTTATCTGAACATAATTTGGCGCTCCCTCAATATAGGGGTCAGATCTGTCAATGGGCGCATTATAAAATTGTCCGTAGAATAATGGGCGATCGCCGTATTGCTCACGGTTCAGATATGCTAATAATGAGAAAGCGTTTTCTGGATTATTTTCATCAAGCGGAGGGTTTGCATTAGAACGAATAACAATCATAATAACTGCCGAATAGCCTAACAAAATAACCATTACGCAGAGCATAATTGTATTCAGAAGGATTTTTTTCTTTTTGAAAGTCCAGTATGTAAGCCCGGCAATTATTAATGAAAGAACAACGCAGTAGATAATCATTCCGGAATTATATCCCATGCCAAAACCATTGACAAATAAAAGCTCAAACCACGAAGCAGCTTTTACGGTGTAAGGAATAATAACATACATGATACCTATCAGAATCGCCATTGAAATAAATGTAGCCTGAATAAGCTTTTTGAATCCGGTTTGTTTAAATAATTTTTTTGAATAAAAATGCCAAAGTAATAAAGCAATAAGTGCCAGTAACAAAATAGTTACAATTCCCGGAGAAGGTATTGCAAGCAAAATTAAAAAAGGAACAACAAACAAGATGAAAAAACCTTCAATTGCTTTCTGAGAAATTTCATATTTTTTGAAATAATAAACAAAAACAATAGCAGGAATAGCAAGCAAATTCAAAAGGTGCACCCCTATTGAAAGTCCCATTAGAAAAGCAATAAAGACAAGCCATCGGTTCGAATAATTTTCATTTGCAACATTTTCCCATCTGAAAATTGCCCATACAACAATGGCTGTAAAAAAAGACGAAGTGGCATAAACCTCCGCCTCAACAGCAGAAAACCAGAAAGAATCTGTGAAAGTAAATCCCATTGCGCCAACAAAGCCCGCGCCCATAACACCAATATATTTCCATGTTTCAAATTCTTCGCCTTCTTTCACGAGCATGCGTTTTGCAATGTGTGTGATTGTCCAGAAAAGAAAAAGAATAGTTCCGGCACTTACAAGAGCCGACATAACATTTATTGTAATGGGTATAATATCGGTGTTTCCTCCGGCAAAAAGAGTAAAGAACCGTCCCATAATCATAAATATCGGGTTTCCCGGGGGATGCCCTACCTCAAGCTTATAACAGGTTGCGATAAACTCCCCGCAGTCCCAAAAGCTGGCTGTAGGCTCAATTGTAAAGATATATACCATTGCCGACAGGAAGAAAACAACCCATCCGGTAACATTGTTAATTAATTTATAATTCTTCATTTTTTTAAAATTTGAAACAGCGAAGATAAAATAATTTTTTTAATCGGGATTTTTTTAATGACAAAGGATACTTTTTTATTTTTTTTAATCATTATTGTCTGACAAAAAACAGACCGCTCCTATCTATGGAGCTTGGGTTGTTTAATTCTATTTGTTTTATAAACAGTTCACTCCTACCTGCCGACCAGTAGGTTGGCGGAGTTCCTTTATTATTTAGTTACGCCAGCCTGCTGTCTGGCAGGTAGTGACGTACTGTTTATAAAAAACAATAATATTTATAAATTTTGAAGCTCCGTAGGAGTGCCCTGTCATTAAAATGAGTCCTAATAATAGGTTTAGTCTATCTATCAAATTTTTATCGGACAACAAATATTTTTTTAAATTTATTTCGGATTCAATATTGATGTTTTTATGAAAAAAATTTGCAGATAGATTTTTTTTTATATTTTTGCAGTGCTTTTTACAAAACTGACCGATGGTGTAATTGGCAACACGTCTGATTTTGGTTCAGAAGAGTTCTGGTTCGATTCCAGATCGGTCAACTCAAACGGGGATTCCTACAGGGATTCCCGTTTTTTTGTATCCTTGAGTACCTTCCGAAAGACCTGTGTGTAATCACAAAAACACAAATTCACAAAAATTAATTTAATAATTTTCAGAGCTTTGTGCAATTTTGCGTTTTGAAAAACTAAGCAATAGTAAATAATATTCACAGCATAATTTTTCATTATTATTCGGCTTATACACATGAAGTAAAGATTTGTTCAGACGGGGTACCACCCCGTCTCGACAAGCAAATAAAATTCCCCCGCAAATCAATCGCAACCATAATCGGCACCTTTAAATCTGTATTCACAAAAACAATCAATCAAAAATTCCCAGAGGCAAAATTTCAATGGCAGGAACGTTTTTACGACCACATCATCAGAAACAACGAAGAATTAAATCGCATACGAAAATATATTATTAACAACCCTAAAAATTATTGCAATGAAAAATTTAAATAATAATACCTTGTACAGACGGGGTATTACCCCGTCTCCACAAGGTATTTTATTATTTTTCCTATGCATTCCTTTTTTCTCATTGGCGCAAATAAACATACCTGTAACAGGCAGCGCAACTTATACTGTTTGCAACACAAATGTTTACGACAATGGTGCCTCTGCCGGGGCATATTCTAATGATTGCAATGGCTATGTTGTACTCAATCCTGAGTTACCGGGAAATTTAATAAGGGTTTCCGGTAGTATTGAATTAAATGGTTTGTTCAGGCGGGGTATTACCAGTTTGTTCAGACGGGGTATTACCCCGTCTCGACAAACTGTATTATTATTTTTTCTATTTCAAAATTTCCTCTACTTTTGAAAAATTAAAATAATACTATTTTTATGAAAAACATTATAAACTATTTGCTTGCGCATTGCGCAATTGCTATTTTATTCTTTGTAAATGTAGCAACAGCTCAAACGCCAAACTCTTTTCGCTATCAGGCAGTAGTGCGCAACGCATCTGGACTAACACTTCAAACCCAAAATGTGAATTTAAGGATTACATTGTTGCAGGGAACAACAACGGGTACATCTGTATATTCCGAAGAACATACTGTTACCACGAATGAATTCGGAATGGTAAACATTGAAATTGGAAGTGGCTCAACCCAAATCGGTACCATAGCCGGCATTGATTGGGCAAATGGACCTTATTTTATAAAAATCGAATTGGATGC
>MEOG01000117.1 GCA_001769125.1 Bacteroidetes bacterium GWF2_35_48 | reverse complement strand
TTGACATATTTTTGTAGAAAATTGTGTATTTTTAATTGCCAATTTTTCTGCACTCAAATTTACCGAAAATTGTGTATTTTTGGTTTCTGGTAACAATTAACTACTGATTTCATTTCAGTATTAATGTTTTCAGAAGTAACAACCCAAATTTTATTAGATTTAATTAATTGACCAAATAAAATGTTAATCTTTTTATATTGTTCCTCAATTTCTGAATCAAATTGTATATTAATGTCAGCTTTACTGTTTTCGTACGCTTTTTTTATCTCTGTTAAATATTCTGCGGTTTCATCAATTTCATTTTGAAGTTTTGCCAAATCATCTTTATTTGAAAAGATTTTTGAAAAAAAATTATTTTGTTTATTAGACAAGACAGCTTTCATTTGTTCAAGCTTTTCAGTTGTCTGTTTAATTTCATCGGCATATAATTTTCTTTCCTTTTTTGCTTCTTCAAGATGTTCTTTTAATCCTTTTAATCCTTCACTTGTAATGAACTCATGTTCATTTTCTATTGAATTTATTTCTGTCGAAAATTGTTGTTTAGTCTTATCATTTAGATTTACAGAATTCTTTTTTTCATTAAAGTCAATAAGTTTTTCTCTATTTGAAATGCCAGTACCTGATATTCCTGTATTCAAATAAACACCAGTTTTACTAATATTAATATTTGCACCTTTAGGTCCAATAGTTGTACTTACACCAGTTTTACCTATGTTTAAATAAATTCCGGGTAAAATTTTTACTCTTTTTCTAAATCTAAATGACATAACTATTTTGTTTTTTTAGTACTGACTTTATTACTATTAAATTGCTTATTCGGTATTCCTTTTACTAAAATAACTTTTGCATTTTTAATTTTCCTTAATTCTTTTTCCCAAGCATCTAATGGAGCAAATCTCTCTGTTTCGTAAATAACACATATTAAATTATTCCAATCTTTATCTTTATATCCAACAGCATCAGCAAATAATTCATCAACCTTTAAAGGTAATTCGCTTTTCTCTTTAATATATTTATATTCAATTAAAGTTTTCGATTCAGAAATACCGGTATCTGGAATAAAATTTTTAATTTGCTGAGAAATTACAGGTTTATGTTTAAGTGTAGGAAAACTACATATTAATATGCTTTCAATTAAAATATGAAATTCATCTTCATTTTCTGGATATTTTTTTAAAACAGTAAAGGAATTTTCAATATTTTTTAATATAGAAAATAATTGATAATACTTTGCACTTATATTTTGAAATTTAACATCTTCATCAGAATATGCAAATCTGATATTGTCGATATAATCAACTAATCCTCTTACTACAGCATAATCATTCGCTAAGGGAGCAGGGTCTTGAATTATATATAATCTATCATCCTTATAAGGTTCAAGAATATTATCTATTAGCTCAATTTCTTTTATAAGATTGTATCTTCTTAATAAAATTTGTAATCTCTCAATATTTTTATCAATTTCTATAATATTCATCATCTGCTCATACGGAGCATAAGCTTCATCATATTCTACCCATCCATAACCCATCGGTTGAATTTTTGATAACTCAATTTTAATATCTGTAAGTTTTGAGACAAAAATTTTAAAATCACTTACCATAATTTATTTTTTAAAATTATTTTTTAAAATTAAAATCTTTTTCTGATATCTAAAGTTATTTATAATTATAACATGCTATAAGATTTTGCGAAGCAATAATTAAATAAATTCTGCTTTGGCTTGATGCGCTGTAAAAAGTCAAACTGTTTTTGTTTTTTTAACATTAGGAAACAATTAATCAAAAAAACAAAAAGTGTTTGACTGAGTGTTGATAGGGCTGCCCGTGAGGTTAAAATAATTAAATGAGAGCGATTGCAGATTAGCTCTTTCGTTGTTGTTGCGGAGCAAGTTTTTTTTTGCTTATATTTTTTTAAAGCAAAAAGAAAACTAAACAACGAAAGTGCTAATGTGAGTTGGCAATACATTATTGGCTTTGCGTTGGCTAAAGGGAAAGTGATTTTTATTTTTTTTACCATAAAAAATAATTTAATTCAAAAAAATAAAATTGACTTTACCGTGTGTTGATAGGGGTTGCATGTGTGATTGAATGTGTGTCGGCAAAAAAAAATAAAACGGCGTTGGCTTGTGTATCGGCTATCTTTAAAGTCATTTTATAATTATTTATTTTGATACATTATATTATATATTTGAATCTAATCTTGTCATTTTATCTACCACGTATTTTTTGGAGTATGAATGCTAACGGTCCTTGCATAGGCAGTAGTTTGGAACACCTTAGACCTACGCGCATGGGCGAAGCCCTAGCGTTTAAATAAGTGGAAAATTCTGCTTATGCAATGTTATAGCCATGTGCATATTCTCATCATATATTAATTTCATTTTTCTCTTATAAAAAGCGAAGAAGAAAAATTTTGAAAAACGTCAGCATTACAGGCTCTTTTGGCTTTGGTGCTTGTGTTGTTGCCTTTGTGGGATAAGCCAAATGTGCCTGTAATTGTAATGTCTAATTTACTCCTTCATCAATTTTCTCACAGCCAATCCTTTCCCTGTTTGAACTTTCACCGTATAAACGCCTTTCTCTAAACTGCTGATGTTTAAAACGGTTTTCTTTTCACTTGTCTGCTGTGTTAGCAAAACAACGCCCTGCATATTGTAAATAATTATTTCAGCTGGTTCAAATTCTAACAAGTTAATTGTAACGGATTCCTTTGCAGGGTTGGGGAATATATAAAAATTTGATATAAGAGCATCTAACAAGGGTTGCATCCCAACAGAATTTATCACAACTACTGTATTATAAGCAGTATCAGAACAATTATTAAAAGATACAAACATCATTACATTGTATGTTCCGGTTGTATCAAAAACATGTAAAGGATTTTGCGTAGTGTCTGTCTGTCCATCTCCAAAATCCCAAAACCAATGCTGAGCAAAAATGCTTTGGTCAAAAAAGTGTATCGTGTCTGTAAAATGCAAATCTATAGTATCGGTTGAAACTGTAAAAATTGCCTGAGTGTAATTACATTCTTGATATGAGCAACCTACATAAGTTATTGTATCTATTTGGCAGGTGTTGCCAAGGCTATCGGTCTTGATAAGCAATAAATCATTTTGCCCTGGCATATAATTATTTATTATATAGCCACAGATGATAAAACCTCCATCGCTTGTTAAATTCAAATCTTCTAAATAATCATGCGCTACACTGCCAAATTGATAAGCACCACCGTAATAAGTATATGTTTTTGCCCAGAGCGAATCGCCTTGTTTATTAAATTTCATTAACAGGATTCGAGGCAAGTTATTTGAGTGAATAGTATCTGCAATACTGCCACCTACAATATATGAACTATCTGGTAGTTGACGTATAACTTTGAACACATCGCTATTATTTGGCCAACTGAAAAGTTTTTGCCATTTAATAATACCGTTACTATCAGTTTTTATAATATAGCGGGAATTGGATTGTGCTGAATAATACCTGTAACCTACCTGTATGAAACCATTGTCTAAGGTAGAAATGGCTTTACCTCCGGCTTCTTCAACACTACCGTAACTTTTTGCCCATTTTTTAATACCGAGACTGTCGGTTTTTATTAGAAATAAATGGAATTTTTGATCACTGTTCTTTACATAAGTCCCGCCAAGAATAAAACCATTATCTGCTGTTATATCAACAGATAACAAATAATTTTCCAGTGAATCAACTGCATAATTGTGCTGCCATTGAACATTCCCTTCGTTATCGGTTTTTACCAGAAAGACTTTCCCATTTGCAACATTAAAATATCCACCAATAATAAAGCCACCATCAGGGGTTTGTTTGTGCATTCTCCCTCCATCATTATAGCCTGCATTGATAGGCTTTAACCACAATGAATCTCCATTTTTATCTAATTTAAGTAAAAAAGCATCACTAGCACCTTCAATGCTATTGTACATAGCACCACATATTACATAAGAACTATCAGATAATTGCACTATTGAATAACCAAGATCACCAAGACTTAAGTCATAAATTTTTTGCCAAAGCGTATCACCGCAAGCATTTACTTTTAATATATAAGTGCCATCTGTTGTTTGAGTAATTGCACTTTCTCCAATAACAATATAACCCCCATCTAATGTCTGAATAGCACCATGACCGGCATTAAAAACACCAGAATATGTATCATAAATTTTATTAAAGAAACATTGACTGTTTGCTTGTAAAATAATTAAGAAAAGTGATACCAATAAAATAAATATTTTTTTCATTACAGTTACATTAGAATAATATAAAAACTGTAATGTAGTATAACCCATACTGAGTTAACTACATTACAGAAAATAAAATTATCGAATTATCACTAATTTGTCTGTAGCAATTATTTCACCACCCGAAACAACTTTATAGAAATAAATGCCCTGACTTAACGAGGTTTCAGGAATATTGAAAATACCGTTTTTGTTATTTAACTTATATCTTGCTATTTCTTTTCCTGTAATGCTTATTATAACAAGTTCGCCATCTTCTCCATTGTTAAATGAATATTCTAACTGCATGATTCCATTATTCGGATTCGGATAAATCGTAGCATATATATTTGCGCTTTCAACAGATTTAATACCAACCGAATTTACCACAACCACGGTTTTATAAACCGTATCAGAACATTCATTCAGAGAAGCTACCAACATAACATTATAAGTACCTATTGTATCAAATACATGCAGCGGATTTTGAACTGTGTCTGTTTGCCCATCATCAAAATCCCAGAACCATTGCTGTGCAAAACTGCTTTGATTGTAAAAATGTATGGTATCTATAAATTGCAAATCTATAGTATCGGTTAAAACGGAGAAAACAGCATGAGTGTAATTACATTCCTGATATGAACAACCCGCATAAGTATTAGTATCTATTTGACAGGTGTTCCCAAGGCTATCGGTTTTAATAAGCAGTAAATCGTTTTGTCCGGGCATAAAATTGTTAATTATGTAGCCACAGATTATAAAACCGTTATCGTTGGTTAAATTCAAGTCTTCTAAGTAATCATCTGCTACACCACCATATTGATACCCGCCACCGTAATAAGTGTAATTTTTTTTCCAGACTAAATAACCTTGAGTATTTAATTTTATTAATCGAATTCGTGAACGATTTGGAGTATGTATTGTATCTTTTATACTGCCACCTACGATATATGAACTATCTAGGAGTTGTTTTACAGATTTGAAATTATCAAAATATGAAAGAATGCCATAAGTTCTTTCCCATTGAACATTGCCATATTTATCTGTTTTTATTATATAACTGTCACAATCTGTTGAAGTTTGATATCTCCCCCCAGATATTACATAACCACTATCCAAGGTTGCGACAACATAAGCCATTGATTCATTGTGACTGTCTCCATATGCTTTAAACCATACCTGATCTCCTAAACCATCAGTTTTTAACAAAAAATTATCCCAACTATTATTTGTTGAATTAAAAAAAGTACCTGAAATTATATAACCATTATCATAAGTAATATCAATTGATCTTGTAAAATTCTGTTGAATAGTATCGGGGGTATATTGCTTCTCCCATTGAACATTTCCTAAATTATCAGTTTTTACTAAAAAGACTTTACCTTTTGGGACATTAAAATATCCACCAATAATAAAACCACCATCTGGAGTTTGTTTATGCATAATTGCTCTGTCGTTATATCCTGCATCAATATGCTTAAACCATAACGAATCTCCGACTTTATTTAATTTTAATAAAAAACCATCTGAGGCGTTTTCAGTGCTGTCATACATAGAACCACAAATCACATACGAACTGTCATGCAATTGAACAATGCTATTACCATTATTACCACCATTATCAGAACTTAATTCATATATTTTTTGCCAAGATATATCTCCGCAAGCATTCACTTTTAAAATATATGTACCTTCTGTAGTTTGTGTAATATTGCTACCTCCAACAGCAATAAAACCACCATCAAAAGTTTGGATTACAGATAAACCTACATTAAAAGCTCCAAGATATGTATCATAAATTTTGTTAAAGAAACATTGACTGTTTGCTTGAAATGCAAAAAATGCCAGTGTTCCCAATAAAATAAATATTTTTTTCATTACAATAACATTAAAAATAAATAAAAAAACTGTAATGTAGTACAACACAAAATGAGTTATACTACATTACAGATAATAAAATTATCGAATTATCACTAATTTATCTGTAGCAATTATTTCACCAGATGAAACTACTTTATAGAAATAAATACCCTGACTTAACGAGGTTTCAGGGATATTAAAAATACCGTTTTTGTTATTTAACTTATATCTTGCTATTTCTTTTCCTGTAATGCTTATTATAACAAGTTCACCATCTTCACCATCGTTAAATGAATATTCTAACTGCATGATTCCATTATTCGGATTCGGATAAATCGTAGCATATACATTTGTGCTTTCAACAGATTTCAAATCGGAAATAAGCCTCAATGAAGATGGAAGAATTTTCACAATCGGGAATTCAAATTCTTCCTGATAAACAAGATATAATATTTGCTTAGCTAAATATGCTGCGCCGGTGCTTATAGCTGCGATATCCCTAATGGTTTGTTCCTGTGCAGACGATATATTGTTTATATCCGTACCAGCTTCGGCAAGGTCGAGAAGCAGATTTTGCAGGGTGCAGTAGTTTTGGTTTTCTTCCAAATTCAGCGCATCGGAATATTGCAACACAGCCTGTAAAGCGATTCGTGCATCTGAAAAATTTCCTTCGCTTATTTGGAGCCATGCAAGCTGTTTCTGAACCTCGGGGTTTGTTGATTGCTGCATATATGTTATTGCATCGGATAAATTGCCCTGCTCAATATACAGATTGATTAAACTGTTTTCGAGAAAAGATACCTGACCTGTTAACCAACTTATCCTGTTTTCAACTGTTGCTCTTTGAGAAACACCTGTCTGGGCTTTGTTTATTTCTTTCATAATACCATTAGGAAAAGCCGGAATGCGAAGATTTAAAGCATTTAATACAGCAGACGTTACCGGAGAATTGGCAAGTATGATTTCTTTAAGAATGCCGGGAGGTAAAGGGCTATGCTTTTCGTTTATAGCAGCAAGCAATACCTTGTCTGATAAATAAGGTGATACGGCAATTAAATCGTTTTTAAGCAAACCGGGGTCTATATTGTTGTGAATTTTATCTATCAGCAATTGTTTATCACCATTATTAAGCAAGGTTTGTTTTGCAATTTTTTCAGTTTTATATTGCGAAATCAAAATAAGTAAATCTGAGGCACTTGTTGTGTTTCCACTTTTTGCCGGACCTCCGCCTGAATAATCGGGGTTAATATTGCTGCATGAGGTTGATGTTTTATCTGTAGCACATTGGGTTATATTTGTTTCCCAAACAGGAGTACTACAAAGTGGTTGTGTTGTAAAATGCTGACTTAAATCGTGCCAGTGTGCAAAATACCCAAAATTTATCGGATTTGTAGCACTTACCTTAATATCCATTTCACCAGTACCGCTACATGGTTCACTCCATTCATTCCCTGCTGCGTATGGGTCGCCAACGAATATATCATTGCAAAGGTCACTTCCTTGTGTCATAAGCGAACCTATGCCATTATAATTTTTAAGTGATAGCCAAGCTGCTATATTGTGCGTGGTGTTATCTACAGCAAAGTTGTTACAACGAATGTTAAGCCCAGCATTATTGTCCTGAGTTTGTATGCCAACATCAGTGCTTTTGAAGGTGTTGTTAAAAATAGTTCCGGTAAAATTGGTTTTATCGGACACAATGCCATAAGAAGCATAAGCAGGATTAGGGCTGATACCGCTGCTTTCAAATGTATTATTTTTAATTACATAACCGGAAGATGCATAAGTTATGATTCCACAAGCATCAGGATAACCCGATGGTGGCGGAATAATAAAATGATTATCAGCAATTGTAATATTGCTTAGTGAATTATTTATAATAATAGATTGCTTACAATTAGTGAATTGATTATTTTCAATCAATGAATTATGCCTAATGGAAATAGCTTGATTTTGATTGATAAATGTACAATTTTTAATATCAACATTGCCCTGAACAGGATAACTACTCATAATGCCATTAGAATAGCCAAGAGTTGTCAGTCGTTCAAATATTACGTTTTCAATTGTAAGTCCTATGACTTTTCCAAGGCTTATTGCACAATTACCACCTAAACCAGTAGAAAGATATTTATCAATAAATTTACAATCAGTAATTTTTGACTGGTTAGGAAAATCATTATTTAAATTGATTCGAATAGTACTTTTATGATTATTGTGAATTTCGCTGGTTTCATTAAGCCATATTATACCGTTTTCAACATTAATTATACTGTTCCAATATAATTTTGAATTGTTTTTGATATGCATAAAACCATGATTTGGTGAACTGATTTCAGGATTCAAAGGATGTGCAAAATTAGCATCGCCCAGAATATCTATACCACCCCATAATCTGAGACAAATATATGTACCATAATGATTATAACCATCAAAAACCGAATTATCAAGAATTAAAGAGGCTCCTTTATTTACAGTTATTTTCTTATAAATTCCTACAAAAATATTACAATTTGATATAGTAAGTTTTGCTCCTTCGGCAATGCTTAAAGGTTGCTGAATATAATAAATCTTTCCTTCCCATGTAACATTTTCTGTAATGTTATATGATGGTGGTTCGTTTCCAATAACAGGAAAACTTGTATTAATCGTAACATTTTTTGATCTGATAACACTTAATGCATCGGTAACAGTTACTGTATATGTACCTTCACAAAGATTTTCAGCAACCTGTGTAGTTTGTCCATTGCTCCACGAATAAGTAAATGGTGGCGTGCCTAAAAGCATCGTTACTTTAGCTGTTCCATCGCAACTCCCAATACAGTTTTCGAGGGTATAAACAATTCGCATTTCAGAATCATTTACTTCAGCTTGTTGAACTTTTTGACATCCAAAAGCATCAATAATAGTAACGGTATAAATACCGGGATTTATATTAATAATATCTTCTGTTGTAGCTCCATTTGACCATTCAAATTGATATGGTAATGTGCCACCGGATACGGTAATGTCTACAGCACCATCATTGCTAGCTGAACTTGTAGAATTAGTAATAGACGTGACGGCTATAATTAAAGGTGGGTCAACATTAACAATAACATCGTCAGAACGAGTACACCCGGTTAAATTATTTATAACTGTTACTGTATAAGTTGAAGTAGTTATAGGGTTGACTGTTATTGATTGTGTATTTTGCCCTGTGCTCCATAAATAAGAATAATTAAGATTATAATTTGCTGTAAGAGTAGCTGAGCCACTACCGCAAATTATTTGATCTGGACCTGCATTTGCAGTAGGTAAATTGTTTACAATAACAGTTACTTGCATGTTATTAGTACAACCCTGAGCATTTGTAATAGTTAATCGAACTTGTTTTGTTCCATTAGCATTCCATTTTACATAAATACCCTGACCTGTATTATCTCCCTGAATATAACCCTGAGTACCGTTAATACTCCAATAATAATTTACATTTTGTATGCTTGTAGTATAGTGAACAACATCGAAAACACATACAGACTGGAAACCAATAATATCAGGCTGAGGTGGTATGCCAAAATCTACAACATGTTGAATTGTGCCACCATCTGTTTGTAATGACACAGAATAAGGTGGTGGGTAATCTATAGTATTATAAATATATTCTGTAACTTGATCACAATTAGAAGAACAAGCAGACCCATCACCAAAATCCCAACTTAAAATATTACCGCAACCCCAAGCACGAAAGTGGGCTGTATTACAATCTGAAATACACCATTCAAAATCAATATTTGAATTTGGGATTGTATTATACATATTTGGGAAACCATCCCTCACCATATTTTGTAAAGATATTACATTCATGCTTAGACCACAAGCATTCGGGTTTAAAGAGGTTATTTTATTATTTGGATTGGTTATGGCAGAAAGATTAAAAGGGAAAGCCTTGGATGAAAGATATATTTTACCATCAGGGCCGAGTTTTAAACGGGGAAAACTACAAACGCCGACACAAGGTATTTCGAGATTTGTTCTGAGATAATCATAATTTTCATTACAATCACTTAATGTTGCCAGGTCTAATTGGTAAACATAAGGAGGCATTGCTGTATATAGAAAATTACTATTAGGGCTAAAACTTATTGCATCACAAGTGAGTCCTAAACTTCTAAAATGATAAAATTCACCTGAAGATGAATTGATATTGTATAAATGAAGTTGAACACTAAGGCCACTTATTGCCAACCATTTTTTGTCCCCTGAAGTTTCAATGAAAGCGTTCATCCCAGTTCCAGTTGCTGAAGCAGTATAAGAAGCACTATTTACAGGTGAGGATATTACATCTATACCACCAACAGTTGTAAAAGAATAGGACAGCAATTGATCAGAATAAATGCCATCAACCCCATGCGTCACAAGCCAATAACCAGTATTATCGCAAAATGGAATTGCCGTTAAGTAGGCTGTTGTTGGGATTACTGGAGTTTGTACTGGAACATTTAAAGTGGTTGTTAACTGGGCAAGACCGCTTGACATATCAATTATAGAATAGCATAACCCATTATTAATACTATTGCCATTATAAGGAATATCGGAAACAGTAAAAATATAATAATGGTTTAAATTGCTTGGAGATGGTAATATTAAAACTCCTTGTTTAGAATTAAAGTTTCCATTTATGCTTAAAGAATTTGGATTACCATTTATGAACAATGTTGAAGTTGTTATCTCCTGATGCAACCTATCCCAAACTTGTCTGCCATTTGTATAAAAACACAATTGACCAGCATTATTTGAAATACTGGCACAACTTCTGATTGCATTCTGATGACATGAATATTCAACCGGTATACCGGAAGTAAAATCAAGGCCGACCCTTTGCCCAAAATTCCATTGACTTTGATTATTTAAAATTGGGGCACAATTATCAACAGTGATATATTGACTTCTTGTAATAGTATGAGTACCTAACGCATTTGTAACAGTTAAACTAACTTCAAAAGAACCGGGTGTACTATAATTAACAACGGGATTTTGGGAAGTTGATGTTGATGGAGTACCACCTTGGAAGCTCCATAAAAATGATGTGGGATTATTATAGCTTTGGTTAGAAAATGAAACAGTACCGTTCAAACAAATTAGTTTTGTATTTGAGTTAAAGTCAGCAACAGGGCAGTCAAACACACAAACAAGACTTTTATAAGCATTAATTCTTTTTGTTGGATATCCTATATAAGCAGGTGAAATATAATCATAATTATTTGTGATACAATTAAAAATTTCATCTGGTGTTTTTGAGGGATTTTGGGATAACAATAATGCACAAAGACCAGAAACCAAAGAAGCAGAAGTAGAGGTTCCACTCAAGTTGCCGTAAGAATTATTATTTCCTGCTAACGTACTATAAATATCTTCACCTGGTGCAAGAATATCTATAGATGGACCCCAGTTTGAAAAAGAAGCTTTTTGATCAGCCATTGTTGACGAGCCAATGCCAATTACAAAATTATATGCAGCAGGGTAACGCAGAGTATTAGCATTTTCATTACCGGCAGCAGCAATTAAAACAATTCCCTGCTGATGAGCATAAGTAAAAACGTCTTGCTCAGCTAAGGAATTAGCAGGTGAATACCATGGCATGTTTATAATTTTAGCGCCTGCTTTTATTGCATACCATACACCTGAAATAGTAGCTTGCAAATTATCACCACTTGTGCCGTCTACCTTGGTTTTTACAGGCATAATTTTTACCTTAGAACATAGTGCAGCTATTCCAGTTGTACCATTATTAGTTGTAGCACCAATTAACCCTGCTGAATGTGTACCATGTGTAAAATAAAGATTAGTTGCATTTAATGGAGGATTCGGATTATTATTATTAGTCGTTGCATTCCAACCAAAAATGTCATCAATGTAACCATTAGGGGGTGTTTCATCATCAATACCATTTAATATTGGAGATCCGGGTGCAATAACATCTAATAAATTTGCAACACCATCCCCATTTATTTCACCAACATAAGCAATAAGTTCAGAACTTGTTATTATTCCATCAGCAGGATTAATATCTATAGCGAGTTTTAAAGCAGCAGGTATTTCATTTTGGTTTATCCAGATATTATCAATTAAGTCCTCATGATTAATATTTACAGCATCATCAACAACCGCTACAACAACATCATTAACACCATTTGTAATTTCCCATGCCAAATAAGCGCGAATTTTTAACAAATATCCCTGATTTTGATTGAAATCACCGGGTGTTGCTGCAAGTTTTTGTTGTGGGATTTTTTCAGCATATTCAATAAAATTCAAACCCTGAAATTCTAGAACCAAGGAATCTTCTTTACCAATATGACTAAACTCAACAGAATAAATTCTACTAAGCCTGACATCTGAAACATCAAAAGGTTTGAAAATTTTTGTTATACCAAAATGATTAATGAAACTTATATTAGATATTGCATTTTGGTTAAAGGTTGAACTGCTATCTGAATTAAATAATAGAACAGTATTATCAGTATCTTTCACTTTGATAAATATCTTACCAGTGTCATAAACAGGCGTATCTATAGGGTAAGGCACAGTCGTAATTGAACAACCAGAACCATACCTTGCTTGTATATTATTTATTTTTGTATTTACCCAAACAAGATAAGTTTTATTAAATTCGACACCTGCAACAGAGCTTAAATCTAAATATCTTGTTGTATTTGTAATAAATTTATTAAAGACACTATCGAATGTAGTATCGGCAATCCAGAATGTATATTCGGTCGCATTTGGTATAGAATCGGCTGCAATAATCTGATTCAAAGCTACATTCGTTGCTCCACAATTCGCCTCAATGAGTTTTGTTGTTGGTAAAGGTTTTGTTAAACAAACACCAAACCAACCATTAACAACATTTTGTTGCAGTACCTTTAAATAATACGTATTACCAATAACTAAATCATCTCTGGACATTTCCAAAATATCCCCATTATCCAAATTCTTCTGTTCAAGCAATGTTAAATTATCACAATCTCCTAAATACGTGTAAATTTGCCTAATATCTGCAACAGGGGTTTGTGTAGGTGCTGTAATAGCGATTTTCATGCTTGTTGTATCTGCAACAAACTTCATCCAATATTCAGTCCCTGAAATCTGAATATCTGTTCCGGTGCAGGTGTAGGTGGCGGGGGGGAATTCAAGGGCCGTTGCGCAGGTGGAGCCGGGAGCGGGCGAGAGTTGTTTTTCAATAGCAGTACTTAAAGGCGAGGTGTTATTATTCACACCGGTTGCTGTGCCAACAACATACTGGTATGTTGTTACAACATTTGCATTCCAGTTGCCATTTGCATCTGCGGTAACAGAGGTGAGGTATTCATTGGCATTTTCATTTCCTGTGCTGCCAAAAATCTCAATAATATCGTTTGCTTCAGATGTTCCTGTAACTGTTGCCTCATCAAAAGAAGTAATAACCGGAGCTATTTTGTTGTTATTGCTGCTTATATTAATAATGGCAATTGGATTATTGTAAATGTTATTGCCAGATATTTTAATCCCATTGGAAGCATTTAAGGAAATACCTGAAATTCCGTTATTGTTA
>MEOG01000116.1:12108-13221 GCA_001769125.1 Bacteroidetes bacterium GWF2_35_48 | reverse complement strand
CTGCGCTGGCACAGTTTTTTTTACCTTAGACCTATCGCGCATGCCCGTAGGGCTAGCGTTATCATGGAAAAAAAATTGTGCTACGCGCAGTGTTAGGGGTTCGGTGCTTTTCTATCAATTTTTGCAGTTTGTTTTAGTTACATTTGTATATCCAAACGTACTTTTCCTCCCAAACCTTTTTCAACAATTTCAAATAATGTTTTTAAAGTTATATTGCTTCCATCATTTTCTACTCTTGAGATATAACTTCTTTTTTTCGAAACAATAGTTGCTAATTCTTCTTGAGTTATTTGTTTTGATTCTCTTGCTTGTCTTATTTGATAACCAATTTTAAAAGATTCAAATTCTCTTTCAAGATTATCGCGACGTGATGTTCCTTTTTTGCCGTAAACGTCATCTTTAATCTCAGTCCAAGTAGTTATATTTTTATTTGTTTTCATTATTTTTAATTTTTTCGTTAAAATATTCATGTTTTAAATTCAATGCTTTTTCAATCTCTTTTTTAGGTGTCTTTTGGGTCTTTTTTTGGAATCCATTTAAGAGAACCACTAACCGTCCTTCATCGAAAAAACAAAATACTCTCCATCTGTTACTTCCTAGTGAAATTCTTGCTTCATATAAACCATCTGTTCCTTCAATGTGTTTAATATATTTAGATGGAATTATTTTTATTGTTTCAATTAGTTCAATAATTTTATAAATCTTGTCTTGTACTTTCTTTGGTTGTGATAGCAAGAAGTCTTTGAAATAATTTTTATAGGCAATTATTGTTCGAATCTTTGTCATTTTAACTCATTCTATATATTTTTAATTTTCTACAAATGTAACTTAAAAGTTACTTTAATCCAAGTTTTTTATCATTTATTTTTAGGTTTATCACATAATATTTCATCATAATAATTTGCACAATGGCTAGTGTATAAGGAATTCATCAATATTTTATTGTGGATTTTTTTTTATTTCGAGATTTTTTCAGCACTGACCCCTAACGTTCCCTGCGCTGGCACAGTTTTTTTTACCTTAGACCTATCGCGCATGCCCGCAGGGCTAGCGTTATCATAAAAAAAAAATTGTGCTATGCGCAGTGTTACCAACTGGCTGTACTTTCATAAT
>MEOG01000116.1:0-11997 GCA_001769125.1 Bacteroidetes bacterium GWF2_35_48 | reverse complement strand
ATAGCGTTGGCAAAAAATTCGTTAATTTCTCGCATCGTGCAAATCTCTCAAATGCCCATCACAGCTTGTTGGTAACGGTCCTCGTGTAGGCAACGTTTTTGCAACCTTAGACCTACGCGCATAGGCGAAGCCTTAGCGTTATCAATCCCTGCAAAAATGGGGCTTACACGATGTTAGCGTTTCGTACGACTTATCATTACTCATTTTGTTTAAATCAAAGATAATCATTTTTTTGTCAACGATATTCTATTGGGTCGCAAGTGTGATCGCATTTTTTTTTTTTTTGAGAGGGCAAATAGTTAAATAAAATACCTTATTAGCGAAGGGTTGGGAAAAAATTGATACCTCTTTCTGTTTTTTATGGCTATGTGGGAAGCTTTGAGCGAAAAACAGAATGTGGTAGCAATTGTGATGTTGGCTGCGAGAGCCTGTGAGGTTAATTTGTTATCATAATTTGTCATTTTTGTAAAATAATTTTTTATTCTATTATTCTGGCTTTTTTTATAATTATTGGTGCAATATTCAGTTTTTACAAGATTTTAGTTATTTACTATATAATCAGCCAGTTAAACAAGGTGGCAGGAAGCAGTTGTAACTTGGCAGGTCGTGTTTTGAACTTGGCAGGTGTCAGTTTGAAAGTGGCAGGTTGTAGTTGTAACTTTGTAGGTCATTTCTGTAACTTGGCAGGTTGAATTTGTAATTTAGCAGGTCATAGTTTGGACTTGGCAGGTTCAATATTTAATTTGTCAGGTTCTATAAACAACAAAGAAGGTTACTTTTGCAACCTTGCAGCGTGTTCCTTGAAAAAAGATATAGGGATAATTAATTTATTACTTAATGTTTTTAAATTTCAACTTGCTTACTTGTTTGTAAATAGGGCTTCTTGGGCCATCTATTGACAATACATAAGCTTTTACATCGGTAGCTATGGCAAATAAGCCTGTCTTTTCTTTGTATAAAATATTATTTCTTGCCATTCGGGCATTTGTGAGAGGTGTTGTAGCTGTTATTACAGCAGAATTTTTTGTTTTCAGGTCATTGTATATGGTTGTGAGTGCTGTAACTTTTAAATCTGCTTCATTTGGGATATACTGAGGAACTGAACCTAATAATTTTATAAGTTTATCCAAGTTGTCAAGACGGTTATCATAACTCAACTGTGATGCGGATATTTCTTTATGGTCGGGAACTGGTAAAGGTGTAACTTCAAGATTTGTAGTTTTTTGTTCGTGAGTGCTTTCTATAAATGCATCTAAAGCATTTTTAGATTTGTGTGTACTATCAATAAAAGCATCTAACGCTTTTTTAGGTTTTGCCCTGCGACCTTGTATTTTACGTGTATAAGTCTTTGCTGTGTCAATTACCTGAACTGTTACATCAGAAGATTTAAGGGAGCTTGAAACTCTTGTAATTAATTTATCTAATGGGTCGAATGCAGCTTCTCTTACATCAACTCCCAAATGATATGCCGGAAGTGTGGAATTAAGAGCAGACATTGCATTTTTTGAATTGGTTAAAACTATGAGTAAAGCAGGTGGTTTTATTGATGCTTTAGCAGGATTAAAGGTTGTGCCTAAACCTACACATGTAGAATATAAAACGTCAAAGTTTGCTACATTTTTTGCGTGTCCAGTTTCCGAATTGCTTGCCATTTTAATAATTTTTAAAATTTATAATTGTAAAGATAATTGTATTTTTTTGAGTTTGCAAAATATTTATGTATTTGCAAAGTATTTCTTTTTAAATGAAAAAGCTACATTCACTAAAGCAATCATTACAGGAACTTCAACCAATGGGCCGATTACGGCTGTGAATGCTTCGCCGGAATTCATTCCAAAAATGGCAATTGCTACGGCAATAGCAAGTTCAAAATTGTTACTTGCTGCGGTGAATGAAAGTGTAACCGATTGTCCGTAGGTTGCTCCGATTTTTTTACTCATAAAAAATGAACCGATGAACATTATCACAAAATATATCAGCAATGGTATGGCAATTAAAACGACATCGAGGGGTATTTTAACGATATATTCGCCTTTGAGGGAGAACATCACAATAATTGTAAATAATAATGCGATTAGTGTCAATGGACTTATTTTAGGTATGAACTTCGTGTGATACCATTCTTTTGTTTTTACACGAATCATTATGAAACGTGTGAGAAATCCGGCAATAAATGGGATTCCCAAATAAATAAACACACTTTCGGCAATTTGTCCAATTGTAATTTTACTCACGGCATCACTTGTTGGAATCCCAAACCATGCGGGCATTACAGCAATAAAAAACCAAGCATAAACTGAGAAAAATAGCACTTGAAAAATACTGTTAAACGCAACCAATCCGGCAGCATATTGTGTATCGCCTTTTGCTAAATCGTTCCAAACAATTACCATAGCAATACATCGTGCAAGACCAATCATTATAATTCCATACATGTATGGTAAATTGGCATTATTTTCACCCGGAAATAGTTTAAAGAAAATGATTGCAAGTGCAAACATTAAAATAGGGCCAATCAGCCAATTTTGAATGAGAGAAAGGGTTAATATTTTATAGTTTTTAAATACGTCGCCCAACTCTTCGTATTTTACTTTTGCAAGTGGCGGATACATCATAATAATTAAACCGATTGCAATAGGAATATTTGTTGTGCTTTCGGGAGACGATTTTAAGGATTCCCAAAATTGAGCAATGGCAGGGAAAAAATATCCTGCTGAAACTCCTACCGCCATTGCTAAAAATATCCATAGCGTTAAATAGCGGTCTAAAAAATTAAGTCGTTTGTTTGATGGCATACTGTTTCCGTTTTATTAGAGGTTATTACTAAATTTTAAAAATTCTTCTTTTATCTGATTGCGAATTTTGCGGAAAACATTCATTATTTCGCTTTCTGTACCTGTTGCATCGGCTGGGTCTTCAAAGCCCATGTGTAAACGGTTTTTTACTTTTCCTGTGAACATGGGGCATGATTCTTTTGCACCATCACAAACGGTAATTACATAATCAAATTCATTTGCAAGAAATTCATTGACATTTTTAGTCGTATTTTTACTTATGTCAATTCCAATTTCCTGCATGATTTTTACGGCATAGGGATTTACTTTTTCTGTGGGGATTGTTCCTGCGGAATGTACGTCTAAATTTTTATCGAACGATTTTAAAAAGGCTTCGGCTATCTGACTTCGGCAACTGTTGCCAGTGCAAAGAATAAGGATTTTTTTAGTTTGCATTTTTTATAAATTAAGGTTTACAATTACACATAAAATCTGAAATAGCACTTTGGAAAAATGCATTATATTTTTCTCTAATATCATTGAGTTTTTTTATATCTAAACAATAATGAATTTTAAGACCATCAATTGTTCCTTTGATGATTCCGACTTTCTTTAATATTTTTAAATGTTGGGAAACAGTTGACCTTGCAAGGGGCAAATCATCGGAAATATTTCCGGTTTTTATTTCTTTTTTTTCTGCCAATATTTGAATGATAGCAATTCGTGCAGGGTGTGAAAGTACTTTTGCAATTAATGCAAGTTCCTTTTGAGTTTTTTTAAATTGTTCCGTTTTATTATTCAACATTTTTATTTAGATTTTGGAGTAATGACAAGTATATTAGACAGAAAACTAAAATTATTAAAGTGATTTAACTACATTATTTTACAGACAGATTTTTGATTTAAAGCCAAAACAGGAATTGGGCTTGTTTTAACAATTGCAGGGGTTGTTCCGCTATCCATTATTAATTTATCAAATAAGCCACTGGGTTTATGGCACATTACCAACATATCAGGCTTGTAAGATTTTATAAATTCTCGAATACCCGTTATTGGCTCATTGTCGAATGTTGTTTTAATAAAATGCAGATTGATTTTACTGTAACTGTTTTCATTTTGTAATTGAGACAATGATTTTTTTACATCATATTTTTCTACATCTATGGTTTGAGGGAAAACAGGGTACACATGAAAAGCCTCAATACTTGCATTAAATAATTTTGCAAATGGTACAATTTCTCTTACTCTTTCTGATAAATCGAATAACTCGGTAGCGTAACCAATACGGTCAATATTTATATTGTTATAGTCATGTGGAATCGATAAAACAGGGCAACTAACATCATTGATTAATTTTGATACATGACTTCCAAAAAATGTTGTTTTTAATCCTTCATGACTGGCTCCCATTATAACAAGGTCAATATTGAATTTTTCAATTGTGCTTTTTATTTGTGCATTTGAAAAAGCAACATTTTCAATGATAAACTCTACTTGGGATTTTTCAAAATTAAGATGCTGTTCATTGAAAATATCCTTAATGAATTTTATAGCATATTCCTTATTGCTTCTTTCCTGTGAAGTTTCAGTATGGTAGAAAAACAATTTTGTATTGCTTTTCACTCCAAGAGCAATAGCATAACTAATTGTATTCTTTGTACAATCGGTTAAATCTGTTGGTATTAATATATTTTTCATATTACATTTTATTAAATTTAACATTATAAAGCCTTAATTTGTCTATTATGTTTTATGTCGCAAACATACGACAATAAATTTGACTAACAAATAATTTAATGTGTTTTTTTAATGTTTTATGATTTATCTTAATAATTGCTTTTGTAATTCTTCAAAAGAGAGATAACCGGAATGCCTGAAAAATTCTTTTCCCTGTTCGTTTAGTAAAACTTGTGTAGGGATTTGTGCAATACCGAAATATTGTGACATGGGCTGATTTTCGGGAATAAGAATATTCAGAAAAATAACATTGACTTTATCGGGATATTTTGTTTTAACTTCTGCCATTACTTCTTCCATTTTTCGACAGGCTGAACAGCCTTTTGAGCCAAATTCGAGAAAAGTAATGCGGTAGGGTTTTCCGTTTTGTGTGTAATTGAAAGTTTTGTTAATTGTTGTAATTAAAGAATCTTTTGTTGTTTCTGTTACCTGTGATTTTGACAATTTAGAAACATAAGTATTCAAAATATACCTTGAAGAAAACAGAGCAATAAGAAATAAGACTGACATCCCGATAAAGAAATATGTCAGGTACTTTTTAAAGTTTTTCAAATGCTAAATACATTTATAATAAGACTTATTTTGGCATTTTTTTTAATTATTGATACAATATTCCGTTTTTACATGATTTTAGTTATTTGCTATATAATCTGTCAGTTAAACAAGGTGGCAGGAAGCAGTTGTAACTTGGCAGGTCGTTTTTCAAAATATTTTTCATTATTTTTCTTAAAATTATTTTTTATTATTGAAAACCGATATATCTTTGCAATATCGTATTTCGATATTATAACTATATTATGGACTATTTACTTATTTCAATCATTTCATTTGGGACAGCGTTATTAACATTTTTTTCGGGTTTTGGACTTGGAACAATATTAATGCCTGTATTTGCTATATTCTTTCCTGTCGAAATTGCTATTGCTCTCTCGGCTGTCGTACATTTTGCAAATAATATTTTCAAAATTGGTTTAGTATGGAAACATATTAATTATAAAATACTTGTCTCATTTGCATTACCAGCAATGGGCTTTGCATTTCTTGGCGCATTTGCATTAAATTATTTAACAGATAGTGTAATTTTATATCAATACCATATAGGCTCTAAATTGTTTGATATAACCTTGATTAAGCTTATTATTTCGATACTTTTAATTATTTTTTCAATTATTGAAATTGATAAACGATTTGAGAAAATAACCTTTGAAAAAAAGACCCTCCCAATTGGTGGAGCATTGTCAGGATTTTTTGGCGGACTTTCAGGACATCAAGGCGCATTACGCTCAATGTTTTTACTTCGTATTGGTTTATCTAAAGAAAGTTTCGTTGCGACAGGAATAGCTACAGCAATTCTAATTGATATTTCACGGTTAACTGTTTATGGAACATCTTTTCTTTTTAAACATTTTAGTACAGTTAATAATGATAAATCTGTCTTATTTATTATAGTAGCTTGTCTGGGTGCATTTATTGGGACATATTTTGGACAAAAATTATTAAAAAAAATCACTATGCGAACAGTTCAAATTATTGTGGGACTTATGATTTTAACATTCGCTATTTTGTTAGGTTTTGGTATTATTTAAAGATTGATAAAAATGATTAATAAATTTCTTTCAAACAAATTTTTTCCGATTTCCTTAAAATTAATTTCATTAGTAGCTTTTATCGGGTTAATGATTATCGGATTTTCTTCTCACTCAGAGGATGCTGCTATATTAATGGAGTTGAGAAATACAAATCTTGCAAATCTTTTTGTTTGGTCATATTGGTGGCCACTAATAGTTTTAGCAGCAATATTTTTTGGTCGTGTATGGTGCATGGTTTGTCCTGTTGAACTTATTACAGCTTTTTTTGCAAGAATCGGATTAAAGAAAAAAAGACCAAAATGGATTTTGTCAGGTTGGGGGATTACAATATTTTACTCTTTTATATTGATTGTTGGTATTAACATTTTTGCAATTCATAGAAACCCAGCATATATGGCTACATATTTAACAACCATAATCATTGTTTCCATATTTATCGGGTTAATATATGAGAAAAATACATTTTGTCGCTATGTCTGTCCTGTAGGAAATTTATTGGGATTGTATTCTAAACTTTCATTTTTTGGATGGAGAGTTAAAAATACAAATGTTTGCGACTCGTGTAAAGATAAGTCCTGTATTCACAAAGACCATATTTATAATTTTAATTATAAAAGCTGCGGTGTTGACTTATATCCTGCAAAAATTAAAGATAATTCACAATGTATTTTATGTGCAGGATGTCTCAAAACCTGTAAAGAATACCAATCAAAGCAAAATCCATTACGCCCAAACCCAGCATTTATTAAAACTGGTTTTGCAAAAGATTTATTTCAAATTGAACCTTTATCGCTGGCAGAATTCTTTTTTCTTTTTGTTGTTAGTGGTTTTGTTATATATGAGATTTTATCTGAATATTCAACTGCTGAAAAGATTCTTTTATTTGTACCAACTTTTTTTACTCAATATTTTAGTATTGAAAATTCAATTATTAAAATTTTATTTCAATGTACATTTTTATTTTTAATCGTACCTTCAATTTTATGGTTTTTCCCATATTTAATACTTCGGTTAAGTAAAATAAAAATCAGTATTTTGAATTATCTCAAAAATTTCTGTTTAATATTTATTCCAATCATTATAGCTGCCCATTTTGATAAAGCAATTTTAAAAACAACATCACGCTTGCCATATATTGAAAATGCGTTTAAAGATGTTAGAGGTATGAATACTGCAAATGCTATAATTAACAATCAAATGGTAGTTTCAAAAATACCTACATGGGCAGAAAATTTAATATCCCTGATACTGTTAAGCGCATTAATAGGCGGTTTCATTTTAAGTTATAAAGTAATTACTAAACTGATTATCAAATATCAAATTGAATCTGCAAAATGGATTCTTTATATTATTTCATTTTTGTATTTCCTGATATTTTTTCTTGATATAATATTTTGGAGGTTTTTAAGCTAATTTCAGATGCAAAATATACCTATTAGAAATCAATGTAAGACCTGCACAAGAAGGCTAATTGAAATTGCATATAAAAAATCTTTTTGGTTTAAATTCTTTCGCGAACCTTTAAAATATCTCATGCGTTTATGGGTTTGGATTTGCAGATATGATTTAAAGTCATACGAGATATTAAACGAAAATTGTTTAAATTGCAATAGATTTTATAAGAACTCTTTAAAGGATAAATCAAAATTATTCATTTTTGTAAATGATTTAATTAATCCCTTGTTTGATAAATGGCTTGAAAGAATAGTTTTTAAAGATGAAATTATAAAAGCTAAAGAACATGCAGAATCAATATTGAAAAATAATGAAATTCCTAAAGGGTGGAATTTGAAAAACGATATTAATAATTGGAATAAAATTTAGCAATATGAGTAACATAATATTCCGTGACTTTCTACTTGGTTTTATAAAGATTCATATATTACACCATGCAGAAAAAGAGCCTATTTTTGGTATGGAGTTCCAAGATGAATTAAAACGGCATGGTTACAATATTTCTTTTGGTACTTTGTATCCTATTTTTCACAAGTTAGAAAAAGAAGGATATTTAAAAACTGTAAAAGAAAATGTAAATGGAAAAATACGTAAATATTATACAATTACTAAAACTGGAAAATCTGTTCTTAAACAAGCAAAAATCAAAGCTAATGAATTAGTTGCGGAATTGAACGAAGTTGATTAATGTACACTCGAAAATACTTATGTGTTTTGCGGCGAAGCCGCTAATTAAATCAATTCATTATTGGCTTATGCGTTGAAAAGACAGGCTCTATTTGTTTTTTTTACCTCTGAAAATAATTAAATTCAAAAAAAACAAATTGTGCCTGACAGAGCGTTGATAGGGCAGCCTGTCCGGGTAGAGCGGTTTGTTACCTCCCCGCTCCCCCACAGTCCCGTACGAGCGGATTTCCCGCATACGGTTCTTCTGTTTACGGTTTCACTTTTAAATAACTGTGATAGATTTTTGGAGCTTTCAATGGTATCCATTCTATAGTAAGTTTGTTGAATGTTTTCCAATTCATTATAGCCTTACCTCCTCTATGGTTTAACCAATAGAATAGCATGTGCTTTGTCTCTTGGAAATATGTACTAATCCTACTACCGTTAAACGTAATACCATAATACTCATAATGCCCTCGTAATTTCTGATTCATTTCAAACAATAACTCTCCAACTTTTTCATGTCGGTTGTCTCGCAACCATTCATACATTCGTTTGAGAGATGCCCTGAACTTTTTACTACTCGTTTTACGTTTAAGTACTGCTTTATCCTTACGACTTTTATCCATATAATGGGTAAACCCAAGAAAATCAAAAGTCGCTGGCTTCTGTCCTTTATTGTCGTCAAGCTCTATTAGCTTAGTCTTTTCAGGATGCAAAGTCAGACCAAATTTCCCTAATCGCAAAGGCAGCACTTTCATTACCCTTTCTGCATCTTCCTTGTTGGTGAATCCCAATAAAAAGTCATCTGCAAATCTGATAATAAAACTACTGTCTTTTAGTAGTGGTTGAATTTGTTCTATGAACCATTCATCAAGAACATAATGAAGATAGATATTGCTCAGTAACGGCGAGATACTGCCACCTTGCGGTGTTCCTTCTTTTGGATAACTTATGTTACCTTTTTCAAATATCCCTGCTTTGAGCCACTTATCTATCATTTTCCTTATCACACCATCTTTAATCCTTAGATCGAGGAATTCCCTTAGACATTGGTGGTCTATGCTACCAAAGTAATTTTGCATATCTGCGTCTATTATATAACGCTTTCCTTGAAAACTTACTCCTTTGAATAGTGCATCAAGTGCCTGATGTTGCGACTTGCCTGGTCTGAATCCGTACGATGTGTCGTAAAAAATTGCTTCGTAAACCGGTGTTAATACTTTGGCTACTGCTGTTTGCAATAGCTTATCTTCTACTGTTGGTATTCCAAGTGGTCTTTGCTTTCCGTCTCCTTTTGGGATATAAACCCTTCGGATATTGGGAGCATAATATTGTCCACTTTTAAATGCTGACAATAGTTGCGGTATGCGTTCGCTTCGTTGTACATTATAGTCATGCCATGTCTCTCTGTCTACTCCACTAGCTCCTGATTTATTCAGACTATTGAAGCTCTCATTGAGCATAGCTTCGTTAATGTACTGATTCAAATTCGTCAATGCTTCATTCGGAAATTTCTTCGCTCTTTCCGTTATCTGTACTTCAACTGTTGACATCTTTTCCATGTCTCTGGTACATTTAATGTTTCTAAAATACAGCTCCGTAATCAGGTATCCTCCTTCCCTACTCAGTGGCTTTCATGGAGCTGATTTCCCACCTTTCTTCCGGTACTATAAAGATACTAAGACTGCCTTCGTCCTTCTCAATATCTTCGGTTTCCCTCGATATTGATACCTCTTACGATACAACACTTTTCTTCTCGCTTTATCGAGTGGCTGCATTTACTCGCTTAGCTTGGATTATTGGGGTACGGACAATCCGTAAGTCCGTTTCTCGTGTGGAGACGTTAGGCTCTCCCGTGTTCCCGTGCTACCCTCTTCTGTCTTTGATATGTTCTTCGACCCCGGTCGAATCTCCCCAACTCGTCTTTTACGCTGGTTTGATATTGCCCCAACTACCACAACGGTTAAGGCTTCAGCATTACTTATTTCGAGGCTCAATAGCATACCTTCAACAGTCGCTGTCTACGCTTCGTGCCAACATCTCTATTGACTACGCAAGACTCGCTTCCGGTGGTTGACTAAACCTTGTCGGGTAGGATTGGTTACCTACAGGGCTGCTTCAAAATGTTTCATTCTTATGTTCATTTATACACTTTAAGAAATCCCCATTTAACGGATTTTCACGGCGCGATGAGGTTAAAGCTAATAAATGTGAGCGAGAGGAAAATAGCTCTTTTGTTGTTGATGCGAGAGCAAATTTTTTTAATGCTTATCTTTCATTGCAAGCATTAAAAAAATTAAACAACGAAAGTGCTATTGTGAGTTGGCTATACCTTATCGGGTTGTGGTCGGGCAAAGAGCAAGTGTTTTTTGTTTTTTATACCTTATCAAAACAATTAAATTCATAAAAAACAAAATAGACTTGCTGTGTGTTTGATAGGGTCGGTCGTGTGATTAATCAGAGCGTCGGCAAAAAAAAATAAAATAGGGTCGGTTTGTGTATCAGCTGTCTTTAATGTCATTTTATAATTATTTATCTTTATACATTATATTATTGTCAATCATTTTTTTTATAAATCAATCCTGTCATTTTATCATGGTACGGATTTTTTGGAGTATGAACGCTAACGGTACCTGCGCTGGCACAGTTTTTTTTACCTTAGACCTATCGCGCATGCCCGTAGGGCTAGCGTTATCATAAAAAAAAATTGTGCTACGCGCAGTGTTAGCGTATCGGTGGCTTGTACAAATCATCAGGTCTTTTATCATTTTGTAAATTTATATTTTTTCTAAAATAATTTTGACGTTTAAAACAAATTCTCAATAACTCATGTGCTGTATTAATATTCTTGATTATTCTTTCTAATTTTTTGTTATTGTTTTGATGACTTCATCAAATTTTATCATTTAAAAAATTCTACTGACATATTTTATAATTATTATTTACGAACCATTGTCGGCCATGGAATTTTTTTCAAATATTCATTTATAGCACTATCACATGATTTTTTATTATTTATTGGGCATGTCACACGAATTTTAATAAACCAACCTTTATCCTCAAAAATATATAAATATGAATTTAGTTTTTGTCTTTTATTATGAAACTCTTCGATGTAAGTAAATTGAGCATATTTGCCAGTTTTAGAATTTAAAACATATTTATCTTCCTTTATTAATTTAATTTCAGCATAATTCGTCATAAGTGCCATTTTGTAATTATTAAAATGAGCGTCAAGTGTCGTCTTTTGTCCATTTTCTAAAGCAGGGTAAATATATTGTGTCAATTCTGCTTCATCGCTTGTGCGATAACCAACGCCAATGTCTTTTCCTGTATTATCATATTGTTTAGGTTCAATGATAGAAAAGGCATCAATTTTTTCAGGAAAATAAGTCCCAGAAAAACTATGTTTATAACTTTTATCAATGTTTGTTGTGCTGATTAATGAAATATTTACGACACTTAAAATTATGATTAGTAAACTAATACGGTTCATATTCTTTTAATTTAGGTTAATAATAATTATTGTATTAAATTTTTTCATTAGAATTTCAATTTAAACTCATCACGATATTTGTTTTTTTTGTCATTTCAAAAATTATTTTTCAAGGATAAATTTATCTGGTCGATTTTCTGCCACTGGACGCTAACGGTACCTGCGCTGGCACAGTTTTTTTTACCTTAGCCCTACGCGCATGCCCGTAGGGCTAGCGTTATCATGAAAAAAAAATTGTGCTACGCGCAGTGTTAGGCACTGTTTTAAAAATATTAAA